>QJOU01000419.1 GCA_003265685.1 Piscinibacter caeni | reverse complement strand
GGGTCGACCACGCAGGCGCGCTGCGGCGTCGCGCTGCGCTTGGCGGCAAGCTCTTCCTCCAGGGCCCGGTTGCGCGCCTCGGCCTGGGCAATCTGCTCAGCCAGGCCGGCGTCGGCCATCGGCGTTTCGCTGCAGCGCTTCCACGCGAAGAACAGCATGTACAGCAGCACCAGGGCCAGCAGCGCCCACAGCAGCCAGCGTTTCCAGCCGCCGGCGCCGGACGCGGCCGCGGCTGCGGGGGCGGCCGGCGGCGGAACGAGCGGGGGAACGGCGGCGGCCGTCGGCGCTCCTGCAGCAGCGG
>QJOU01000418.1 GCA_003265685.1 Piscinibacter caeni | reverse complement strand
GCGCGTCGTGCGCCGCCTCCAGCTGCAGGCGGCGCAGCGCGAGTTCGGCCTCGGCCAGCGCCGCGACGGCGACGAGCGCGGCCGGCGCACCCGCGGTGTCGGTCTCGCCCAGGGTCGTGGCCGCGTCCTGCAGGCGGCCGAGCAGCAGGCAGCGTCGCGCGACGATCAGCCGCGCCAGCAGCGCATTGGCGCGGTCGCCGTGCGCCGCCAGCGTCGCCGCGGCAGCCAGCAGCGTGCGCGGCGTGCCGCCGAGCTCGCGCAGCGCCAGGGCCACCTCGGCCTCGGCCACCACGCAGCGGGCCTGCG
>QJOU01000417.1 GCA_003265685.1 Piscinibacter caeni | reverse complement strand
AAAGGCCGTACTCTTCCTGTTCCCAGTACTTGACCCCGAAAGCCGACACTCTGCGGTCCGACCTCTCATGCGTTGGCTGGTTGTGGCAATCGTCGCAATTCTGGTGATCATGGAGATTGCAGCACGATGAGCAGCAGGCCAAGGTAGCGAGGAGCCATGCATTGCGATCCAAAACGTTCGCTAGTGGCAAGCTTGCTTGCAACAGGCTGCAGCAAAGCCTCGACACTCGCGGGCCCGCGATGTCTATCCGCGGGCAGTTGCAGCACATAGTGGTTACCTCCATGCGCTTGCCTGTCGGAGCTAGCGCGG
>QJOU01000416.1 GCA_003265685.1 Piscinibacter caeni | reverse complement strand
GGATCTCCGGCTGCGGCGTCTTGGTCGCCACCTCCTTCAGGCGCTGGAACAGCGCCTCGCTGTCGGCGACCGGCTGCGCGTTCCAGAAGATGTCGCCGTCCTTGTTGACCGAGATCTCGATGTTCTCGGGGCGCGTCTGGCGCGCGATGTTGGTCTCCTTCGGCAGCGTCATGGGGATCGTCTGCGTGACCACGGGGATCGTGATCAGGAAGATGATCAGCAGCACCAGCATCACGTCGACGAGCGGCGTGGTGTTGATCGCGGAGACGACCTCGTCCTCCCCGCTGCTCGAACCGATGGTCATGGCCATGGTGGC
>QJOU01000415.1 GCA_003265685.1 Piscinibacter caeni | reverse complement strand
CGCCCTTCACCGAGCGCTACCGCGCCTACGTCGGCGTGTTCGGTGCCGACGAGGCAGGGGGCTTGATGAAGCGCCCGCCCGCGCGGCGCTTCGATGCCATCGCCGAGAGCTTCGAACGGCTCGGCGGCGAAGACCCGCTGGCACGCATGTTCGCGGTCGACGCGTCGACCCAGATGCCCGACGACCTGCTGATGCTGACCGACAAGATGACGATGGCCGCCTCGCTCGAATGCCGCGTGCCGCTGCTGGATCACGAGCTGGTCGAACTTGCCGCGGGCATCCCGGCACACCTGAAGGTGGCCGGCGGCGAATTGAA
>QJOU01000414.1 GCA_003265685.1 Piscinibacter caeni | reverse complement strand
GCCGGCGCCCGAGGCCGCGGCCGCCCCGGTGGGCGACGAGGCGGCACTGGCCGCCCAGCCCGGCACGCCGGGCTTCGTCGACACCATCCCGGTCGGCGAAGCGGCCGAACAGTCCGAACGCGGTGGGCGGCGCCGCCGCCGCGGCCGCGGCGGCCGCGACCGCGACGAGGCCCGCGAGGGCGAGGTGAGCACCTCACCCGAGGCCGGTGAAGCCCCCGAGGCCACGGCGGCGACCGAGCCCGGCACCCCGCCGCCGGCCGCAGACGCCGTGGTCGTGGCCGAGACGGCCGGGGATGACGCCGGCGCGGCACCGGACGCCCT
>QJOU01000413.1 GCA_003265685.1 Piscinibacter caeni | reverse complement strand
TCGAGCCCGAGCGCCGCGAGCGCACGCTGCAGTTCCTCGTGCAGCGGGCCGGCGATGGCGGCCTGGTCGCGCGCCGCGCCGAGCCGGCCGAACAGCGCCCCCGCGCCGGCGGCCAGCGGGTCGTCCGGGTGGTCGCCGTCGAACAGGCGCAGCGCGCTGCGCAGCCGGCGCAGCCCGACCCGCAACTGGTGCACATGCTCGTCGCCGTGCAGGCCGCTGGCCACCGCGCTCGCGTTGTCGAGCACCTGCTCGGCGCAGACCGCCAGCACCGCGCGGCGCCCGGCCGCGAGGTCGGCCCCGGCGGGGTAGGCCGGCGGCCGCG
>QJOU01000412.1 GCA_003265685.1 Piscinibacter caeni | reverse complement strand
CCCACGAGGTGCGCGAGCTGCGCGGCCAGAAACGCCTGGTGCGCAAGCGCTTCCTGTGCGCCTGCCACGCCGGCGCGGGCTGGCTCAGCGGGTGCTGAAGCCGCGCCGCACCAGCTTCTCGCGGCCCTGCGCGTCGACCACGATCTCGTGGCTGGCCGTGCCGCGCGCTCCCGGCGCGGCGATCTGCCCGTGCGCCGCCAGGCTGGCGGCGAAGGCACGCGCCTCGTCGATCTCCTCGGCCGTGGGCGGCGGCAGCGCGGCCTCGTAGCGGCCCTGCGCGCCGCGCCGCACCTCGCCGGCCACCGGCAGCGCCACGTGCAGCG
>QJOU01000411.1 GCA_003265685.1 Piscinibacter caeni | reverse complement strand
GATGCGAAAGGAGCCTCTGTCTGGACCTTGAGTGAGCATCCAGCCTTTCCACCAGGCAAGCGACACGCCCTGCGTGGAACTTCCGAGGTCAATTCCGACCTCTGCCGCTACTGCACTTCTCGCAATGTCGAGGGCGCCTGAGCGGTTGAGCTGCCACAGGCCGACCGAAGATATTGCGGCGAACGCTAGCAAGACAACGACAAGCGGCTTGACAATCTTGCTTGGGAAAGCACTCATTGATTAGGGGCGTACCGGTGTGGGCGGGATTGCACTCGGGTTCTTGCGGACGCAGCGGCGCGCACGGTGTTGGTGTGCGGCCTAACGTTTGAGCTGAGG
>QJOU01000410.1 GCA_003265685.1 Piscinibacter caeni | reverse complement strand
CCGACCGTGACCGCTCGGCTCATCTTTGAACCCCTGTGCGTCGAGCATCTGGACGAGCTGGCCATTGCTCTCTTGCACACGGCCGTCTATGAGCACATCGAAGACGAGCTTCCCTCGCTCAGCAACTTCAAGCTTTCATTGTCCCGCGCTCTTGCCGGACCGCCACTTCGAGCCGTCGGTCAGACTTGGCTGAACTATCTGGTGCGCCAGGCCGGAACCAATGTCATGGTTGGCCGCCTGGAGGCCACCGTCCACGACTCACTCGCAGAGGTTGCCTTCCTGTTCAACCCGTCGCACTGGGGCAAGGGCTACGCCACTGCAGGGCTGTCTTGGCTTCACGCCGAAA
>QJOU01000409.1 GCA_003265685.1 Piscinibacter caeni | reverse complement strand
GGCGCGCTACTCGCTCGATCTCGCTTCTCTGTCCCTGCCGAACGTCGTGTTTGCCGTCGCTCGTGCCAAGGCCGGCCACGCTATCGGCTGCGGTGCCGTCGTCGTGGGAGAAGCCTATGGCGAGGTCAAGCGCATGTACGTCAGTCCGCCGGCAAGAGGTAGTGGCGCCGCCTCAGCAATCATCCAAGCACTGGAAGCGGCCTCACTCTCACGCGGCTGTAACGTTCTCATGCTCGAAACGGGCCCGTATCAAGCCGAGGCGCTTGCCTTCTACGCCAAGCATGGCTACGTAAAGTGCGGGCCATTCGGCGACTACCCGGCTCACCCCCTAAGCGTCTTCCTGTCCAAGCGCTTTAATGGCCGCCCGGC
>QJOU01000408.1 GCA_003265685.1 Piscinibacter caeni | reverse complement strand
AGCAGCGCCGCGGCCGCGAGCGCACCCGCGGCGGCGAGCCCGGCGCGCTGCAGCAGCACGAAGGCCGCCCAGCAGGCCGCCCAGGCGGCCAGCGCGGGCAGCGGCCAGCGCAGCATCGGCAGTTCAGCAGTTCAGAAGTGGAACGCGAGCCGCAACCCGCCCCAGTGCCGGCCAGCCACGACGATCGGCGCGGCGGCCTCCTTCATCACCACGAACTTGCCGCCGCCCATGTCGCGCCGGTAGGTCTGCAGCAGGAAGGGCCGGGTGTTGCGCGCCGAGGCGAGGCCGGTGCGGTCGTTGAAGATGCGGCGCCAGCGGCTGTTGGCGGTGTTCCACGCCACGTCGCCCGGGCGCTGCGGCTGGCAGTACTTGCGG
>QJOU01000407.1 GCA_003265685.1 Piscinibacter caeni | reverse complement strand
GGCGCTGGCGCTGGGCATCGCCGGCGTCTTCCTGCCGCTGCTGCCCACCACGCCCTTCGTGCTGCTGGCGGCGTTCTGCTTCTCGCGCGGCAGTGAGCGCGTCGAGCGCTGGCTGGTCGAGCACCCGCGTTTCGGCCCGATGGTGCGCGACTGGCGCGCCCGCCATGCGGTGCCGCGCCGCGCCAAGCAACTCGCCACCGTGATGATGCTGGTCGGCAGCGCCTGGGCCTGGTGGGTGCTGCCCGGCCCGTGGCGCTGGTTGCCGGCGTTGTGCTGTACCGCGGTCGCCACCTGGCTGTGGCGGCTGCCCGATGCCGATCCCCGATGAGCCACGACCACGCCCACCCCGACCATGCCGATGGTCATCACGACCACGCGCAT
>QJOU01000406.1 GCA_003265685.1 Piscinibacter caeni | reverse complement strand
TAGCCCAACGCGTCTGGTGCCCACGGCTCGACAAGCACGTATCAGATCTGAATTGTCACGTCACCTACCACGCTTGAGCGAACCGCAGAGCGATCGAGGGTCACCCCCTTGCTAAGCATGGCACACGGGTACATTGCGGCCAGACCAACATCAACGCAGCGAACGTGCCTCCACCAAGACCCGCGTACATCGTCTACCTGCTCGGCATTCTTGTCTTCGGGTTCTGGTACGAATGGCTGAAGGGGTGGCTTGGGCCGGGTTGGAGGTTCTTCGTCCTCGCACTACTCTTCTTGGTATTCCTTCGCGTTGCCGCAGAGCTTGTCGAGCGCGCTCTACGTGCTCGCGCCACAAAGAAGCAGAGACTTTCACCTCGCAGTGACGCCTA
>QJOU01000405.1 GCA_003265685.1 Piscinibacter caeni | reverse complement strand
GAGGATGAAGTCGCTCGCGCCGGCGCGCAGCGCCTCGATCGCGGTGTCGAGGTCGGCGAAGGCGGTGATCAGCACCACCTCGCCGCCGAAGCCGCGTGCGCGCAGTTCGCGCAGCCAGGCGATGCCGCTCTTGCCGGGCAGCGTGATGTCAAGGATCACCAGGTCGAAGCGGTGGCGCAGCACCAGCGCCTCGGCAGCCTCGGCATCGGCCGCGCTGCGCACCTCGCCGCAGCGGCTGGCCAGCGTCTTCTGGAGGAAGTTGCGCATGCCGGCTTCGTCGTCGACGACCAGGATGCTGGCCAGCGGCCAGTCGACGGCACCGTCGGTGGGCGTGGAGTCGGCACTCGGGTTCATGGGGCCGCTACTGTGGCACAGCGCCGGAAGGCCCGGCCGC
>QJOU01000404.1 GCA_003265685.1 Piscinibacter caeni | reverse complement strand
GGCTGGCTGGCCGCGCTGGTGCTGTGGCGCGAGCACCTGCGCGACGGCGGCGGCGAGGCCGGCGAGGCGGCGCTGGGCGCCGGGCGCGAGGCGGTGTTCGACTACTTCGCCGGCGAGATCCTGGCCCGCCTGGCGCCCGAGCAGCGCCGCTGGCTCGTCTGCTGCGCCCACGCACCGGCGCTGACCGCCGAGGACGCGCAGGCGCTGGCCGGCGACGAGCGCGCCGCCGCGCTGCTCGAGTCGCTCTACCGGCGCCGCCTGTTCGTCGAGCGGCGCCACGGCCCGCCGGCCGTCTACCAGTGGCATGCGCTGTTCCGCGAGTTCCTGCTCGGGCAGGCGCAGCGCCGGCTCGGCGCCGACGAGCGGCGCGCGCTGGCGGCCCGCGCGGCGCAGCG
>QJOU01000403.1 GCA_003265685.1 Piscinibacter caeni | reverse complement strand
GGCGCGCGGTACGGGGGCGGGCGCCGGCGGCGCGGCCGGTACGACGGCAGGCGGGGCCTGCGGCTGCAGCTCGCGCACGTAGACCGCCTGCAGGCGCTCGGGCAGCGCGGCCTCGGCCGACCACTGCGCCATGCGTTCGGCCAGCACCTCGGTGAGCAGCAGGTGCAGCCCGACGACGCCGGCGACCAGCAGGAGCCCGGCCAGGCGCCGGCGCGGTGCGACGGCGGTGCGCTTCAGCGGCCCAACCATGCCTCGCGCAGGGCCAGCGCTGCCGCGCTCGGCTTGGGCGCCGGTGCCAGCTGCACCGGCGCGCCGAGGGTGGCATCGGCCGGCAGGCGCAGCGGCAGGCTCAGCACGCGCTGGTCGCGCACGGCCAGCAGCTCGGCGGTGTCGCCCGGGCGCAGCAC
>QJOU01000402.1 GCA_003265685.1 Piscinibacter caeni | reverse complement strand
TCGAGCGAAGGGTTAGGCCTCATTCGCTGGGACCAGAACTTGAACGTCCGGGGCAGCCAAGGACAAGACGCTTACGCAGTCGTCCACGCCTGCAACTAGGTACTCTTGAAGCTCGCTGTGGATCTTGGAGACGAGGCTGTAAGGTCGTTCGCGTTCTTGGGACAGCCAGCCACCCGCGATGACCTCAAAGATTGTTCCGTTGGAAGACGAGCATGTTGGCCAGTACTCTCCAAGATCGCGCTCGTCCATTACGCGGAATGCTTCAACCTGGGCAAAGGAGACCTCCACTCTGCGGTTCCCCCCGAGTTCCGACATTTCAATCCGAAGTACTCCAAGACGGAACTCGACGGCGACAACTTCCGCCTCGAATGGCTTTCCGGCGGCTTCCGCAATCGAGCGTGCGACGACTTTGGTCATGA
>QJOU01000401.1 GCA_003265685.1 Piscinibacter caeni | reverse complement strand
GGGCAGCTGGAAGCCGCCGTTCCACGCCACGCCCAGCAGCGCGAGCAGCGCAACCTGGGCCATGGTGGCAGCGGTGCGCAGCCGGCCGTCGAGCCCGCCGGCCTCGTGCTGCGTCAGCACCAGTGCGAGGCCGAAGGCGGCCGAGGCCGCCAGCGCGAAGGCCACGCCGGCGCCGATGCGGCTCCATTGCGCCGCCGCACCCAGGCCGGAGGCGGCGCCCGCCACGTCCAGCGCGAGCGCGAGCCCGGCCAGCATCACCGGCATCGCCAGCCAGAGCCGGCGCTCGGCCCGCTGGCCGTAGACCAGGCGCGCCCACAGCGCCGTCGAGAGCGGGTGGGTGTTGAAGGCCAGCAGCGCCAGCGCCACCGGCAGCCGCGCGACGGCCGAGTACAGGCACAGGCTCTGCACCGCGATCAGCGCGCCG
>QJOU01000400.1 GCA_003265685.1 Piscinibacter caeni | reverse complement strand
GCGCGGCGACCCAGTCGTACTTGTCGTCCGGCTGCTCGGCGTTGCGCAGCACGAAGCCGCCGCCGACCACGCGCGCCGAGCGGATGATCTGCACGCCCTGGGCGCGCAGCTCGCGCAGCGCCGGCACCACCTGCGCGGACACCGAGCCGTTGCCGGTGCCCGCATGCACCAGCGCCTTGATGCCCTTGGCGGCGAAGGCGCGCGGCGCGGTGTCCGACGCGTTGCCGTAGCCGTAGGCGATCTCCACCGCGGGCAGCGACTCGATGCGCTCGATGTCGAACTCGGAGGCGTTGGTGTGGCGCTTGACCGGCGCGCGGAACCAGTAGGCCTTGCCCTCGACCACCATGCCCAGCGGCCCCCACGGGCTCTTGAACGCCTCGGTCTTGATGTTGATGCTCTTGGAGACGTCGCGCGCGGTGTGGATCTCGTCGTTCA
>QJOU01000399.1 GCA_003265685.1 Piscinibacter caeni | reverse complement strand
CGGCATCGCCCGCCACCGCGGCCCGCTGCGCGGCACGCCGCAGCAGCGGCTCGAGTGTGGCCATGTCGCCGAAATGGCCGTGGTACTCGGCCAGCATCATCAGCGCCAGCGCCTCCTTGGCCGGCGCGCCGCGGAACAGCTCGCCGGCCACGCGCTCGCCGCCGGCCAGCAGGCGGCGCAGCGCGGCGGTCTGCGCCGCGTCGGCATGTTCGGTCAGCAGGGTGTTGAAGAACTCGAGCGCGGCCTGGCTCTGCTGCAGCTCGACGTCGGCGCGGTCGCGCTCGCGCTCGATGGCCCGCGCCTGCCACAGCGAGACGCCGAGCGCCACGGCCAGCAGCGTCGTGAAGGCGGCCGTCGCGCCCACGCCCCAGCGGTGCCGGCGCACGAACTTGGCGGCGCGGTAGGCCAGGCCGTCGGGCCGCGCGCGCACCGGTTCGCCGCGCA
>QJOU01000398.1 GCA_003265685.1 Piscinibacter caeni | reverse complement strand
TCGAGCGAAGGGTTAGGCCGCACTTTGAAAGAAGCCGCTTGCTGAGTGCCGACCAGACCCTGGCCTCACCGGGAGTTGGACTTGCGCCAGACGTGCGGACTTGAGCTGGCTATTCGTAGATCTTGCCGCAGTAGAGGAAGACCGCGAACCTCTTCCACGGGTTGGCCGGGTCGAGCCCTTGAGTAAGGCCGACGTTAGTTGATTCAGCCCATGCGGACGCAGCACCGAGGAACGCTTCGATGGTCTGGTTCTCCCAGCCGTTCGCGCCTGGACCGTATGGCCTTGAAGGAGATGCGCGTTCCTTCTCTTCCGCGTCCGCTTTGTCGAGCCGAAGAGCATTGACGAAGGCGAGAAAGGTGGCTTCGTGTTTGACTAGATCGAGAAGATCCAGAAGATCGAGAGGATCGGTTGGCATGACTCCGGACGCGGGATGTGCGGCCTAACGT
>QJOU01000397.1 GCA_003265685.1 Piscinibacter caeni | reverse complement strand
CAAACGTTAGGCCGCACAGCCACCATCCTGCCGCTGCACAAGCCCGAGCAAGCTCAGCCTTCGGCTCCCAGCGAGGAGTTCTTCCGCTCGTTGGAGACCCGACGAATCAGCGCGCTCGTGTGTCGAGAACTCGTCACGCTCGAGGATCTGCACGCGCCGGAGTACCAACTCATCACGCCGGCGGGCAAAGTGTTCTCCCGCGAGGCCTATCTTGCTGCTGTCAAAGCCGAGCCGTTCTATGCCGCCTGGGAGGTGCTGGGCGAAATGAGCGTCCGTCGATCCGCACATATGGCCATAGTGCGCTACCAGGCCCAACTTCAGTTTCCGTCTGGCCGCGTCGTGCTGTGCTGGCACACCGACTCGTATGAACTGCGTGCTACGGGTTGGCAAGCAGTTTGGTCTCAGGCTACAGAGGTGCGGCAGTCTGGCATCCAGGCGTAGCTGCCCG
>QJOU01000396.1 GCA_003265685.1 Piscinibacter caeni | reverse complement strand
CCACCTGGTGCTCTCGACGCTGCACACGCGCGATGCGGCGAGCACGCCGTTCCGCCTGCTCGACATGGGTGCGCCGCCCTTCATGGTGGCGAGTTCGCTGCAGGCCGTGATTGCGCAGCGCCTCGTGCGCGGCACCTGCGAGAACTGCGCCGAGCCGCTGCTGCCCACGCCGCAGGAGGCGGCCTGGCTCGAGTCCGTCGGCGGCGCCGAGGCGGCCGGGATGCGCGTGCGGCGCGGACGCGGCTGCTCGGTGTGCAACGGCACCGGCTATGCGGGCCGCATCGGCGTCTACGAGATGCTCGAGATGGACCATGCGCTCGCGCACGCCGCGACGCATTCGGACCCGGGTACTTTCACGAAGCTCGCGGCCGAGCAGCTGCGTGGCCGCACGCTGGTGCACCGGGCGCTGGAGCTGGTTCGGGCCGGGCGCACCTCCGTCGCCGAGGCGA
>QJOU01000395.1 GCA_003265685.1 Piscinibacter caeni | reverse complement strand
CTCAGCTCAAACGTTAGGCCTCACGAAACAGACCAAGCGACTATCTACGCCAAGTGACCTTCGCCTCCACCACGTCGATCTCGGACAAGCCCATTCGTCGTAGTCCTTGAGGCCTCAAGCCCATAGGTATAGAGGTCCTCGCTCAGCCCTTAGGTTGAGCCCCCCTCCGTCAAGAACGATCTGCATCGTCGAGGTCAAGATGGCAACCCAAGAGAAGGTCACTGGTCCCGCTTCCTACTTCCCTTCCATCGAGAAGAAGTACGGTCATCCCATCGAGCATTGGATGCAGGTGCTCAAGAAGGTCGGTCCGCTGAAGCACATGGAACTCGTCAGCCTCCTCAAATCGGAGCACCGGCTGGGCCACGGTCACGCCAATGCTCTTGTCGCGTGGTACCTGGCCAAGAAGTAGCCTTCACTTCAACCGGCTCTCGCGCTTCGCGGTGAGGCCTA
>QJOU01000394.1 GCA_003265685.1 Piscinibacter caeni | reverse complement strand
TTCATCAAGCTGATCAAGATGATCATCGCGCCGATCATCTTCTGCACCGTCGTGGTCGGCATCGCCGGCATGGAGGACATGAAGAAGGTCGGCAAGACCGGCGGCCTGGCGCTGCTGTACTTCGAGGTCGTCTCGTCCATCGCGCTGATCGTCGGCCTGATCATCGTGAACCTGGTGCAGCCGGGCGCCGGCATGCACGTCGACCCGGCCTCGCTCGACACCAAGTCGGTCGCCGCCTACACCGGCCCGGGCAAGATGCCCTCGACCACCGACTTCCTGCTCAACGTGATCCCGAGCAGCGTGGTCGACGCCTTCGCCAAGGGCGACATCCTGCAGGTGCTGCTGTTCTCGGTGCTGTTCGGCTTCGCGCTGCACGCCTTCGGCGGCCGCGGCACGCTGGTCTTCGACCTGGTCGAGAAGACCTCGCACGTGCTGTTCCGCATTGTCGGCTTCATCATGAAG
>QJOU01000393.1 GCA_003265685.1 Piscinibacter caeni | reverse complement strand
GCCAGCTGGCGCAGCGGCCGCGCGATGCGGGCCTGGCCGCGCAGATCGCCCGCGCCGGCCTGGAGCGGGCGCGTGCCAGCGGCGATCCGCGCCACGCCGGGCAGGCGCTCGCAGCACTGGCGCCCTGGAGCGATGCGCAGACCGCACCGCCGGAGGTGCTGCTGCTGCAGGCGACGCTGGAGCAGCACCTGCACGAGTTCGATGCTGCGGCCGCCCGGCTGGAGGTGCTGTTGCGCCGGCGCCCCGATGACGCGCAGGCCTGGCTGACCCTCGCGGCGGTGCGCCGTGTGCAGGGGCGTTATGCGCATGCCGAGGACGCCTGCGCCGGCGTCGCACGCGCCGGTGCCGATCTGCACGCGGCCGCCTGCACGGCCGAGCTCGAGGGGCTGCGCGGGCGCTTCGACCGGGCCCGGTCCACCCTGCAGCGCCTGGCCGCGCGCAGCGGCCTCGATGCGGTCACCGCGGCCTGGCTG
>QJOU01000392.1 GCA_003265685.1 Piscinibacter caeni | reverse complement strand
TAGGCCTCCGCGCTCGGCGACTACGTTGGTGCAGAGGCCCGAAGCCACCAGACTAGGCTTGGGATGAGAGCCAGCAGCACCAAGCCAACGGACAGGAAGTTGCCGCTGCTTGGGTTGAAGTCTTGCCAGATGCGCGCCCACTTCAGGCGCATGACCAGCCTACCGATTGCTACGTCGAAGGTAGCCATGAACAAGGCCAAAGCGACGCCGAGGATCAGGTGCTGGCCAAGCCCGTGGGCACCGATGCTCGGAACGAAGAAGTAGCACAGGCCAAAGGCGAGCAAGGTCCCGCTGACTACGCTGAGCTTGATGGCTAATGCTTTGCCTACTCTGGGCGCGAGCAGAACAGTGCGGGCGATTCCGTGAAGCGTCTCGGCGCCAGCGAGCAAGATGCAAAGAGAGACGAAGCGAAGGAAATCGATGGTCCCCATCGCAGCGAGTTGGTGAATCGGAGGCCTAACGTTTGAGCTGAGGCGC
>KZ836203.1 GCA_003265685.1 Piscinibacter caeni | reverse complement strand
GGATTGAGTTGCCAGAGCGCGTAGTTCAGTGCCGAGGCAAAGGTGACCCATGCAAGGTAAGGCACCAATAGCAAACCGGCGGCTGGCTTGACGCGCCAGAAGGCGACTAGCGTTGAGGCGATGAGGACCCAAAGAAGCAGTACCTCTGCGAAGGCCAGGCCACCAACATGCCACGCGAAGAACAGCCAGCTCCACAGGGCGTTGGCGACAAGTTGGATGACGAACAGNCAGCCAGCTCCACAGGGCGTTGGCGACAAGTTGGATGACGAACAGACTGAGGGCGACCGACCGACCCTTGCTCGGCTGAGGCACACGCCAGACCAACCAGGCTGCGATGGCCATTGCCAGGAACAGAGCCGACCAGACCGGCCCGAAGAGCCAACCTGGTGGCGCCCACTCCGGGCGAACCAGATCGGCGTAGAAGGTGCGCGCGTTGGCTGATGCAAGAGCGCCGATGCCGCTGGCTGCGATGCAAAGCGCCAAC
>KZ836202.1 GCA_003265685.1 Piscinibacter caeni | reverse complement strand
CGAGCGAAGGGTTAGGCCTCACAGCCAGCGCCGGACTTGAGCCGCGTAGGCAGCATACTCACTGCCGAACTTGGCCAGAAGAATTTGCTCTTCGGGCCGGATTTGGTAGCGGGTGATGTAAGCTATGAACACCGGCAGGCCGAGCACCGAACTGACAGCTCCAAACGCGACGAAGCAGCCGAGGAGCACGAAAACGATGCCGACGTACATAGGGTTTCGTNTGAACCGGTAGATGCCGGTTGTGACCACGGACGTAGCTCGCTCCGGATGCAACGGGTTGACTGTCGTTTTGGCGCGCTTGAACTCGCGCGCACCAGCGCCGCTGATGACTCCGCCCAGCGAAGCTACAAGCAGGCCGAAGAGCGCCGGCCAGGGAATCTCGAAATTAATCAGTGGCCACCACCGCGCGAGAGCCCACATACCGGCAGCAACGAGCACGGCAATCACGGGCGGAGGAATGCGGTTCTCGAGAGCGCGCACCGACGTTCTT
>QJOU01000387.1 GCA_003265685.1 Piscinibacter caeni | reverse complement strand
CTCAGCTCAAACGTTAGGCGTCACGAGCCAGCTCTGTGACTACTCGAACTACCGCGCTAGTCTTGCTCCCTTTGCTTGGCGCCTGCGCGTCCCAAGAAATGCTTGCGCAAGCGCCCACGACGATCGCGCAAGGCTTGGTAGGAGTCTGGTGCAACTCGAATGACGGTGGTTCCACGTGTTGGGCCTACGACGAGTTCCGCACTGACGGTACGTTCGAAGCCTGTGGTCGAACGGAAGACGACCCTCGTCCCTTCCGCGGCCAAGGAACTTACTCGGTGAACGGCAAGCGCATGTGCTATGTCGTAACCCAGGCAACTCCAAACTTCTGATTGGGCCCTGGAGCTAGCTACTGCACAGAGATAACCGGCATCTCATCGACCTCGCACCGCTATCGCGATCTCGACACCGGTGCCGAGTTCGAGCTCACTCGAGTTCCTTCCTCGGCAAAGAGCTGCGAGCCAACAAAGTGACGCCTAACCCTTCGCTCGAGC
>QJOU01000386.1 GCA_003265685.1 Piscinibacter caeni | reverse complement strand
CCGCTTCTTGGCGTGCCACTTCCTGCCGTGCCGCCTCCTGGCGTGCTGTTTCCTGTTCGGCGGCCTCTAGTCGAGCCGATTCCTGTCGCGCCGCGTCCTGCCGAGCGGCTTCCTGTCGCGCCGCCTCCTGTCGCGCCGCCTCCTGTCGCGCCGCTTCCTGTCGCTCGGACTCCTGTCGCGCGGCCTCCTGCCGTGCCGCCTCCTGCCGCAGCGCCTCCTGCCTCGCCTCTTCACGCCGCGCCTCCTCGAGCCGCTGCGCCGCCAGCGCGGCGTCGTCGGGGGCGGAGGGCAGCGGTGTCGTGGCCTCGGGGCTCGACGCGCCGGGGGCGGCCATGGCCACGCGGTCCGGAGCGACCGGGGCGTCCTGCACGACCGGGGCGGGTTCGTCCGCGGCACCCGCATCGCCATGGGCCGGCTCCGGAC
This sequence comes from Piscinibacter caeni, assembly GCA_003265685.1. GTDB lineage: Bacteria > Pseudomonadota > Gammaproteobacteria > Burkholderiales > Burkholderiaceae_C > Piscinibacter > Piscinibacter caeni. Next base: position 69 of record QJOU01000386.1, on the reverse strand, counting down.
GCGGCGCCTCGGCGACCTCGTCACGCACGCGGTCGGGCACCGGCGGCGCAGCGGCCGCTGCGGGCGCCG
>KZ836201.1 GCA_003265685.1 Piscinibacter caeni | reverse complement strand
CCCCGGCGGTCGACCCGGCGCTGCACGCCGGCACGCCGGCCGGCGAACGGCTCGCCGCGGTGCTGCGCCGCCTGCCGCCCGATGCACTGCAGCCGGTCTTCCGCACCGACATCCGGCGCACGCAGCGCGAACTGCGGGTGCGCGGCGGCGCGATCGAGCTGGCGCTGGACCGCGGCCGCATCCTGGCCGGCGGGCGCGCGCTGCCGGTCTGCGAGCTGGAGATCGAGCTGCTNCCGACATCCGGCGCACGCAGCGCGAACTGCGGGTGCGCGGCGGCGCGATCGAGCTGGCGCTGGACCGCGGCCGCATCCTGGCCGGCGGGCGCGCGCTGCCGGTCTGCGAGCTGGAGATCGAGCTGCTGCGCGGCAGCCCGGCGCTGGTGATCGCGCAGGCGCGCCGCTGGGTCGCCCGCCACGGCCTGTGGCTGGACCTGCAGAGCAAGGCCGAGCGCGGCGAGCGCCTGGCGCGCGGCGAGGCGCAGGCGGTGGCAGCGTCGGC
>QJOU01000383.1 GCA_003265685.1 Piscinibacter caeni | reverse complement strand
CGGCCTGTCAATGGCGCTGGGGGCCTTCCTGGCCGGCGTGCTGCTGGCCGAGAGCGAGTACCGGCGCCAGCTCGAGACCGACCTGGAGCCCTTCAAGGGGTTGCTGCTGGGCCTGTTCTTCATCGCGGTGGGCATGGGCATCGACTTCGCGGTGGTGCTGGGCGAGCCGCTGGCCATCGCCGCACTGGTGGCCGGCTTCCTGGGGCTCAAGGCCGCCGTGCTGTGGGCGATGGGGCGCGCCATGCCGATCCCGCCGGGCGAGCGCCCGCCGTTCCTGATCCTGCTGATGCAGGGCGGCGAATTCGGCTTCGTGGTGTTCCAGGCCGCCGCCGGCGCCGGCGTGATCGACGCGGCCACCGCGTCGCGGCTGGTCGCCGCGGTGGCGATCTCGATGCTGCTGACGCCGCTGGTGCTGCTGCTGTCCGACCGCTTCTGGGCGCGCCGGCTGGCCGGCCGCACGCGGGTGATGGAGGAGCTCAACGAGCCCCAGGAGGCGCCGGTGATCATCGCCGGCT
>QJOU01000382.1 GCA_003265685.1 Piscinibacter caeni | reverse complement strand
CAGCTCAAACGTTAGGCCTCACATGCATCCAGCTCGCGCGAAGATGGAAGAGTCGATCAAGCGCATCGTTGTTCCCGAACTCCGACGAGCTAAGTTCACAGGCAGCTTCCCCCACTTCAGGCGTATTCGCGATTCGACGGCCGATCTGCTCACGTTTCAGTTCTACAGTTCCGGTGGAAGCTTCGTTGTTGAGCTTGGCCGCATAACACAGGAGCAAGTCGAGAGTCACCCTCGTGCTAGCGTCTCTCTTCGGACTGCCAACGTATACGACGGTCACGGTCCACGCCATAGGTTGGCCGCGTCCGCGGTCGGTGGTGATCACTGGTTCAAGTTCGGCAAGCGCAACTACGAGCCTGGTCATGAGGAAATTGCACCGAACGAGCACTATGACCGAGTAGCACAGGAAGTCGTTGCACTCTTCGGCCGCGAAGCAGAGGAGTGGTTTCTCAAGTGAGCCGCAAGTCCTCTGCCGCGCCAGGTGAGGCCTAACCCATCGCTCGAGCCGACTCGCACCGGCATGGCACTT
>QJOU01000381.1 GCA_003265685.1 Piscinibacter caeni | reverse complement strand
CTCTCGCTACGTGCTTGGAAGCCGTATCTCGCTGAAGCGCATGTAGTTGAGATTGCCTTCGGACTCCAACTGGCCCGCTTCAACCAGTGCCACCACTCTCTGGGCGTAGTAGCGGTCGGGGATTTCGGGAAACCGCGTGCGAAGTTGCCGCATGGCTGTGCCAACCACGCGGGCAACTTTGCGCCATGACGATGCGCAGTCAGCCAAGAGGGCAAGATCGATGTCTTGAACCTCTGCGGGCGTAAGCCGCTTGACTACCAGCAGTTCATCGTCATCGAGTTCGGTGTCGGGTTCACCCAGTGGCTCCGCAGGCACCAAGTCGGGGTACTGGCGTACCACTGGAGCTCGGATAGACCCGTACACCCGTGAGATGACGTCCGCCAGTGCACCAACGATTCTCGTGCGCTCATCACCTTGTGGGAGATCTCGTGCCGCATGTTCGACGGCTGTGAGTGCTTCGATGGCCCGATCGCACGCTGCGTATAGAGCTTTGGCTTCTGATGGACCCATTGCAACAGACCTTGCTTGTGCGGCCTAACGTTTGAGCTGAG
>KZ836200.1 GCA_003265685.1 Piscinibacter caeni | reverse complement strand
CGGCCGCGGCGCTGGCGCCGTCGGCCAGGTCGAGCCGCGCGAGCGCCAGCTCGGCCGCCCAGTCGACCTGCTGCTCGCGCGCGCCGCGGGCGCGCTCGCGGGCGGTCTCGAGCAGGCGGCGCGCGCGCTCGTGCTCGCCGGCGGCGAGTAGTGCCTGCCCGAGACAGCATTGCACGTAGCGCAGCTTCCAGTCGAAGCCGTGGTCGGTGCACAGCCCGAGCGCGCGCTCGAAGCACAGGCGCGCGTCGGCCAGCGCGTCGCGGTCGAGCTGGATCTGGCCGNGAGCGCGCGCTCGAAGCACAGGCGCGCGTCGGCCAGCGCGTCGCGGTCGAGCTGGATCTGGCCGAGGTTGATCCACTGCGTGCTGATGCGGTCCAGGTCGCCGAGTTCGGTCGCGAGCTCGAGCGACTGTCGCGCGCAGGCCTGCGCCGCGTCGAAGCGTCCGAGCGCGGCCTGCGCGAGGCCGAGGTTGCCCCACCCCCAGGCGATCAGGGGCCGGTCGCCGAGCGCCTGCGCGCCGGCCAGCGCGGCCTCGGCCTGCGCGCAGGCTGCGGCGGCGTCGCCGAGCCAGA
>QJOU01000378.1 GCA_003265685.1 Piscinibacter caeni | reverse complement strand
CTCGAGCGAAGGGTTAGGCCTCACCGCTCACGCGCTGTGTAGCTTAACTGCCCAGTACACAGCGATGCCGAGTTGCACGGCGAATGCAGTGAACCGTGTCATGACAGCGAGCTGCGATGTCGATGCGAGATGGATGATCGATTGCGCGATGCGTGCAGCAAGTAGTGCGTAGGCAAGCGGGTCAGTGACATTGGCTTTGCCTGCAACCACAGCCAGCAGCATAAAGCCTCCGAAGAGAGGCAAACCTTCCAGGCAGTTGGCATGCGCTCGCGCAAGGCGTTGCATGAACGGCGATAGCCCGGAGTTCTCTGGCGTGAAGCCGTTGGCCGGAACTTCCTTTGTGAGAACGAGCTTGGAGCGGATTGCCTCCATGAGCACGAGAAGCGCCAGCGTCCATGAAAGGAAGCCGAGGAAGGCCAGAAGGGTTGCGGACATGGCGTGCGGCCTTCCTATGAGGAGAGCCTGACGAGGCAGGGTGCTGGTGGTGTGAGGCCTAACGTTTGAGCTGAGGCGACCGCCGCGGGTTGGCGCTTGGGCCGCGAGGTGCATGATGCCAGCGAGCGCCTCGCGGCCCAAGTGCCAAGCCGTGGAGG
>QJOU01000377.1 GCA_003265685.1 Piscinibacter caeni | reverse complement strand
CGGCATGGGCAAGAGCGGCGAGGGCAAGAACACCGCGCACCAGACCAAGAAGCTGATCGACGAGGACGTGCGCGCCTTCCGCGACCGCTTCAACATGCCGATCCCGGACGACAAGCTGTCCGAGATCCCGTTCTACAAGCCGGCCGACGACACGCCGGAGATGAAGTACCTGCACGAGCGCCGCGCTGCGCTCGGCGGCTACCTGCCCAAGCGCCGCACCAAGGCCGACGAGAGCTTCACCGTGCCGGCGCTCGAGACCTTCAAGGCCGTGCTCGAGCCCACTGCCGAGGGCCGCGAGATCAGCACCACGCAGGCCTACGTGCGCTTCCTGACGCAGCTGCTGCGCGACCAGGCGCTCGGCCCGCGCACCGTGCCCATCCTCGTCGACGAGGCGCGCACCTTCGGCATGGAAGGCCTGTTCCGCCAGATCGGCATCTACAACCCGGCAGGCCAGCAGTACACCCCGGTCGACAAGGACCAGGTCATGTACTACAAGGAAGACAAGGCCGGCCAGATCCTGCAGGAAGGCATCAACGAGCCGGGCGGCATGGCGAGCTGGATCGCCGCGGCGACGTCGTACTCGACGAACAACCGCATCATGGTGCCGTTCTACATCTACTACTCGATGT
>QJOU01000376.1 GCA_003265685.1 Piscinibacter caeni | reverse complement strand
CAGCGGCTTGGAAATTTGTGTCTTGCATGAGCGTGCACGACGCACGGGCTGTGAGGCCTAACGTTTGAGCTGAGCGGCCGGAGCCGGCGAGGCGCTTGGGCCGCGAGCCCGATGATAAGCACCACGGGTTCGCGGCCCAAGTGCCTTGCCGGTGGAGGTCCGCTCGAGCGAAGGGTTAGGCTTCGTTCTCGGCCGGCTGCGCGGTGACCAACGGCGAGCCTGGCTTTGCAACCTGCCTGCGCAACTGCTGCGGCCCTACCCCGGAAACAACCTGTTCGGCGAAGTTGCTGTGCTGCGACTTGCCTGCTCATGAAGCCGGTTCTACGGACGCGGACAACGAGCCGTGTGCCGACCGCCGAAGGACGGGCGACCCGCTCCGACGGAAGACTCAAACCCGATTGCAGACGCGGCGCCTTGGCCTTGGCCGGAGCGCACGCCCAAGGGCTAAAGCCACTTTGGCTCGAACTCACGAAGTAGAGCTGCGGCCAAGCGCTCAAGGACGAGGAACCTGAGCGCGGCAACGACGCTGCGTTGCATTCGACACAAGCTCAGGCCGTGCCTTAAGTTGTATTCGCAAGCTGGCGGAGAGCTCGCCTGCGACTCAATGCGAAGCCTAACGTTTGAGCTGAGCGGCCGGA
>QJOU01000375.1 GCA_003265685.1 Piscinibacter caeni | reverse complement strand
GTCGCCTCGAGCGAAGGGTTAGGCCGCTCACTCGACGCGAGCGACGTGTTTCTTGTTGGTGGCGGAGCGCTCGAGCTTGCCTTCCCGCATGAGGATGCCGAGGACGCTGTATGAAAGGTAGTCTTTCGAACCGCCTCCGTAGTCGCTGCGGAGGCCCAACAGGCTGGCGGTGTCGGAGTTGGAGATGCCTGCAGGGTTTGCCTTGGCGAGTTCAAGCACAGCATCCTTGAGTAGCGTCAGAGCAACCTGGGCTTTCTCCTTGACGCCAGATGGCACTACCACCGATGAACGCGCCTTCTTGGATAGGCCAGAGGGAAGCACCGTATTGAGAAGACGACCGCCGGTATCAACCGTGCCAAATGAGGCAATGAGTTCTGCCTCCAGCTTGATGGCCTGTGGCTCGCTCAAGGAGTCGACCAAGCGACTAACCAATACCTTGTGCCCCGCTGCCACGATCTCCTTGATCTTCTGACCCTTCCGCGAGTCGTCGGGCTTGACGAGATGATCGTGCGAGCGAGTGCCAGTGCCCTTGCCGATGTAGAACGGCATCGCCGGGGACTCGCGAGGATCCTTCAGCGCATACACGTAGTAGGAGGTGTCACTGGACATGGTGCGAGCGAGTTCCTTGAGCGGCCTAACGTTTGAGCTG
>QJOU01000374.1 GCA_003265685.1 Piscinibacter caeni | reverse complement strand
CCTGTGGCTCGCGGTCAGCACCGGCGGGCCCGCGCCCTCGTACCGGCCCGAGGGGCACAACCGGCATTTCTTCGACGCCTTCCTGCCGCCCTACGAGCAGACCGCGCAGCTGTGCGGGCTGCGCTTCCTGCCGCCGCTGGTGCTGCACGGTGCGCACCGCGCCGACGACGCCGCGCTGGCCGAGCACGCGGCGGTCTACGCACAGCGCCTGGCCGGCTATCCCGACTGGCCCGAGCTCGATCGGGTGCCGCCCTGCATCGTGGAGGAAGTGCCGGCCTCGGCGCGGCCGATGCTGGACGCGGAAGCCGCCTGATGGAGCACACCTCCTGGCTGGGCACCAGCCTCGTCTACCTGGCCGCCGCCGTGCTGGCGGTGCCGCTGTCCAAGGCGCTCGGGCTGGGCTCGATCATCGGCTACCTGGGCGCCGGCATCCTGATCGGCCCCTGGGGCCTGGGCCTGGTGACCGACGCGCAGGACATGCTGCACGTGGCCGAGTTCGGCGTCGTGCTGATGCTGTTCCTGGTCGGACTCGAGCTCGAGCCGCGCCGGCTCTGGGCGATGCGCTACGCGGTGTTCGGCTGGGGCAGCATGCAGTTGCTCGGCTCCGCGGCGGCCATGACCGGCGCCGCGGTGCTGCTGGGCATCGACTGGCGCGTGGCGCTGGTGGCCGCGCTGGG
>QJOU01000373.1 GCA_003265685.1 Piscinibacter caeni | reverse complement strand
GGGCGGCATGTTCAGCGTCGTCAAGGTGCGCAAGGAGCAGAAGCGCGGCGACTACACGGACCCGGGCTGGTACCGGCACCCGCCCGGCACGCTGGCCTACGAGTTCACCGGCAGCCTTCCCGACCCGGCCCGCTTCAAGGCCGAGAGCGCGGGATCCATGCCGGCGGTCGCGCGGCCGGCGCAGGACATCGAGGTCACGGTGCGCAAGCCTTCGGGCGGGCACGGCAGTCATTGACGGAGCCCTCGATGCAGATCAGCAGACGTCGACTCATCGGTGCCGCCGCGGCCCTGGGGCTCGGCTTCCCGGGCCTCGCACGCGCCCATGGCGACCAGGACCATCCCAAGAAGGCGGCCGGCCCCGTGCGCAAGGAGCAGAAGGACTGGGGCATCGCCGGCGCTGCCAAGGCCGCGCGGCGCACCATCGAGGTCCGCATGGGCGACGACATGCGCTTCACGCCCGGACGCATCGACGTGCGGCTCGGCGAAACGCTGCGCTTTCGCGTGCACAACACCGGCAAGGCGCTGCACGAGTTCGTGATCGGTACCCGGGCCGAGAACGCCCGGCACGCCGAGCTGATGATGAAGTTCCCGGACATGGAGCACGACGAGCCCTACATGGCCCACGTGTCGCCGGGCCAGACCGGCGAGATCGTCTGGACCTTCAACCGCGCCGGCACCTTCGAGTTCGCCTGCCTGATCGCCGGCCACTACCAGGCCGGCA
>KZ836199.1 GCA_003265685.1 Piscinibacter caeni | reverse complement strand
GGCGCGCGAGCCGCGTGCCGCGGCCGCGCCGGCCGCTGCCGCTGTGGCGCCCGCCGCGCCGAGTGCGCCGGGGGCGGACGAATACAAGGTCAAGGCCGGCGACACGCTGTCGCGTGTGGCGTCCAAGACGCAGCGTCCGGGCGTCTCGCTCGATCAGATGCTGGTGTCGCTGTTCCGGGCCAATCCGGATGCGTTCGTCGGCGAGAACATGAACCGGCTCAAGGCCGGCTCGGTGTTGTCGGTGCCGAGCGCGGACGATGCCAAGTCGATTGCCGCATCCGAGGCACGCCAGGTCATCCAGGCCCAGAGCGCCGACTTCAATGCCTACCGCCAGAAGCTGGCCGGCGCGGTGCCGAGCACGCGTTCCNTGCCGAGCACGCGTTCCGACGGGCCGGCGCAGAAGGCCACCGGCACGGTCCAGACCGAGGTGCAGGACCGCAAGCAGGCGGCCGCCCCGTCGCCCGACAAGCTCAAGCTGACCAAGCCCGGCGGCAGCACGACGGCCGAGGACCAGATCGCCAAGAGTGCCGAGCGGAAGGACACCTCGACGCGGGTGGCCGAACTCTCCAAGAACGTCGAGGAACTGAAGAAGCTCGGCCAGCAGGCGGCAGCCGAGACCGGCAAGCCGGCCGCGGCCGCGCCGGCGCCGGCCACCCCGGCGGTCACCAAGCCGCTGCCCACACCACCGGTGGCTGCAGCGCCGACGGCTCCGCCGCCCCCGCCGCCCCCGCCGCCGCC
>KZ836198.1:311-739 GCA_003265685.1 Piscinibacter caeni | reverse complement strand
GCGCGCCGACGGCCCGCTCGCCGCGCTGCCGCTGCTGGCCACGCTGCGCGCCGAACCGACCGCGCCAGGCGCCGCCGCGCAATCGCTCGACCTGGACACGCAGCTGCGCCCGTTCGCCGCCTGGCCGCTGGGTGCGCTCGACGCCCGCGCGCAGGCGCTCGACCTGTCGGCCTTCGATGCGCGCCTGCCGCACACCGCGCTGAGCGGCACCGCGCGGCTGGCCAGCGACGCGCTGGACCGCCCGGCCCGCGTGGACCTGCGCGTCGCCAATGCCGCGGCCGGGCGCTGGAACGAGGCGCGCCTGCCGCTGCACGAGCTGCAGCTCGCGCTCAGCGCGCGGCCCGACGACCCGCGCACGCTCGACCTGACGTCGCTCGAGGCCCGCCTGGGCAGCGCGGCGCAGCCGGCCGGGCGCGTGCAGGCGAGCG
>KZ836198.1:0-205 GCA_003265685.1 Piscinibacter caeni | reverse complement strand
CGCGCGGCTCGAGGAGCTGCAGCCGGCGCGGCTCGATGCCCGCGCGGCGGCGGTGCCGCTGTCCGGCCCGCTCACGCTGCGCGGCACGCCGCCGGGCGGCGCCACCACCGAACTCACGCTCACGGCCGAGCTGGCCGGCCGCGCCCCGCAGCGCCAGGGCAGCACGGCCGTGGCGCTGACGCTGGACGCCCGCGCGCTGCGCGAT
>QJOU01000368.1 GCA_003265685.1 Piscinibacter caeni | reverse complement strand
CAGCAGGCCGCGCACCGCGGCGCGCTCCCACAGCGGGTCGAGCTCCGGCGCGGGCGGGAAGACGGCGCGCAGGCCCATCTCGAAGGTCACCGCCGCGACCTCGCGCGTGCCGAGATAGGTGATCGCCTGCTGCACGCTCTGCACGCGGCCGGACAGGCCGTACAGCGAGGAGTTGACGGCCTTCAGCACGGCCGAGGCGAGCGCCATGTCGCCGCTGACCAGCGCACTGATCGACTGCAGGTTGACCTCCTCCTCGGCCAGCAGCAGCGAGAGCTTGACCAGCGACTCGGGCTGGGCGGGGATGTCGATGTTGAGTGAACGCAGTTCCTTGTCGACGGGCATGGCGCGCGGCTTTCGGCAGTCGTGGGGTCGCCGGAGCATCGTAGGCGGGCGCGGCGGGCGCAAAGCGCCGAGAAACAGAACGTTCGCGGTGCAGTTCACAGGCGCAGCGCGTCCCAGCCGGTCTTGGCGATCAGCGCCGCGACGACCGCGATGAACGCGCCGCGCACGAAACCCGCGCCGTGGCGCAACGCCAGCCGCGTGCCGACCAGGCTGCCGGCCACGTTGGCCACCGCCAGCACGGCCGCGATGTGCCACCACACGTGCCCCTCGAGCGCCAGCAGCAGCAGCGCGGCGCCGTTGGTCGCGGTGTTCAGCAGCTTGGCGCTGGCCGAGGCATGCAGGAAGTCGAAGCCGAGCAGGCGCACGAAGCCGAACACGAAGAAGCTGCCGGCGCCGGGGCCGAAGAAGCCGT
>QJOU01000367.1 GCA_003265685.1 Piscinibacter caeni | reverse complement strand
GATCTTCAGGCTCTCGTACAGCTTGGTCACGAGGATGTACCAGCTGCCCATGCTCATCAGCACGAGGATGACCAGCGTGCCCTTGGCGACGAAGTCGCCCTGCTGCCACAGCGCGCTCAGGCCGTAGGGGTTGTCGACGGTCTCCTTCGCGTTGATCGCGGCCAGCGGCGCGGCTGGCGCCTCAGCCGTCGCCGACGTGCCGTCGGGTGCGCTGGCGGCCTGCGCCAAGGCCCCGTTCGGTGCGGCGGCCAGCGTGAGTGCGAGGGCGAGCCCCGCGACGAGAGAACTCAGACGAGTGATCATGGATGTCTCCTCAAAGCACGTGTGTGGTCATCTGACGGGACCGGCGCGTCGCCGTCTCGCGACCGGCGCGCCGTGGTGGGGATCGGAGCGCTACTCCGTCCTGTATGAGAACGGAACCTGGACCAGCACGTCGCGGCCCTGGCCCTGGCACTTGTATTCGGACACGAGGCGGATGCTGGTCCGCGCGAAGATCGGGTGCGACGCCCGCACCGCCCTCAGCTCGCGTATCTCGCCGGCCGGCGACAGCGTGAACTGCACCAGCGCGTCGCCGCGGTCCAGCCCGGCGCGAATCGCCTCCTTCGGGAAGGCGGCGTCGCCCATCACGGTGGCGTAGTTCGAGCAGACGACCGAGGCCGACACCGGCACCGGCGGCGCCGGCGGGGCCGCGGGCGCCGCGACCGGCGGCGCGGTCGGCGTGACGGTCTCCGGCGCGGGCGGCGGCGTCGGCGTGGT
>QJOU01000366.1 GCA_003265685.1 Piscinibacter caeni | reverse complement strand
CTGCCGGCCGGCTCGACGATCAGCCTGTTGATCACCGACGCCAACGGCGCTCAGCAGACGGTGCTGGCCACCGTCCAGTCCGGCGGTACCTACTCGGTCGACGTGCCCGTGGCGCTTGCCGAGGGTAACTACATCGTCGTCGCCACCGCCACCGATGCGGCAGGCAACTCGGCTTCTGCCAACGATGCAGGGGCAATCGACCTCACCGCGCCCAGCATCACGGTCGATGCGCCCGCACTGACCAACGACGCTACGCCGACCATCACCGGTACGACGAACCTCCCGGCGGGTTCCTCGGTCTCGCTCGTCGTCACCGACGCCAACGGTGCGACCCAGGCGATCTCCGCCACCGTACAGCCCGGTGGCACCTACTCGGTCGACGTGCCTGCGGCACTGGCCGAGGGCAGCTACACCGTCGTGGCCACCGCTTCCGACGCGGCGGGCAACTCCGCCACCGCCAACGATGCGGGCGCGATCGACCTGACCGCCCCGAGCATCACTGTCGACGCCCCGGCGCTGACCAACGACGCTACGCCCACCATCGTCGGCACCACCAACCTGCCGGCGGGCTCCACCGTCAGTCTGCTGGTCACCGACGCCATCGGCGTTCAGCAGACCGTACTGGCCACGGTTCAGCCCGGCGGCTCCTACTCGGTCGACGTGCCCAGCGCGCTCGCGGAAGGCAACTACAACGTGGTCGCCACCGCGACCGACGCGGCGGGCAACGTTGCCACCGCCAACGACTCCGGCGCCATC
>KZ836197.1 GCA_003265685.1 Piscinibacter caeni | reverse complement strand
GGCCACGACGGCGGCGCCGGCCGGCTGGGCCAAGCCGACGAGCTCGCCGCGGGCCGCCGCCGAGCCGCGCCTGAACGCCTGGGCTGCGCGGCTGCTGCCGCTGCCGGCCCAGGTGCGCTACGGCGTCGAGCAGCTCGACGCGGCCGGCCGCGTGCTGCGGCGGCTCGAATGCCGGCTGTCGGAGCTGGCGCTTGCACCGCTCGACCTGGTCTGGATGGCGCCGGCCCGGCCCGGCGCGGCGACCCCCGAGCTGGACGCGCTCGCGCTGCAGGTCGCCCGCGGCAAGCTGGCCGGGCTGCCCGCGGGCGCGCCGCTGCGCCTGGACCCACGCCGCCGCAGCGGCTGGGCCGCGGGCGAATTCAGCCTGCGCGNAAGCTGGCCGGGCTGCCCGCGGGCGCGCCGCTGCGCCTGGACCCACGCCGCCGCAGCGGCTGGGCCGCGGGCGAATTCAGCCTGCGCGAGGCGCTCGAGGTCGCGGCGCGCGCGCGCCAATGCCTGGCCGGCGCACGCATGCTCGACCCGCTCGACCTGGCCGGCCCGGCCGTCACCGCCAACGGCCTGCCCGCGGCCGAGGACCTGGAGGCGCGCGCTGCCGCCGCCGAGTCGGGCCTGGGCGCGGCGCTCGCGCGCCTGCAGGCCTTGCTGGCCACGCCCGACACGGCCGCGATCCCGGCCCTGCGCCGAGAGCTGCTCGCCCTGCTGCGCTACGGGGTGGCGGGCACGGTGCCGGGTGCGCCGCTGGCCGACGCGGGCGCCGAACGTGCCGCGCTGCTGCTGCAGGCGCGC
>QJOU01000363.1 GCA_003265685.1 Piscinibacter caeni | reverse complement strand
CGTCGCCGCCACCGCGGGCGCGGCGGCGGGCTTGGGCCGGACCGTGATCATCGTGGGCGGATCGACCGGCGCCGCCGGTGCGGCAGGCGCAGTGCCGAGGCCGAAGTCGGCCAGCAGGTCGTCCGGGATCGCCGCCGGCGCAGCCGGCAGCGGCGCCGTGGCCGCGGGCGCGGACCGGCTGCGCGGCCGGATCACCGTGTGGCTGTCGCCGGAGGGATCTTCCCAGGACAGCACCGCGCCCTGGATCGACGGGCCGCTGCGCGGCGCCGGTGGCGGCGGCTCCGAGACGGCCTTCGGCACCGGCGCCATGGCCGGGCGCGGCGGCACCGGCGGCGCGAGGAAGGGGGCGTTCAGCTCGGAGCCGGCGTCGGACTTGGCGGTCGCCGTGCCGCGCGTCAGGCTGTTCAGCGACTGCATCGGGTCCGCATGCGCGGCCATGTTCGGCTGCGCGGCGGCCTGGCCGAACACCCCGCCGGCCAGCGGGTCGACGCTGGCCTGGGCAGCGCCGCCGAGGCCGAACAGGTTGTCGAGCGAATCGGCCGCGACCGGCGCCTGCCCGGGCAGGTCGGGGATCAGCGGCGCCGCCTTGGGCGAGGCCACGTCCAGGCCGAAGCCGGGGCCCTGACCGAGCGAACGCGCGAAGTCGGCCGGCTGCGCGCTCGCGGGCTCGGGCGCGAAGGGATCCCAGTCGTCGGGGATGCCGCCGGCCGCGGGCGCGGCGGGCGCCAGCGGCTGGGCAGTCACCGGCACGGCGCTCAGCGGGCGCACCGCCGGCGTCGTCTCGGGC
>KZ836196.1 GCA_003265685.1 Piscinibacter caeni | reverse complement strand
TCGAGCGAAGGGTTAGGCCGCACCGCGTGCCGCGGACTGAAACTTAGCGAGCGGAGACTGCTGCGACGACCACCACGGCGCCGAGTACGAGGTTGAGCGCGACCAACTGACGAATGCGGTTCAGTGCTGCGCCTGCCTCGGGCCAGGATGATGCAGCACAGTGGGCCTTGAGTTGAGGGAACAAGTGCAGGTACACCACGGCGAACACGACGGCCATGACCAGGCCAACGCCGAACATGACGTGCCAGCCAAGCGGTGCTGCGCCAAAGCCGACGCTGAACAGCATGTGCAGCCCGGATGCGAGGATGACGACCACGGCGACAGCCATGAGCGGAAGAAACCGGGCAAAGGTAGCCGACCACAGCGGAAGGCGTTGCGGCGGCTGAAGCACTTGTGCTGCAGCGGGCCGAAGGCAGAAGTAGGCGAAGAACATTCCACCCAACCAGGCAATAGCCCCGATCAGATGCAACAGGAGAAGTGTTTGGCGCAGCATGGACTGGATTCGGTTGNTTCGGTTGTGCCTCGTGCGGCCTAACGTTTGAGCTGAGGCGCCCGTAGCGGATTGGCGCTTGGGCCGCGAGGTGCATGATGCCAGCGAGCGCCTCGCGGCCCAAGTGCCAAGCCGTGGAGGGTCGCCTCGAGCGAAGGGTTAGGCCCGCCTTACTGCGGAGGGACGCTAGAACCCTGGCGCCCCCTTGCCTTGACCGCTTGAGTAATGCGCTCGTTCATGGCCGCGAACTCGACGAGCAACTTCGAGCATTCGGACTCAGGTGACCTTGCCCCTGAATCCCGTAGCT
>KZ836195.1 GCA_003265685.1 Piscinibacter caeni | reverse complement strand
CACCGTGGCGTTCTGGTCCTTCAGCTGCGTCGCGGCGTTCAGCAGCAGGTTCAGGCGGTCCTGCGCCGGTGTCTGCCCGGCCTTCTCCGCGGCCTGGATCTCGCCGGTCAGCTCGCGCGCCGCGCCGGCGTAATCGCCCGACAGGTACTGGCTCTGGATCAGCAGCGTGCGGATCGCCGGACTGGTGCCGCCCTCCTTGAAGTAGCGCTGGCTCCACTGCATCGCCTTGGCGTAGTCCTTGGCGCGGTAGTAGCCGCCGGCGATCGACTCGGCCATGCGCGCCTTGTCCGCCGCCGCCACCTTGCCGCTGCCGGCCAGCACCTCGAAGGACTTGGCCGCGGTGTCGACGTCGCCCGCGCCCGNCGCCGCCACCTTGCCGCTGCCGGCCAGCACCTCGAAGGACTTGGCCGCGGTGTCGACGTCGCCCGCGCCCGAGGCCGCGGCGATGCGCATGCGCTCGATCATGAAGCTCTCGTTGGCGTTCTTGTTGCCGACCGCGTCGGCCTCGCGCACCTTGGCCAGCGCCTCCTTGTACTTGCCGGACTTGATCAGCTCCTGCGCCGCCTGCAGCGGCTTGCCGACGTCCGGGCGCAGGGCCTCCTGGGCCCGCACCGCCGGCGACAGCGCGAGCGCGGCCGCCAGCGCGATCCATGACAGTTGCTTCATCGCTCTACTTGACGAACTGTTCGTTGCCGACCATGCCGAGCTTGGTCACGCCCAGGCGCTGCGCCGAGGCCAGCACCATGGCCACCGACTTGTACTCCACCAGCTTGTTGGGTCGGATGTGCACCTCGGGCTG
>QJOU01000358.1 GCA_003265685.1 Piscinibacter caeni | reverse complement strand
TCTCACACCTTCTCAGGTCCCGATCGCCCGGTCCAGGTGCGTGTAGCCCCCGTCCACGAACAGCCACTGCCCGGTGGTGTGGCTGGCGCGCGCCGAGAGCAGGAACACCACCGTGTCGGCGATCTCCTGCGGCGTGGTCATGCGCCGGCCGAGCGGGATGCGGCGCGTGATCTCGTCGATCTTGCCCTGCGGATCGGGGAAGGTGGAGACGTACTCGCGGTACATCGGCGTCATCACCTCGGCCGGCAGCACCGCGTTGACGCGGATGCCGTCGGGGAGCAGCTCGACCGCCCACTCGCGCGTCAGCGCCAGCAGGCCGCCCTTGGCGGCCACGTAGCCGCTGGTGCCGCCCTGGCCCGTCACCGAGGTCTTGGAGCCGATGTTGACGATCGCACCGGTCGTCGCGCGCAGCTGCGGCAGCACGAGGTGCGCCATCACGTAACACTGCACCAGGTTGCGCTCGAGCGAGGCAACGAAGGCGGCGCGGCCCGCCGTGAGCCCGGCCTTGTCGTTGAGGCCGGCGTTGTTGACCAGGCCGTCGATGCGGCCGAAGCGCGCCACGGTGTCGTCCACCGCGGCGCGGCAGGCCGCCTCGTCGGTGAGCTCGAGGCGGATGAAGTGCGCCTGCGGCTGCAGGGCCCTCAGCTCGCGCTCGAACTCCGGCGCGAGCGGGTCGCGCCCGAGGATCACCGGCAGCGCGCCCTCGCCCGCGAGCGCGAGCGAGATCGCGGCCCCGATGCCGGAGCCGCCGCCGGTGACGACGACGACCTTGCCGGCGAGCTGCAGGTCCATGTCAGTGGTCCATTGCGCTGC
>QJOU01000357.1 GCA_003265685.1 Piscinibacter caeni | reverse complement strand
CCGCGGGGGTGGAGGCGAGCCGGCTGCGCCGCGCCGTCGACGCGCTGGCCGCCAGCGAGCCGGCGGCCGCGGCGGTCGGGCTGCAGTACCTCGTCACCGACGAGCGGCTGTCGATCGTGCTGAGCCTGCCGGGCAGCCCGCCGATCGCGGTGCAGCAGCCGATCAGCCGCAAGGCGCTGCACACCCGCCTGGCCGCGGTGCTGCTGCAGCTGCGCAACCCCGCCGCCGATCCGGCGCCGCTGCGCGCTGCGCTGCGCGAGCTGCACGGCTGGCTGGTCGCGCCGATCGAGGCCGACCTGCAGCGCTTCGGCGCGCGCACGCTGATGCTCTCGCTGGACGACCAGCTGCGCCTGCTGCCGTTCGCCGCGCTGCTCGACGAACGCGGCCGCCACCTGGTGCAGGACTACACGCTCGCGCTCTACAACGAGGCGGCGCGCCAGGCGCTCGAGAAGCCGGCGCCGCCGGCCTGGCGGGTGGCGGCGATGGGGCTCTCGGAGCCGGTCGACGACCTGCCGGCGCTGGCCGCCGTGCCGCAGGAGCTGGCGGCGGTGGTGCGCGCGCGCGGCACGCAGGGGCAGGCCTGGCTGAACCGGGCCTTCGACCGCGCCCGGCTGCTCGACACCCTGCGCTCGCCGGGCTTCAACGTGCTGCACGTGGCGAGCCACTTCGTGCTCGAGAACGGCGCGCCGGCGAAGTCGCGCCTGTACCTGGGCGACAAGAGCCGGCTGACGCTGGCCGACATCGCGCGCGATGACCTGAAGTTCGCGCAGTTCGACCTGGTCACCTTCTCAGCCTGCGACACCGCGCGCGGCGGCGGTCGCGACGCCACCGGCCAGGAGATGGAG
>QJOU01000356.1 GCA_003265685.1 Piscinibacter caeni | reverse complement strand
CGCCAGGCTCAGACCTGCGTAGACAAAGACAACGCGCCAGAAGTAGGCAGGCGACTCGCTGCGCTGGACGGTCCTGCTGCCAACGCCGGCCTTGGCAAACACTTCTCCGGAGAGGACCGCATACCCAACGTAAAGAGCGAGCAACGCTCCTAGGAGTTTGAACATGCTGCGATATGGAAGAGAGTGCCCTCGTGCGGCCTAACGTTTGAGCTGAGCGGCCGCCGCCGGCAAGGCGCCTTGGCCGCGAGACGGATGATAGGCTTGGCTGGCTCGCGGCCAAGGTGCCTTGCCGGTGGAGGTCCGCTCGAGCGAAGGGTTAGGCCTCACCTCGTGCCTGCGCTGATACCGTGCCAATAGGTCCGCGGTTCAGCACTTCTTGTACTTGACCGTTCCTCGCTTGGCGATACCGACTCGTTTGAGGACGGCTGGATCTGTGTCGAGGTCCAACATCGGGCCTGACTTCGACCTGTACATGACGAAGACGATGCTGCCTTCCTTGGCATTGCTCATGAGCGTTGTCTCGTAGCCCTTCGGAGGGTTCGGACCCATGTACGACAGAGCTTCCATCTCGAACGCTCCTGTGATCGACGTTGTCCCTCGAAGGAGAGTCAATCCGTCCCGGGAGAATCGCGCCCGCAGAGTCTTGGGATCGCTGCAGTTCGCCGAATACTCCCCAGCGTAAGCGTCGAGCAACTTCTTCGGTACTGGTGCCGCCAAGCACGGCTGCAGGACCGAAACGAGAGCGAATGCCGCGAGAAGTCGATTGCGATTCATGAAGCACCTCCGCTGTGGTTTACCGGCGACGCGATCGTCAACCATCGTGCCTCGTGAGGCCTAACGTTTGAGCTGA
>KZ836194.1 GCA_003265685.1 Piscinibacter caeni | reverse complement strand
CCCAGCACCGCGTCGTGCCGGCCGGCCTGCGCCCAGCGGTGCAGCGTGGCGC
The DNA here is from genome assembly GCA_003265685.1 of Piscinibacter caeni. Lineage (GTDB taxonomy): Bacteria > Pseudomonadota > Gammaproteobacteria > Burkholderiales > Burkholderiaceae_C > Piscinibacter > Piscinibacter caeni. Next base: position 807 of record KZ836194.1, on the reverse strand, counting down.
CGGCGCGCTGCAGCGAGCGGCCGCTGCGCCCCTCGAAGGCATCGGGCGCGCGGGCGGCCTCGTCGAACAGGCGCCGCGCCAGCGCCTCGATGCGCGCGCCGTCCTGCGGCGCCAGCTCGACCAGCAGGTCCAGGTGCATGCCGCCCCACTGCAGCCGCGTGGCCGGGCCGACACTGCTGTCGTAGGCGCGTGCCGACCAGTCGAGCGCGGCGGCCCGGTCGCCACGTTTCTTCGCGTTCTCGGCCAGGTCGGTCATCAGGTAGTAGGGCGAGTGGCTGCGCGCGAGGTTGGCCTTCAGCAGCGCGTCGGACTCACCCGCCAGGCCGGCCTCGGCCAGCACCCAAGCGGCGGTGGTGATCACCGCCTGGCGCTCGTAGCCGTCGCTGATCTCGCGGTCGAAGCGTGCGGCCAGCGTGCGCAGCTCGTCGCGCAGCGCCGGCGGCGGCGCGAGCGGCGTGTCGNGTCGAAGCGTGCGGCCAGCGTGCGCAGCTCGTCGCGCAGCGCCGGCGGCGGCGCGAGCGGCGTGTCGTCGCTCGCCTCGACGTCGACCAGCCGCACCCGGCCCCAAAGCGCGCCCAGGCGGTCGGCGCGCGCGAGCGTGGTGTCGTCCTGCAGCCGCCGCAGCGCGTCGTCGAAGGCGCGCTGCAGCGTGGCGCGCTCCGCGCTGCCCGGCGCCGCGAGCGTGCGCACCAGGCGCGGCGCGCGGTAAGCCAGCAGGTCGGCGAAGCCGCGGCTGCGCGCAGGGTCAGCCAGCAGCGCGAGCAGCGCCACGCGGGTCGGCGCGGTATCGGCGGCAGGCGTGGCGGC
>QJOU01000353.1 GCA_003265685.1 Piscinibacter caeni | reverse complement strand
AACGAGGAACCGAAGCAGCGCGACCTCTTCTTGCAGACGCTGCGCGTCTACTTCGACGTGAACTGTTCACACGAAGCAGCGTCGCAGAGGCTTGGTGTGCACAGAAAGACGGTCGCACACCGGCTTGGTCGAATCTCCGATCTGACGGGCCTGGATCTCAGTACGCACGACGACCGGTTGGTCGCGGACCTTTCGCTGTACGTCTTCCAGATGCTGAACAACGGTACAGCATCCGGCGATGCAGAGGATCGGCGCGTCAGGTAGTTGGTAAGCAACGGGATGGACGCCTACCACCCGTTGAAGACAGCGGCGTGCCAGAGCAGCATTCGACGTAAGGCGCCTCCGAACGGCGTCAGAAAGTTGACATAATTAACCTTGTCATGCATTGAGATTTGCACCCAAATTGGGGCAAATCACGGCGACAAAGCCTAGGATTCAAACTGCAGGCGTCATGGATCTAGCCCTTGGCGGCCGCCGCCAGCGCGCCGCGCGCCTTCGAACGCTCCAGCGGCTTGCGCTCGGGCACCCGGGTCCTCTTGCGTTCGGCCGCATAGCGCCAGCCCGCCAAGGCCTGCGAGACCTCGGGCACCTGCGCCGGCGTTACCTCCAGCAGCATCGTGCCGGCTAGCGACTTCACGACCGTCGCGCCGCGCGAGCGCGCAGCCTTCACAGCCGCCGCCAGCGCCTGGTCGTCCAGGGCACTGGCGTTGACGAAGACATAGCGGGCCACGAACTCGACTGTCGTGCTGCGCCGCCCGATTGGGTGGTACAGCCATGGCGGCGCCGACAGATCCCGCCCGCCAGGCCGAGCCCCCTTGAGCCTGCCCTGACGCTGCATACAATCGCCATCAAGGTGCCCACCGTACTTGCACGCGAG
>QJOU01000352.1 GCA_003265685.1 Piscinibacter caeni | reverse complement strand
GACGCTGCCCGGCCCGGCCGGGCTGCTGCGCGGCGGCTGCAGCGCGTCGAGCCAGGCCGGTGGCCGCGCCGGCACCCGGGCCTGCAGCTCGAGCCGGTGCGCACGGCCGCTGCCCTGCAGGCTCAGGCGTGCGCTGTCCAGCCCCGCCGTGCCCTGGCGCAGGCCGGTCAGCTCGGCCTGCGCCTCGACCGGCGCGTCGAGCGACATTCCGGCGCGCCAGCGCGCCTGGGCGCTGCGCAGCGAGGTGCCATCGACCTGCAGCGCGCTGGCGCTCGCCTCGCCCTGGGAGGCGAGGGCCGGCCAGCGCCCGTCGAGCTGCATGCGGGCCTGCAGGCTGCCGGCCAGCGCGGCCGCGCCGCCGGGCGGCCGCAGCAGCGCCCAGACCGGCGCGAAGGCCGCCAGCGCCGGCGCGTCCACGGCCAGCGACCAGCGGTCCTGCGCGCCGCCGCGCCCGGTGACGCGGCCCTCGAGCGTGGCGCGGTTCGGGCCCGAGTCGAGCGCGGCCGTCACCGCCGCGGCCTGCGCGTCGGCATTGCGCCAGCGGGCCTGGCCGCGCAGCGGCACGCCGGCGAGCAGGCTGTCGGCCAGCTGCAGCGTGGCCTGCCCGCGCAGCGCGAGCAGCCGGTCCGGCAGCGGCGCACGGGCGAACGCGGCCTCGGGCAGGCTGAGGTCGAACTCGCTACTCGCGTCGATGCGGTGCGGGCCGCGGCGCCAGGGCGAATCCTCGCGGCCGGGCCACCAGGGCAGCGGGTCGAAGCGCTCCAGCCGGGCCTGGCCCTGCAGGCGCCAGGGCGCATCCGCGCCGCTGCTGCGTGCGGCGCTGCCGGTCAGCGTGGCCGAGGCCGCGCCGGCGCGGGCCCGGGCGCTGCGCAGCTCGAGACG
>QJOU01000351.1 GCA_003265685.1 Piscinibacter caeni | reverse complement strand
GAAGAGAACTTCGACATCTATCTTCCCTTGTGGCTTGCCAAGTACAACAAGAGCATCTTCACGCCCTTGTACTTGCTCGCCGCCGCGTACACGGCGTACGCGTGGTGGAGCCAAGCTTAGTGGCGCCACGCCTATGCGAGCATCGGCACAGTGGGCAATTGCCACCCGAAGCCTGCACGCCGTTGCGCATTCCACTTGTCATCGAAGTCGCCAACTCCTGTGTCCTGCAGGCAGTGCCGCCTAACCCTTCGCTCGAGGCGACAGCCACCGGCAAGGCACTTGGCCCGCGCACCGGCCAGTGTCATCATCCGTCGCGCGGGCCAAGCGCCTTCCCGGCGTCTGCGCCTCAGCTCAAACGTTAGGCCTCACACCCAAGTCCCGCGAGAGCGCCGCCCTAGCCTGAGAAAGCTGTCTGTGAACTCCACTGAGTACCAACGCGCGATAACGCTCCTCGCCGCGCAAGGCATGGCGGTTTCTCAGCAGGAGTACTCGGAACGCGACTTCGGATCCTGGTTCGTGGTCACGTCGACTCGCCCTGCCCGCCGGCTCGTGTGGGACGGAAAGGAACGTTGGTACACCGTCGAGGAGGAGACTGACGCGCAGTTCAATGGGCTGCCGGTTTGGCGCGAACTCTGGATCGCTCGGAACCCGACTACCCAGAGTCTCGAAACTGCGGTTAACGCCCTTCTTGCGCCCACGGTCTGAGCGTCATTCTGCGCGCCGAGCCTGTACTCAGCAGCGAGCGCACGCGCCCACTGCACTCTGCAGTCCGTGAGCCGCGGTGAGGCCTAACCCTTCGCTCGAGCGGGACCTCCACCGGCATGGCACTTGGCCCGCGAGGCGCTGCCGGTCTATGCTCCGCCTCGCGGGCCAAGCGCCATTCC
>KZ836193.1 GCA_003265685.1 Piscinibacter caeni | reverse complement strand
TCATCCGCCTCGCGGGCCAAGCGCCATGCCGGTGGAGGTCCCTCTCCAGCGAAGGGTTAGGCGTCAGTGCGTGGTACGGCTGCTAGCGTTGATGGCCGCAGGCAGCCTGGCCGGCAACTTGGATTGGATGTTCCTGCGAGGTTCGCAGCACGCAAGGCTCAATTGCTTACGCCAGAGCCAGTGGAACTCTATGGCTCCGAATCGAGTGGTGCTAAGTGCTGCTGTAGGACGTAGTGATCCTCGCCGCTCGACGTTTCCAGGTGGTAGACCGGCTCTGGCTCGAGTTCGGCCAAAGAGATAAGTTCTCCCACCTTTCCTTCATGCGGGCCGCCGACGACTCGCACAGACTGACACATGCGGAACGTCGTGCCAGGCAAGCTCTCGCCAAGAAGCCACTGATTCTGAAGCGTGACGGGAATAGCCATTNCCAGGCAAGCTCTCGCCAAGAAGCCACTGATTCTGAAGCGTGACGGGAATAGCCATTCCTGACGCCTAACGTTTGAGCTGAGGCGACCGTAGCGGGTTGGCGCTTGGGCCGCGAGGCGGATGATGCCAGCGAGCGCCTCGCGGCCCAAGTGCCAAGCCGTGGAGGGTCGCCTCGAGCGAAGGGTTAGGCCTCGGCCCGGAGCATGAGGAACTTGACGATGTCGTTCGGGTAACCGGCGATTTGCGCCAAGACGGAGTAGCCGTGCTGGCGATAGAACTCTGGCGCCTGGAAGCTGAGTGTTGTGAGGTAGAAGGTAGTGCAGCCTCGTGTTCTGGCTTGAGCTTCGAACTCCTGCAGCAATCGCGAGGCGACACCCTGCGACCGGTGTTCCGGGGCAACCCAGAGCTGAAGCAACTCGCAGCACTTGCCCCAAGTTCTTCCGACCGCGCCACTGACAACTGTTGTTGTTTCGTCCGTTGCGAAGGCTGCCAAGTGGCGCACATCAGCCAGCGGTGCG
>QJOU01000348.1 GCA_003265685.1 Piscinibacter caeni | reverse complement strand
AGGCGCAGGCCGCGGCGCATCTGCAGGCCACCCTGGCCCCCGCGGCCGCGCTCGCGGCCGCGCGGCCCTGACTCAGCGCTGCAGCGCCATGGCCGCCACCCCCGACGCCGAGCGCCTGAAGCGGGTCAACCGCCTGCTCGACGAGGCGCTCGCGCTGGCGCCGGCCGAACGCGGCGCCTGGCTCGAGCGCCTGCCGGCCGAGCAGGCCGACCTGCGGCCGCTGCTGGGCGCGCTGCTGTCGCGCGCCGGGGTCGAGACCGACACCTTCCTGCAGCGGCCGCTGCGCCTGGACCTGCCCGCCCTGGATGCCGCCGCGGCGGACGAGGACCGCCCCGGCGACGTGATCGGCCCGTACCGCCTGCTGCGCCCGCTCGGCTCGGGCGGCATGTCCACGGTGTGGGTGGCCGAGCGCATCGACGGCAGCCTGCAGCGCCAGGAGGCGCTCAAGCTGCCGGCCAGCCTGTGGGCGCCGGGGCTGGCGCGGCGCATGGTGGCCGAGCGCGACATCCTGGCCGGGCTCGAGCACCCGCACATCGCGCGGCTCTACGACGCCGGCATCACCCCGGCCGGGCGGCCCTGGCTGGCGATGGAGCTGGTCGACGGCGAACCGATCGACCGCCACTGCGCAACCCGGCGGCTCGACCTGCGCGCCCGCCTGCGCCTGGTGCTGCAGGTGGCCGACGCGGTGGCGCATGCCCATGCCCGGCTGGTGGTGCACCGCGACCTGAAGCCCAGCAACATCCTCGTCACCCCGGCCGGCGAGGTGCGCCTGCTCGACTTCGGCGTGGCCAAGCTGCTCGCCCCGGACGACACGTCCGCGCCGGCCGCCAACGCCGACCTCACGCGCCTGCTCGGCCGCCCGGTCACGCCCGACTACGCCGCACCCGAGCAGGTGGCCGGCCGCCCGGTGGGCGTGGCCGCCGACGTGTACTCGCTCGGCGTGGTGCTGTACGAGCTGC
>KZ836192.1 GCA_003265685.1 Piscinibacter caeni | reverse complement strand
GGCGCCTCAGCTCAAACGTTAGGCAGCGCAGCCCCGGCCGCGCATCTCCGTCCAACTCATGCAGGAGAGCCCCAATGAATCCCGTTGTCCACTTCGAGATGCCGTACAACGATCAAGTACGCATGAGCAGGTTCTACGAGCGAGCGTTTGGCTGGCGGACACAAGCGCTGGGCGAAGAGATGGGCAACTACGTGGTGGCAACGACGACCGAAACCTCCGAGGGTCGTCCGACAGTTCCCGGCGCCATCAACGGCGGCTTCTTTCCAAAGAAGCCGGACTGGCCTGCGCAGCATCCTTCAGTGGTCATTGCGGTCAACGACATCAATAGGTCAATGGCGCTCGTGCAGCAATCCGGCGGCACAGTGCTTGGTGAGCCGATGGAGATCNCAATCCGGCGGCACAGTGCTTGGTGAGCCGATGGAGATCCCCGGAGTCGGAAAGTACGTGTCCTTCACCGACACAGAGGGCAATCGGGTCAGCATGCTCCAGCCGCTGCCTCGCACAAGCGCTGCCTAACCCTTCGCTGGAGCCGACTCGCACCGGCATGGCACTTGGCCCGCTTACCGGAGTCGTCCATCATCCGTCCAGCGGGCCAAGCGCCACACCGGCGCTCGCGCCTCAGCTCAAACGTTAGGCGTCACGAGTGAACCATCCTTGCTCCGCGTGCCGGACTACATTCCCCGTTACCCGATCCGCTCGCTCAAGACTCGCATGGGGAGTCGGGCTACACGGCATCTACACGACCGACATTGGCCGCGCGCTGGATGAGTTCACTCTGGTTGCATGTCCGGAGTGCGGTAACGTCGAGAGCGAGCCGCGTTTGCGGATACTGGGCCTCTTCACTCCCCTCCAGTTCAAAGTGGTCATCGTACTGGCCTGCTTGTTTGCCATTGCCACTGCTGTAGTAAGTTCCTTTGGCTAGCGTTCCGCTCGAAAGTGCAAGTTCACGTCAATTCAACGCGGAAGCCTAGCCTCAGTTCCGACTGCGTGCTCCCGCAATCGCAGTGACGCCTA
>QJOU01000345.1 GCA_003265685.1 Piscinibacter caeni | reverse complement strand
GATTGATCGAGCATGGTTTGCCCTGGTCTTGGCAGCCAGCGCGCGTTGCTGGAGCAATCGCATCGTCAAACACGAACGTCGCAGTCGTCCGAGAGCAGAACGAGCTCGTCAGCTTCGGCATCATGGAGTACTGGGACGAAGACGCTCACTTGGTCTTGTTCGCTGTGCGTCCGGAACGCCAGCGCCAAGGCATTGGCAGTTCGCTTCTAGCTTGGCTCGTGGGCTCCGCCGTTGCCGCTGGCTCCCAGCGCATTCGGCTCGAGGCTCGTCGAGACAACATCGCAGGTCGCAGCTTCTACAACAGCCACGGGTACCACGAGGTTCGGCTCAAGCTCCGCATGTACAGCGGAAGCCTGGACGGAGTCCACCTCGAGAAGTGGTTGCGCCTGCGCAGTGACGCCTAACCCTTCGCTCGAGGCGACCCTCCACGGCTTGGCACTTGGGCCGCGACGCGCTCTTGGTTATCCTGCGCCTCGCGGCCCAAGCGCCAACCCGCGGCGGTCGCCTCAGCTCAAACGTTAGGCCACACACCGGTGCTTCGATTCAGATCCCTCGTCGCTGAAGACCAAGACAAGCTCTGGCACTGGCTTCACGTGGCTCTCTGGGATCCTCCACCAGCCGGCCTCCGCCCAATAGACGTTCTTCAAGTTCCCGGTGTTCGCATCTATGCCGAAGACTGGGGAAGACCGTCAGACGTCGGAGTCGTTGCGCAGGTGAACGAAGCTGATGCTGGTGCCTGTTGGGTTCGCCTGCTGCCACTTGGTGTCGGGCTGGCGTCGGTCGATCCTCACACTCCGCAGCTTGGTATCGCGCTCGAGCCTGAGTTCCAACATCGGGGCTACGGTCGGCAACTTATGCTCGAAGCTCTTCGAGCCGCTGCTAAGGCTGGCTACCGCCAGGTGTCGCTCACGGTTCACCCCGAGAATCCTGCGCAGTACCTGTATGAGAGCTGCGGTTTTCGCAAGGTCGACCGCAGAAACAACTACCACCTCATGGTGGCGAGTGTGGCCTAACCCTTCGCTCGAGG
>QJOU01000344.1 GCA_003265685.1 Piscinibacter caeni | reverse complement strand
GAGTGCGGCGAGCGCGCGCCAGGCGAGCCCGGTGTGCAGCGAATGCGGCCGCCGGCCCTGCAGGCGCTGCGCCAGCGCGAGGCACTGGTCGAGCCAACGGCGGGCACCGTCGCGGTCGCCCGCGCCGCGCGCCGCCTCGCCGCGCAGGCACAGCGCGCCGATGCGGTTCAGGTCGACCAGCCCCCGTTCGTCCAGCAGGCCGAGCAGGCGTTGCGCGGTGGCGCTCGCCTCGGCCGGCTCGCCCTCGTCGAGCTGCAGGCGGCCGAGGGCGAGCAGGCGGCGCAGGTCGGCCGGGTTGCCGGGCGGCACCTGCGCGCCCATCGCCTGGCCGGCCTGCTGCAGCAGGCCGCGCGCGCCGTCGCGGTCGCCCTGCTGGCGGCGCAGACTGGCCAGGCCGACCAGTGCGCTCACCACCACCGCCTGGTTGCCCGCCTGGCGCGCCGAGGCCAGCGCCTCCTCGTAGCGGCGCGTGGCGGCGTCGAACTCGCCGGCCAGCTCGTGGCCGAGCGCGAGGTTGTCGGCGATCACCGGCGGCAGCGGCTGCTGCGGCCCGTCGAGCCGCCGGTAGGCCGCGGCCACCTCCTCGAGCAGCGCCACGCCGCGGCGCGGCAGCCCGGCGCCGAAGTTCAGCCGCGCCAGGCGGATGCGCGCGTTGTGCGCGCCGGTGCTGTCGGCCCGGCCGACCGCGGCGAGCCGCTCCAGTGCCGCCTGCAGCTGCGGCTCGGCCTCGTCGTAGCGCCCGTGCAGGATCAGCGCGTGGCCCAGGTCGCTGCGCACCTCCGCCTGCAGCCACACCGGCGCGCGCCGCACCAGGGCCAGGTTGTCGTAGGCGCCCTGGGCGTAGCGCAGCGCGCCGGCCGCGTCGGAGGACTGGCGGGCCAGGAAGCCGCGCGCCTGATGGCAGCTGGCGCGGGTCTCCGGGCCGATGTCGGCGTTCGCCAGCCAGCGGTCGAGCAGCGGCGCCGCCTCGCCGGGGCGGCCCGACTCGCTCAGCGTGCGGCCGAGCACGCACTCGATGTTGGCCTGCAGG
>KZ836191.1 GCA_003265685.1 Piscinibacter caeni | reverse complement strand
CGGCCGGCGCGGCGCCGCTGCGCGATGCGGCGCAGGCGGCGCTGCGCGAGGCGCTGGCGCGCCATGCCGGCAACCGGCGTGCGCTGGCCGATTCCCTCGGCTTCAGCGTGCGCACCCTGTACCGGCGCCTGCGCGAGCTCGACGGCGACGCCCCGGGCCGCTGACGCCGCGCCGGATCCGCGTTCAGGCCGCGGCCGCGCCGAGGTGGCGGTCGAGNGGCCGCTGACGCCGCGCCGGATCCGCGTTCAGGCCGCGGCCGCGCCGAGGTGGCGGTCGAGGAAGCGCAGGACCTGCGGCGCGTGCGGCGCGAGCGCGGCGCGCAGGTCGTGCGCGCCGTCGACGACCAGCAGCTCGCTGCCCGGGCAGGCGGCGTGCAGCCGCTGCGCGTCGGCCAGCGGCACGGTGGTGTCGTGCGCGCCGTGCACCAGCAGCAGCGGGCAGCGCAGCGCGGGAACCAGGGCCAGCGGCGCGATGTCGTCGAAGCGCGTGCCGATCACCGCCTGCACATGCTCGAGGATGGCCGTGCCGAGGCCGCGCCGGGGCAGGTGGTGCGCGCGCAGCCAGCGTTCCATCATCTCGCGCGGGTGCGCGAACGCGGACAGGCTGACGACGGCCGCGACGCCGCCGTGCCGCGCCGCGTGCAGCAGCGTGGCCGCCGCGCCGACCGAGTGGCCGAGCAGCGCGATGCGGCGCGTGTCGATGGCGGGCTCGGCGCGCAGCGCGTCCAGCCCGGTAGCCAGGTCCTGCGCGAAACGCGGCAGCGAGCTGAACGCCTCGGCGTCGCTGTCGCCGTGGTTGCCGGCGTCCAGCAGCAGCACGGCCAGGCCGCTGGCCAGCAGCGTGTCGACCACCGGCCACAGCGTCGAGGCGTTGGCGCCCCAGCCGTGCAGGGCGAGCACTGCCGGCACCGGCGCCGCGGCATTCGCGCCGTGCGGCAGCGCCAGCCAGGCCGCCAGGCGATGGCCGCGTGCCCCGTGCAGGCGCAGCGCCTGCAGCCGCCCGTGCCGGCAGGGCCGGCGCTCGAGCGGCGG
>QJOU01000341.1 GCA_003265685.1 Piscinibacter caeni | reverse complement strand
CAGCTCAAACGTTAGGCCGCATGACCAACCGACTGCGCCTCTCCATCGTTCTGTCTGCCCTGGTGCTGGCTGTGTACCAGGGCCTCTTTGTCTTCCAGCCCGTCGCCATTCCAAAGCCAAGCGAGAGCCTCTTGTGGTGGGGCATCTCTTCGGCTGTAGCTGCAGCGTTCTGGTTTGTAGTGTTCGCTCCCGCATGGCTGCCGGCCGTGGCTCCGCCGAGTTGGCAGCGCCTGAGTGCGGCACTACTGGCCATTTGCGGTGCAGTACAAGCTGGCCTCGGTTGCCTTCTTGCGCTCTATGGGGCGCTCTTGCCGTTGCCCAACTACTTCGCTGCGTACGGCTTGCTCGCTGTGGCAGTCGGCATCTTCTTCCTCTATACGCTCATTCGTCGGGGTCGCGCCGCATCGCACGCCAGCACTGGCCGGGCTCGCTCGCAAAATGCGGCCTAACCCTTCGCTCGAGCGGACCTCCACCGGCATGGCACTTGGGCCGCGAGGCGCTCAGGCTTAGCATTCGCCTCGCGGCCCAAGCACCATCCCGGTTCCGGCCCGCTCAGCTCAAACGTTAGCCGTCATGCATGAAACAGTGCTGCCCCGCGAGTTTCCCGGTGGGCGCCTCCGGCGAATGCGGTCCTCCGACTGCGAGGCGTTTCAGGCCTACCGTGGCATTCCTGAACTCGGTCGCTATCAGGGATGGTCTCCCATGGCCAGGGCAGAAGCGCTTAAGTTCCTCGACGTGGTGAGCAAATCCCCCCTTTTCGTCACTGGTCAGTGGGTACAGCTCGGTATCGCCGATCCCGCGTCCGACCGCCTGGTCGGCGACATCGGCTTGTACCTGTCCGAGGACGGGAGCGGCGGAGAGGTTGGCTTCACGCTAGAGCCGTCCGCGCAGGGTCGCGGCATCGCGACCAACGCCGTCCGGGAAGCGCTGCAGTTGATGCTCTCCGCCACCAACGTCGCACGGATCCTGGGCGTCACCGACGAGCGCAACCTACCTAGCATTCGCCTTCTGGAGCGGCTTGGCTTCGAGTTCATCGAGAG
>QJOU01000340.1 GCA_003265685.1 Piscinibacter caeni | reverse complement strand
TCAGCGCCACCTCGCGCTCGAGCGAATGGTCCCAGGCGCGGTAGACGATGCCGAAGCCGCCTTCGCCGATGCGGCTCGTGAGCTCGAACTCGCCCAGGCGCGTGCCGATCGGCAGCGCCAGCGAGTCGTCTTGGGAACCGGACGGTGCGGCCGGGGCCGCGGTCTTCGGCCGAATCACCGTCGGGTCGTCAGGGGGGTCCAGGCTCATGCAGGTGGATGGCGATTCTGCCGGCGATTGGGCCCACGCACCATCGCGGCCCGGCCGGACGCCGGCCGCGTGACGGAAGTCGCGGACACCCCGTGTGACAGGCGCCACGCCGGCGGGCCTTAGCATTGCGCCATGAACCACACCGCCGGCCCGGCCTCGGGCACCACGCCGCCCACGCCTGTGCCCGAAACCCCGCCGGTCCGTCCGTCGCGCGGCCTGCTGGCGGGCCTGGCCGGCTTCGTGATCGTGGTGGCGGGCGTGGGCTACGCCTGGTTCGGCACGCCGGCGGCGCTGCGCGGCGACATGCCGCAGGCCGCGCCGGCGGCCAGCCATGGCGCGCAGCTGGAGCAGATCGCCGCGATGCTCGGCCGGCTCGAGGAGCGCCTGAAGGCCCAGCCCGACGACGCCGAGGGCTGGTCCATGCTCGGCCGCAGCTACAGCGTGCTGGGCCGCTACCCGGAGGCGGTGGAGGCGTTCAAGCGGGTCGTCGCGCTCGGCGCGGGCAACCCGGCGCTGCGCGCCCAGGCCCTGGCCGACCAGGCCGACGCCACCGCGATGGCGGCCGGCCGCAAGCTCGCCGGCGAGCCCGAGAAGCTGATCGAGCAGGCCCTGCAGGCCGACCCGAAGAACCTGAAGGCGCTGGCGCTGGCCGGCACGATCGCCTTCGACAACGGCGACTTCGCGCGGGCTGCCAGGCTCTGGCAGGACGCGGTGGCCGTGGCCGAACCCGGCAGCGAACTCGCACGCAACCTGCAAGGCGGCATCGCCGAGGCGCAGGGGCGGCTCGGCCAGGCCGGCGGCGCGGGTGCGGGCGCCACGGCCGCGGCCCCGGCCACGCCGGCCG
>QJOU01000339.1 GCA_003265685.1 Piscinibacter caeni | reverse complement strand
CTCGGGGACGATTGGACTCCACTCATGTTCTCGGCAATCGGAGACGTGTTCCTGGAAGTCGCCGCAGGTACTGTGTGGTGGCTGAGTACAGCAACCGGTTTACTGGAGCAGGTGGCCGACTCAAAGCAGCAGTTCGCAGAGCTGCTTGGCGGCGAGAAGGCGGACGAATGGTTTTTGCCCGGCTTGGTGGACGCCTTGCGATCTCAGGGCAAGACTCTGAACTCCGACCAGTGCTACACGTACGCCATCCTGCCCGTCTTCTCGCATGGGAGCTTCAGCGCCGAGAACATGCATCCGGTCTCCGCAGCTGAGCACTTCTCACTGAGCGGGCATGTACACGAGAGCATTCGCCAACTCCCAGACGGTGCGCAGGTTCAAGTAACCATCACCAACTAAGCGAGCGCGGAGAGTGCGGCCTAACCCTTCGCTCGAGGCGACAGCCACCGGCTTGGCACTTGGCCCGCCAGCCCGTGGTTCTTATCATCGGGCTTGCGGGCCAAGCGCCAACCCGGCGTCTGCGCCTCAGCTCAAACGTTAGGCCGCAGGAGGCCACCAATTGCGCAGCTGGCAAGTCTTCGCAGCACTCTGCTCCGTCTTCGCGCCTGCAGCCGCAGGCGCAGCCCCAGTTGGAGCCGACGGCGCGCTTCGGGACGAAGATCAAGTCACCCTGGTGGTTCACACCGCCGTGGACTGCCCCATCTGCAAGGCCTGGCGAGAGTCCAGCACCGGTTTTCCGGTAGCGCAGCAGCTGTCCAAGGAGTCACCGCCCATCAAGCTGGTCGTCATCGAGCGGCCCAGCCTTCATGGCAGCGAGTCCGAGTCGCTGTACCCGCCCGAACTCTTGTCCCTGTTCAAGGGGCGCCAGGAGAAGTACCAACTCAGCCCTCCGACACCGTTGTTCGAGCTGGTCCGCGGTGGGCAAGTCATCTCAAGGCATGCCGGTCTTCGTGGTTGGTCAGAGGGCACGTTGCCCGAGCTTAGGCAACTTCAAGGCAAGCCGGCGCCATCCTCGGCAGGTCAGTAGCGCGAGCTGCGGCCTAACCCTTCGCTCGAGGC
>QJOU01000338.1 GCA_003265685.1 Piscinibacter caeni | reverse complement strand
CCGCGGCCGCGCTCCCGCCGGCCGGGCCGGCCGCCTGCGGCCAGGCGTCGCCGCCCCACTCGAGGCTGGCGTCGCGGCCGTTGGCCTGGCCGTAGCTGCTGCTGCGCGCGCTCGAGGTCAGGCGGCGCAGCCCGCGCTCGGTCAGGCCGCTCAGCTTGACGTACAGGCTGCCGTCGCCCGGCGCCTGCACGAAGTCGGGGGTGCCCTTGCTGTTCTCGCGGTAGGTGGCCAGGCCGAAATACAGCCGCGGCTGGCCGATGAAGTTGGCCAGCACGTCGGGCGGCACCAGGTAGACCGCCTCGCCGCGCCGGGCGCGCAGCACACCGGCGCTGCGACTGGAGAAGAAGTTGCGGCGGTTGCGCGCCGCCTTGTGGTCGGACCGGAACAGCGCCGGGTCCGTGGCCACGCCGACCTCGAACAGCGGGCTCTCGCTGCGCACGGTGAAGCCGAGCACGCTGAAGCGATCGTCGATGGCGTCGCGGTTGGCCTGGATGCGGGGCATGTCGGATCTCCTGGCTGCGTCAGTTGCGCGGGGTCGTGCGGCGTCGCGGGCTGCGCGGCGCCGGGGGCGCGGGTGCGTCCTCGGACGGGCTGTCGTCGGCCATCAGGTCCCAGAAGCGCGACGCGGTGTCGATGCCGAGGTCGGCGAGGTGAGGTCTCATGAACTGCACGATCGCGGCGAGGTCGCGGAAGAAGGCGCGCTGCCCCGAATGCACGTGCTCGATCGACCCGCGCCAGTCGCCCAGGGCGCCCGGGGCCTCGCCCCCCTCGCGCCAGATGCGCACGATGAAGGAGGCGGTGCGGTCTTCCAGCAATGGCATCGGCGGCGCCCTCTCCACGTGCATGACTGCATGGAGGCAGTGTCCGCGCCGCGCCATCACCGCGGCATCACACGCGCATCACGGCGCGCTCACCGAACGCCTAACGCGGCGGCGGCGCCGGTGACGCCGGCGTGATGCGCGTGAGCGTGTGGCGCAGCTGCTCGTCGGCCAGCGCCAGGTGCCGGCGCGCCGCGGCGATCGACTCCGCCGCGTCTGCCGGGGCCGGCCGGCCGGGCCCGGCCGGC
>KZ836190.1 GCA_003265685.1 Piscinibacter caeni | reverse complement strand
CGCCTCAGCTCAAACGTTAGGCCCCACAGGGAACCAACTCATGTCCGCGTTCCGCAATCTTCTTAACGACACTGTCTTCATCGTCAAGCCAAGTGGCGAAAGGTTGGGGCCATACAAGGCCGCGGTGTCGCCCGAGTCCATCACAATCATGGAGCGCTCCCTCGACGTGGAAGAGGGAGATCAAGTGGCGCGGCCGCTTCCCAGCGGAAAGGAAGAGCTCTATCACGTGCTTTCGGCCGACTACAGCCCAGGATTGCGCGCCATTCCGCCAAGCTATACGTTGCGTGTGAGGAAGAGCACTGCACTTCCTTCCAAGCCGGTCAGCTCGCCCCCAACGACCATCTATATTCACAACTCTACGGGCGTTCAAGTTGGCGACTACAACACCCAGAACATCCAGGCAACGTTCAACGAGCTGATTCAGCGAATCGAGCTGTCGTCCGCTTCGCCTGCTGAGAAGTCCGAGGCAAAGAGTCGACTCGCCGCTTTCCTTCAGCATCCACTCGTCACTTCAGTGCTCGGCAGCGCGGCCGGGGCAATTCTTGGCGGGTTGGGTGGNGAGGGGACTCGCTCCGGCATGGCACTTGGCCCGCCTACCGGTGTGGTACATCATCAGTCCGGCGGGCCAAGCGCCATGCCTGCGCTCGCCCCTCAGCTCAAACGTTAGGCCTCACAGCCCAGATGGCGCCAGTTCCTGCCGCTCAAGCCGACCTCACCGCTCGCGAGCCAGTCTGGGAGGCGCTCTCCGAACTCTTCCTCGACACCGATACATCGCTGTCAAGGCAATGGCGAGCCAACCAACTCGCAGCCTCACCGTATTCCATCGAGCAACTGGAGTACATCCTCGTCGAAGAGGTCTATCCGGTCTGCAAGTACAACCTTTGGTCCGTCGCTGGCGAGTGGGAAGGTTTCAACCCCGAGTGGCTCAGGGCCAAGATTCTTGGTCGCCTCCGTTCGCCCTTCCGCATCTTTCACGCGTTGAACCTCGGTCGCCTCACCGTTCACGCATCGTCCGAATGGCGAGCAACGAAGCAAGTGGTCATGGCCTGTCGCGCTGAGAGCACCTCGAGTGAGGCCTAACCCTTCGCTCG
>KZ836189.1 GCA_003265685.1 Piscinibacter caeni | reverse complement strand
CGAGCGAAGGGTTAGGCCGCACCGCGCGCCTTGGACTTGGCCTTAGCGGGCGGACACTGCTGCCGCGACCGCGAAAGCGCCGAGTGCGAGGTTGAGTGCAACCAGTTGGCGAATTCGATTCAGTGCTGCGCCTGCCTCAGGCCAGGACGACGCTGCGCAATGGGCCTTGAGTTGCGGGAACAGACGCAGATACACGACCGCGAAAACAACTGCCATGACCGAGCCGAAGCCGAGCATGGCGTGCCAGCCAACCGGTGCTGCATTGAAGCCGACGGTGAGGAGCATGTGTAGCCCGGTGGCGAAGATGATGACCACGGCTACCGCCATGAGCGGAAGAAACCGTGCAAAGGTTGCTGCCCAGAGCGGGAGGCGCTGAGGTGGCTGAAGCACCTGTGCCGCGGCAGGCCGAAGGCAAAAGTAGGCGAAGAACATGCCGCCGAGCCAGCCGATGACTCCGAGCAGGTGGAGCAGGAGGAGTGTTTGGCGCAGCATGGGCTGGATTCAGTGTTGCTNGGAGCAGGAGGAGTGTTTGGCGCAGCATGGGCTGGATTCAGTGTTGCTTTGTGCGGCCTAACGTTTGAGCTGAGCGGGCCGGAGCCGGATAGGCGCTTGGCCCGCGAGGCGGATGATGACCTGAACAGCCTCGCGGGCCAAGTGCCTAGCCGGTGGAGGTCCGCTCGAGCGAAGGGTTAGGCCTCACTGTGCCTGCTAGGGCGCCAGGCTACTTGGATGATGAGGCAGGCTGGGGAGGCTTGAAGTCGGGGCAGCCGCGGACTCCAGGGCTGACCACGGACATGAGAACGCGAGCGTTGTGTTTACCCTGAAGACTTGCCATTGCATCGAGCACCCGCTTGGTTTCCATTGCAGAACAGCTCGCGAGGACCAAGACGGCGGAGGCCTTCTTTTGAACTGCCTCGGCTGCCGCTTCTGGAGTGGGATGTGGTGTTCCATCAACGATGAACGCCTCGGGAGTGATGAACAGCTCTGACTCCCGTGCTTCCTGCTCGCTCGGAGTGCAAGCGCAGAGCATTGCAGCGGGCGTTAGGTAAAGAGTGCGCACGGGTGTTCCTGTGAGGCCTAACGTTTGAGCTG
>KZ836188.1 GCA_003265685.1 Piscinibacter caeni | reverse complement strand
GGCGGCCTCGGCCCTGTCGCTCGCCGCGGTGGCCCCGGCCGCGAGCGCGCCGCCCGCCCCGCCGCCGGCCCCGCTCGACCTGCCGGCCGATTTCGCCGTGCTCGGCAGCGACGAGGCAGCCGGCTGGCGCGCGCTCGCCGAGCGCTGGAACCTGGCCGACGACGACGGCGACACCTGCGTGGCCGCACAGCGCCGGCAGCTGCAGTGCTACCGCGGCACCGGCGCCAGCCTGACGCTGCTGCGCCAGCTCGACCGGCCGGTGCTGCTGCTGCTGCGCGACGCCTCCGGCCGGCCCGGCTACGCGGTGCTGAGCGCGCNGGCCGGCCCGGCTACGCGGTGCTGAGCGCGCTCGGGCCGGTGCAGGCGCTGCTGCGCGTGGGCAAGCAGGAGCGCAGCATGTCGCTGGTGGCGCTGGAGCAGGCCTGGCGCGGCGAGTTCGCCACCCTCTGGCGCACCCCGCCGGGTTACGCGGGCACGATCGACGCCGACAGCCGCGGCCCGGCGGCCGACTGGCTGGCCGCGCGCATGGCCGCGTTGCCCGAGGGCCTGCTGCCGGCCTCGACCGGGCGCAGCCTGACGGCGCGCATCCGCGCCTTCCAGACCACGCAGGGCCTGCTCGCCGACGGCCGCGCCGGCCCGGTGACCCTGATGCAACTGAACCGCCTGGCCGGGGTCGACGAACCCCGGCTGCAGACCCCGAGGTAGCGCATGTCCTACATCCTCGACGCGCTGCGCCGCGCCGACGCCGAACGATCGCGCGGCGGCGTGCCGGGCCTGCACGCCCAGGCGCAGGGTGGCGACGCGGCCGACGAACCGCGCCGGCGTGGCGCCGCGCCCTGGGCCGGCATCGCGATCGCGCTCGGCCTGACGCTGCTGGTGGTGCTGCTGTGGCTGGGCTTCGCGCCGACAACGCCGGTGCCGGAACCGGCGCCCGCCGTGGTGCCGGCCGCGCCGGCGCCGGCACCGATGGCCGCTCCGGTGGCCGCCCCCGTCGTGGCGGCCGAGCCGGCCGCGCCGCCCGCCCCAGCGCCGGCACCGGTCGTGCCGCCGGCCACGACCCTGCCCGCCCTGCCGCCACCCACGCCGGTGCCGGTGGCGCGTGCGCCGGCCGCGAAGGC
>QJOU01000331.1 GCA_003265685.1 Piscinibacter caeni | reverse complement strand
CCGCAGCGTCTGGCGCTGGCGCGCGCGATGCTGCAGGTCAGCCGCGTGGCCGCCGCGCTGATCGCCGAGGAGCGCGACGCCGTGGCCCAGGTCGAGCGCGCCGCGGCGCCGCCGCCACCGCCACCGCTGGCGCGTGCGCAGGAGCAGCCCGCGTTCGGCACGGCCGCCGACCGCATCGCCGAGACCACGCGCAACGTGCTCGGCGCGGTGTCGTTCCCGCGTTTCGTCACCGACCTGATCAATGGCGTGTTCCGCTCGATGCTCGACTCCACCTCGCAGCAGATGCAGATGTACGTGAGCCTGCTGAACTCGGTGTCCGCCTCGCTGGAGGGCTTCGAGAAGTCGCAGACCTCGCTCGAGAGCGCCCGCCAGTGGGTGGCCGACCATTTCCCCGGACAGATCGAGTACGAGCCGCCCGACGTCGAGCCGGGCGAGACGATCGACCCCGAGGACCAGCCGGCGGGCCGGCTGCGCCTGAGCGCCAACGCGTCGATGCCGGACGCGGAGCAGATCCGCGGCACGCTCGGGCTGGAGCCGCAGGAGCCGGTCAACGCCAGCAACCCGGAGCAGCTCGTGCCGCTGGCGCGGCGCGCCATCGCGCGCCAGCGCCAGTCGATGCTGGCGACGATGGTTCAGATGGGCATGCAGCGCATCGTCATCGACAGCGGCCGCATCAACGCCTCGATGCGCTTCCACATCGACACGCGCAGTGCGGCCAGCGAGGACAAGGGCTCGCAGTTCGGCATGCAGAACCGTGCCAAGGCCAGCGGCAGCTTCGGCGCGGGCCCCTGGGGCGTCAAGGCCGAGATCGAGAACACGATCAGCTACGTCTCGACGCAGCGCTCGCAGGCCACCGAGGAGATCAACACCGACCTCGAACTGAACTCCTCGGTGGAGCTGAACTTCCGCACCGACTACCTCCCGCTGAACCGCATGGCAGCGCAGGCGCAGGCCGACCGGATCCGCAACGCCTCGCTGAACCCGGTGGCGCCGGCCGACGCCTCGGCCGAACGGCGCGCACGCATCGAGGCCCAGCGCCAGGGTGAACAGCAGCGGCGCGAAGGCCTGTTGACGATGCCCGCCATGCCCGCTGCCCCTGCGCCGGCGCAGGCGACCCC
>KZ836187.1 GCA_003265685.1 Piscinibacter caeni | reverse complement strand
TCGCCTCGAGCGAAGGGTTAGGCCGCAACTCGCCGTGTGCGCCGCCGAACTTCAAGGAGGTGACGCTCGGGTTCAAGAGAGTCCGGATCCAAGTAGTAGTAGAGAACTGTGAACGCGTTCTTGTCATGGTTCCCCTGCCCAAAGCTTGGATGCTGGCGATAGGCCTGCAGGTCTCGAAGTGTGAAGGGAAAGTCTGAGAAGTCGAAGAGAACCAGGACGGCTTTGCCTTCCTTCCACTTCATCAGCTTCTTCAGCTCGGACTGGTTTGCTTTGGCGGAGACATTTGTGTATGACTTACCCGGATTCCTGACAGCGAACTCAATAGCCGTGTTGCTCACACGGAAGTCGATTCGGCTCTTACCCGACCGTGTCCAGGGCGTTCGCACCTCGGCTTCTGGCACAACCGATTTCTGAAAGTAGCAAAGCAGTCCTACGCGCACTAGTGGGAGCAACTGCCGCTCTCGCCAAGTATGTAGCGCATGTGACTTGCCAAACTCCCTGCGCGTGAAGTTGTCGAACATTAGCCAGAAGCAGTGCTCGATCTCTTGAATGGTTGCCATCGATGCGGCTGGTGAACTNGCGTGAAGTTGTCGAACATTAGCCAGAAGCAGTGCTCGATCTCTTGAATGGTTGCCATCGATGCGGCTGGTGAACTTGCGGCCTAACGTTTGAGCTGAGCGGGCCGGAGCCGGATAGGTGCTTGGCCCGCGAGGAGCATGATGACAGCGAGCGCCTTGCGGGCCAAGTGCCTAGCCGGTGGAGGTCCGCTCGAGCGAAGGGTTAGGCAGCACTCTCGGGCGTGGGACTCGGATCTTGAAGGCTTGGCCAGAGACTTCTCTGGATCACGAACGGCGGGTGGATGAGCTGGAGGCCGGACTGTGCCTCTGTTGCTATGGATACCAAACGATGGAGCTTCCTTCAGCGAGCGCACCTTCGTAGTGCTGCTGGAATACGCTCATTTGCGGCTCGTTCAGTACCTCGACTGAGATTGGCCTGCCGACACCGACTGTGGCATTGTGGAACCCGTACCTCGCCAGTTCTCGCAGTGCAAGCTGTTGTTGTGACTCGGCGGAAGCTTGGGCCAAGAAGAGGATGACCTTGTGTTTCTGTCCCTCCGCGGGGCTGCGCCATTCGAACTCGGCTGTTCCGGAGAACGTGCCTTCGCCGCCGTAGAGGTACACAGTAGTCACTTGGTGCTGCCTA
>QJOU01000328.1 GCA_003265685.1 Piscinibacter caeni | reverse complement strand
GGCCCAGGCGCTCGGCGCGCTCGTAGTCGGCCGTCTCCTCGAGCCCGAAGGCGAGCATGGACAGCACCGCGTGGTGGCCCGGCATGCCCTCGTGCCAGTGCGACTCGGCACGCGCGATACGGTCGCGCAGCATGCGCGAGCGGCCGGTGAAGAAGTCGACCTGGTGGCCGACCTGCAGCGCCAGCAGGTCGTGCGGATGGCGGATCGACAGGTCCTCGAGCACGCGGCCGGCCTCGTGCCAGCGACCCTGCGCCAGGCAGCCGGCCGCGCGCACGTGCAGGGCCTCGCGTTCGTCGGCCGGCAGCGTCGCGGCGCGGGCCTGGGCATCGCGCGCGGCAGCCAGGCCGCCGGGCTCGGTGCCCAGCAGGTTCAGGTAGGCCACCAGCACATGCGCCATCGTCATGCCGGGGGCCTGCTCGAGCGCGGCCAGCGCGGCGGCGAGCGGGTCGCCGCGGTAGCAGCGCAGCAGCGCGCAGGCGGCGTCGAAATGGCCGGCGGCCTCGGCGTTGGCACCGCTCAGGGAATGACCGTGCAGGTCTCGGATCGTCATCGGGGTCTCCAGTCGTGTCCGCGGCGCCATGCCGCGGGATCGGCAGAAGGCACCTACGGAGCCGGCCCGGTGAATGGACGCAGCGCCGGCAGGAAATCCGCGCCGCCCGCAGAATCGCGCGCCATGAACGAGCTCTCCACCTTCCCCATCACCCGAAAGTGGCCGGCGCGCCACCCCGATCGCCTGCAGCTGTATTCGCTGCCCACGCCCAACGGCGTGAAGGTGTCGATCATGCTGGAGGAGACCGGCCTGCCCTACGAGGCGCACCGGGTCGACTTCGGCCGCAACGACCAGCTCTCGCCCGAGTTCCTGTCGCTGAACCCGAACAACAAGATCCCGGCGATCCTCGATCCCGTCGGGCCGAACGGCACGCCGTTCGCGCTGTGGGAATCCGGTGCGATCCTGGTCTACCTCGCGTCCAAGACCGGGCAGCTGATGCCGGCCGATGCCGCCGGCCGCTTCGAGACGCTGCAGTGGCTGATGTTCCAGATGGGCGGCATCGGGCCGATGTTCGGCCAGGTGGGCTTCTTCCACAAGTTCGCCGGGCGGGAGTACGAGGACAAGCGCCCGCGCGACCGCTACGTGGCCGAATCGAAACGGCTGCTGGCGGTGCTCGAGCAGCGCCTGGCCGGGCGCGCCTGGATCATGGGCGACGCCTATTCGATCGCCGACATCGCCACCTTCCCCTGGGTGCGCAACCTGGTG
>KZ836186.1 GCA_003265685.1 Piscinibacter caeni | reverse complement strand
CGGCGCGCGAGCGTGCCGCCGCCTCGAGCCAGGCGCGGCCGGCGGCGGCCGGCTGCCCGGCCTCGGCCCAGTGGCGTGCCAGCCGGGCCGGCTCGCCGCCGCGCGCAGCCAGGAACTCGGCGATCTCGGCATTCAGCCGCCGCGCCACCGCCTGCGGCACCGAGGCCAGCGCGGCCTCGTGGATCAGGTCGTGCGCGAAGGCGCCGTCGCGCAGCACCTGGGCGGCCTCCAGCTCGGCCCAGGGGTCGGCCAGCTCGAGCGTGCGCAACCCCAGCACATGGGCGGCCAGCTCGATCGAGAAATCCGGCACCGCCAGCGCGGCGCAGCGCGCCAGCTGCACGGCGCGCTCGGAGAGCTGGCCGATGCGCCGCGCGATCAGGCTGGCCACGCCGCTGCCGGCCGGCAGCCGCGCCAGGCCGTCGACCNGCGCGCCAGCTGCACGGCGCGCTCGGAGAGCTGGCCGATGCGCCGCGCGATCAGGCTGGCCACGCCGCTGCCGGCCGGCAGCCGCGCCAGGCCGTCGACCGGCGCGCCCTGCTGCAGCCAGGCCTTGACGGCCTCGAGCAGGTAGAGCGGGTTGCCGCCGCTGCGGCGCAGCAGCGCGGCGGCCGCGGCCTCGCCCTGCAGGCCCTCGATCGCCAGCGCGGCGAGCAGCTGGGCGATCTCGGCCTGCGTGAGCGGCTGCAGCACCAGCAGCTGGGCCTCGCCGCCGGCGGCCAGCGCGTCGACCCAGTCGCGCGCCGCGCTGCCGAGCTCGGCCCCGCGCGCGCAAAGCAGCCAGCAGGCCGGCGCGGCGCCGTGCACGTACTGCAGCAGTTCGATGCTGGCGGCATCGGCCAGGTGCAGGTCGTCGACCACGATGCCCTGCAGGCCGAGCCGGCGCAGGTCGAGCGCGGCGGCCACGGCGTTGAAGAAACGCGTGCGGTCGGCCGGCGCGCGCAGCGGCGCCGGCTCGCCGAGCTCGGGCAGCAGCCGGCCCAGCTCGGCGCGCAGCGGCGCGGCCAGGCCGTCGAAGGCGCTGCGCGGCAGCTGGCGCAGCAGGCGCGAGCAACTCGCGTACACCACGCCCGCATCGCCCGGCCGCGCGCCGGACACCAGCACCGCGCCGCGCTCGGCGGCGAAGTCGCTCGCCAGGCGGGTCTTGCCCAGGCCGCCGTCGCCGGTCAGCACGACGCTGCGGCCCTGATCCCAGGCCTGGTGCAGCGCGGCGTGCTCGCGCTCGCGGCCCACCAGCCGCGGCGGGCGCAGCACCGCGGC
>QJOU01000325.1 GCA_003265685.1 Piscinibacter caeni | reverse complement strand
AGCGAGTCGTGATTGAAGCCCTTATCGGTGCCGCCTCAGGCGTACTCACGATTGTTGTGGCCCGACTCGTTCGTGGTGAACGCTGGTTCTACTCAGTAGGGCTGCTCACCTTGCCCAGCTTGTACGCCCTCTTTGCCCTTCGCGTTGGAGAGTGGTCCGTAGGCGCACAAGAAATGCTGTATGGCATTCCGTTTCTGGCGGCCGGTCTGCTCTTCGCGCTTGTGAGCGTCCGCCAGTCGGCGGCAATGGTCGGAGCATTCTGGATACTTCATGGCTTGTACGACTTGATTCATGGTCGACTGATCACCAACGTTGGGGTGCCCGTCTGGTATCCCGTTTGGTGCGCTTCAGTCGATGTTGTTGTCGGTGGCTATCTGCTTTGGTTGTCGCGCCGCGTTCCTGACGCAAACCTTCGTCTAGCGTGAGAGGCCTCCTCACATGTCACGGGCGCTTCGCCTCGCCATCGTCAAAGGTTGCCGCCCTGGCGAGCTTCCTTCGCAATGCGCTGACGCCTAACCCTTCGCTCGAGGCGACCCTCCACGGCTTGGCGCTTGGGCCGCGCGGCGCCTTGGTCTATCCTGCACCGCGCGGCCCAAGCACCAATCCGCTCCGGTCGCCTCAGCTCAAACGTTAGGCGTCAAGAACCACGCCCCTGTACTCCCTGCACCATGGATCGTCAACAACTGGAGTCCACCTTCAATCAGCAGGCCGCGACCTACGATCAACAGTGGGCGAAACTTGCCGCCTTCCGTGACGGCATGCACCTGCTCCTCGCGTCCTTGTTCAGCACCCTGCCCAACAATGCCCGCATGCTTTGCGTAGGCGCAGGAACCGGTGCCGAGATTCACTACTTCGCGGACAAGTTTCCGGACTGGACGTTCGTTGCAGTCGAGCCATCTCCAGGCATGGTCTCTGCTGCTACGGAGAGAGCGAGTGCCAATGGCTATATCGAACGTTGCAGCTTCCACACCGGCTACCTCGAGACGCTGCCCGATTCCGGCTCCTTCGACTGTGCGACTTCGCTCCTGGTCTCTCAGTTCATCCTTGACGAAGCCGAACGCACAGCCTTCTTCGCTCACATTGCTGCACGCCTCAAGCCCGGGGGCCTGCTCGCTTGCTCAGATCTCGCCGCCGATGTGACCACTGCGGCATACACGGACCTTCTTGCAGTCTGGTTGCGGACGATGGCCGCGTCAGATGTTGCATCAGAGCGCCTGCAACAGATGCGTGAAGCCTACGCCCGCGATGTCGCCATTCTGCCGGCCAAAAGCATCCAAGAACTCATCGCTTCAGCAGGCTTCACACAACCGCTCCAGTTCTACCAAGCCGGCCTCATTCACGCGTTCTACTGCCGCCGCCTGGCGATTGACGCCTAACCCTTCGCTCGAGGCG
>KZ836185.1 GCA_003265685.1 Piscinibacter caeni | reverse complement strand
GCGCTGCGCGGCGACCTCGACACCATCCTGGCCAAGGCGCTGAAGAAGTCGCCCGCCGAGCGTTACCTCAGCATCGAGGCCTTCGCCGCCGACCTGCAGCGCCACCTGGCCGGCGAGCCGGTGCAGGCGCGGCCCGATTCGCTCGCCTACCGCGGCGCCAAGTGGCTGCGCCGGCACCGCGTGGGCGCGCTGGCCGGGGCGCTGCTGGCGCTGGCCATCGCGGCCGGCGTGGCCGGCACGCTGAGCCAGGCGCGGCGCGCCCAGGTGCAGGCGCAGGAGGCGCAGGCCCAGCGCGACCGCGCGCTGCAGGAGCTGGCCTACGCCGAGGCGGCCGACGAGCTGATGCGTTTCCTGCTCAGCGAGGGCGCGGACCAGCCCTTCACCACCGGCGAGCTGCTGCAGCGCGCGCAGGCGCAGGTCGAGCGCCAGTTCGCCGACGACACACGGCTGCGCGCCCGCCTGCTGCTGATGCTGGCCGACCTGCACGGCGNCGACGACACACGGCTGCGCGCCCGCCTGCTGCTGATGCTGGCCGACCTGCACGGCGAGCTGGACGACTTCCGCAGC
The DNA here is from genome assembly GCA_003265685.1 of Piscinibacter caeni. GTDB lineage: Bacteria > Pseudomonadota > Gammaproteobacteria > Burkholderiales > Burkholderiaceae_C > Piscinibacter > Piscinibacter caeni. The sequence continues at coordinate 837 of KZ836185.1, read as the reverse complement.
GCCGAACAGCTGCTCGAGCGGGCGCGCGCCGCCAGCGCCGACGCGGAGGTGCGCGCGCAGGTCGACTGCACGCTGGCCGGGCTGCTGGCGGCCACCAGCCGCATCGACGCGGCGCGCACGCTGTTCGAGCGCACGTTCGCCGCGCTGCCCGCGCCGGCGGCCGGCCACGACCCGGCGCGCCTGACCTGCTACCAGCAGCGCACCATCCTGCACGCCCAGAGCGGCAACGCGGCCGCCGCGCTGGCCGACGCGCAGGCCGCGCTGGCGCTGATCGGCCCGCAGGCGCGTCCGGGGCTGCGCACCGCCTCGATCTTCCTGCACACCTCGGTGGGCGATGCACAGGCCCTGCTGGGCCGGCCGCAGGAGGCGATCGCGGCCTACGAACGCGCGATCGCCGAGTTCGAGCGCATCGGCCGCGGCAACACCACCGCGGCGGCAACGCTGGCCAACAACCTCGGCGTGCACCTGGCGCGCGCCGGCCAGCCGGGCCGTGCCGCGCAGGTCTATGTGCGCGCGCTGGCGGCCGAACGGCCGCGCAGCCGCGGGCGCGACGCCGCGCTGCTGACCAACGCCGGGCGCAACCTGGTCGAGCTGGGCCGCGCCGCCGAGGCCGTGCCGCTGCTGCGCGAGGCGCTGGCGCAACACCAGGCCAAGGGTGACACGCGCGGCGCGGCCTTCGCGCAGCTCGGGCTCGCCTCGGCTGACTGCGCCCTCGCGCCGGCGCGCTGCGAGGCCGCGCTGGCCGAGGCCGAACAGGCCCTGCGCCAGGCGGTCGCGCCGGGCCACCCGGTGCTGGCCGGCCTGCCGCTGATCGCCGCACGCGCCGCGCTCGTGGCG
>QJOU01000322.1 GCA_003265685.1 Piscinibacter caeni | reverse complement strand
ATTGCCTGGACCGGCAGCAGGCGATGGCCGAGGCCGTCGGCGCGCTGCGCCAGCGCCTGCGCGCCGCGCTGACCGGCCGCAGCGCGGCCGGCGCGCGCCTGGCCGCGATCGACGCGGTGCTCGACACCGCGCTGGCGGCCCAGGAGCGCCAGCTGCTCGGGCTGGTGCCGCTGCGCCTGCAGGCGCATTTCGAGCGCCTGCAGCGCGAGGCGGCCGAAGGCTGGCCGGCCCGTTTCCGCACCGACATGCAGCAGCTGCTGCAGGCCGAACTGGCGCACCGGCTGCTGCCGGCCCAGGGCCTGCTCGACGCGCTGCGCTCCCACAGCGAACCATGAACCGACTGCTCCACCACGCCGCCTTCGCGGCCGGCCTCGCCGCCCTCGCCTGGGTCGGCGCCGGGTATGGCCTCGGCAACCCGCTGGCGCTCGCGCTGGTCGTGCTGATCGCCGCCTTCTACCTTGCCGGGGCGCTCGAGCTGCGGCGCTTCCGCGCCGCAACCACCCAGCTCGGGCAGGCGCTCGACGCCGCCGCCCCGCCGCCCGCCGCGCTCGACGAGTGGCTGTCCCGCGTGCCCGCCGCGCTGCGCACCGGCGTGCGCCTGCGCGTCGAGGGCGAACGTGTCGCGCTTCCCGGGCCCGCGCTGGCCCCCACGCTCGCCGGCCTGCTGGTGCTGCTGGGCATGCTCGGCAGCTTCCTCGGCATGGTGGTCACGCTGCAGGGCACCGGCCTGGCGCTCGAACACGCCAGCGACGTGGAGGCGATCCGCGCCTCGCTGGCCGCGCCGGTCAAGGGCCTGGGCCTGGCCTTCGGCACCTCGGTGGCCGGCGTGGCGGCCTCGGCGATGCTCGGGCTGATGACGGCGCTGGCGCGGCGCGAGCGCCAGCAGGCGGCGCGCCGGCTCGACGCCGCCGTCGCCACCACGCTGCGCGGCTTCTCGCGGGCGCAACAGCGCGAGCAGGCGCTGCAGCTGTTGCAGGCGCAGGCCGAGGCCATGCCGGCCCTGGTGACGCAGCTCGGCACGCTGGTCGCGCAGCTCGAGCACCGCGGCCAGGCGCTGCACGAGGAACTGCGTGCCGGCCAGGCGCGTTTCCAGGACGAGACGCGCCAGGCCACCGCGGCGCTGGCCGAATCGGTCGGCCGCTCGCTGCAGGAGAGCCTGGCCGAGGGCGCACGTGTCGCCGGGGCCGCGATCGAGCCGGCCGTGCAGGCCACGCTGGCCGGCCTGGCGCGCGAGAGCAACACGCTGCAGGCCACGCTCGCCGGCGCGGTGCAGCGCCAGCTCGAAGGCAGCGGTGCGCAGCTCGCCGACGGCCTGGCGCGTTTCGAGGCACGGCTCGACGAGCGCTCGGCGGCGCTGCTGCAGCGCCTCGCGCAGGCGCAGGACGCGCGCGCGGCCGCCGCGCAGGCGCACGACGACGCGCGCAGCGCCGCGCT
>QJOU01000321.1 GCA_003265685.1 Piscinibacter caeni | reverse complement strand
GCGCACGGCGGCAGTCGCGTGCACTCGGCGGCTCGAAGGGCGGCGGCCCGTCCTCGGCCGGCGGCTGCTCCTGCCAGACCGGCGGCCAGCGGTCGTTCGCGGCAGCATGGGCGGCGGGTTCGGGCCAGCCCGCGCTGCAGGCGGCCAGCAGGGCAGACAGCGCCAGCGCGGGGGCGGCGAGGCGGGGGACTCTCATCGTGGGCTCCGTCGTCGAGGGGTGACGAGGGGCTGATACGCGCGGCCCGGCCGACCGGGGTGACGGCGCCGTGTCACCCCGGCAGGCACCCTGATCCGTATCAGGGTGCGGATCAGGCAGACTTGCGCCCCGATGAGCCCCACGCCCGCCCCCGACGACGACCAGCTGATGGCGGCCTATGCCGCCGGCGAGGCCGCGGCGTTCGAGCAGCTCTACGAGCGGCACCGCCAGGGCCTCTACCGCTTCGTGCGGCGCCTGCTGGGCAGCGCGCATGCCGGCCAGGTGGACGAGCTGTTCCAGGACACCTGGCTGCGCGTGGTGCAGGCGCGCGACCGCTGGCAGCCGCAGGGCGCGAGCTTCCGCACCTGGCTCTACACGCTGGCGCACCACCGCGCGATCGACCTGCTGCGCCGCAGCGGGCGCGAGGTGGCGCTCGACGCCTTCGAGGGCGAGGACGGCGAACCCTGGCAGCCCGAGGCCGCCGCCTGGCAGCACTGGCCCGCGCCGGCCACCGGCACGCTGCAGGGCGACGAACTCGCGTTCTGGCGCCGCGCCGGCGAGCGGCTGCTGCAGTGCCTGGAGCAGCTGCCGCTGGCGCAGCGCAGCGCCTTCCTGCTGCACCACGACGACGGCCTGTCGCTGCCCGACGTGGCGCGTGCGCTCGAGGTCGGCTTCGAGACCGCCAAGACCCGGCTGCGCTATGCGATGAGCAAGCTGCGCGGCTGCATGGGCGCCTACCTCGCCTCGGATCCGAAATGAGCGGCACGGACGACCCGCTCCCGCCCGACCCGTGGCTGCGCGAGGCACTGCGCCACGCGCCCGACGCCGCCGACGCTCCGCCGGCGAAGCTCGACGACCACATCCTGCGCATGGGCCGCGCCGCGGTGGCGCCGCGCCCGGCGCCCACCCCGCCGGCGCCGCCGAGCCTGGGTGAACGGCTGCTGGCGGCCTGGGACTGGCTGGCGCGCCCGCCGGTGGCGGCCGGCTTCGCGAGCGTGCTGGTGGCCACCGTGGTGGGCGTGATGTGGTGGGACCGGCCGCTGCAGGAGACACTGCCGCCGCGCGAGGCCGCGCCCGCCGCCGCCACGGCGCCCGAGGCCGACGCAGCGCCGGCGCCAGTGCCGGTTCCCGCACCGGCACCGGCCGTGGTCTCGCGCGGGGCGCCCGAGGCACCGCCCGTCGCCGCCCCGCGGCCGCCCGAGCCGAAGGAGGCGGCGCGCAAGGCCACCGCACCGGCA
>QJOU01000320.1 GCA_003265685.1 Piscinibacter caeni | reverse complement strand
CTCGAGCGAAGGGTTAGGCAGCACCGCTTGGGGCAGCCTTTGAGTTGCACTCGGAGCGCAAGAGCCAGACACGCTCAGGGTGGCGCATGTACAAGGAAAGCAAGCTGGCGATTCAGTTCCAGATCTTCTGGTGTACAAGCCCATTGACGATCATGGTTCCAGCGAAGAGGACCCAGGAGAAGATGACCAGGAGCGTTGCCAAGCCGGGCCGACCAGCAGAAGTTCCGAGGTTGTAGCCCCAACCAAGAAGGGCGCAGACTGCACCGGCTGCTACCAGTGCAAGCCAGGCCGGCGTGGCGGAACTCAATGGCTGGCCGGTGATGGTGAGGAAGACGACGACGCTGGCCAAGAGCCCAGTTGGAACTGCAAGCACCCAGTACAGGTAGATCAAGAGAGGAGTCCTTCTCTTCGCAGAAGCTGAGTCGCGCGAGTTCAGCGGCGGCGGAGGCGCCACTGCGCTTCATCGTGCTGCCTAACGTTTGAGCTGAGGCGACCGCCGCGGATTGGCGCTTGGGCCGCGAGGCGGATGATAAGAACAAGCGCCTCGCGGCCCAAGTGCCAAGCCGTGGAGGGTCGCCTCGAGCGAAGGGTTAGGCGTCAACGCGAGGCGGCGACGGTGGGGGACTTCTTGCTGGCGCCCTGGACCGGGCAGGCATAAGCTGACGCACCGGTCCTGACGGCCTGGTGGCCGCAACGGGACCGACTTGAGCGAGGGGACTACCCATGTTGTCCGATGCCAGTGTCACAACGATGCTCCCGGTCAAGGACATTGACCGTGCTCGCCGGTTCTACGAGGGTTGCCTCGGCCTGAAACCTGGCGGGCTCAAGCCAGACGGAAAGTTCGTGTACCTCGTGGGCGGCAGCACGCTCGCGCTGTTCCCCAAACCTGAGGGCACAAAGGCCGATCACACGGCGATCAGCTTCCGCGTTGGCGACATTGTTGCCAGCATCAGGGAACTGAAGCGCGCTGGCGTGGTGTTCGAGGACTACGACTTCCCCGGGCTGAAGACTGTGAACCACGTTTGCGTACTTGGTGCCGAGAAGGCAGCCTGGTTCAAGGACACGGAAGGGAACTACCTCTGCATTCACGAGGATCTTCCCGAGGCGTAGTTCTTCGGTTTGACGCCTAACGTTTGAGCTGAGGCGCAGACGCCGGGAAGGCGCTTGGCCCGCGCGACGGATGATGGACCACAACGGCGCGCGGGCCAAGTGCCTTGCCGGAGGCTGTCGCCTCGAGCGAAGGGTTAGGCGGCACTGCGAGATGAAGCTCGGGCGGAAGAAGTGGCACCCTGGCTGGCCAGACCAAACCGAGGCCTCCTATGGTGCCAAGGAAGAGTGCTTGATGCGGCGCAACCGCTGTGGCGACCTACGAGCGCAGATTGGGTAACGTGCGCAAGGTCGAGCCGACCGAGAGGAGTTGCCATGTACGCGCGAATGACCACCATGCAA
>QJOU01000319.1 GCA_003265685.1 Piscinibacter caeni | reverse complement strand
GCGCTTCGCCCTGGACCGGGCCCTGACCCGGCCGACGGTTCTTGTTACAGGCGAAGGGCCGCACGGGCTTAAGGTGTTCGGCATAGCCACCGTGCGCCCGCGTTCGCGCGAACCGCGATGGCGCACGAGCCGGTCGATGCCACGGGCACAGATCGGCATGCGGATCAGACGTTGGGGATCGAAGGTATGCAAGCGATGCGTGGAGCGACGAACTCTCCTGTGGGGCCGCTGGCGGCGGCACTCACGGGGATTGCGATGGCGGTGGGATTGGCCGGCTGCGGCGGCAGTAACGAGGCGCCGGACGCAACTCAGTCCGAGACGACCGGTAGCGGGACGAAGCAGGCCGATCGCATACGCTGGCCGGTCAAGCTCGACACGACTGCGCCCTCCCTGTCCGTGAGTTCCGTGGGAACGCCGGATGCCAACGGCACCGTCAAGATCGCCGGTACCGCCAGCGACAATGTGCGCCTTGGGAGCATCACCTGGTCCAACGACCTGGGCGGCAGCGGCACGGCCACGACCTCGGGCACCAGCACCAAAGTCACCTGGAGCCTGACGACCGACGCGCTGCAGTTCGGCTCCAACTCGGTCACGATCCGGGTCACCGACGCGTCCGGCAACGCCACGACGACAACACTAGTCATCACCCGTCCGACTGCGACAGCGGAATCGGCACCGACCCCGGTGCCCTCGTCCACGGACTGGGTGAAGGTCGCCGACGAAGGGCAATCCTTCACCCTGTCGACCATTCAGACGGTCCGATACGGCGCCAATAGTGCCTGGGTAACCAAGACCATTTCCGGTACAGCCCCCTGCACCAACACGTACTTCGGCAGCGATCCTGCGTACATGGTGGTGAAATCCTGCCAGGTGCCCGCGCAATCGACGCCGTCGAGCACGCCTGCACCTGCACCTGCACCTGCACCTGCACCTGCACCTGCACCGGCTCCCGCGCCCGCCCCCGCTCCCGCGCCGGCTCCCGCACCGGCTCCCGCGCCGTCGCCCACACTGAGCCTGAGCGCCGCCTCCACCAGCGTGACCAGCGGCACGGCCACCATCTTGAGCTGGTCCTCCACCAACGCCAGTTCCTGCTCGGCCAGCGGTGCCTGGGCCGGCTCGCAGCCCATCAGCGGCTCGGCCTCCACCGGCACGCTGCAGGCGACCAGCACCTTCACGCTGAGCTGCTCGGGCAGCGGTGGCTCCGTGTCCCAGTCCCTCACCGTCGGTGTGCTGCCCTCGGGCTCCACCATCACCGCGCTGGACTTCCCTTCCAACGGCACCACCAGCGCCGACATCCGCTTCCGATTCACCGGCAGCAACCTGCTGCCCATGTACCCGGCCACCTACATCTGGCGCGTCAAACTGCGTCACCAGCTGGGCTACTACACCACCTTCTTCTGGGGCCCCGACGGCTCCTTCTCCGGCAAGGATTACTACGGCGCCCACCCCTACCCGGACGGCGGCGGCTCCACCACCACCACGCACAAGTGGGAGCTCTCCATCTGGGGTACCGAC
>QJOU01000318.1 GCA_003265685.1 Piscinibacter caeni | reverse complement strand
CCGCTTCGACATCCGAGCGTCTGGCCTGCCGGAGGAGGTCAAAGCTCGGCTCCTGCGCAGTTCGGACGGTCGAATCTCCAACGAGGGAGTCGTCGTCATCAAGTCGCAGGGTTCGCGCAGCCAGGAGACCAACAAAGCCGAAGCAGTTGCCAGGCTGAGTGAACTCATCGAGTCTGCCGAACATGTACCGCGCAAGCGTCGGCCCACAAAGCCAACCCTCGGTTCCAAGCGTCGCCGGCTCGAAGGCAAGTCCAAGAGGTCCGAGGTCAAGTCCGGGCGAGCTAAGGTCGGCCTGTGAGTCAGCCGGTTCGAGCCTTCCGTCACCCGGCTGCACGCTCGGTGCTGCCTAACCCTTCGCTCGAGGCGACAGCCACCGGCTTGGCACTTGGCCCGCGAAGCGGTCGTTCTTATCATCCGCCTCGCGGGCCAAGCGCCAACCCGGCGTCTGCGCCTCAGCTCAAACGTTAGGCGTCACGTGACCCCCGACCTGCACATCCACCTCGCTTCGGGAAACGACGCTGCAGACATCGCGGCCATGTCGCGCCAATTGATCGAGCATGGCCTGCCCTGGTCCTGGCAGCCGGCACGCGTGGCTCGAGCGATCGCATCGTCTAACACGAACGTCGCAGTCGTCCGAGAGCAAAACGAGCTCGTCGGCTTCGGCATCATGGAATACTGGGACGAAGACGCTCACTTGGTCTTGTTTGCTGTGCGTCCGGAACGCCAGCGCCATGGCATAGGCAGTTCACTTCTAGCTTGGCTCGAGGCTTCCGCAGTCGCCTCCGGGTCTCACCGCATTCGCGTCGAGGCTCGTCGAGACAATGTCGCAGGTCGCAACTTCTACAACGACCACGGGTACCACGAGGTTCGGCTCAAGAGCCGCATGTACAGCGGCACGCTTGACGGAGTTCTCCTCGAGAAGTGGTTGCGCCTGCGCAGTGACGCCTAACCCTTCGCTCGAGGCGACCCTCCACGGCTTGGCACTTGGGCCGCGAGGCGCTTGTTCTTATCATCCGCCTCGCGGCCCAAGTGCCAATCCGCTCCGGTCGCCTCAGCTCAAACGTTAGGCCTCGCAGCAACGACCGCACCATGTCATCCAACACTCCCGACGGCAGACTGGCGCGAGTCGATCCCGATGCCGAATCAACGGATCCCGACCTTCCGCCCTTCATTGCCATCCCGCCCGGAGCTCCCGCCTACTACGGCTTCCCCGCGCTGCAAGACTCGGAGCTCGACGGATTCACGTTCGGCGTGATCACCGATCCAAACGACCCGGTAGGTGCCAAATGGGGCGACGCTTATGTCATTGCTCCCAATGGTTCGCGGGCGGGCATAGTCTGGCAAGCAGGTTTCGGTGAGCCGTCCGTCGTCTGCGCACCAAGTGATGGACGCTGGGGCGTGTACGGGTTCAGCTTCCCGGCGCCAATTCGCTCGGATCGCGACCTAGTCAAAGCTCTTCGCTCGGTACTTCCTCTCCTCAAAGAGTACTTCGCACGCGCTTCACGAGAGTGCCCCGAG
>KZ836184.1 GCA_003265685.1 Piscinibacter caeni | reverse complement strand
GACCACCCGGGCCCGTCGGCACGCCGCTCCGGCGGCGGCTCGGAGGCCGCGCCGTCGGGCGGCGCCAGGCCGGGGATGGCGCGCTTCAGGTCGAGCCCGCCGCCGGGCACGCAGGCGCGCGGCAGGAGCAGCAGCAAGGCCAGCAGCAGCAGCGCCAGCAGCAGCCACAGCAGCCACCACCACCAGGGCCTCTTGCGCTTCTCCTCGAGCGGCACGGCCGCCGGCAGCGGCTCGGCCGGCGCCGGCGCGGCGGCGGCCAGGCGCGGCGCGAGCAGCGCGGGGTCGACGGCACGGCCGTCCGGGTCGGTGAAGCCCCAGAACGCGATCACCGGCTGGTCGCCGACGAAGAACAGGAAGTCGCCGCTGNGGCGGCCAGGCGCGGCGCGAGCAGCGCGGGGTCGACGGCACGGCCGTCCGGGTCGGTGAAGCCCCAGAACGCGATCACCGGCTGGTCGCCGACGAAGAACAGGAAGTCGCCGCTGCCGGGCACCTTCATCGCCTGCTCGAGCAGGCTGGCGAAGGCCGCCGCGCCGCCCGGCGCCGGCGGCTGGCCGGGCGCGCCGGCCTGGCCCTGCGCGCGCAGCTGCTGCACGAAGGCGAGCAGTTCCTGGTGGATGCCGTCCAGTGCCACTCGGCCGGCCTCGAACTCCTCGCCCTGCAGCTCGAACAGCCGGCGCACCGGCCCGGCCACCTCGGCCGTCCAGCGCAACTCGGCGGCATCCGGGTCGTAGACCGGCTTGGCGAAGTAGTTGGCCAGCCGGTCGCCCTTCTTCGAGCGCAGCATCGCGCGCATCTGGACGTAGCTCTGGTAGGCCGGCTTGCCGAACGCGCCGTAGGAGCGGTAGCGGTCGATCTTGTCGCGCGCCAGCAGCGCGCCGGTGGTCGGTGAGTTCATGGTGCTCCCACGGCCGGTGGTTCGTGACGGGCCATTCGTTATGGGCAGTTGGCGGCACCGGCCGCCTCGCGCATCTTGCGGTTCATGTCCAGCGGGTCGCCCGGGCTGAGCAGCCGCCCGCCGCCGGCCGAGGCGATGCATTGCAGCACCTGGCGGTCCTTGGGCGATTCGGACAGGTCGATGACGTTGATGGTGACATTCGGCTTGGCCGCTTTCACGGACCGTGCCACCGCGCAGGGATCGCCGCCACAGGAATCTCCCCCATCGCTGACGATCACCAGCACGCTGGGCGCCGAATCGGAGGCCACGGTGCCGGCGCGCCGGATCGCGTCGGCCAGCGGCGTGCCCTGCTTCGGGGCCAGGGCGTTGATCTCGCCGACCAGCGCGCCGCGCTCGGCCGAGGGGTAGAAGCGGTCGCGCCGCACCTGGCCGCAGGCGGCGAAATCGACCAGGCCGACGTCGACGTCCGGCGGCAGCGCGCGCACCATGGACTCGGCGGCGCGCTTGGCGGCGTCGAGCCGGCTCGGGCTGCCGCCGAAGGGCTGGCGCATGCTGCCGGAGGCGTCGAAGATCATCACCATCTCGGGCTCGTCGCCCGGCCGGCGCGCCGTGCAGCCGGCCGGTCGTGCCGGCTCGGCGGCGGCGCGCGGCGGCTCGGCGGGTGCGG
>QJOU01000315.1 GCA_003265685.1 Piscinibacter caeni | reverse complement strand
GCCTCAGCTCAAACGTTAGGGCGCACAGCCACCCGGCGCCGAGGCTCGTGCGCTTCGGCCACGCAAATGTTCAGCAAGAGCATCTGCGGAAGGTTGTCGCTTCATGGCTTCAACACCGCTCTACGCGGAAGGTCTGCGCGCTTTGGGGCCAGAAGGATGCCGCCTTCTCGCAAGGCTCAGGCATCAGCAAACAGTTAGCCTTCGTATGCGAAAGGTCGGCGCCTCGGGTCGCAAGATCGTCGCTTCACCGTCAAGGCCAGGGCGGGCCGCCCGTCCACTGGCGGGCGGCGAACCGGTGCCTCTCGGGCACGAGTGGCCAGAGAGCCTGAGCCATCGTATAGGCCGTGTGGGTTCGCAAGTAGGTTCCAGTCCACAGTCGGGCCAGCGCTCAGGCGTAAGCCGCCAGAGGCAATTCAACTGCAACCCCGCCTCACGCTGCCCTGCACGAGTGCGCCCTAACCCTTCGCTCGAGGCGACAGCCACCGGCAAGGCACTTGGCCCGCGAGGCGCTCGCTGTCATCATCCGCCTCGCGGGCCAAGTGCCTTCCCGGTGCCTGCGCCTCAGCTCAAACGTTAGGCCGCATGACCAGCCTTGCCCCAGAACGGGCGACCAAACATCGCGATTCGTGGTCCTTGCGCGCCAAGGCTTCTTTGGCCGGTGGCGCGGTTGCTGCACTTGCCTCGCCATTGCTTTTCTTCGTAACGGTACTGGCCACTCCTCCGGGCAGCAGGGGCTTCTGGGTAGACGCAACGGACGTCGTCTTTGCAGTTCCCGCCATCTGGCTCTTTGCTGGCCTAGTTGCACTGCCGGCTAGCCTTCTGGCTGGCCCGCTCTTGCTTGCGGGCGCGGCACGGGTACCCAAGGCAACGGTCCCGGTCGCGGCTCTGCTTGGAGCTGCGCTTGGCGCCGTCGTCATGAACGTACTGCCGCTCTTGGTTGGAGCCAGTTCACCCATGGGCTTCGCGCTTTCCTTCTTCGCAGCGGCCATCGGCGCGGTTGGCGCTGGCGCCGCAGCTACCGCATTTGCACGGCTCCGCGTGCGGCAAGCGCCAAATGCGGCCTAACCCTTCGCTCGAGGCGCCCCCCACCGGCTGCGCGCTTGGGCCGCGAGGCGCTTGTTCTTATCATCCGCCTCGCGGCCCAAGCGCTCCACCGCCGGGGTCGCCTCAGCTCAAACGTTAGGCGTCACACCCACCTCAGCGTATGTCGAAGCTCACGTTGGGAGATCGTGCCGTTTCGGCCGCGGTCGGCGCGGTACTTGGTGCACTTGTCGGGCTACTTCTGGCCTGGTTGCTCGGTGTCTACTCGCAGGCGCTTGGCCCGGCGCATCAACAAGTCGACGTCCTGCGTCTCGTAGGTAAGGTTTCCGCGTCGTTCGCAATCATCGGAGCCATCGCTGGTCCGTCGGTCGGTACGGCACTCGGAGACACGCTCACCTTCATCTACCAATTCGAGCGCGGAAGCGAGAATCCAGAGGTACCAGCCTGGTTGGTGGTGGCAGTTCTCGGCGCCGTCGTGTTGGGAGTTTGGTGGTTCCTTCGTCAATAGCCAGGTTCTCCCGCAGCACGCGGTTTCGGTCGCATCCACGGGTAAGGTTTTCCGTTGCCGCGCCAGTGACGCCTAACCCTTCGCTCG
>QJOU01000314.1 GCA_003265685.1 Piscinibacter caeni | reverse complement strand
AGCTCAAACGTTAGGCCTCGCAGCAACCTTCAGCGAGCGCTGCCCAGGGCCGGCTAAGCCCACAGCACGCAGACGGCACGAACTGAGTGCCTCTTTTCACGCAAGACCGGCAAGTTCTCACCATCGGACGGTCAGCTTTACCTCCTCGGCGGCCTGCAGCGCCGGCTGGCCGCCCTATGCTCGGGTTCACCCACGTGCTTCCTCTCGACAGAAGGCATTGCCTTGGTCCTACGACCTGTTGATCGGACACACGCAGAAAGTACTCCATGTGGTTTCTCGTTAGCGTGGTCAAGGGCAGCAAGCACTTCGAACCCGAGTCTCAGGTAGGCAATCGCGTCTTGATCTCGGACACGACGGAGATGACCATCTCCGCCCGGTCAACCGGAGACGGCTATCGCTTCGAAGCGCGCAAGGGTAACGAGACCTTCGTCGTCAGAGAATTCGTAGGTGCCCAGCCCGTTGGCAGCCTCTCCACCAAGTTCACCGTTCTGGCCCAGCAAATGGGAGCGTTGGTCATCTCGGAGGCGTGAGCACGGCGAGCGAGGCCTAACCCTTCGCTCGAGGCGACCCTCCACGGCTTGGCACTTGGGCCGCGAGGCCTTGGTGCATATCATCGGTCTCGCGGCCCAAGCGCCAACCCGCGGCAGTCGCCTCAGCTCAAACGTTAGGCGTCACGAAGCCCAAACTGCCGTGTCACTGCTCGATGTCCTTGTCTCTCCCGGAGCAACGGTCGGTTGTGTTGTCGGCCTGGCCGCGGCGTTCTTCCTTCATTGGCTCTTCCCAACGCAAGACCTACTCTTTGCGCAGGCGCTCTTGGTCGCCGGAGCAGGCGTCGTCGGGCTCGTGGTCGAGCACCGGCTCACAGGTCGGCCACCAAAGTAGCGTGCACGACGGGCATGAGCCGAGACACCGACACGAACGAGCGCTTGTGGAAATCACTTGGGTACGGCCGCAAGACCTCTTCGCCAGGCAACTGGCGATATTGGCAACACGCGGACGGTCATTGGGTAATTGCCGCACCATACGGCGCTGCCGAGTTCGAGCAACGCGGCGCGTCGGTGGCCTATCGAGGCAAGGTCGTCGTCCGAGCGAAGACTCAGTGGGCTACCACTTGGCTTGCGCTGGCGTACTTCTACGCAGAGGTCGTCCCCACACTTCCCAAGCCGCCTCTAAGCAGCCGCAGTGACGCCTAACCCTTCGCTCGAGTGAACTGCCACCGGCAAGGCACTTGGCCCGCGCGCCAGGCAGTGCCATCATCTGTCGCGCGGGCCAAGTGCCTTCCCGGCGTCAGCCCCTCAGCTCAAACGTTAAGCCCGCAGCACCCACTTTCGCAACATGCACCGCTACTCAGTCGTCCTTCTCATTGCCTTCGCGCTGGGCGCCCAAGCTCAAACACCGACCGCTGATTCGGCTCGCCTCGACTACCCGTCCGTAGCCGCTGCGCTCCACGACCTAGAGGCACGAGATGGAAACGGCACCGTCGTGACGCACTCTGACGGTTGGACCATCATCAACGAACCACTGGCGTCCGCACAGTGGTCGTTCGTCCCCGCTGGCCACTACGCCTATCCAGCTGTCGTACGCCGGGTCATTAAGCGTGGTCCAAGCGGAACTGCTTCGGTTCAAACGTCCAACCTGTGCGAGGCACCTTGACCTTGCCCCCGAAAAACGTAGTTC
>KZ836183.1 GCA_003265685.1 Piscinibacter caeni | reverse complement strand
AGGCCGCCCGCCTGGCCCAGCTGGTGGACGGCTTCCGCGTCGAAGCCTCTCCGGGCGGCCGCGCCGTCGCGGCCTGAAGAAAGCAGGACCCCATGAACCACGACAACCGTCAATCGCCCCCCCGCGCCGACCTGACCGCCCACGGCCGCCAGGCCGACCTGGTGATGTTCGGCACCCTGGTCGCCTACGCCACCGCGGCGCTGGCGATCGGCAGCTACTACGGCTCGTTCGGCCTCGCGCTGGGTGTGTCGGTGCTGCTGCTGGGGCTGGGCGGCGCCGCACTGGCGCTGGCGCGCGGCACGCTCGCCTCGCGCCTGGTGCTCGGGCTCGCGCTGGGCGCGGCGGTGGCGCTGCACATCCAGCTCGGGCGCGGCACGCTCGAGTTCCACTTCGGCGTGTTCGTCACGCTGGCGCTGCTGCTGATCTACCGCGACTGGCGGCCGATCGTCGCCGCGGCCGGCCTGTTCGCGGTGCACCATGTGCTGTTCGACCGCCTGCAGGCGGCCGGCATGGCGGTCTACTGCACGCCCGAGCCGAACCTGCTGAAGATCGTGATGCACGCCGCCTACGTGGTGGTGCAGACCGGCCTGGAGGTGGTGATCGCCGTGCGCATGGCGGCGATGGCGCGCCAGGGCGACGAACTCGCCGCGCTGGTGCACGAGGTCGACTCCCGCGACGGCGTGTCGCTGCAGGTCGACCATGTCGCGGTGCGCGAACCGCTGGCCATGACGCTCAAGCAGGCGCTGGTCCAGATGCGCGGCACGCTGCTGCAGGTGCAGTCCGCGTCGGGCAGCGTGCGCCTGGCCAGCGGCGAGATCGCCAGCGGCAACCACGACCTGTCCTCGCGCACCGAGCAGGCCGCCGCGGCGCTGCAGCAGGCCGCCGCGACGATGGGCCAGATCACCGGCACGCTGCGCCAGGGCGCCGACTCGGCGCGCCATGCCCACGAGCTGGCGCGCAACGCCGGCGACGTGGCCGGCCGCGGCGGCGCGGTGGTCTCGCAGGTGGTCGAGACCATGGACGCGATCAACGACGANGTGGTCTCGCAGGTGGTCGAGACCATGGACGCGATCAACGACGACTCGAAGAAGATCGCCGACATCATCGGCACCATCGACGGCATCGCCTTCCAGACCAACATCCTGGCGCTCAATGCCGCGGTGGAAGCCGCCCGTGCCGGCGAGCAGGGCCGCGGCTTCGCGGTGGTGGCCAGCGAGGTGCGCAGCCTGGCGCAGCGCAGCGCCACGGCGGCGCGGGAGATCAAGAACCTGATCGGCCACAGCGTCGAGCGGGTCGACGCCGGCGCGCGCCTGGTGGCCGACGCGGGCAGCACGATGAACGAGATCGTGGCCTCGGTGCAGCGCGTGACCGACATCATCGGCGAGCTCACCGCGGCCAGCAGCGAGCATTCCGAGAGCGTCGGCCAGGTCAATGCCGCGGTGACGCAGCTCGACCAGATGACGCAGCAGAACGCCGCACTGGTGGAGCAGTCCGCCGCCGCGGCCGAGAGCCTGAAGGATCAGTCGGTCAAGCTGACCGAGGCCCTGGCCCGCTTCCGGCTCGGCGAGGCGCCGGCGCCGGTCGCGCCGGTCACGCCGGTCACGCGGGTCGCCCCGGTGGCTGCGGCCGCTGCGCCGGCCACGCGCCCGCGTGCCACGCCCGCCCGGAGCGTGCCGGCTTCGGCGCCGAAGAAGCCGGCAGC
>QJOU01000311.1 GCA_003265685.1 Piscinibacter caeni | reverse complement strand
AGCTCAAACGTTAGGCGTCGCAGGCACGCGCACCCATCGTCCGGGAGGTTTCAATGCCCTTCTATCGAAACGTCTATCGAACCGCGGAGTGCGGCGGCTTAGTTCCAGGCACTTCACTGCACGCGTTCATTCACAACGGGGACTATCACCTCACCGACATTGAGGTGTATCGCGATGGCTTGATTGAGTGCTGGGGTCTGATGACCTTCGACGAATTTAAGCGCAAGGTTGATGAAGGTTGGGTCAGGGTTACTCTGCCTCCGGGCGCCCGCGTGTATGCCATGCTTGGTTGTCTCACGTTTACCGCTAGCAGAGTCGTCTGCCGGATCAACGAGAGCGAGTTCATCAAGGAGGTAGCTGATGAGCTAGACAGACTAAACGATCGGCCGACATCGCTGGACCGATGCCAGAAAGCGCTCGCGGACTACAAGGCATCGCCAAGCGCGGAACGCCTCGATGCCATCCGCATCGCGTATGAGGCCGTACCAGAACACAACCGTCGCTTCCTCGGAGACATGGACACCAAGGACTCGGAGTACCGGGGGTTGCTGAATCCTCCCCGTGTTCGACCCCGATCGAGCGCACACAAGCGTGGTAACACACTCGGCGACGCCTAACCCTTCGCTCGAGGCGACCCTCCACGGCTTGGCGCTTGGGCCGCGAGCCGTTGTGGTCCATCATCCGTCTCGCGGCCCAAGCACCAACCCGCGGCGGTCGCCTCAGCTCAAACGTTAGGCGGCATGACCGGATGGAGCGGCCAATCACAGTCTGTGCTCGGTGGGCACGGAGTCCGCTGCCGCGTCTACGAAGGTAGCGAGTTCGTCAGCTATGACAGAGCGCTGACACTGCTGGAAGAGTCTCCGGAGTTCCGAGAGTTCTTGAACTCATGCATCGTCCAGCCTGAGTACAAGGCGCTTCGGTGGGAAACGCCGCCCGTATCACGCGGCACGATTGATCGACCGTTCGAGTTCGTCTTGGTGAACGACCCGTATCTTGAGATGGAACCGGAGCCACGTGTCTTTGGACCGTACTTCAGATCGGATCCCCCGAAGGTACTGGCCAAGGCTGTCCCAAACCTCGGACGAACCGCGATGCTGGTTGTGCCTCGGGGCGTCGCATCGCCAGAGACCTACGTTCACCTGAAAGTCTTTCTCAAAGACGCGCCGCGGCCTCAGATCCACGAACTCTGGCGTCTGGTAGCCACAACGGTGCGCGCACGCCTGACGGAGCGGCGTTTGTGGGTCAGCACTGCAGGGGGCGGTGTGAGCTGGCTGCACGTCAGGCTGGATGCGCAGCCAAAGTACTATTCGTATCGACCCTACGCGAATGCCGCCTAACCCTTCGCTCGAGCGGACCTCCACCGGCATGGCACTTGGGCCGCGCAACGCCTTGGTCTATGCTGCGTCGCGCGGCCCAAGCACTATGCCGGTGGCGTCCGCTCAGCTCACACGTTAGGCCCCGCAGTCAACAGGCGAGTCAAGCGCGCCATCACTTGCTCCAGCGCAAGAAGCCTCCGAGGCCGAGGGCTAGCCTGCTGTGGTGGTTGACGTGACCACGCACCACTCAGGAGACTCTGCATGCGCATGTACCTCGTTCACGCTGCACTGCTCACGACATCGTGCCTGGGCATCGTCAACCACGCACAGGCTCAGGAACTGCCCCGCTCGTTCGTGGCATCGCCCGACATCTACAAGGTCATCGCT
>QJOU01000310.1 GCA_003265685.1 Piscinibacter caeni | reverse complement strand
CAGTCTGCTGGTTCATGGCCCCGCGATGGTTGTAGCCTGCGCCGCCTAACGTTTGAGCTGAGGCGCGAGCGCCGGTGTGGCGCTTGGCCCGCCGGATGGATGATGTACCACTCCAGGAGGCGGGCCAAGTGCCATGCCGGTGCGAGTCGGCTCCAGCGAAGGGTTAGGCCTCATTGCGGTGCGGAGGCCTTGACTGCGTACTTGGCAACCATTGATGCGATGACTCGATCGTTCTGCTCACCGGCGGCAAGCACTTCCTTGTGCGCGGCGGCGGCAGCTGGATCCGAAGGCACCGGAGTTGCCGCAAGTACCTTTGAGCTCACTGGAGACGGGTTGGCTCCGCGGTAGCTCGCGATACGAACAAGCGCTGGTTGGCTTTGAGACACAGGCAGGCCCCAGAAGGGCTCAAGAAGCGCGCGGAGCGGATGCTGCTCCAACTGGTTGGCATACATGAGTGCGAGGTCAATCTCGGTCTCGAACCCGATGATCATGTTCTCCGTTGGCCCGCGACGCAGTTTGGTCAGATTGATCTGCGTGTTGTCTGCGCGATAGATCGTGTCGAGCATTGCCCCGACGTTTGTGCCCTCGCGGAAGCCGAGCCAGAAGCCGCCGGTGACTAGAAACGCTGAGAGCATCAAGGACGCGATGAACGGAAGCAAGCGCTTGATCATCAGGCCTAACGTTTGAGCTGAGGGGCGAGCGTAGGCATGGCGCTTGGCCCGCCGGACGGATGATGTACCACACCGGGAGGCGGGCCAAGTGCCATGCCGGAGCGAGTCCCCTCGAGCGAAGGGTTAGGCGGCACCTTCGTCACCGCCAAGGTGTTTGACGTGAAGCTCGTGATACCCGGTGCTTGGATCAAGGGCGCGCGACAACTGCCAACCTTCCAGTGCGACAAGAAGGACCTCGGCTGTTGTTCGAATCACGTTGCCGTAGCAGACATGGCCACCAATAACCTGCCCGGATTCATTGGCGACGCTCATGTGCAGATGAGCACCATTGACTGACAAGGTGCCCGACAGGCTGATGACTTCAAAGGGCCCGCTCATGCGAATTTCTTGCTCGGCCGCAGCGAGGCGAAGGCTGAGGCTCGAGAGGCTGCCGATACCTGCGACAACGAAGGCTGAGCCTCCCAGTGAAGCGCTCGCTTCCTGCTCCAGCGAGCGGCGTAGGTCAGCGCCAGGCAGGAGCCGTATTGGCCGGTAGCTCATGAAGTTGAGTCACGGGAAGGATGCGCTCGGTCTCGGCTCGTGCCGCCTAACGTTTGAGCTGAGCGGCCGGAGCCGGCGAGGCGCTTGGGCCGCGAGCCCGATGATAAGCACCATGGGTTCGCGGCCCAAGTGCCTTGCCGGTGGAGGTCCGCTCGAGCGAAGGGTTAGGCGCCACTCGCAACCGTAATGAAGCAGGCCTTTGGATCGCCGGCGGAAGCGATAGCTTCGATGAGCCGGGACACGTGCTTCGTTGTTTCTGGCTCCTTGACCCATTCGAGCAACTGATTGAGCTCGCGCAGGAGGTTTGGCAGTTCGTAGCTACCGATGGCGACCTTTACGTCGGGCTCTAAGCACTTGAGGTTGTGGAGGGAGAACGCCTGACCCAAGCGAAGTAGACGCCGCATCATGAAAGCTGGCATGTTCACGACGATTGGCTCGGATCCTCCGTTGATGCGGAAGTAGCAAAGATCGGAGTTCGACTCGAAGTTCTTGCGAACGAACGCTTCCGGGAGTGGGGTTCGACTCTTCATGATGCGATGCTAAAGATGGGGTTGGTGGCGCC
>QJOU01000309.1 GCA_003265685.1 Piscinibacter caeni | reverse complement strand
AGGGGCCGGAGCCGGGAAGGCACTTGGCCCGCGGGACGGATGATGGGCCACACCGGCGCGCGGGCCAAGTGGCTTGCCGGCGGAGGTCCCGCTCGAGCGAAGGGTTAGCCCTCTGTGCGACTACTTGCCAAGCATTGCCGAGCGAACCGAACCGAGTAGCGCCACCACTTCCGCCTCTGGCACACCTGCCACAGTGACTGTCCGGTTGTCGCAGACAACAACAACCTTTAGCCCGTTGATACCTCCGACAGTCTCCCCCCCGCGCGATGGGAACTGGGCGATGCCTAGGCGCGTGAACTCTTTTGAAGCACGCAAACGGCAGTTGCCGGGCGATTCACCCCACGGGAAGTCGCGAATTGCAACTGTCGGAGCGACTCTCGCGTTCGAGGCTCCTGCCGTTGGCGCGAGCGCTGCTAACCGAGCATCAGCTTTGGCCAAAGCGTCTTGCGACCTTTCGAGGAGTTCCTTGCGCACGTAAAGCTTCGACTCTCCGGAGTCGAGATCGCTCTTGAGGACGTAACTTTCCTTCCGTACGGCTTCTAGTTGGGATGCTTGCTGCACAGCGACGTGCGCTGCCCAACCAGAGCCAAACCCAGCAATCACTGCGAGCGCGATAACGATCGCTGGATGATCTTCGACAGACTGTTTGAAGCCCATCATCGCTCCTCCAGAGGGCTAACGTTTGAGCTGAGGCGACCGCCGCGGATTGGTGCTTGGGCCGCGAGGCGGATGATAAGAACAAGCGCCTCGCGGCCCAAGTGCCAAGCCGTGGAGGGTCGCCTCGAGCGAAGGGTTAGGCAGCACTCTGCGCACTTACCGCTTGGGCTTGCCTGCTGGCTGACGACGACGCCAGTACTGGAACTCGTCTTCGGTGAACTCGATGTCCAACTCTTGGACTCGCTCCTGCAAGCGCTCCTGCACCTTGGCGACAGCTTGATTGAACACCAAGGGTCCTACTTCTTCGAGGAAGAAGCTCAGTAGCGCGCCGGCCGCGATGTTGCCGATGCGTTGATCAAGTTCCTCGGCGAAGTAGCGCTCGATGGATGCGACAGCTTGAACCCTCGCTTCACGGCTCAACTCGATAGGCATGTACGGCTCCTGTCGCGTGAAGCGACATTGTCGGCTTGGCTGTTGGTTGCGCCCGGTCTCTGCGCTCGCGACTTCTTGGGCTTCTGATCCGCTCGGTGCTGGCTGTGCTGCCTAACGTTTGAGCTGAGCGGCCGCCGCCGGTATGGCGCTTGGCCCGCGAGGCGGATGATGAACCACAGAGCCTCGCGGGCCAAGTGCCATGCCGGTGGAGGTCCGCTCGAGCGAAGGGTTAGGCCGCACCTGCGTCCGGTGCCTATGACCCGCGGACTAGAAACCAACCTGCTGCATTCTTCTGGAAGACGAGCGGGAAAACATTGACAGCGTTCTGGCGGGACTGATCCTGCAAGACAAACCTGTGCTGAAGCGGTGAGTCCTCAAACTTTATGACAACCTCACAAGCGCCGACGTTGAGACCTCCGCCGAACCCCCGCTTCGCGTACAGCTCTCGAAGCTCCGATTCGCGCGATGTTGCCAGCTCAGATACCTCTTCGTCTGTAAGTCGCGGGTTCAATCTCGCGCGCTTGAGGATGGCCAGAGCCTCTGCCCGGAAATCAATGACAGACACGACTTCTTCTACGGACTCGGCGCGATGGCCGTGCTGGTAGCGTTTGAGTGCTTCTTCGGAACTGGCTGCAGGCATTAGCGACATAGGCGAGCATGGGGTGGCCTGTGCGGCCTAACGTTTTAGCTGAGGCGACCGCCGCGGA
>QJOU01000308.1 GCA_003265685.1 Piscinibacter caeni | reverse complement strand
TGCCCACCGGAACAGCGACTAGCCCGCCCACAACGAGAACGACCGCGAAGTGGACGACGAGCACTGCATCAGCCAACAGCTGGTAGGGCACGACGGGAGGTGGTTGCGACGCCTAACGTTTGAGCTGAGGCGACCGCCGCGGATTGGCGCTTGGGCCGCGAGACGGATGATGGACCACAACGGCTCGCGGCCCAAGTGCCAAGCCGTGGAGGGTCGCCTCGAGCGAAGGGTTAGGCGTCACTGCGGTTGCGCACTTGCCTGAACCAACTAGCGGAACCCGGCGTGAAGACCAGAACGACGGCTGCAAGTTGCAGAGCTGCGCTCAGCCCGTCTCGCACCGTAGCCAAGGGGAAGCTTTGGAAACGATTCGACAGGCTTGTGGTGAGGAGTTGGTCTGTGATGAGACCGAGCACTAGCACTGCCAGAAGGTAACGCAGCCAGGAGACTCCCCTGAGTAGGTAGAGCGCGAGCAGCAACTGGAGAAGCGCCAAGATCCATACGCCGGGCTGGAAGGGAAGTTCCCAGCCGCGCGATGTTGGCGACAGGCGAAACAGCACATGCGGCGAAATGGCGCCAAGTAGAGCGTCGGTTACGAGCAGCCCGAATGCTGCTCATAGTGCTGTAGGTCTGGCAGCGATCGTGGCGGTCTGAGCGGATTGCATTCGGGCAGGGCGATCGCAACGGCGAGTGTTGTGTGACGCCTAACGTTTGAGCTGAGCCGCGAGTGCCGGTGTGGCGCTTGGCCCGCCGGATGGATGATGTACCACTCCAGGAGGCGGGCCAAGCGCCATGCCGGTGCGAGTCGGCTCCAGCGAAGGGTTAGGCAGCACTTTGCGTGTAGCGACGGAAGGCTTGTCCTCAGCCCTTGTACGCCCGGATAGATGAGACCTTGCCATCAGGGCTGACGACGATGGTGTCAACCACCTCCAGTTCGATTGACTTGTTGACTACGATTCGAAGCCGAGCGGCTGCGCATCCGGTTCCCTCGTAGAACTGACGAACCTCCATTTGAAGGTGCTCGGCCTCCAGGAAATTCTTCCGGGTCTCTGCGAGCACGGCATCTTTGCCGTGAGCCTCGAGGTTCCAGTCCTGGAGATGCACGTCGTCAGTCAGCATGGGCGCGATTGCGTCAATGTCTTTCGCTTCGTAGGCCTTCAGGAAGGCGGCGAGAACTTCGGCTGGCTTCAAAGAGCAGGCTATAGATCTGAGGTTGAAGGTGCGAGGGGCTTCGGGTGTGCTGCCTAACGTTTGAGCTGAGGCGACCGCCGCGGATTGGCGCTTGGGCCGCGAGGCGGATGATGCCAGCGAGCGCCTCGCGGCCCAAGTGCCAAGCCGAGGAGGGTCGCCTCGAGCGAAGGGTTAGGCGTCACTGCGTTCACCGAGCCGAGGGTTCCAGCGCCGCTCCAGCGGCAGCAAGCAACTCGCGGAGCACTGAGCGATGACAGTGTTCTTCTCGCTCGCAGTAGCAGCCGACGGAGAAGTTGGCCTTCTGCGAGAGTGCCGCGAGAAGTGCGATGGAGTGGCTGTTCTCGGGCGTGGCCATCTCAGCGCGGTACCTGCGAACGAAGATGGACCATTGGACCGGAGTCTTGGCTTGCTGCGCGAGCTTCATTGTTTCGAGGCTCGGCGCGAGATTGGGAAACCAAACGTCATACCAGTTCTGGCGAGCGAACTCGGTCTTCGGGACTCCTCGCGGAGGACGACGGACAGTTCCGATACGAAGGCCTTCGTCCCCCACTCTCGGCGTCCCAAGCCGTACGACACGAACAACCATTGGTCTTCCCCGTGACGCCTAACGTTTGAGCTG
>QJOU01000307.1 GCA_003265685.1 Piscinibacter caeni | reverse complement strand
CTCAGCTCAAACGTTAGGCGTCGCAGGAACCCGCGCTGGAGCGTGAATGACGAAGAAGCGTCTCCCGCTGTCGAAGGTCTACGGATTGCTCGAACCTGGGCCGGTCTTGTTGTTGACCACCGCTCATCGTGGATCCAGAAACATCATGCCGATGTCCTGGCACTCGATGCTGGAATTCGAGCCTCCCCTGGTTGCCTGTGTCGTCAGCGCACGAAACTACTCGCACAAGCTTCTTCGCGCCTCGCGACATTGTGTCCTGAACATCCCCACCGTCGAACTCGTAAAACAAGTCGTCGCCTGTGGCAACTGCAGCGGCGCTCAGATCGACAAGTTCAGCAAGTTTGGCCTGTCGGTCAGTCCTGGCGTGCAGGTCGCGGCCCCCTTGCTCGACGATTGCTTTGCCAGTCTCGAATGCCGTGTCGCCGACACGGGGCTTGTCCGCCGGTATGAGCTGTTCGTCTTGGAAGTCGTAGCTGCGTGGTCGGATCCCAAGGTCAAAGAACCTCGCACACTGCACCACCGAGGCTACGGGAAGTTCATGGTTGCCGGTGAGAGCATCAAGTTGCCCTCGAAAATGCGCTGAGTACGAGTCTGCTCTCGAAGCGACGCCTAACCCTTCGCTCGAGGCGACCCTCCACGGCTTGGCACTTGGGCCGCGAAGCGCTCGCTGGCATCATGCACCTCGCGGCCCAAGCGCCAATCCGCGGCGGTCGCCTCAGCTCAAACGTTAGGCGTCGCATTCACCACCATGCCCTCAGCTACCGAGATCGCCGAATTCCTCGCCCGCGAGTTCCCGCAAACCAAATGCACGGTCGAAACCGTCGGTCACCGAACTGCAACCGTTCGCCACGAGGTCGGAGTAGCCGAGTTGCGGCCTGGCGGCACCGTCTCCGGTCCCGTCCTCATGGCGGTGGCCGATCTTGCGCTCTACGTGGCCATCCTCGGCGAGATTGGGATCGTCCCGCTGACGGTCACCACAAACCTGAACATCAACTTCCTTCGCAAGCCTTCAGCCAACGCCGCAATCATCGGCGAGTGCAGGTTGCTCAAGCTGGGCAAGTCGCTCGCAGTCGGCGAGGTGACCCTGTTCTCAGAGGGCAGCGAAGAGCCGGTCGCTCATGTCGTCGGCACCTACTCCATCCCGCCGTCGGCTCGCGAGTCGAGCAAGTAGCCGTCAAGCGCTACGGGGCGACGCCTAACCCTTCGCTCGAGGCGACATCCACCGGCAAGGCACTTGGCCCGCGCACCGGCCAGTGTCATCATCCGTCGCGCGGGCCAAGCGCCTTCCCGGCGTCTGCGCCTCAGCTCAAACGTTAGGCGTCACACTTCATGAGTCGTGCAGTCTTGACCACCCCAGTTTCCGACCCACATCACTGTCCGAAGTGCGGTTCCGCCCGGATAGCGAAGTTCCTGTTCGGAATGCCAGCAATGAGCAAGTCGCTGAGGAAGAAAATTGCCGAGGGGAAAGTCATACTCGGAGGTTGCATCATCATGGACGATCAACCCAATCGAAGGTGTACTGCGTGCAAGCACGAATGGAAGGACAGTTCTTCGTAGGTCCTTCCTTTTGGGTCACCACAGTCCACCAGTTCAAGAAGACTCTTCGCCCTCGGGTGTGCTGTCGTTGGCCGCGAACCAACGGCTACCCGAGAAGTCCAGGGGCGTAGGCACCAATGACGGGGCCTTCTTTGGGAGCAACCCAAGTGTCAAGGAGCAGAGCATTAATGGCTCACTCTCCACATTCTTGTTTGGCTTGGGTAGCGGCACGCCCAGGTCGGGCGGCGGCAAGGGTTCGTTCATCGCGTCATTGTGCTCGCTCGGAGCGGAGACGCCTAACCCTTCGCTCGAGGCG
>QJOU01000306.1 GCA_003265685.1 Piscinibacter caeni | reverse complement strand
CCGCGCTGGCGGTGTTGATCGACTCGACCGCGCCGCGCACCCCGGCCAGCGTGGCGTGCAGCTGGCGGCGCATCGCCTCGACCTGGCGGATCAGCGCGCCGACCTCGTCGTCGCGCCGCGTCTCGAAGGCGTGGGTCAGGTCGCCGCCGGCGATCGTGCCGATCGCCGCGCCGAGCTGCTGCAGCGGCCGGCCGACCCAGCGCCGCATCGTCCAGTAGAGCCCCAGCCCGAGCCCGATCGCGGCGGTGCCCAGCAGCACCCAGAACGGGATCAGCGTGGCCCAGTGGCTGCGCATGGCCTCGCGGTCCGACACCTCGCTGACGATCCACCAGCCGGTCGTGCTGCTCCTGCGCAGCACGGCCCAGCGGTCCTCGCCCTGGCCGGCCAGCAGCGGCAGCGCGTGGGGCTCGAAGCCGTGTTCGGCCTTGTCGAGCCGGGCCAGGAACTCCTCGGCGCCGGGCATCAGGTCCTTGACCTTCTTGCCGCGTGCGCTCGGGTGCGCCACGAACACCGCCTCGGCGGGCGACTTCTTCGGGTCGATCACGTAGGTGCCGCCGGTCTCGAAGAAGCTCGCCTGCGCGACCAGCTGGTCGAGCGAGGCCTGGAACGGGCTGAGGTCGAAGCCGATGAACAGCGCGCCGACCACCTTGCCGTCCTTGTCGCGGGCCGGCTCGTAGCGCGTCATGTACGGCTTGCCGAACAGCGTGGCGCGGCCCACGTAGGGCTCGCCCTTCATCAGCAGCGCGTAGGCCGGATGCGCCTTGCCCAGCGGCGTGCCCATCGCGCGCTCGCCGTTCTCCTTCTTCAGCGAGGTGGTGATGCGCCAGAAGTCGTCGTCCTTGCGGCCGAACACCGTGGCCACGCCGCCGGTGAAGCTGCTGAACTGGTCGACATTGGAGAAGTTGCCGGCGATCGGTGCCCCGTAGCTCTTCAGGTCGCCGGTCTTCGGGTCGTGCTCGAAGACGTTGTCGAAGTCGCGCTTGAACACCGTGAAGAGCCGCTCGACCATCACCTTCGAGGTCATGTCGAACGCGTCGCTGGTGTCGACCACCGACTGGGCCTTGTCGCCCACCCAGGTGACGATGCGCTCGCGCGAGCGGTCGGTGGCGACCACGCTCATCACGGCCGAGACGCTGAACAGCACCGTCGCCAGCACCGCGGCGCCGACCAGCGAGATGCGGCGGGCGATCGAGCCGCCGCGGAGGGAGGACAGGGTGGCGCTCATGCCGGCGATCAGTGTGCGGCGGCGTCGAACAGCCCCATGTCGGTGGAGGCCATGAGGGCCTCGATGTCCATGAGGATGAGCATGCGTTCGCGCTCGTCGATCTTGAGCGAGCCGATGCCGGTGATGTAGGAGGCGTCGACGGAGCTGGCCATCTCGGGGGCGGGCTTGATGGCCTCGGGGGGCAGCTCGAGGACGTCGGAGACGGAGTCGACGACGGCGCCGACGACGCGGCCGCGGACGTTCAGGACGATGACGACGGTGAAGGTGTTGTACTCGGCGCTGGGGCAGCCGAGCTTCATGCGCAGGTCGACGACGGGGACGATGACGCCGCGCAGGTTGACCACGCCCTTGACGAAGGCGGGGGCGTTGGCGATGCGTGTGGGCTGCTCGTAGGAGCGGATCTCCTGGACGCGCAGGATGTCGATGCCGTACTCCTCGTCGCCGAGGCGGAAGGTGAGGAACTCGCCGCCGGCGTGGGTGGTGGTGCGGGCGGCCTCGTGGCGGGCCACGTGCTGGGCGTCGGTGATCATGTCCATGGGAACTCCTCGAGGCGATGGATGGCTGCAAGGGTTATCGGCCGCCGGCGCTCCAACTGAAACGCCGCCCGCAGGCGGCGTTGCGTGACCGGGTCGACGTTTTCCTCAGGCCGCGACCTGCAGGCGGAAACCCGCGACCACGCTGGCCAGGCGAGCGGCCTGGTCCTTCAGGCTCTCGGCG
>KZ836182.1 GCA_003265685.1 Piscinibacter caeni | reverse complement strand
CCTCAGCTCAAACGTTAGGCCGCATGCGAAACATCAAAGCGTCTCGCTGCACGCTTGAACCGCTAGTCGTCGCGCACGCTACTGAGATGTTCGGTGTCCTCAGCGATCCCGCCATCTACGAGTTCGAGAACCAACCGCCGCCATCGGAATCCTGGCTCGCCGAGCGGTACGCCAAGTTGGAACGTCGTGCTTCGTCGGACGGAAGCCAACTNNNCTGGCTCGCCGAGCGGTACGCCAAGTTGGAACGTCGTGCTTCGTCGGACGGAAGCCAACTCTGGCTCAACTGGGTCGTCCGCCTTCCAACCGGCCAACTCGCCGGGTACGTCCAGGCAACAGTCCTGCGCTCAAGCGTCGCGCTCGTCGCCTACGAACTGGCAAGCCGTTACTGGCGCCAGGGCATCGGCAGTTGTGCGGTCGCAGCCATGCTCGCCGAGTTGCAGGCCAGCTACAGCGTCACACTCTTTGCCGCAATCCTGAAGAAGGCCAACTTCAGGTCGCTAGCCCTTGTGCGCAGCCTCGGCTTTGAGCCGGGTTCAGCCGAGCAAGCGGTCCAGCTTGGCGCCGAGCCGGACGAGTTGCTCATGGTCAGGGCGGTACCCACCGAGAATGCGGCCTAACCCGTCGCTCGAGGTGACCCTCCACGGCTTGGCACTTGGGCCGCGCAACGCCTTGGTCTATGCTGCGCCGCGCGGCCCAAGCGCCAACCCGCGGCGGTCGCCTCAGCTCAAACGTTAGGCCTCGCAGAACAGGTCGCAGGCCATGGTAGTCACTGAATCACGGCCACTGCCGCCTTGACTGCTGCCGGGCTGTAGCCAAGCAGTTCCAGCACCTCGCGCACCATCTGTTGCTTCTGCTGGGTAGGCGAGTTCGTCATGACCCAGAAACCAGTGCCATCAATCTCACGCGGCTGCGTGCTCCTGCCTGACTTCAGAATCTCCTGAACGCTCTTCGCAAAATAGGCTCTGTTGCGCCCCTGGATCTGCAACACCTTATCGAAGTCATGCTTCCGCTGAGCATGTACTTCCTTGAATATCGCGAGCATCCGAGCCACCGCCGTCGTCGAACTACTGAACATCGGCTTCGCCAGAAGCGTCGCAAGTTCATGTGACTGCGGTGCCGTCATGCCCTTAGCCGGAACCGGCATGTCCGCGCTTCGGGGGACGCCCAGCAACCTTCTCAGAATGCTCGTCGCCGGCTCACCGATTTCCTTGGTCTGCGCCGCAATGTAGCGGTACACGTCGTCTTCAACCTCTATCGTCTTCATGGCTGCCTTTCGAGTTGCACGCCCAGTGCATGCAAAGCACTTTAAGTGCTTGTCAAGTGCTTTTCAAGCAAACTTGGCTGCGTGCAAAGCGAGGCCTAACCCTTCGCTCGAGGCGACCCTCCACGGCTTGGCGCTTGGGCCGCGAACCCGTGGTGCATATCATCGGGCTCGCGGCCCAAGCGCCAACCCGCGGCGGTCGCCTCAGCTCAAACGTTAGACGTCACGAACCATTCGCTCTGGCTGCCAGCACCAAATGATTGAACGCATCTTCATCCGTCTGCCCAAGGGCCAGCAGCGAATCGAGCAGCAGTTGGTCGAAGTCGTTGCAGGTGCCGGAATCCGCGGTGATCGCTACTTCGACGCCCATGATGAGCCAGGCCAGAACGTCTCGTTCATTGAAGCGGAGGAAATTGAAGCCTTCGCCGTGAGGCACGCGCGAAGCGTCGCCTTCTCTGTGAGCGGGCGCAACTTCGTCACCCGCGGAGTGCGCCTGAACGAACTTGTGGGCAAGACCTTCACCGTCGGTGGCATTCGCTTCCGTGGCGTAGAACTTTGCGAGCCTTGCCTCGGGTTCGGTGAGGCAATGTCTACGCCAACCCTTACTCCTGCTGAAGTCGTCAAGCAGTGGGTTCGTCGTGGCGGCTTGCGGGCCGACGCTCTATCCAGCGGCGAACTCGCCGTCGGTGCTCAGTTCGCGAG
>QJOU01000303.1 GCA_003265685.1 Piscinibacter caeni | reverse complement strand
CGTGGCAGCGGCCGCTGGCCATCGCCGCCGGCCTGGTGCTGGCCAGCGTGCTGGCGCTGCGCCTCGCGCTGCCCGGCGGCGACGACGACGACCCCTCGCGCACGCTGCGCGGCACGCCGGGCGCGACCATCACCGCGCCCGACCCGGCCGCGAAGTCGGCCTCGCTCGAGACCTTGCTGCGCGGCGCCGGCGCGGAGGTGGTGCGGGTGCAGGTCAACGCGACCGAATGGAGCCTGCTGGTGACGGTGCCCGATGCCGCGCAGCTGCCGCCGGTGCGGCAGCTGCTGCGCGAGTCGGGCTTCCAGGCCGACGGCAACCCGCCCTACGAGCTGTCGGTGCGCGCGCCGCGATGAGGCTGCTGCGCCGCCTGCTGCTGGGCCTGCTGGCAGGCTGCCTGGCCGCCGGCCTCGCGGCCGCCCAGGGCCGTGAGGCCCAGGAGGCGGAGCTGGCCGCCGCGCTGGCCGCGGCCGAGCAGGCGCAGGGGCCGGACGGCCCGGCGGTGCTGGAACCGCTGCGCTCGCTGGCCGACCTGCTGCGCCAGCGCGGCAGGCTGAACGAGGCGCTGCCGCTGGCGCAGCGCGCGCTCGCGCTGGCCGAGCGCCTGCACGGCCCGGAGCACGCGGACGTGGCCGGCGTGGCCAACGAGCTCGGCATGGTGCTGGTCGGGCTGGGCCGCTTCCCCGAGGCGCGGGCGCTGCTGCAGCGCAGCCTGGCGCTGCGCGAGCGGCTGCTGCCGGCCGACCACCTGGACATCGCCAACAGCCTGAACAGCCTGGGCGAGCTGTACCGCCAGGCCGGCCCGCAGGCGCAGGCGGCGGCGATGTATGAGCGCTCGCTGGCCATCGTCGAGAAGCAGCTCGGCCCCGAGCACCCGCTCACCGCGCTGGTGCTGAACAACCTGTGCGCCGCGCAGCTCGAGGTCGGCCGCTACGACCTGGCACTCGCGGCCGGCCGGCGCAGCGTCGCGCTGTACGAGAAGCTGGCCGGCCCGGAGCATCCGATGACGGCGCGCGCGCTGAGCAACCTGGCCGAGGTCTACCGCGGCCTCGGCCAGCCCGACCAGGCCCTGGCGCCGATGGAGCGGGCCTTCGCCGCCTTCGAGCGCGCCTACGGGCCGGACAACCTCGAGGTCGCGCGGCTGGCCAACAACCTGGCCGGGCTGCACGAGTCGCAGGGGCGCGTCGAGGCGGCCATCCCGCTGTACGAGCGCAGCATCGCCATCGTCGAGCGCCAGCTCGGGCCCGAGCATGCGTTCCTCGCCAACCCGCTCAACAACCTGGCCAGCCTCTACCAGGAGCGCGGCCGGGTCGCCGAGGCGCTGCCGCTGCACCGCCGCGCGCTGCAGCTGCGCGAGCGCATGCTCGGGCCGCAGCACCCGCTGGCCGCGCTGAGCCGCCACAACATCGCCCTCGCGCTGCTGGCCGACGGGCAGCGCGACGCGGCGCAGGAGGAGCTGCAGCACAGCATCGTGCTCGCCGCGGCCGACCCGGCGGCACGCGAGCTGCTCTGGCACGGCCAGTCCGACCTGGCGCAGCTGCACGCCGCGGCGGGCCGCAGCGAGCTGGCCATCCTGTGGGGCAAGGAGGCGGTCAACACGCTGCAGGGCCTGCGCGGCGGCATGCCCACGCTCGAGCGCGAGCTGCAGCGCAGCTACCTGCAGCGCCGCCGCGCGCCCTACGACCGGCTCGCCGACCTGCTGATCGCGCAGGGCCGCCTCTTCGAAGCGCAGGAGGTGCTGCAGATGCTCAAGGAGGCCGAGCTGCACGAAGGCCTGGAGCGCGGCGGCCCGGTCGACCCGCGCAGCACGCGCATCGAGCTGACCGGACTGGAGCGCGAGCGTTTCGAGCGCTACTACGCACTGCGCGACCGCCAGGCCGCGCTGGCCGCCGAACGCCAGGCGCTCGAGCGGCGGCGCATGGCGACGCCCTTGCCGCCGGCCGATGCGGCGCGCCTGCAGGAGATCGTCGAGCAGCTGATGCCGGTGGCCGAGCAGGCGATGACCCGTTTCTTCGCCGAGCTCGAGCGCGCGATGGCCAGCGCGCCGCCCGAGCCGGCGCGGCCGGCCGCGGGGGTGGAGGCGAGCCGGCTGCGCCGCGCCGTC
>QJOU01000302.1 GCA_003265685.1 Piscinibacter caeni | reverse complement strand
AGCTGGCGCGCGGCGTGGCGCAGTACTACGGGGCCGGCGTGGCCGGCGCCGACGCGGCCCTGCTGCGCGGCCTGGCGCTCGCCCGCGAGGTCGGCGACGCCGGCATCGAGGCCGAGTGCGAGGCCTGGCTGGGCTGTATCGGCGCCACCCTGCAGCGCGAGCCGGCCGGCGTGCTGGCGCGCCTGCGGCGCGCGCTGGCGCTGGGCGAGTCCAGCCGCCCGCTGGCCGCCGCGCGGGCTGCCTACGTGCTGGCCACGCTGTGCCAGGAGGCCGGGCTGATCGACGCGGCCACCGGCCACTACCGCCAGGCCAGCCGCATCGCGCGCGAGCAGCACGACGAGCAGCTGCTCGCGGCCATCGTGCGCTACATGTCGCTCGGCCAGGTGCAGCAGGTGCGCCGCGCCCAGGCGCGCGGCCAGCTCGACGTCGAGCTGTGCCGCCAGGCCCGCGCCGCGCTGCTGGGCGCACAGCGCCTGGCCAAGGCGCTCACCGACGACGAGCAGTGCCTGCAGGTCGGCCTGCGCCTGGGCGAGATCCACCGGGTCGGCGGCGAACACGAGGACGCCCTGTCGGCCCTCGGCACGCATGTCGACGCGGCCGAGCGGCGCGGCATGACCTGGGAGGCGGCGATCGCCCGCGCCGACCAGGCCGTCTGCCTGGCCGCCACCGGGCAGGCGGCGCAGGCCCGCCAGGCGGCCGAGCGCGCGAGCGCGGCGCTGGCCCAGGTGCACGATGCCTACAGCCAGGCGCTGATCCGCGGCTCGCTGGCCGACGTGGCGCTGGCGCTGGGCGACGCCGACGCGGCGGCCGCGCGGCGTGCCGAGTCGGCCGCTTGGTGGGCCCGCGACGCCGACTACTGCGAACGGCTGCGCGCCGCGCTGGCCGGGGCCTGACCCCCGCGTCCGCGTTGCGGCGGGGCGAGGCGCGTGGGTTAAGCTCCGCGCTGGTCCCAGACAGGGGCCCCGCCCGGGGCCCGAGCCCCACCGTATCGTGCCGCCCGCCCCCGACAAGCCCGCCTCCGCCGCCGCGTACGACGCGTTGCCCGCGGGCACCCGTTTCGGCGAGCTGGAGATCCTGCGGGTGCTGGGGGTCGGCGGCTTCGGCATCGTCTACCTGGCGCGCGACCATGCGCTCGAGCGCGACGTCGCGCTGAAGGAGTACATGCCGGCCTCGCTCGCCTCGCGCGGCGAGGGCGCCCTGGTCAGCGTGCGCTCGGGCGGCCTGGCCGAGACCTACGCGATGGGTCTGCGCTCGTTCGTCAACGAGGCCCGGCTGCTGGCCAAGTTCGACCACCCGTCGCTGGTCAAGGTGTACCGCTTCTGGGAGGCCAACGGCACCGCCTACATGGTGATGCCCTTCCTGCAGGGCCGCACCCTGCGCGATGCGCGCAAGGCGATGGGCGGCAAGGCGGCCGACGAAGCCTGGCTGCGCGGCGTGCTCGACCCCATCCTCGGCGCGCTCGACGTGCTGCACCGTGAGGGCGTGTTCCACCGCGACATCGCGCCGGACAACATCTGGCTGCAGGACGACGGGCCGCCGATCCTGCTCGACTTCGGCGCCGCGCGCCGCGTCATCACCGACCGCACGCAGTCGCTCACCGCGATCCTCAAGCCGAGCTACGCGCCGATCGAGCAGTACGCCGAGATGAACGCGCTGCGCCAGGGCCCGTGGACCGACCTGTACGCGCTCGGTGCGGTGGCGCATTTCCTGCTCGCCGGCGCGCCGCCCGGGCCGTCCACCGCGCGCGCGCTGCAGGACGAGATGGTGCCGCTGTGGATGCGCCACTTCCCCGGTGTCTCGCCGCGTTTCCTGGCGGCGGTCGACTGGGCGCTGCAGGTGCGCCCGCGCGAGCGGCCGCAGAGCGTGCAGGAACTGCGCGACGCGCTCGACGGCCGCATCGAGCCGCCGGCGGTGGAGCGCCACGACACCGTCAGCAGCTCCAGCGCGCCGGCCCCACTGGCCGAGGCGCAGACCCGCTTCGAGCCGACGCGCCGCGTCGGCGGGCCGGGGGTCTCGACCAGCTTCGAGCCGACCATGCGCGTGGCGCCGTCCGCGCTCAGTGCGCGGCCGACCCAGGCGCCGGCGCGCCCGGCTGCCGCGCCGGTCCCGGCGGCACCGGC
>KZ836181.1 GCA_003265685.1 Piscinibacter caeni | reverse complement strand
GCCGGGGGCAGGCGCCGGGGCCGGCGCGGGCCGGAACGCGCCGGCCGCCTGCAGGCGCGCCTTGAGCGATGCCATGCGCGCCTTTTCCTGCGCATCCAGGTCTTCGGCGCGGGCGGCGTCGGCCTCGCGCAGCGTGCGTGCCTGGGCCTGCAGCGCCTCGCGCAGCGCGCGGGCGCCGGCATCACCCTCGCGGCGCCCGGCCAGGGCCTCGAACCAGTCTTCCGCGTCGCGGTCGGGATCATTGGCCATCGTTCACCCCGCCGCCGAGAGCACACATTCGTCGTGCCCGCAGTACTTGCGGCACAAGGCCCGCACGTGGCGCAGGNAGCACACATTCGTCGTGCCCGCAGTACTTGCGGCACAAGGCCCGCACGTGGCGCAGGATGTAGCTCTTGCGCTCCTTGGCCGCGGCCACGCTGGTCTTGAGGAAGGCGGCCAGCTCCTCGGTGCCGGGGCCGTTCTCCACCCACCACAGCAGCACCTCGATCATGCGGCGGCTGCCCTGGCGCGCCTCGCCCTGCGACTCGAGCTCGCGCAGCACCTGCTGCACGCACAGCGACTGCGCCATGTCGGGGTGCCAGTGCTCGCCGCGCTCGGGCGGATCGTCCCCCTCGGCGCCGGCCGGCTCGTCGCTGCGGCCCTCGCCGCGCACCCGGCGCTTGCGCAGTTCGTCGAGGCAGCGGTGGCGCGCGATCGAATACATCCAGGTGCCGAGCTTGCTTTCGGCGCGGTAGGACGTCCAGTCGGTGAACACCTTGAAGGCGACCTCCTGCACGATGTCGTCGCGCAGTTCGTCGAACACGCGCAGGTCGCGGCAGGCGCCGCGTGCGATGGTGCGCAGCGCGGGCATCAGCTCGTCCCACACCGTCGCGTCGCCGGCGCGCATGCGGCGCAGGAACTCCTCTCCCTCCATCTCGGCCCTCCCTCGGGTGCCGATCATAGGCAGGCGGCGCGCAAGCGTGTCCATGCCCCTGCGACGTGCCGAACGCCGGAATGTCAGGCGGGGCATTCCCTTCCTGACCGGCGGCGGCCTCGTGCGTCGCAACGGCATGGGCGCCGAAGGGCGGCGCCGCGACGCAGGGAGCTTCGACGATGAAGGCGATCGTTCTGTCCGGCCACGTGATGCTGGCCGTGTTGCTGGGAGGTGCGGCGACGCACGGCGAGGCCGGCGAGGCCGGACGCGCGCGGGCCGCCAGCCTGCTGGAATTCGGCCTCGTGCTCGGCGAGGCGGCCGCCAGCGCGGCGCGCAGCGACGACCCGTCACGCCGCGGCGAGATCGTGCTCGGCGGCACCGGCGTCGGCGCCGTGCAGGGCTGCGTCGGCGCCGCGCTCGAGGTACTGGCGCAGGGCCAGGCGCGCGGCGCGGCGCGCAGTGCCTGCAAGACCGGCGCGGCGGTCGGCGCCGCCGCGGGGGCCGCGGATGCGCACGCGGTGGCCGAGCGCGACGAGCGCAACCGGCGCGAGCTGAGCTCGCTGCGCCAGGCCGCCGAACGCGTGCAGCAGGACAACCAGGCTCTGGCCCGGCTGCTCGCGGCCACGCAGCAGTCGCTGCGCGACGCCCAGGCGCGCCTGGCGCGGCTGCGCGCAGACGTCGATGCACGCCAGCTCTCCGCCGCGCAGGCCGAGGCGCTGCGCGGGCGCGAGCAGCAGAACATCGAGTCGCTGCAGGCCGCGCTGGCCAGCGCCCGCGCGAGCCGCGCCCAGCACGGCCAGCTGGCCCGCAGCGCCACCGGCAGCGACGCCGAGCGCCGCCCGCTGGACCAGGAGATCGCCCGCATGGACCGCCAGATCGCCGAGCTGGAGCGGCAGCTGCTCGCGTACCAGCGCGCGCTGGCGGTGTCGCGCGCCTGATCCAGGGGCGCAAGACCCCCGGACGCTTCCCGTATATTGCGGGACGGCCGTGCCACGACGCACGGCCGACACGAACCACGGGGAGTCTCGTTTGCCGCAAGGCCTGACCAGGACACGCGCCGACGCCGGCCAGGCGCTGCAGGTCGGCGGCCGCGCGCTGACGGCGGCGCACGAGCAGATCGTCGGCGTGTTGCGCAGCCGGCTGGGCCAGAACCACGCCGAGCTGCTGGCCATCCCCAAGGCCGATGCCGACGGCGCCATCGCCTGGAGCACCAACCTCACCGGGGCGGTGACACCGGCCGCCCAGTTGTCCGAGGACGAGCGCGGCAAGCTGCAGC
>QJOU01000299.1 GCA_003265685.1 Piscinibacter caeni | reverse complement strand
TAGGCATCACCTTCGAACCGAGGCTTGATACGCCGATATGGCGGGAAGGATCTTCTCCCGACGCGCCAGGCTCTCGGGTGGCCAGTGCGCTTCCCGCTCGTAGTACTCGGGCACGGCCGGAGTTCCAGCAGGCAGTTGAACCCAGGGCTGCTTTGTCTCGGTAAAGATGTGGATGTCGGGGGGTAGAAGATCGGGGTTGTCGAGGGTGCCGACTCGGACGAACTTGACCAAGGGCCCCGCGCCGGCGTAGTTGCTCCACACTGCGACCCGACACTTTGGACAGCGAGCGATTTTCTGGCCTGAACCGCTCTCTGATGGCGTGTCTACCACATCGAGCTCGACTCCGAGGTTGGTAACTCGGTCACCCTCGATCATCGCGTTCAGCGCGAAGGACGCGCCCGACTCACGCTGACACCATCGGCAATGGCAGCAGTGCACGAACAGCGGCGGACTTTCCATCCGGTAGCGCACTGCGCGGCAATCGCAGCCACCTTCGATCGGGAATGAAGTTGCTGCAGCCATGGCAGTGAGTTGCGTTCGTGATGCCTAACGTTTGAGCTGAGGGGCGAGCGTAGGCATGGCGCTTGGCCCGCCGGACGGATGATGTACCACACCGGTAGGCGGGCCAAGTGCCATGCCGTAGCGAGTCCACTCGAGCGAAGGGTTAGGCCTCCTGGACGAGCGCGACGAGTTCTTCACGAATTGGAGCGATTGGCGAGACCAGTGGCAATGAGTTCAGCTGTCGAGCGGTGTCGCCTAGGTTGGGGGCGTATTGAAGCGCTTGAACGAGTACCGCACACAACTCACCATCTTGCGTGAAGGCTGGACCGCCGCTGAACCCACGCTCGACAGCACTTCCATCGACGGCAAGGAGTGTTTGCCCGCGACGACCTCTCTCGAAGAAGGCCACATGACCTTGGCCGAAGTACGTTCTGCCGCGGGCATCACCGTTGGGTTCGAGGAGCGACAGCCAGCCAATGTATCCAAGTGACGTGCCCAGCAAAGGCACTTTGGCGGATAGTTGGGGAAAGACGGTTGGCTCATTGGGTTCTGATCGCCGTTCCAGCAATCGCTCGGCACGAAGAAGACCGATGTCAAGGCTGGACCACTCCTTGGCTACTGAGCAGAGCCAAAGCCCGTCCGAGAGCAACACGGTTGGCGTGTCATGCTTCTCGTAGACGTGCGCCGCGGTTAGTACAAGGCGGCTGCCTACGCGGCAGCCGAGTCCGAATAGCCGTCCGGCGCTCGCGTCCGAAGTGCCACCGACGTGGCAGTGAAGTATCCAGTAGCGTGGCGCGGCACGACAGAACATTGGAGGCCTAACGTTTGAGCTGAGGCGCGAGCGCCGGGATGGCGCTTGGCCCGCGAGGCCGATGATAAGAACCACGGCTTCGCGGGCCAAGCGCCATGCCGGTGCGAGTCGGCTCCAGCGAAGGGTTAGGCCGCATTCGCTGGGGTGACCTGCTCTTCGGACTGCTCCTGCTCTAGGCGCGGCGGGTAGTGATACCAAGCCTCATGCGGCGATACGGCGCCGCAAGCTGGGCACTGTGTTACCGGCCACTTGACCCCGCACCCTGGGCAGACGCCCCGAGTCCAGAAGGTGTGCCATGACGTGCCGCAGGTTGGTACGCACACCCAGCGGTCTTCGTGATGTGGACGGTACTCGCACTTGGGGCAGTAGATCTGGGCCCGTTCGTTCTGGTTCACTTGGTGGCTCCCGCGAGCTTTGTGCCACACCAAGGGCAGAACGAGATCCCAATCATGGAAGAGCCACCATCGTGGACGATGAGCCCGTAGGATTTGTTCTCTGGGATGTAGGCTACCAGTGAATCCGGACAGTCAAACCTTTCCGGGTGTTCGGCGCACTGACGATTGACCTGCTCGGTCATCACGGCGCAGCAATGAGCACGGTTCTCTGGCATGCGGCCTAACGTTTGAGCTGAGGCGCCCGGAGCGGATTGGCGCTTGGGCCGCGAGGCGGATGATGCCAGCGAGCGCCTCGCGGCCCAAGTGCCAAGCCGTGGAGGGTCGCCTCGAGCGAAGGGTTAGGCCGCACTCTTGGGCTTGCCGCTGGCAGTGGACCTATTGAGGGCGATTGCCGCCTGGACCAGGGCAACCAGGGCCTGCTCATCGACGTTAGCCCCTTCGCTGAAGTCGATCGCTCTGCGGGCGTTGCCGTCGAGGCTGGAGTTGAAGAGACGCTTTGGATCCTGAAGCGACGCGCCCTTTGGAAAGGTGAGCTTCACCGC
>KZ836180.1 GCA_003265685.1 Piscinibacter caeni | reverse complement strand
GGCGATGACGCCAGGGGGCCACTGGCGATGAGCGGCCTGCTGCGGCGCGCGCTCGGCGCGCTGCTGCTGGCGGCCTGCGGCGTGGCCGCACCGCAGGCGCCGCCCGCGCCCGAAGCGGGGCTGCGCGCCGCGCTGCAGGCCGCCGAGGCCGAGCCGGGGCCCGACGGGGCGGCGCTGTTCGAGGCCCTGGCCGCGCTGGGCGACCACCTGGCCGCCGGCGGCCGGGCCGAGGAGGCGCTGGCGCTCTGGCAACGCATGCTGGCGGAGGCCGAGCGGCGCGTCGGCCCGGACCACCNGCTGGCGCTCTGGCAACGCATGCTGGCGGAGGCCGAGCGGCGCGTCGGCCCGGACCACCTGCTCGTGGCCACCACGCTGGAGCGCCTGGCCGCCGCGCACATCGCGCTCGGCGACCCGGCGCAGGCCGTGCCGCTGTTCGAGCGCAGCCGCGCCCTCCTGGCGGCGAGCCAGGGGCCGCAGTCGCGCAGCGTGATGATCTCGCTGGCCAACCAGTCGATCGCCCTGCGTGCGCTCGGCCGGCTCGACGACGCGGCCGCGCTGCTCGACCAGGCGCTCGAGATCGGCGAACGGACCCTGCCGCCGGACCACCGCGACCTCGCCGGGCTCCTGCTGAACCGCGCCGTGCTGGCGATGTCGCAGGGCCGCTATCCCCAGGCGCTCGCGCTGTTCGAACGCTCCGGCGCGATCCTCGAGCGCCGGCCCGGCGCACCCGGCATCGAGCTGGCGATGAACCTGCTGAACCGCGCCACGCTGCTCGACATGACGGGCGACCCCGCCGGCGCGCTCGCCCTGTACGGACGCGGCCTGCCGATCCTCGAGGCGCTGCGCGGCGCCGACAGCGCCGACGTGGCCACGGTGCTGGACAACCAGGCCGGTGCGCTGCAGCGCCTCGGGCGGCTCGACGAGGCGCTGCGCCTGCGCGAGCGCGCGCTGGGCATGCTCGAGCGCCTGCGCGGGCCGGACCACCCGACCCTGGCCACGCTGCTGAACAACATCGCCTACCTGCACCACCTGCGCGGCGACCTGGGCAGCGCGTTGCCGCTGTTCCAGCGCGCCGCCGCGCTGATCGAGGCGCGCCTGGGGCCGGAGCACCCCGAGCTCGGCGCGGCGCTGGGCAACCTCTCGATGACGCTGCTTTCGCTCGGGCGCCCGGGCGAGGCACTGCCGCTCGAGGAACGCGCCCTGCGCATCGCCGAGCAGCGCCTCGGCGCGACGCACCCGGACGTCGCGCTGCGCCTGAACAACCTGGCGCGTGTGCACGGCGAACTCGGCCGCCACGAGGAGGCGCTGGCGCTGTACCGGCGCAGCCTCGCGCTGCGCGAGCTCGACACGACCGGCAACCCGGCGCTGGTGCTGATCGCCCGCAACAACGTCGCCGCGCAGCTGATCGAGCTGGCGCGCTGGGACGAGGCCCGCGCCGAGCTGCAGCGCAGCCGGGCGCTGCTGGCCGGCCTGGCCGGCGACCACACGCTGGAAGAGGCCACGCTGCTGAACAACGAGGCCGCGCTGGAGGCCCTGGCCGGGCGCTGGGAAGACAGCGTGCCGCTGTTCGGGGCGGCCATCGCGCGTGCCGATGCCGGCCCGACCGGGCGCGAGTTGCTGTGGAAGGCGCAGAGCGGGCTGGCCGCCGTCTACCGCCGGCTCGGCCGGCCCGAGCTGGGCATCCTGTGGGGCAAGGAGGCGGTCAACACGCTGCAGGGCCTGCGCGCCGAGCTGACCGCGCTCGAGCGCGGCCTGCAGGCGAGTTACCTGCAGGACAAGCGCGCCGTCTACGACCAGCTCGCCGACGCGCTGATCGCGCAGGGGCGCCTCTTCGAAGCGCAGGACGTGCTGCAGATGCTCAAGGAGCAGGAGCTGCAGGAGGGCCTGCAGCGCGCCGAGCCGGTGGACCCGCGCCGCACGCGCATCGCGCTGACCGGCGTCGAGCAGGAGCGTTTCGCGCGCTACTACGCGCTGCGCGACGGCCAGGCTGCGCTGGCCGCGGAACGGCTCGCGCTGCAGCAGGCGCAGGCCACGCGGACCCTCACGCCGGAGGAGGCGGCGCGCCTGAAGCAGATCGTCGAGGTCGAGATGCCACCGGCGGTCGAGGCGATGCGCGCCTTCCTGGCCCGGCTCGAGCAGGACATGGCACGCAGCGGGAGCGCGCCCGCACTGCCGGCCGGCAGCGAGGCGAGCCGGCTGCGCCGCGCCGTCGACGCGCTCGCCGCGAGCGAACCGGCGGCGCGCGCCGTGGGCCTGCAGTACCTCGTCACCGACGAGCGCCTGTCGATCGTGCTGAGCCTGCCGGGC
>QJOU01000296.1 GCA_003265685.1 Piscinibacter caeni | reverse complement strand
TCAGCTCAAACGTTAGGCCTCGCAACCAACTCGGGAGGCAACTATGTCGCAACCAAAGATTGTGTTCATCGTCGGTCACGCTAACTGGGGAAAGTCGAGCACGTTGCGCGCCCTCACAGGAGGCAGCCATCACGTAAGGGCAATCGAGCTGAAAGAGTCCCGATTCCTCCTTCGTCGGATGTCGAACGACGATCGTCCTGAGAGCTTCAAGAAGCTCCTGAGCCGCCTAGACCCCTCGTACTGGCCTCATGTGATCGCAGCGCTCTGCCCTAAATTCCAGGACGGCGACGACGGTCTTGAGAGCATCTTGGAGAGTCTGCGCGGAAAGGGCTACAGGCTCTTCTTCTGGGTCATGGAACATCAGTTCGGAACCGCCGAGAAGATTCGAGCGACGGAGCTAACCTCACTTCGGCGCTTCGGTAAGGTAGAGGTCTATTCCCCGCGAAGTGAAGCGCACGTCAGAGCCGCAAAATTCCGAACGTTTGTTGAACAAGTCGTACTGCAGTAGCGGCGAGGCCTAACCCTTCGCTCGAGGCGACCCTCCACGGCCTGGCACTTGGGCTGCGAGGCGCTTGTTCTTATCATCCGCCTCGCAGCCCAAGCACCAGTCCGCTACGGGCGCCTCAGCTCAAACGTTAGGCCTCACATTGGCAACGCCTTATCAGATCGTTTCTCTTCGCGAGATCACGGCCGAGACTGTCGACGCGGTCATCAAGCTCTCCGTCGCTGAGAGCCAGAAGCGCTTCGTTGCCAGCAACGCTGTGTCCCTCGCCCAGGCGCTGTTTGTCCCCGAAGCCTGGTATCGCGCCATCTACTTCGGCGAAGAGCTGTCTGGGTTCGTCATGCTCTATGACGAATCGCTTCGCTCCCCCGCCCCGTCCGCTCCCGAGGTTGGCGTATGGCGCCTCATGGTGGCCGAGCAGCATCAAGGCAAAGGCATCGGTCGTGCTGCAATGCAGCTAGTCATCGAACACGTGCGCCGCAAGAGGTACTTCCGCACACTGGAGCTGTCGTACGTCCCAGCTGAGGGGAGTCCCGAGCCCTTCTACCTTTCGCTCGGCTTCCGTAACACTGACCGAGTCAAAGACGGAGAACGTGTCATGGTGCTGCAGCTCGGTGAGGCCTAACCCTTCGCTCGAGGC
This sequence comes from Piscinibacter caeni, assembly GCA_003265685.1. Classification (GTDB taxonomy): domain Bacteria; phylum Pseudomonadota; class Gammaproteobacteria; order Burkholderiales; family Burkholderiaceae_C; genus Piscinibacter; species Piscinibacter caeni. The sequence continues at coordinate 1,249 of QJOU01000296.1, read as the reverse complement.
GACCCTCCACGGCTTGTCACTTGGGCCGCGAGGCGCTCGCTGGCATCATCCGCCTCGCGGCCCAAGCGCCAATCCGCTACGGGCGCCTCAGCTCAAACGTTAGGCCGCACAGCCCCAGCCGCAAGGCACCAATCCAACGTACCCGGAATGAATCGTTCTTTGACTCCCAGTCGCCGACTCAGGGCTGCTCTGACCTCGCTTCTGTTGACCGTGACCGGTCTGCCTTTCATGGCCCAGGCTGAGCCTCTGAAGTTCGATCGACTTCTCGTGCAATGGCCACCCGGTTACGAACTCGCATCAGATCCTCACCCTACGCGCTATCAGGGACCCAACGGCGAGGTCGTGCTCGTGTCCGTCTACGCACTCAACTACGAATTGGCGGAGTCGCTTGCGCAGCGCCGAGTGAAGGAGGCAACGGCGCGTGGAGAACGACTGCTCCAAATGGCCGCCGGCCGACAAGGGAACATCATTGTCCACGCCACGACTGAAGCGCTCCCGTCTGGCTTGCTTCTCGTCTCTACCGCAACAAGTACATCCGATTCCACAACACCCGGCTTCTACGTGCAGTATCAGTGGATCAACCCAAAGGGCGAGACCGCCTTGCTTACCGTCGAAGGTCGAGGAGACGCAGGCCAGAGATATGCCGAGTTTCTTGGCTACGCCCGCACAGCAGTGTGGCCCTGAGCGGTGCGGCCTAACCCTTCGCTCGAGCGGACCTCCACCGGCAAGGCACTTGGGCCGCGAGCCCGTGGTGCATATTATCGGGCCCGCGGCCCAAGCGCCTCGCCGGCTCCGGCCGCTCAGCTCAAACGTTAGGCCTCGCAGGGCAACGCGGAGCACCGATGTCCGAGCACCGCATCTTTTCCACCAAGTTCTCCAGCGTCTACCCGCTGTACCTCCAGAAGGCCGGCCGGAAGGGGCGGACGAAGGCAGAAGTCGATCGAGTCATTCAGTGGCTCACCGGGTACAGCGAAGCCCAGTTGCAGCAACAGGTGCAACGCGAAGCAGACTTCCGAACGTTCTTCGCTGAGGCACCGTCCCTTCATCCAAACAGTTCGCTGATCAAGGGCGTCGTCTGCGGAGTTCGAGTCGAGGAAGTCGAGGACCCGCTGATGCGGAAGATTCGCTACCTAGACAAGCTAGTCGATGAGCTTGCCAAGGGTAAGGCGCTGGAGAAGGTACTTCGTCAATGAGCTTTCGAGTGGGTAGCGCGCAGTGGCTTGAGGTGAGGCCTAACCCTTCGCTCGAG
>QJOU01000295.1 GCA_003265685.1 Piscinibacter caeni | reverse complement strand
CCGGCTGGCTGCTGTCGTCGATCACTGCCGACACTCGTGGGTACTCCGGATCCAGCCACAAGGGAACGGCCACTCGGTCTACGCAGATGACGGCCAGTACCGCAAAGGCAACGTTCGACCCCGCGCGCCGAACGTACGCGATGTGCGTAAGGTGAACGCTCAAGCGCGAGGGCCGTGCGTCGGTGGACGGCCAGTTCCGGGCGTTCACGCTGTCCACATTTCCCGCGCAAATGCCGGGTACTCGAAGTACAGCAGACGTGCGCGGGCGACCGATAGCAGGGAGCAAGTCCCCAGCAGGGTCGTTCAAGACCTTGCTCATGCGAGTGGCCGTCGGAGGCCTCTCAGATTTCTGCAGCTCGAGGGAACGAGCTGGCGCTCCCGATCCACCAGCAGCGCCCGGAAGAAGTGCTCTGGCCACCAGAAGCGTGGCGATGAACACGTTGCGGACCCTCTCTGCGCGGTTGCCCGCGAAGGAAGCGACAGTAGGCGATCATCTTGGGCTCTCGCAAAGCTGGTACTTTGGGGCCGCGCTATCGCACCCGCGGCCGGCCATGGTTGCGTGGGGCCGGTGTTGTTGTGGTCTCTGATCGAAGTGGAAGCTCACCTTGGAGAACAGAGATGGCACAGACTCATACGCAGTCGGGACAGGTCGTCAGTGTGCTGCCCTTGGGCGATCGGCTGAGCAGCTCCAGGACGACGGCCATCATCAAGGCCGACCAGCTCGAGGTTGTGCGCATCGTGCTCGCGGCGGGCAAGCAGTTGCGCGAGCACAGTGCACCCGGCGAAATCACCGTCCAGTGCATCGAAGGGCGCATCGAGTTCCGCACACCCGAAGCCCGGCACGTGCTCGAAGCGGGCGACTTCATCCACCTGCGTCGCAACGAGCCCCATGCGCTCGAGGCGATCGTCGACTCGTCGGCGCTGCTAACCCTGTGCGTCGCCAAACCGTCCTGACCGGCATGGCGGCGCGCTCACGCGTCCGGGCCGGCGCGGTCAGGTCGCGCGGCGGACCATCATGGCCTTGATCAGACCGATCGCCCGCGCCGGGTTCAGTCCCTTGGGGCAAACGTCGGTGCAGTTGAGGATCGTGCGACAACGGAACAGCCGATATGGGTCGTGCAGGTCGTCGAGACGCGCGGCGCTGGCTTGGTCACGGCTGTCGACCAGGAAGCGGTAGGCCTGCAGCAACCCGGCCGGTCCGACGTACTTGTCGGGGTTCCACCAGAAGCTCGGGCAGGCGCTCGAGCAGCAGGCGCACAGGATGCATTCGTACAACCCATCGAGCTCCTCGCGCGCCTCGGGCGACTGCAGACGTTCCCGCTCGGGCGGAGGGTCATCGTTGACGAGCCAGGGCTTGATCGAGTGGTACTGTTTGAAGAAGCCGCTCATGTCGACGATCAGGTCGCGGATCACCGGCAGGCCGGGCAGTGGCTTGAGCACCACCTCGGACGGCAGCGCGCGCAGATTGGTAACGCAGGCCAGGCCGTTCTTGCCGTTGATGTTCATCGCGTCGGAACCGCACACGCCTTCGCGGCACGAACGCCGAAAACTCAGGCTCGGATCGATCGCTTTGAGCCGGATCAACGCATCGAGCAGCATGCGTTCGTCGTCGCGCGCCTCGAAGTCGTAGGCTTGCATACGCGGTGGCGCGTCGCGTTCGGGGTCGTAGCGGTAGATGTGAAAGCGTCGCATGGGCAGCCTCCGCCAGCGTTGCGAGCTCTCGGCGCGAGGCTTAGGGTCAATGTAGCGCCCGCGCGTGCGCGGCGAGTGGCCCTGTTCTTGATGTTTCCTAAGGAAGCGAACGATCGACCGAACGCCTGACCTTTCGTCCCCATCTGAGTCAGCAGGAAGGCGATGGACGCCTGCCACCAACCCGATGGAGATGGAGACGTACATGAAGACCCCGAACTGGACCTTGTTGACCACCGCTGTCGCGGCCGCCGCGATGGTCGCAGCGCTCAGCGCCCCGGCGCTGGCACAGACCGCCACGCACGACCACAGCGCTGCGACGCCGCACAAGCTGACTTTGAACCAGGGCCGCAAGTGGGCCACCGACGAGCCGCTGCGCGTCGGCATGGGCCGCATCCGCGGCCTGGTCGAACCGCAGATGGGGGCGGCCCACGCCGGCAAGCTCACGCCCGTGCAATACCGCGAGCTGGCCACGCAGATCGAGACCGAGGTCGGCGGCATCGTCGCCAACTGCAAGCTCGAACCGAAGGCCGACGCGATGCTGCACCTGGTGATCGCCGATCTGGGCGCGGGCACCGACGCGATGGCCGGCAAGGACGCCAAGACCCGCCCGGCGCTCGGCCTGGTCAAGGTGGCGCAGGCCGTGAATCAGTACGGCAGCCACTTCGACCACCCCGGCTTCAAGCCGATCCGCAATGTTCACTAACCACCGAAGCAACCGTCTTGA
>KZ836179.1 GCA_003265685.1 Piscinibacter caeni | reverse complement strand
GGTGGGCCAGCCGCAGCTGGCCACCAGCAGCGTGCGCACCGGCGGCCGCGCCGGTGCCGTGCGTGGCGCGTGCTCGGCGGCCTGCGCGGCAGGTGCGCGCGGGCGACGATCGTTGGCAGGGGTTCGTCCGGCGGTGGCGTTCAAGGTTGTGGTCATGGGGCGCATCGAAGGCGGCGGATTCTACGTGCGGGGGCGGCGCCCCTTCACGGCACGCGCGCGGACGGGTAGACTACATCCTGTTACAAGGCGGTCGGGCATGGACCCGCCCGTCGCCACAGGAAGGAGACCGTGATGTCCGACACCTCGTCCCGCCCGCTGTACCGCGAGTCCACCATCGCCGACGAGCCCATCCTGGGTCCGGTGCTGTTCCTGCCCGACGGCAGCATCCGCAAGCTGTCCTGGTTCGAGCGCCTGCAGGTGGCGCTGCGCCTGACCGACGCCAAGTCGCTCGAGGCGCGCTACTTCCGGCCCGCCACGTCCTGACCGCCCCCACGGCCGGGCCGAGCCCGGCCCGCCCCCCGCGGGGANCCCGCCACGTCCTGACCGCCCCCACGGCCGGGCCGAGCCCGGCCCGCCCCCCGCGGGGATCAAGGAATCTTGGGTCGGCCCGGCGATTCCTTGAGACCGCCCCGCGCGCCGCAGCGCGCAAGGGTTTGCGGTAGATTGCCGGCTTCCCGAGTGAACGGGCGGCCGGCCAGGTCGCCTTGCGACCATGGACCAGCAGACCCTGCGCATCGTGCCGACCTTCACCCCCGACGACCAGGCCTGGCTGCGCCGCGCCTCGATCACGGTGCCCAAGTACTGGGCCGGGCACAGCGTGGCGCCGCAGACCGGCGACGCCCTGCGCCTGGGCGGCCGGCAATTCATCGTGCAGGGCCGCGTCTGGGAGCACGACGGCATGGCGCCGCTGCTGCGCCTGTTCCTCAGCAGCGGCCACGCCGAGAGCGACACGGTGTTCGGCTGAGCGCCCCATGCATCCGCTGCTGCTGAACCTGACCTGGCACACGCTGGCCGGCCCGCACGAGCGCTTCTCGACAGGCGGCGCGCGAGCGCGACGTTATGCGAGCGGCTTCTCGCCCATCGTCGGCTTCGCCGACCCGCTGCATCCCGATCTCGACGCGCTGCGCCCGTATTGCGCCGAGGGCGAGCACTTCTATTGCGACGGCTGGTCCGGCGCGGCCCCGCCGGGCTGGCGCGTGGACGTCGAGTCGACCATGTTCAAGATGGTCTGGGAGGGCGAGGCCCCCGCGCAGGACCCCGCGCCTGACGCCGTGCCGCTGACAGCCGACCACGCGAGCGCCGCGCTGGCGCTGGCGGAGCTGACCCGCCCCGGCCCGTTCGGCCTGCGCACCCTCGAGCTGGGCGACTACTTCGGCCTGTTCGACGGCGATCGCCTCGTCGCGATGGCCGGCGAGCGCATGCATGCCGGCGAGCTGCGCGAGATCAGCGGCGTCTGCACGCACCCCGATCAGCAAGGCCGCGGCCTGGCGCGGCGCCTGATGCTCAAGCTGGTGCGCCGCCAGCTGGCGCGCGGCGAGCGGCCGATGCTGCACGTGATGCGCGACAACCTCGGCGCCCGCGGGCTGTACGAGCGCATGGGCTTCCGGCCGGTGCACGAATCGGTGGTGCGGGTGGTGAGCCCATGCTGAAGCGCCTGCTGATCGCCGGCCTGCTGGCTGCGGGCGGCGGCGCCCACGCCGGGGCCTTCGACGCCGCGCCGCTGGCGCGCTTCGACGCCGGCTTCGAACGCTGCGAGCAGCTGCAGCCGCCGCTGCGCGGCCAGCGCGATGCGGCCTGGCTGGCGCTGTGGCGCACGCGGAACGACGAGGCCAGCCGCGCGCGCCTGGCCAAGCTGCGCCAGGGCGAGGCCTACCGGCGCGAGCAGCGGCGTTTCGCGAAGTCGCGCAGCGCCCCGGGGGCGGCGTCCCCGTCGAGCCCGGTCGCGCACCAATGCCAGGCCCTGCTGGCCGAGAAGCAGAAGGCCGACGCGCGCCAGGCCACCGCCGCGGCGCGGGCGGCCTCGCAGCCCTGATCAGCGGCCGGCGTGGCGCGCGACGAAGCGCCGGTCTATCGCATCCTTCCAGCGCCAGACCCAGGCCCCCTCGGCCGCGAACGGGCCCCAGCTCGCCACGGCACGCTGGCTGCCGCAGGAAAGCAGGTTGAGCGCGCGCCGCTGCGGCACGTGGGCCTGCAGCGGTGTACCGGCGATTGCCGCGCACAGGTTGTGCGCCAGCGGCGCACCGGCCCGCAGCGCGTAGACGCCGCTGCGCGGCCGCGGGTGGTCGATGCACGAGGCCACGTCGCCGGCGGCGAACACCTCCGGGTGCGACAGACTCTGCAGCGTCGCCCCGGTGGCGACGAAACCCTGCGCGTCCAGCGTGAGCCCGCTGCCGCGCAGCCAGGGCGGCGCGGCCACGCCGAGCGCGAGCAGCACCCGGTCGACCTCGAGCAGGCGGCCGTCGTCCAGCCGCACGCCATCCGCCTCGAGCGCCGTGGCGCGCCGTTCGTGCAGCGCCACGCCCAGGCGCGCTGCGGCGCGCCGCAGGTGCTCGCGCACGCCCGGCGGATGACTGGCCAGCAGCCCGCCCCCGCCGCACACCAGCGCGACC
>QJOU01000292.1 GCA_003265685.1 Piscinibacter caeni | reverse complement strand
TGCCGCCCAGCACCGCTGGACCCGAGCGATCATCGCTGCGGTCTGCTCGCGAGTCTCGGGCTCACCAGTGATGTAGCGCATTACCTCTGGCCGCGAGTTCATCGCGTGGAGCCCGTCGAGATGACTTTCATTGAGCGGCTCGAAGCGGAGGCGGGCGGTGAACAAGACCGTCATGGCGGGAACTGGCGTTGGTTGTGAGGCCTAACGTTTGAGCTGAGGCGCAGACGCCGGGTTGGCGCTTGGCCCGCGAAGCGGATGATGACAGCGAGCGCTTCGCGGGCCAAGTGCCAAGCCGGTGGCTGTCGCCTCGAGCGAAGGGTTAGGCCGCACTCTGCGAGCGATGCGTGTGCTCAAAGATGGGTGAAGTGCTCGGGAGGCGAGAACTTGTCGTTGCTCCCATCGACGTAGGTGATGGGAACGCGAGAGAGTTCTTCGTCCGATACGTCTTCGAGGCAACCGAGGTTGACGCCATACATCTTTCCGATTGGCGTCTCGGTCCCGACGCCGAAGGCACGAACCCCGCACACCCTGCAAAAGTAGTGTTGGTTCTTCTTGGTGTTGAAGAGGTACTGAGTCAGTTCCGACTCTCCCGACAGGAGGCGGAAATTATCTGGCTTCGCGACCGCTGGCCAGAACCGAGTACGACGGCAGATTGAGCAGTTGCAGCGATAGGAGCTTTGCGTGAGATCGAGATCGGCCTCGAACTTCACCGCGCCGCAATGACAACTGCCGTGGTACGTCGTGAGCATTCAGGACCTTTCGACGCGCCGGTGCTTCCGGCGTGCGGCCTAACGTTTGAGCTGAGCGGACGCCGCCGGGAAGGCGCTTGGCCCGCGAGCCCGATGATGTACCACACGGGTTCGCGGGCCAAGTGCCTTGCCGGTGGAGGTCCGCTCGAGCGAAGGGTTAGGCGTCACTCGTCTAGCTTCTTTGGTGGCTGAGCAGTCGGCATGGCCTTCGCAGGCTTACTACTCTTCTTCTTCGTGACGACGAGTTTCCCGACGGGACTGGCCGGCTGGTTTGGCTGTTGATCCTTAGTCAGCTTTCCTAGTAGTTCGGCAGCTTTGGCAATGTCGTCGACGCCCTTGATTGTGATTGTGGAGCTGGTAGTCTTTACCGAGATGCTTCCAGCGGCACGATTTTTCAGCCATTGAACCAGTATTGGCTGAACCGCCCTTAGCAGCGCGGCTATGCCTGCGATGCCTCCCACGGCGGTTAATGTGTGCCACACATCAGAGGCTCCTCCGGGCTCTAAGCGCTCGATCCTCGACTCTCGTCGAACCTGATGCTCATCGACAGAAAGTCCGCTCTCACGAGCGCGTACTGAAACTTGCCGCAGCAAAGCGTGCAACTCATTTAGGGTGCGCAGCTGCTCAAGATCAGCTTCAGGCTCCTTGTCGAAGTTGAGTGCAAATTCCCTGTACATGGATGAGAGGGTCAATGTCACGGAGTCTTTGAGGTTCGGATCCATGTCGGGCCTCCAATCGCGAACGCCATCTCGAGGGAAAAGCGGGTGTGCCGTGACGCCTAACGTTTGAGCTGAGCCGCTGGCGCCGGTGTGGCGCTTGGCCCGCCGGATGGATGATGTACCACTCCAGGAGGCGGGCCAAGTGCCATGCCGGTGCGAGTCGGCTCCAGCGAAGGGTTAGGCGTCGTTGCCGTGCGCCTCAGTTTGGATGCGGCAAGCTGTGCCACCAGATGCGAGCTACCGAGCAACGGTTGCCGTTGAACGTGGCTTGGAGAACCCCGTCGAGCACCATCCTCGGCAAAGGATCGCCAGGCTTGCGTTCAACCAGACTGGTGCCAGTCGACTTGGCCCAGATTTGGAACAACTCTTCCGATGCGACCTGATAGGTTGTTCGCCAGTGCGCCACGCCCGACGTTGCGGTTGCTACCAAGGCCTCAAAGGTGACCTTGACGTCCTCTTGGAGTTGAACGCGCTTCCAGTATTCGACGAGCTGCTCGGTTCCTCGCTGAACCTGAAACGGTGTGTTGTGATACTCGCCATAAGGCGAGAACAGCGCGGCAAACATTGCCGGATTGCGCTGCTCCCATGCGGCCTTGTAGCCGACCATGAACTCTTCGATGTTCACTGCGAACTCGCTGGCTGTGGGTGTACGACGCCTAACGTTTGAGCTGAGGCGACCGGAGCGGATTGGCGCTTGGGCCGCGAGGCCGATGATATGCACCACGGCCTCGCGGCCCAAGTGCCAAGCCGTGGAGGGTCGCCTCGAGCGAAGGGTTAGGCCGCACTGATCGACGGCTGAGACGCAGCTATTCCATAGGCGGCTTCTTGGCGAGCTGTAAGAGCAAGACCTGAACAACCTTAGCCTCCCGTTCAGTGAAGTGAGCTTCCTCACCTTCCTTCGCCGAGGCCACTTTTCGCCGCAGGCGCAGCAGATAGTAGGCTAGACCGGTGCCACCAAGAGTTGCAGCGCCCACAGCAACAGGTACGAGGATTGGAGTTGAGGGCAATACTCCGGCCGACATTAGGACGCCGGTCAATCCAGTTGCTCCCACGGTAGTGCCAAAGATACCGGCACCTCCGATGATCGCGGAGGCTGTTCCGACCACCGCAGCTAAGCCAGCCCCGGCCGTTGCGGTCGCTGTCGCAATGACGGCGGCAATGGCGGCTGTACTCAAGTAGGTACCAGCAACGTAACCTCCGGCGGCGGTGACAATCATCCCGCCCGCAGCGTGAGGAACCAGCGTCCCGCCTGCGGCCAGAGCAGAGGCAATAGCGATGAGCGGAATCGGCATGGAGAGTCCTCCGTTGTCTGCGTGTGCGGCCTAACGTTTGAGCTGAGG
>KZ836178.1 GCA_003265685.1 Piscinibacter caeni | reverse complement strand
GCGCGGGTGCTGGCCCTGCCGCCGGCTTGACGCGGCGCAGGCGCCCGGCGCCGGTGCCGCGCATGATCGCCGCATGACCGGCCCCGACCCGGCCGTGCGGCGTGCACGGCTCGCCCTGCCGCTCGCGCTGCTGCTGACCGGCTGCGCGGCGCCGTTGGTGCCCGGCCGCGTGCCGCGCGCCGACACCGGCTTCGCCCAGGCGCTGGCGCGCGCGCTGCCGTTCGCGGTGGGCGTCTACGGCCTGGCGCGCCGCGAGCGCATCGACTACGACGGCGCCGCCGGGCCCGACGCCGATGCCGAGCGCGGTGTCGTCGTACCCTATGCGCGCATCGGCGCCGGCTTCTTCGTCGATGCCGCCGGGCTGATCGTCACCGCCGGGCACGTGGTGGCCGACACCGAGCAGGTGGTCGTCAAGCTGGCCGACCAGCGTGTGCTGGCCGCCGAGGTGCTGGGCACCGATGCCGACACCGACATCGCGCTGCTGCGCGTGCCCCAGGCGGCGGCCGAGCCGGTGCCGCTGGGCCGCAGCGCCACGCTGCGGCCGGGTCACTGGGTACTGGCGGTGGGCGAGCCCTACGGCCTGTACCGCTCGGTGACGGCCGGCATCGTCGGCGGCATGGACCGGCATTTCGTCGACGACCCCGAGCTGCTCTACATCCAGACCGACCTGGCGCTGAACCCGGGCAACTCGGGCGGCCCGCTGCTCGACGCCGCCGGGCGCATCGTCGGCATGAACATGCGCACCGTGGTCGGTGCCTACGGGGCGCCGGGGGTCAGCCTGTCGATCCCGATCGAGATCGTGCTCGAGGTGGCCGACGAACTGCGGCGCAACGGCAGCGTGGTGCGGCCGCGGCTCGGGGCCGAGTTCGTCGACCTGTCGCCGCCGGTGGCGCTGCTGCGCGGGCGCGGCGACACGGCCGGCGCGCTGGTGCTGGGTGTGCAGCCCGGCAGCCTGGCCGAGCGGCTCGGGTTGCGCCCCGGCGACATCGTGCTCGGCCTGGGCGGGCGGCCGGTGGCCAGCAGTGCCGACCTGGCGCGCCTGCTGCTCGGCTGGCGCGCGCCGGCCGGCATGTCGATGACGGTGCAGCGCGACGGTGAACGTGTCGAGCTGCGCCTGCCCTGATCAGCGTCGCCGGCTCTGTTCCACCTGGGTCTGGCAGGCGGCGCAGCGCACCGCGAAGGGCTCGGCCTGCAGGCGGCGCGGGTCGATCGCGGCGTCGCACTCGGCGCACAGGCCGTAGCGACCCTCCTCGAGCCGGCGCAGCGCGGCCTCGATCTCGCGCAGCTCGCCGACGTCGCGCGCGACCTCGGCGTCGCCGATCTCGTTGAACTCGCGCCGCGTTGCCTCGTCCTTCTGGTCCAGCACCTCGTCGCCGCGCGCCTCGCTCGTGCCGCGGGTGGCGGCGATCTCGTCGGCCAGGCTGCGTTGGCGCGCGCGCAGGGTGTCACGCACCGCCGCGGCGTCGGCGCCGGCAGGGTCGAGCGGGTAGCGGATGGCCATGGTTTCTCCTTCGTGTGGAGATGATTCTGCGCCCCGGCCCCCATGCCGCGCTTGACGCGCAGCAAGGCGCTCGCCGCGCTCAGCCCTTGGCCGCGCAGGGCCGGGTGTCGTTGCGCGCGCTCGCCCCGGCCGACTGCAGGAAGCCGGCCATCACCTGCGAGCGGATCGCGTAGTTGATCTTGGCCGACTGGCTCTGGTCGACGTTGATGAAGGTGTTCACGCCGACCACCCGGCCGCAGCCGTCGACCAGCGGCCCGCCCGAGTTGCCCTTGGCGATCGAGGCGGTGTGCACGATCAGCGGCACGCCGCCCTGGCCGGCTTGCAGCGACTGCACCGCACCCTGGGTCAGATTCAGGTCGGGCGCGGCGGACACGTCGCCCTTGAGCAGGCGCTGGAAGTTCGAGTCGCCCTGCAGCACCACGCCCGGGTAGCCGGCCGCCACCACGTTGGCCAGCTTGCCGACCTCCAGCGCCATGTCCAGCGTGCCGGCGGCAGNACCTCCAGCGCCATGTCCAGCGTGCCGGCGGCAGCGCCTTCTTCCATGCGCAGCAGCGCGAAGTCGGCCGCGCCCGGCGTCGAACTCGCGGTGGCGCTGAGCACGCTGGCGCGGCGCAGCGAGCCGAGCGCCTTGCTGGTCAGGAACAGGCGCTTGCCCTGGCTGTTCTCGACCACGTGGCGGTTGGTCACCAGCAGGTTCGGCGCGATGAAGAAGCCGGTGCCGGTGCCCAGGTCGTTCGGCCCGGCGACGATCACGATCGCGGTGGCCTGCTCGAGCCGCTGCGCCAGCGCCGCGCCGCCGAGCGCGGGCGCCTCGCCGCCGCTGGGCAGCGGCGGCTGGGCCGGCGCCGCGGCACTCGGCCCGGAGGCCGCCGGGCCTGGCACGCCGTCGGCCGGCTGCAGGCTCTGCCCGGGCGGGCAGTCGGTGGGTTCCTTCGGGCCAGCCTTGGCGAGTTCGTCGCCGAGCGCCTTCTGGCGCTCGAGCAGGGCTTGCAGGCGGGCGCGCTGGTCGTCGAGCGCACCTTGCTGGCGCGACTGCCACCACCACCAGGCCGCCAGCGCGAGCAGCAGCAGGAGCAGCGCCGCGCCGGCGAGCAGCATCCAGCGCTTCCTGCCCGACGGGCTGCCCTGGCTCACGGTCTGGTTCATCGCCTCCCCTTGGCGTCGTGCCGGCGGACAGTCTACTCAAGTTGCTTGCGACCCCGTGCACACACAGTACAGTCGTGCGCCGCCGCGCGATCTCGGGCGGACGCACAAGAACATGCCGCCAGGGAGCCCCGCGTGCCGCAAGGCCTGACCCGAACCCGCGCCGACGTCGGCGTGGCGCTGCAGGCCGGCGGCCGCGCGCTGACGGCGGCGCA
>QJOU01000289.1 GCA_003265685.1 Piscinibacter caeni | reverse complement strand
GGCGGGGGCGGCCGGCGCCTCGGCGGGGGGCTCGGCCGGCGCCGGCTCGGCCACGCGCGGCGGCGGGGCCTGGTGGCGCCAGGCATACCAGCCGCCGCCACCGGCCAGGGCCAGCAGCAGCACGCCACCGATCAGGATGCGCTTGTCCATGGGGAGCCTCCTCGTCCCCAGGGATGATCCTCCGTGCAGGGCCTGGGTTCGAGTCGAATCGTGAGCGCTTGTATGCGCGCCCGCGGCCCGGCGCTCAGTTCGGATGCGCGTCGGCCGCCACCGGCTCCACCTTGGCGCGCAGCGCCCACAGCACGCCGGCCACCAGCAGGGCGATGCCGGCCAGCGTCAGCGGCTGCGGAGCCTGGCCGCGCAGCACGAAGGCGTAGGCCAGCGCCGACAGCGTCTCGAACACGATCAGCTGCCCGGCCAGGCTGGGCGGCAGGCGCTGGCTGGCCTCGTTCCAGCACAGCGTGCCGAGCCAGGAGGCGAACAGCCCGATCGCGAACATCAGCGCCAGGAAGGCGCCGGGCCGCGGGCCGAAGGGCATCGGGAACGCGCTGTCGCCGGCGCCGAACCAGGCCCAGGTGAGCGCGTAGCCGAGCGCGGCCAGCGGCAGCGTGGCCAGGCCCTGCGCGGTGGCCCAGCCGCGTGGGCTGCGCTCGGGGTGGGCGCGCAGCCATTCGGCATTGCGGATCGGGTACCAGGTCCAGCAGGCCACCGCGCCCACGGCCAGCAGCGCGCCGAGCAGGTAGCGGCCGAGGTCGGCTGCAGGCTCGGCGCGCAGGTGCTCGATCTCGACCTGGTTGACGAGCGCGATGCCGGCGCCGATGAGCCCGAGCGAGGGCAGCAGCCGGCCCCAGGGCAGGGGGGCCTCGGCGCGCATGCCGGCGCGCGCCCGGCGCAGGTTGGCGGTGATGGCGATGACCACCGGCAGCGTGCCGATGATCATGGTCGGCAGCGGCCCGCCGGCGCGCTGGATCGCGCTGGCCAGGAACAGGTAGTACACGACGTTGCCCACCAGCGCGAGGCGCAGTGCCTCGCGCCAGTCGGCCCGGGTGAGCTGGCGCAGCGTGGCGCGGTCGAACCAGGCCAGCGGCAGGGCGATCAGGCCGAAGGCGAGGTAACGGCCGAACGATTGCAGCGTGGCCGGGTACTCGGGCAGCAGCAGCGGGCCGACGAACACGAGGCCCCACATCAGGCCGGCGGCCAGGGCGAACAGGGTTCCGGAGAAAAGCGGTGCGGCGAACATGGTGCCGCGACTATGGCTCAGGCGGCCGGGCGCGGTCTTGTACCGAGTTGCTGCTGGTAGCGCGCCGGGGTCACGCCGTAGCGCGCCGCGAACGCACGCGTCAGGTGCGCCTGGTCGGCCAGGCCCACGGCGGCGGCCACCTGCGCCGGCGCCTCGCCGGCGGCCAGCTGCCGCTTGGCCTCGAACAGGCGCAGCGCCATCAGCATCTGCTGCGGCGTGGCATGGTGGGCGCGCCGGAACTGGCGCAGGAAGTGGAACGGGCTCAGCCCCGCCACGGCGGCCAGCTCCTCCAGCCGCACCGTCTCGGCCAGGTGCGCGTGCAGGTGCTCGAGCACCGGGGCGAAGCGCACCAGCGCCTCGTCGCGTGCCGGCTGCGCCACGCGCGCGGCCGGGCGCAGCTCGTCGAGCAGGCGCAGCAGCAGGCCGTCGAAGGCGAGCGGCTCGGGCGTGTGCCACAGCGCGCGCAGCAGCCGGCTGACGCGCCGGGCGCGCGGCGCGTCGCGGCCCACCGCCTCGGCGAACCACCAGCCGCGCTCGCCGGTGAGCTGCTCCAGCACGTCCGCATCCAGGTACACCATGCGGTAGCGCCAGCCGCCGCGCGTCTCGGCCTGGCCGGTGTGCAGCTCGTCCGGGTTCATCAGCACCAGCGTGTCCGGCGGCGCCAGGTGCTCGGCGCCGCGGTAGCGGAAGCGCTCGACGCCGGACTCGATTGCCCCCAGCCCGAAGGCCGCGTGGGTGTGCGGCGCGAACGCATGGCGCACGATGTGCGCGCGGTACAGCTCCACGCCGGGCCGGTGCGCCGGGCGGCGGAACTCGGCCGCGTCGAGCGGGTGGTCGAAATGGTCGGGCACGGCGTCCACGCCGCCATGATGGCACCGGCGCGGCGCGCCGCTGCGCGGCAGGTCAGCGCGCTTCGCCTGCCGCGGCCTCCATCTCGCCCACCGCCAGCGGCCACAGCTCGACCGTCGCCAGCCCGTGGATGCCGAGCTGCTGCGCGGCGGCCCAGCTCAGGTCGACGATGCGGCCGCGCTTGAACGGGCCGCGGTCGTTGATGCGCACCACCACCTCGCGGCCGTTGGCCGGGTTGCGCACCCGCACCAGCGAGTGGAAGGGCAGGCTGCGGTGCGCGGCCGTCATGGCGCGCATGTCGAAGCGCTCGCCGCTGGCAGTGCGCCGGCCGTGGAAGGCGCGCCCATACCAGGAGGCGATGCCGGTCTGGGCCGGCGCGGCCTCGGGCGGGCGCGGCTCGGCGCCGGGCAGGGCCGCCACGCCCGGCCCGGGCGGCTCGACCCGGCCGACGGGGGCTGGCAGCTCGTGCGGCGCGGCCGGCGCCGGCGCCGCCGCGGTGGGCGGGCGACCCGGCGGCGCCTTCAGCGCCCCGCAGCCAGCCAGCAGCAGCGCCGCCACCAGGGCGGCGGCGGCCGGCAGGCGGCGCAGGGGCGTGGGCATGGGCTGCAGTGGACACCGGCGCGCGCCGCATGGGGCCGGGTGGCCGCGTCGACCGGCGCGATTGCGTGAGATGCGCCCGCCCGCGGCCGGGTTGCGGGCGGCTTTGCAAGCGACTGCAACCGGCGCAAGCGTGCTCACGCGCGACGCCGCGTTCTGTCGCCTGGAGCGTGCGGGGCCTGCCGGCCCTGAGCAGCTCTTGCAGGTCCGCTTCCCGCACAGGATCGAGCGAGCCGAGCCGCGCCCGGGCGGG
>QJOU01000288.1 GCA_003265685.1 Piscinibacter caeni | reverse complement strand
GCGTCGAGCGCGTGATGGGCTTCTGCAGCGACGCCGAGTACCAGGAGTTCATGCGCCAGTGCCCGGACTTCGAGCGCCACCTGGTGCGCAGCGGGCTGCACCTGATCAAGTTCTGGTTCTCGGTCAGCCGCAAGGAGCAGCGCCGCCGCTTCAAGGAGCGCGAGGCGCACCCGCTCAAGCAGTGGAAGCTCAGCCCGATCGACATGGCCTCGCTCGACAAGTGGGACGACTACACCAAGGCCAAGGAGGGCATGTTCTTCGAGACCGACACCGCCGACGCGCCGTGGACGGTGATCAAGAGCGACTGCAAGAAGCGCGCGCGCCTGAACGCGATGCGCTACGTGCTGCACAAGCTGCCCTACACGCTGAAGGACCCGGACCAGATCGGCGCGCTCGACCCGCTGCTGGTGGGCCGCGCCCACGTGGTCTACGAACGCGGCGAGCGGGCCAGTGGGGCGCTGATCTGAGTCGACGTCGCTTTCAAGCGCATAGATCGTGCGGTGCGTGCCGGTCGTGACGATTCGCTTGCGTCGGGTCGAGCGGGTCGCGGCGCCCGGCAGGTGCCGCCCGCCGCGACCAGTGACTATCTTGGTCCGCGGCGAACCTCGGTGGTTCCGGCCGAGCCGTGCCCGGGCGGGTGGCGGCGCGCGTGGCGGGCGCCGAGGAACGCAGGGCGTGCGGCCCGCGCGCGCCAGCGAGCCACGTGGACTGACTTGCCGCCGCGTGTCTGAGCGCAGCGAACGCCCGTGAGCGCAGCGAGTTCGGCGGCGGGCCGCAGGGCCGAGTACCGGAGGGGAGTCGCCGCAGCGCGGCGACCGCCCGCGTCGCGCGCCGCCACCCGCCCGGGCACGGCTCGGCTCGCTCCATCTGACGCACCGAGCGGGCTTTGAAGGGCCGCTCGGAGTGGACTGCTGCCGGCAAGATCTATGCGATCGAAAGCAAATCCGTATGACGCATCTCGTCAGAACGGCACCGGGCTGCGGAACACCTGCGGCGTGCCGTCGCGCGGGTGCATGAAGGCGAGCGTGTGGGCGTGCAGCGCCAGGCGCGGCCGCAGCGCCTGCACCGCCGGGCTCGCGTAGAGCGCATCGCCCAGCAGCGGGTGGCCGATGGCCGCGAGGTGCACGCGCAGCTGGTGCGAGCGGCCGGTCAGCGGGGTCAGCTCGACCCGCGTGTGGTCCGCGTGCCGCTCGAGCACGCGCCAGCGCGTCAGCGCCGGCCGGCCGTTGACGTGGTCGACCATCTGGCGCGGGCGCGCCGGCCAGTCGGCAATCAGCGGCAGGTCGATCTCGCCTGCGTCCGCGGCGATGCGGCCGGACGCCAGCGCCACGTAGGTCTTGCCGACGCGGCGCTGCTCGAAGGCGAGATTGAGCGCGCGCTGTGCGTCCGGCGTGCGCGCGAACACCACCAGGCCCGAGGTGCCCATGTCGATGCGGTGCACCACCAGCGCCTCCGGGAAGCGCGCCTGCACGCGGGTCCACAGGCAGTCGTGCAGTTCGACCGGGCGGCCCGGCACGGTGGGCAGGCCGGCGGGCTTGTCGGCGATCAGGAAGTCGTCGTCGACATGCAGGATCACGGCCGCGCCTCGACCAGCGCATCGCGCCGCGCGAGCGGCGGGAACAGCCGGGCCCACAGCGCCGCGATGGCGATCGAGCCCAGCCCGCCCAGCACCACCGAGCCCACAGGCCCGAGCAGCGCCGCCGTGGCGCCGGACTCGAACTCGCCGAGCTGGTTCGAGGCACCGATGAACACCGAGTTGACCGCGCTGACGCGGCCGCGCATCTCGTCGGGGGTGTCGAGCTGCACCAGGGTCTGGCGGATCACGACGCTGACCATGTCGGCCGCGCCGCTCAGCGCCAGCAGGGCGAGCGACAGCCCCAGCGAGGTCGACAGCGCGAAGCCGAAGGTGGCCGCGCCGTAGACCGCCACCGCGCCGAGCAGCAGGCGCCCGGCACGGCGCCGCACCGGCCAGCGCGACAGCAGCAGCGACATCGACAGCGCGCCGGCCGCCGGCGCGCCGCGCAGCAGCCCCAGGCCCCAGGGGCCGACCTGCAGGATGTCCTTGGCGAACATCGGCAGCAGCGCAGTCGCGCCGCCCAGCAGCACCGCGAACAGGTCCAGCGAGATTGCGCCCAGCACCACCGGGCGCCCGGCGACGAAGCGCACGCCGGCCAGCAGCGAGTCGAGCGTCATGGCCTGCGGGCCGCGCGGCGCGTGGTGATAGCGCACCGCGAGCGCGAGCGCTGCGGCCAGGCCGAACAGCGCCGTGCAGGTGGCGTACACCGCGCTCGGGCCGGCGACGTAGACGAAGCCGCCCAGCGCCGGGCCGGCGATGATCGCGCCCTGCGTGCCGGCCGAGCTGAAGGCCAGCGCGCGCGGCAGCACCACGGCCGGCACCAGCAGCGGCGTGATCGCCTGCTGCGCGGGCATCTGGAAGGCCCGCACCACGCCGAGCGCGACCGACAGGCCCAGCAGCAGCCCGCGGCCGACCCAGCCTTGCGACGTGGCCAGCACCAGCACCAGCGCCACCGCCGCCTGCGCGAGGAAACACAGCGTCAGGATGCGCGCGCGGTGGAAACGGTCCACCACATGGCCGGCCACCAGCACCAGCAGCAGCGCCGGGGCGAACTGCAGCAGGCCGACCAGGCCCAGGTCCCAGGCGCTGCCGGTCAGGTCGTAGAGCTGCCAGCCCACGGCCACCATCAGCATCTGGTTGCCGGCGGTGCCCGTCAGGCGCGCGAACCAGACGCGCACGAAGGCGCCGAACTGCCACAGCGGCGCGTCCGCGCCCGCCGCGATGGCCGTGTTCATCGCTTCAGCGTGGCTTGGGCTGGGTCAGGCGCGGTTGCGGCTTGGCGCCGTCGCGGCGCGGCTCGGGGCGCGTGTTGCCGCCGCCGGCCGGCCGCGCGGGGGCGTGGGCATGAGCCGGCACGTGGCCGCCGTGCGCCGTGGCC
>KZ836177.1 GCA_003265685.1 Piscinibacter caeni | reverse complement strand
ACGGCTTCGGCCGTTTCCCCGAACCCGCCCCGGCGGCCGCCGCTGCGCCCGTGGTGCCCGCCGCGCCGGCGGCTGCGGCCGCGCAGGCACTGCGGCCGGCGCGCGGGCTCGGCGACGAGGCGCCGGGCGAGGACCCCGACGCGCGCGGCATCGACGCTCCGATCCCGGACGAACCGCTCGCCGGCGCCGCGCGCGCCGAGGCGCTCGACGCGCCCTCGCCGGAGTATCCGCAGGCGAGCCGCTTCGTGCCCGCCGCCACGCAGAACTACCGCACCGTGACGGGCACGCGCAGCATCGAGCAGGTGGTGCTGCACATCACTGACGGCGGCGCCGCCATCGCCGGCCCGATTTCCTGGTTCCGCAACCCGCAGGCCCGCGNTGACGGCGGCGCCGCCATCGCCGGCCCGATTTCCTGGTTCCGCAACCCGCAGGCCCGCGTCAGTGCGCACTACGTGATCGGGCAGGACGGCGAGGTGGTGCAGATGGTGCGCCACAACGACGTTGCCTGGCACGCGAGTTCGGCCAACCGCGCCAGCATCGGCATCGAGCATGTGGCCAACACGCGCGGGCTGCGGCCGACGCCGGCGCAGCTGTGCGCCTCGGCCGCGCTGGTGGTGTGGCTGTGCGACCAGTACGGCATCCCGCCCGACCGCGCCCACATCCTCGGCCACGCCGAGGCCGACCCGAACACCACCCACACCGGCTGCCCGAACGCGGTGTGGGACTGGCCGGCGTACATGCAGATGGTCGAGACACGCTCCTGCGTGGCGCCGGCCGCGGCGGTGGCCCAGGCCCTGGGTGTGGCACCGGCCCGGGCGCAGGAGATCATCACGCCCTTCTACGACCCGGCGGACCCGGCCAGCGCGCTGGTGTGCCAGGACGACGCCTTCAGCCGCGCGCGCGAGGAGTGGTTCGTCGGCGTGCCCGACACGCGGCTGTTCCCGCACTCGGCCATCTGCCAGCTGCAGATGACGGCGGCCGACGGCAGCGGCGCGGTGGGCACCGGCTTCTACATCGGGCGCAACCGCATCCTGACCTGCGCGCACAACCTGCACGGGATGGCCCGCGTCACCATCATCCCGGGGCGCAACGGGGCCGGCGACAAGCCCTACGGCGAGGTCAGCGTGCCGGCCTCGTCGTGGCGCATCGCGCCGCGCTACAGCGGCGACGGCGACTGGGCCAACGACCTGGCGGTGATCGACGACGTGCCGCTCGCCGCGCCGGACGGCCGCTGGTTCGGCTTCCTGAACGCCACGCCCTCCGAGCGCATGCCGCTGGTCGTCTGCGGCTACTCGCGCCGCTCGCGCGTCGTGCCCGAGCTGAGCGCACTGATGGACGGCGACAAGCAGCACCTGCACGGCGGTTATGCCCAGGGGCAGAGCACGCCCGAGGTGATCGAGTACCCGATCCTGACGCTGTCGCGCGCCAGCGGCTCGCCGGTCTACCACCTGCGCAGCGGCGAGGGCGGGCAGCTCGAGGCGCTGGTCACGGCCGTGCACGTCAGCGGCGAGCCGGCGGCCCAGGGGCTGAACCGCGGCTGCTTCATCACGCCCGACAAGCTGCGCTGGATCGAGGGGCTGGCGACGAGCTTCGCCGCGGCGCTGGGCGGCACGAGCTTCTCGGTGCACTGGGACACCGTGCCCTACATCGAGCAGCAGACCGACGGCTCGTGCTGGGCCGCGGCCGCGGCGATGGTGGTCGGCTGGCGCGACGGCACGCGCCCGACCGACGCCGACATCGCCGCCAAGGTGCCGGTGCTCGATGCCTACCGCACCGGCCTGCCGCCCAGCGAGCGGCGCGTGCTCGCTGATGTCTGGGGCCTGGTGGCCGAGCCGCCGGCCTCCTACACCATCGACGCGTGGCGCCGCATGCTCGAGGACTACGGGCCGCTGTACCTGGACATGACCAACAGCGCGGCGACCGGCGGCCATGCCTGGGTGCTGGTCGGCATGACCAGCGACGGCGCCGAGGACGGCTCCGACACGACGATGTACCTGCACAACCCGACACGCAGCCGCGGCCGGGTGACCTGGAGCTTCCCCGACTTCCTGCGCTTCTACGAAGGCCGCGTCGGCACCGAGGGGCCGACGCTGGAACGCCAGATCCTGCATGCCGCGTCGGTGCCGGCGCATCTGCGCCCGGTGACCGCCGCGCCGTTCGCGCTGGCGATGTCCTGCGAGGCGGCGCTGCAGCCCGCCCCCGAGGCGGCTGCGCCGCGCGCCGGGCTCGCCGCGCCGCCGCCCGCCGTGGTGCAGCAGCAGGCCCTGCGCGCCGCCGCGCTGGCCGAGGTGGAGGAGGGCGTCGCGGTCGACTCGCCGATCGTCGGCACGACGCTGCGGCGCGTCAGCGGCAGCCGCGGCCGGCTGAGCTGGTCGCTCGACCAGCTCAGCGGCCTCAAGCACCCCGACGATGCCGCGCCGGCCGTCGCCGCCGCGCTGGTCGATGCCGAGCGCGTCACGCTGGCCGACTGGCCGGTGCTCGCGGCCGCCGACGGCACGCCGGTGCGGCTCGACCTGGGCATCGACTGGCAGTTCGACGGGCATTCGCTCGGCAACGTGCGCATCCGCCCGCTCGGCGCGGCCACGGCCGACGACCTGGCGCTGGACGTCAGCGCCCGCGTGGCCGACCACCGCGTGCGCTACCCGGCCGACAACCCGGTCTGCGCCGCGCTCGACGTCGAGGTCGTCTACCGCTACACGCGTGCCGACGGCAGCCGCGTCGGCGCGGCCTACGCGGTGCGCCTGTTCGGCAACGGTCGCCACAACAGCGCCGGCCGCTGGCTGGACGACTGAGCCCGCCACGCAACCCACCCGAGCCCCCTGATGGAACAGCGCCTGCCTCCGCCGCCCGCCGCCGTGCAAGGCATGCCGGCGAACGGCGTGCCGGCCCAGGCGCTGGCGCAGACGCTGGTGCCGGCCCCGGGCCTGCGCGCCGCGCCGGCGCCGGCGGCGGCC
>KZ836176.1 GCA_003265685.1 Piscinibacter caeni | reverse complement strand
CCTCAGCTCAAACGTTAGGCCGCATGCAACCACCATCCAGCAAAACCGAAAGGTTTGCAGCCTTTTCCTTGAAGAGGATCCTTTTAACGGCCGCGACGTGGCTCGTACTCGGTCTACTCGGTGGCTGGATAGCCGCGACGCTCTCTGGAGGAGGACATGGCTCGATTCTCTTCTTGATGATGGGCGTTGCCGTCGGAGTCGCCGGGGCAACAAGTCATGCCGCCCTGCTGTGCTTGCGCATGTTCCGTCGAGCAACGCTCATCGCTCAGTCCTTGGCGGCTTGGGCGGCTTGCGTTCTTAGTCTCATCGTATTCGCCGCTTGGGGTGCCGCGCAGAGTGAGCAACCTTATCCACTCGCCCTGTCAGAGGCGCTCAGCATCGTTGCCCTATATTGGTCGCTCCCAGCTCTCGCAGGCGCGGTAGTCGCTGCGCGGCTAACCAAGGNCCCTATATTGGTCGCTCCCAGCTCTCGCAGGCGCGGTAGTCGCTGCGCGGCTAACCAAGGATGCGGCCTAACCCTTCGCTCGAGCGGACTCGCACCGGCATGGCACCCTGGCCGCGAGGCCGTGCTGTTTATCATCGGCCTCGCGGCCAGGGCACCACGCCGGCGCTCGCCTCTCAGCTCAAACGTTAGGCATCAGCGGGTGCCGTCAGTGCACCTCCACCGCCGCCGCGCGCCCCAAGGGGCCGCGAAGTCACGCCTTCAAGCCACGCTCGCTGTTCAAGTCTCCGGTGAACGTCGGCGCTCATCGTTCCACCTTCCGACAAGGCGTCCATAGCAGCACTGGCCCATGCAACGAGTCTTCGCTGAGCCACTGAGCTTGTCCACCGCACGTTCGCCCTAAGCTTGCTGCGTGCTGCCTAACCCTTCGCTCGAGCGGGACCTCCGCCGGCAAGCCACTTGGCCCGCGAGGCTCTCGCTGTCATCATCCGCCTCGCGGGCCAAGCGCCTTCCCGGCTCCGGCCCCTCAGCTCAAACGTTAGGCGGCATGTGGAGCGTCGATGGTTCGCGTAGGTCTCATCTCTGACACTCACGGCCTGCTTCGCCCCCAAGCAGTCGAGTTCTTGCGCGGAAGCGACCACATCATCCACGCGGGAGACATCTGCGACCCGCTCATCCTTGAACAGTTGCGCGGCTTGGCACCAGTCACCGCCGTTCGCGGTAACAACGACGCGGGCGCATGGGCAGCAGAACTCGCCGCGACCGAGATCGTTCGCATCGGCGAGGTTTCCGTCTACGTCATCCACGATCTCGCCACGCTTCAGGTCGAGCCGGTAAGCGTTGGCGTAAGCGTGGTTGTCTCTGGCCACTCTCACGTGCCGCTCGTGCGTGAGCGCGACGGTGTGCTCTTCGTCAATCCAGGTAGCGCCGGTCGCCGCAGGTTCAGCCTTCCAGTCTCAGTTGCTGAGTTGCGTATCGAGGGCAAGTCAGTCTCAGCGCAAGCTGTCGAGTTGGCGCTCGAGAATGCCGCCTAACCCTTCGCTCGAGGCGACCCTCCACGGCTTGGCACTTGGGCCGCGAAACCGTGGTGCATATCATCGGGCTCGCGGCCCAAGCGCCAATCCGCTCCGGGCGCCTCAGCTCAAACGTTAGCCTGCAGAAGCAACCCCCACCTACTGTCTATACCGCATCATGCTATCGCTCACGTACACGACCAGCGCCGCTGACTTCGACAGCTACTTGCGGCACCGCGCCGCGCCCGGTCGACGGATGCTCCGTGGCAGTGCTCTGGCAGTAGCTCTTGGCGGTATGACGTATCTCTTCCTCCTATTTGACGGCCAAGGTTCCATCGCCTCCCTTGTGCCATCGCTCGCCATCGTATTCGTCGTCGTACTTTTTTTGTGGTCCCAGATCCGGAGTCAATATGCAATTCAACGCAAAGCCAACACGGACGCAAAGTATTGGGTCATGGGTGAGCAGAATCTGACGCTAAGCGAATCCGGACTGACCCACACATCGGCGGCAGGAAAAGTTCAAAAGGGCTGGTCAAGTTTGGCCGAAGCGCTCGCAACTTCCTCGCATGTTTTTCTGATCTTTCCACATGGCTACTCCTGGATCGTGCCTACAGGAACCCTCGCTAACGGCGTAAGTCAGCAACTATTTGAAGCGCTCAATCGACATGCCACGCGCTTCAAGCATGTGCGCTAGCTCAATTTGCCCGCGAATAGTCAGCCGTGCCCTGGAAGCAACTGCAGGCTAACCCTTCGCTGGAGGCGACAGCCACCGGCTTGGCACTTGGCCCGCGCACCGGCCAATGTCATCATCCGTCGCGCGGGCCAAGCGCCAACCCAGCGTCTGCGCCTCAGCTCAAACGTTAGGCCGCAAAGTCACTCACTGCTGCATCAGCAGCGCGTCTTGGAAGTCTGGCACTCATGGCTACCCGTCCCGGTTCAAACTCAGCCCTCGTCGTCGTGGACGTGCAAGTCGGCGTCGTCGCACCAGCCTGGGATCGTGAGCGAATCCTGAGCAATGTTGTGCTCGCAGTACGTCGCGCCCGCGATGCCGGCATCGCGATCGTCTGGGTACAGCACCACGACGAAGAACTCCCACGCGACACCGCAGCTTGGCAGTGGGTGCCCGAACTGGCCCTCCGTGCTGGCGAGTTGCGCATACACAAGAGCCACAATTCATCCTTCGAGAGCACTTCGCTTTCAGCCGAGCTAGATCGCCTGGGTGTGTCTCGGATATTCCTGGCCGGAGCCGCTACCAACTGGTGTATCCGAGCTACCGCATACGGCGCGCTCGAGCGCGGATACGACCTCACGCTGCTCAGTGATGCGCACATGACGCGCGACATGGAACTGGAGCCGGGCCGCGTTGTCATGGCCCGCAGCATGATCGACGATCTCAACATTGCCATGCGCTGGTTGTCGTACCCTGGCCGAACAAACGCCGCCATACCTGTTAAAGGAGCCACATTCGCATAGCCCAGCATTGCGGCCTAACCCTTCGCTGGAGCCGA
>QJOU01000283.1 GCA_003265685.1 Piscinibacter caeni | reverse complement strand
GCCCGGAGCATGAGGAACTTGACGATGCCGTTTGGGTAGCCCGCGATTTGCGCCAAGACGGAGTAGCCGTGCTTGCGATAGAACTCCGGCGCCTGGAAGCTGAGCGTCGTGAGGTAGAAGGTAGTGCAACCACGTGTTCTGGCTTCAGCTTCGAACGTCTGCAGCAACCGCGTGCCGACACCCTGCGACCGGTGTTCCGGGGCAACCCAGAGCTGAAGCAACTCGCAGCACTTGCCCCAGGTTCTTCCGACCGCGCCACCGACGACTGTTGTTGTTTCGTCCGTTGCGAATGCTGCCAACTGGCTCACGTCAGCCAGCGGGGCGACGGAGTAGTTGTGTTCATCGAGCCCAGCGTCAACGATGCGCAACTTGTCTTCTTGCGGTGTGTCCGTAGTGCTGAAGACAAGCGCCACTGGTGGACTCCGAGGCCTAACGTTGGAGCTGAGGCGACCGGAGCGGATTGGCGCTTGGGCCGCGAGACGGATGATGGACCACAACGGCTCGCGGCCCAAGTGCCAAGCCGTGGAGGGTCGCCTCGAGCGAAGGGTTAGGCCTCGGCCCGGAGCATGAGGAACTTGACGATGCCGTTTGGGTAGCCCGCGATTTGCGCCAAGACGGAGTAGCCGTGCTTGCGATAGAACTCCGGCGCCTGGAAGCTGAGCGTCGTGAGGTAGAAGGTAGTGCAACCACGTGTTCTGGCTTCAGCTTCGAACGTCTGCAGCAACCGCGTGCCGACACCCTGCGACCGGTGTTCCGGGGCAACCCAGAGCTGAAGCAACTCGCAGCACTTGCCCCAGGTTCTTCCGACCGCGCCACCGACGACTGTTGTTGTTTCGTCCGTTGCGAATGCTGCCAACTGGCTCACGTCAGCCAGCGGGGCGACGGAGTAGTTGTGTTCATCGAGCCCAGCGTCAACGATGCGCAACTTGTCTTCTTGCGGTGTGTCCGTAGTGCTGAAGACAAGCGCCACTGGTGGACTCCGAGGCCTAACGTTGGAGCTGAGGCGACCGGAGCGGATTGGCGCTTGGGCCGCGAGACGGATGATGGACCACAACGGCTCGCGGCCCAAGTGCCAAGCCGTGGAGGGTCGCCTCGAGCGAAGGGTTAGGCCGCAGCCTCGATGCGGAACTGCTGAACAACGCCCTGCCACCAGCCTTGAGTGACTTGGACCTCATGAAACTGCCCGCTTGTGGCTGTGGCAATGACTTGGCGCCAGAACTCCTGTGCAGCAACATTGGCTGGCATTTGACCCACTTCCCAGAGGCCGGGATGGCTTTGGAAGGCATGTTGAGCCAGCTTGGCGCCTGCTCCAGCGCGGCGGTAGCGCTTGAGGATGAAGAACTGCTCCATCCAGCAGCCTTCGGCTCGGGTAACGATTGCCGGTGACACCAGCGCGAAGCCCACGTACTGAGACCCCTCCAGGACTACGTGAGCAAAGTGGCGCAGTGCTTCCTGATGGCGCGACAAGTCGTACCCGTACCGGGCTTGGACGTCCATGTCCTGAGGCCAGATGTCGGAGAGCTCGTACTGATACAGCTCCAGCATTTGCTGAAGGGCAGGGAAGTCCGCTGCTTCGGCTTGGCGACAGACGAGTGGCATCGGTGCGGCGTTCTGCGGCCTAACGTTTGAGCTGAGGCGACCGCCGCGGATTGGCGCTTGGGCCGCGAGCCCGATGATATGAACCACGGGCTCGCGGCCCAAGTGCCAAGCCGTGGAGGGTCGCCTCGAGCGAAGGGTTAGGCGTCGCTAGTTGAGCGGGACCAGTTTGGAGCGAAGTTCGCGCGGAACATCTTCCAACAGAACAATTGCGATGCTGCCGTCTGTGGCGCGATTGTTGTGCGCGCTCTCGGTAGGCATCGTTGCAGTGATCGCGTCGGGAGACAGTGTGTACATGTTTCCGCTGAGTGGATCAACCGCGAACCAACCAATTAGGCCGCCGAAGACGAAGTTTCCAGCGATGTACCAGCCATTCGGGCTGGCTTTGACGGGGATCGTATGGGCCTTGAAACCCGGCTTGGTGATGGTGACCGTAAAGGTCTTGCCGCCCCAGTAGCGCCCCGTGCTCTTGTTCAGCGTAACGGAAGTTGGTGTGGTACCCGCGAAGATCTCCGTGCCCGCTTCGTCGACGATCAGAACCTTTGCTTCGCTTGGGGTGCTGGAAATTGGGACTGTTTGGGTCGGGCTGCCCATGATCGTCGCGCAGCCCGTTGTCAGTACAAGCAGCCCAGATGTGGCTGCAACACGCATGAATCGTGCAATCATTAAAGTAACCCTCCCTCCGCGATGTTGTTGGTGCTTGGCGAGCGGAGATCACCAAGCCTTCCGAAGTCTATATGACGCGCGCGAGTGCGTGCCGCGACGCCTAACGTTTGAGCTGAGGCGCCCGGAGCGGATTGGCGCTTGGGCCGCGAGACGGATGATGGACCACAACGGCTCGCGGCCCAAGTGCCAAGCCGTGGAGGGTCGCCTCGAGCGAAGGGTTAGGCGGCATTCGCGGGTAGCGATAGCCGGTAGAACTTTGAGTCCACCGCCATGACGGGGAATGACTCGGGCAGAGACGACTTGTTGACCTCGACGAAGCCGTTCTTCTCGTAGAACCTGTGAGCGGCCAGAAACTTGCTCGTTGTTCCCAAGTAGACGCTTTGGAGCCCGTGCCGTGTACCCCAGGCCAGAAGTTCACTCAAGAGATGCTTGGCGACACCGAACTCTCGGCCGCGGTACGGCGCGGCGACGAACATCTTGCGAAGTGCTGCTTCCTTGTTGCCGATGTCCAGCAGGGCGATGGTTCCGACGGTCTGGCCATCAACTTGAGCGACCCAGAAGTTGCCTGAGCCTCTTTGGTAGAACCCTCCGATATCGCGCAGGTCGGGCTGATCATCAAGTGTGATCGGAATGCCGAACTCGGCTTGTTGGATGGGCAGGATGACCGCCGCAACAGCTTGGGCGTCCTCTGGTTCATATGCGCGAACGTGCACCATGGGTGGGGATATGCCGCCTAACGTTTGAGCTGAGGCG
>QJOU01000282.1 GCA_003265685.1 Piscinibacter caeni | reverse complement strand
GCCAAGTGCCTTGCCGGCGGAGGTCCCTCTCGAGCGAAGGGTTAGGCCGCACCTAGCCAGTGGAAGCGCGCGGCGTGTTCCAGCGTGTATTCCGGGAACGGCCCGCTACGCGCGGCGTTCGACGGGATACTAGCTTCCTGCTTCAGGTAGACGAGAGCGGCTGTTGATTCCAGTGGGGAAGAGTCGATGCGCTCGACCTGGACTTCCACTCGTTCGTAACCCTCAGGCTCACCAATGCGTTCCAGGCGATCCATGCGCGCCAGGTCTTGAGCGTCTACTTCGTAAAGCTCACCGACCACTTGGAAGCCAGTGCCAGCAGGCGCCACGATGCAGGGAACCTTTCCTGCACCGAGGAGATACAGGCGAAACCGCTCGACTGTTCGGAAACGGCCGGCGACCCTGCGGCCTGTGTTGACCTGCTCGTTTGGGAAGCCTTGCTTGAGAGAGCCGTAAACGAAGAGAAGCTGCATGGTTGGTGCTGTGCGGCCTAACGTTTGAGCTGAGGCGACCGCCGCGGGTTGGCGCTTGGGCCGCGAGGCGGATGATGGACCACAACGGCTCGCGGCCCAAGTGCCAAGCCGTGGAGGGTCGCCTCGAGCGAAGGGTTAGGCCTCGCCTTGCTGCCGTAACGACTTGAGCACGAGCTCAAACACATGGTTGTTCGCGTACTCGTAGTCTTCGGGGAACCACAAGCCATAGTAGCTAGCGACGGCCTTGGCGACGGCTGCAGATCTGGACTGGCCGTACCTGCAATGCACAACGAGGGTTCCAAGTACGTGTCTGTTGCTCGCCACGAAGTCAGCGATTCGATCGGCGTGATGGTCCTGCATCTCGACAAGATCCTCGCCAGGTTCAACGGGTGATTCGATGGGATCTACGTCATCGAACGAGAGCCTCAGTACTGCGAACCATCCAGCACGGAGATTGGCCTCCGGCGCACCCTTGTCGGTGATTGAGATGATTGCCTCGCTTGAACCAGGTGAGTACTCCTCGGCTGCCTGTTGGCTCAGGAAGATCACGTCGGTTAGTGTGGTCACGGCGACATCTCCGGCCGGGGTTGCGAGGCCTAACGTTTGAGCTGAGGCGACCGCCGCGGATTGGCGCTTGGGCCGCGAGACGGATGATTAACCACAACGGCTCGCGGCCCAAGTGCCAAGCCGTGGAGGGTCGCCTCGAGCGAAGGGTTAGGCGTCACTGCACGCGGACCTGGGCTCGCGCGGATGCATAACTGGTCGTGACTCACCGCGCTCCTTGCGCAGACCAGTGCTGTTGGTGGTGCGTGGCAGCGCGCCAGAGTGCTTAGCAGCTACTAGAGGCGAGCAAGAGCGTTTCCCACCTTGGCGGCGCGCTCCAGAAGGGGGCCGCTGACCACGCCATCGAAGTCCATGGCGCGAGCGATTCCACCCGAGAAGTTCGTCTCGCCCGCGGCAACGCGCGTGTGCAATGTGGCAAAGATGTTTCGCCATTTCGTCCATGTCTGTTCCGTCCACCCGTCGGACGTTGCAGAAGAAGGCATAGGCTCAACGAACTCCGCCGCAAGGGCGGCGATTTCATCTGCGAGCGTGGAGCACGGAGTCATGGTGACGCCTAACGTTTGAGCTGAGGGGCGGACGCCGGGTTGGCGCTTGGCCCGCGAGGCGGATGATAAGAACGACCGCTTCGCGGGCCAAGTGCCAAGCCGGTGGCTGTCGCCTCGAGCGAAGGGTTAGGCGGCACGCTGCTCCCCGTGGCGCCGACTGGACGATGAGGCGCTATGGCGCCTGCACGGAGCGTGAAGTGCTGCAGTGAACCCAGAACGCTCGATGGTGGCCGGTGGAACGAGACGAAAGTGCTGACACCGAAGACTTGGGCAGCGAGCGAGACTCGAAGCCGCGTCTTCGCGGCCCTCTGGGCGCGCGGCGGAGGTGGAGGGCCAAGGCTGGTGCCCGCTGACGCCTAACGTTTGAGCTGAGGCGACCGCCGCGGATTGGCGCTTGGGCCGCGAGGCCGATGATGACACTAGCGGGCTTGCGGCCCAAGTGCCAAGCTGTGGAGGGTCGCCTCGAGCGAAGGGTTAGGCCCGCCTCAGCCAGATGGTATTGATGGTGGCTGTTCTCAGGCCAGCGCGCTCACAGTTGGTATGACTCTGCGACCCGTGCTCGACATCTGTGAAGATGTGGTCGACTGCGGCTTCAGCCGCAGCGTTCAACCTCGCCGCAAGGAGCGCCGAGTGGGCGCCGCGGGCTCGCATCTCCGGGCGGGTGTAGGAGTTCCCTAGGAATGCGGTGCAATTCTGCAAGAACATCGTGCTCCATCCCATGGGTACACCCAATGCGTCAGTCGCAAGAAAGGCCTGAAACTGCTCCGTGCAATAGAAAGACCTCTTGGCGGAGCGGCGCTCCGGTGGGAACAGTGTTCCCGACGACTCCAGCAAGTCGAAGAACGAATCAGTCTGTGTCGAGTCCAGGCGAGTCACGGAGATCTGCGTTTGCCGCGGTTGGGGCGCGGGCAAAGCTGCGAGGTAGCACAGGGAACTGTTTGGGGAAAAGCCACGCGCAAGAAGCCCCTCAACGGCTTCAGGCTGAACTTCGGTAGGACGCAGTTCCACCGCAACGACTGCGGCGGGCAACTCCGCAATCGCTTCAACGTCGAAGGCGCCCGCTGTTCTGCCGACAGCCCGGTTGTAGTAAAGACTGTCGGGTCGTGAACTGTCGGTCAAGTAGTGAAAGTGGGTTGTTGAAGCTCGCCGAATGACTGCGTCGGCCGACGTGCAGGTTCGGTGCGCATTGAAATGGGCGAACTCGAGCTCGGCAAGGGAGAGTTGGTTCAAGAGTGACTGGAAGGACATCGCAGTGTGTTGGCGGGCCTAACGTTTGAGCTGAGGCGACCGCCGCGGGTTGGCGCTTGGGCCGCGAGGTGCATGATGCCAGCGAGCGCCTCGCGGCCCAAGTGCCAAGCCGTGGAGGGTCGCCTCGAGCGAAGGGTTAGGGCGCACTCGCGGAACCAGCCGCCGCTTGAACGAGCATGAGTGCACTTGCTTTGGCGAGGAGGAGGTCTCTTGGCCAGGCGGAGAGGTCTCGCTCAAACCTGGTGACGACGTCGCGGTAGTGCTGCATGAGCTCTTGCACACCAGCCGCGCCGGAAGCGGAGAGCCTGGAGTCCATGCGC
>QJOU01000281.1 GCA_003265685.1 Piscinibacter caeni | reverse complement strand
GCGATCTCCGCGCTGGCGTGCCGGATCGCGCCGGCCGAGTCGGCCACCGTGGCCAGCGAGCGGCCGAGCTGCCCGGCCATCGTGCCGAGTGCGCGCAGCAGCTCGCCGACCTCGTCGCGCCGGTCGCTGTGCACCTGGGGGCGCAGGTCGCCCGCGGCGACGGCGCCAGTCACCGCCACCGCACGCTGCAGGTCGGCCACCAGGCGGCGCTGCGTCAGCCACGACAGGCCGACCGCCGCGCCGGCGGCCAGCAGGCCCAGCAGGCCCAGCAGCAGCGAGATGCGCTGCACGCTCGCGTTGGCGGCCGCGGTGGCGCTGCCCGACTGCGCGTCGAGCTGCGCGACCATCGCGGCCAGCGCCTGGCCGAGCGCGGCGTAGGAGTCGTCGGCGCTGCGCAGCGCCGCGATGCCGGTGTTGGGGTCGACCGAGGACATGTCGATCGCCATGTCGGCCTGGGCCAGGTACTTGTCGGCCAGGGCCGCGAAGCCGGCGCCGGCCTGCCCGTTCGCGCCGAGCGCGCCGAGCGCGCCGACGGCCTGCTTCATTCCGGCCACCTCGCGGGCCAGGCCGGCGCGCACGCCCTTGATCCTGGCGTCGTCGAGCGAGCCGATCAGGGCCACGCTGCGGTAGACGCCCGCGTGGGTCTGGCCGAGCTGCTGCTGCAGCGTGCTGAGCGCGCGGAACTGCTCGAAGCCGTCGCGCACGACCTGCTGCGCGCCGAGCGCCTCGCGGGTCGTCCACCAGGTGTTCAACTGGCCGATGCCCAGCACGACCCCGGCAGTCAGCAGCGGGGCGGCGAGCAGCTGTGTGGAGAGTTTCATCGTGGGGTCCGGTGCCGGTCGCGTGTCACTTGTAGATGCCGCCGCATACCGCGCTGTCGTCCAGGCGCTCGCAGTACATGCTCTTGGGCTCGATCTTCTTGCTCACCGGGTTGGTGAACTTGTAGTCCTGCCAGAACGTGCCCTTGCTCTGCGCCAGCTCGACGCGCTCCTTGACGAACGGCTTGCCGTCCACGTCCTTCAGCTCGATCAGGTTCTTCCCGATCATCTTCTCGTTGGCGCCATGCGCGCGCACCGTGCCGTCCAGGCCGTAGACCACCAGGTAGAGGTCGCGGTCGTTGAACTGGCCGGCCTTGTTGCTGATCTCGGCGTAGCCCTTGTCCTTGCCGTTGGATTTGATGAAGGCGATGCCCTTCTTGACCATGGCGGTGGCCTCGTCGGCGCTGGCGTTGCCGTCCTTGGCGCAGGCGCCCGCGCAGGCGGCGGCGGCAATCAGGCTGATGAGGAAGCGGTTGTGCATGGGGTACTCCTGTGGGGAATCAGAAGGTTTCCCAGTCGTCGGTGCCGTTCCCGCCGGGGGCGGGGGCGGCGACGGCCGGGGTGGGCGCCGGGCGGACCGGCAGGCGGGTGACGTTCTTCGCGCGCTGCGGGCCGCGGCGTTCGCTGCCGTTCCAGGCCGCGGGCGGCCGGTCGGCGACGGGGGGCGGCGTGGGAGCCGCCGCCGGTGCGGGTTTCGGCGCGGGTTTCGGTGCGGACTTCGTCGCGGGGGTCGGTGCCGTGACGTGCGGTGCCGACGCTGCATCGGCGAGGCGGAACACGGCCACCGCCGCCACCATCTGGCGTGCCTGCGCCTTCAGGCTCTCGGCGGCCGCGGCGGATTGCTCGACCAGCGCGGCGTTCTGCTGCGTCGACTGGTCCATCTGCGCGACCGCCTGGCCGACCTGCTCGACACCGCGGCTCTGCTCGGTGCTGGCGGCGCTGATCTCGCCGACGATGTCGCTGACGCGCCGGATCGCGCCGACGATCTCGTCCATCGTCTGGCCGGCCTGGCCGACCAGGGTCGAACCCTGCTCGACGCGTTCGACGCTGGTGCCGATGAGCGCCTTGATCTCGCGCGCCGCCTCGGCCGAGCGCTGCGCGAGGCTGCGCACCTCGCCGGCGACGACGGCGAAGCCGCGGCCCTGCTCGCCCGCGCGGGCGGCCTCGACGGCGGCGTTGAGCGCGAGGATGTTGGTCTGGAAGGCGATGCCGTCGATGGTGCCGATGATGTCGGCGATGCGGCGCGAACTCTCGTTGATGCCGCGCATCGTCTCGACGACCTGGCCGACCACCTCGCCGCCGCGCGCCGCCACCGAGGAGGCGCCCTGCGCCAGCTGGTTGGCCTGCCGGGCACTGTCGGCGTTGTGGCGCACTGTCGAGCCGAGTTCGTCCATCGTCGCCGCGGTCTGCTGCAGCGCGCCGGCCTGCTGCTCGGTGCGGCCGGACAGGTCCTGGTTGCCCTGCGCGATCTGCGCGCTGGCCGTGGCCACGCTCTCGGCATTGCCGCGCACCTCGGCCACCACGCGGGTCAGCGCCGACTGCATCTCGCCGAGGGCGCCCAGCAGCGGGGTGAACTCGTCGAGCGTCGCGTCGCGCACCGGCTCGCGCAGGTCGCCGTCGCGCACCCGCTCGGCCACCTGGCGCGCCGCGTCGACGCGGCGGCGCAGCAGCGCCGCGATGGTCCAGGAGAACAGCAGGAGGCCGGCGATCGCCGCCGCCACCAGCGCGAGCAGCACCGTCAGCGTCGCGGAGGTGTCGCGTTCGATGGTGGCGATGTCCTGCTTCAGCCCGGTTTCCTGGAACTCGACCGTCCGGTCCAGCTGTGCCAGCAGCTCGTCGCGCACCGGGATGGTCTTGTCGACCAGGTGCGCGAAGGCCTCGGCCTTCTGCCCGCCGCGCGTCAGCCGGGTGTTCTCGTCACCGATCTCCCAGAAGCGCGCGAACAGCGGCGGCAGCGTGGCGAACATGGCCTTGCCCTGCTCGGTGAACAGCCCCTTCTCGTAGTCCGCCAGGGTCTGCTCGATCAGCTTGCGCTTGGCGGCGACGTCCTCGAGCGTGCTCGCCTGCTCCTGCGGCGTGCGGGCCAGCATCGCGTGGCGCAGCTGCAGCGACACGCGGGTCAGGTTCAGCTCGAGCGCGGCCACGCGCTGCAGCTGCGGCACGCGCCGGTCCTCGGTCTGCGACGCCAGGCTGCCGACGCGGCCGAGCGCGATCCAGGCGAACAGGGCCACGCCGCCGAGGGCAAGGCACACCAGGGCGCTGACGGCGTACAGCCGCGCACCGATGCCGAAACGAAGGGGGCCGGCCATGTCGGACCTCAGTGCGCGACGGCGGCGTCGAACAGCCCCATGTCGG
>QJOU01000280.1 GCA_003265685.1 Piscinibacter caeni | reverse complement strand
CGCGCCGATGCCGCCGCCGCTGGTGCTGCTGCTGCGCAGCGTGCTGCTGCGGCGCTACCCGGGCACGGCGGTGTACGCGGTGCGCGGCCTGGCGTCGGGCACGCAGGGCGCGCAACGCCGGCCGCCCGAGGGCGCGGGCGAGGAGCGCCTGCCGCTGTTCCGCGGCGCGCTCGACCCCGACATCGCGTTCTTCGGCTTCGACATCCCGGTCGAGGAGGCGATCGGCCACCCCGGCTGGTACTTCGTGCTGCAGCAGCAGCCCACCGAGCCGCGCTTCGGCGTCGATGGGCCGCCGGCCGCGGGCGCCGGCAGCCACCTGCGCCTCGACCAGAACCCCGACGGCTCGCCGCGGCCGCCCGCCACGCCCTGGGCCGTGCATGCCGGGCAGGCCGCGCGTGCGCTGCTGCAGCTGCCGGTGCGCGTGCTGATCCACGCCAGCGAGTTATTGCCCCCCTGACCGGGCCCCCAACATGCCGACGGTATTGCCCTCGATGACCCAGCTGCTGGCCTTCGCGCCGCAGCCCGTGCCGGCCGAGCTGGCCGCGCCGCTCGCACCCGGCGACCAGCCGCTCGCGCTGCTGCCGGTGCGGCTGGAGACGCGTTTCTTCGCGCAGCCGGATGGCCGCAGCGAGCTGCGCGTGCGTGTGTTCCCGGACCAGATCCATGTCGACGCGCACGAACGTGCGCTGACCGCCGCCGAGATCGAATGGGGCAAGCACTTCTGGACCCAGACCTGGCTGGCCGGCACCAGCGAAGACAAGCGCCGCGCCGCCTGGCAGCAGCTGGCCGACCGCTTCGACGCGGCCCGCGCCGCCTGGATCGCGCAGGTGCTGACGCCGACAAACGCCCCCGGGCCGGACCCGGCCAAGCCGGGCACGCCGCGCTTTCCGGCCGTCACGCCGCGGCCGGCGGCGGGCGCGTCGGGCTGGAGCATCACGCCGGTGGCGCGGCTGATGCCGGAGCGCTGGTTCGCGGTCGGGCGCGCCGGTGGACAGGTCGTCGCGCAAGCGCAAGGGCGGCCGATCAAGCGTGCCCCGGCGCTCGGGCCGGCGGTGACCGGCAGCAGCCCGCCGACCCGCGAGGACCAGCTCGCCATCGACGCCGGCATGCGCTGGATGGTCGACTTCGAGACCGCCGAGCGCGAGGGCATGGCGCTGCGCCTGCTGCTGCCGGTCGGCGTGACCGGTGTCGACGTGCTGCTGGTGTTCGGTGTGGGCGCGGCCGCCGATGCATCGGCCGGCTTGGCGGCGCTGCTGGAGGCACACCACCACACCGACGGCCTGGCCTTCCTGGCCAGCGCCACGCCGACCAACAACGCCGAGGACGAACCCTCCGGCCACGACAGCAGCGACCCCGGCCACCGGCGCAGCTTCGATACGCTGTGGCGCGACGCGCTCGCCACGCTCGCGCCGCAGACCCAGGCCGAGTGCCTGGCGCGGGCCCTCGGCCTGGCCGACGCGCCCGCGCTGGCCGCGCTCGGCCGGCTCGAGGGTGCGGCCGCGCGCGAGCAGCTCGACGCGCGCCAGATGGCCGCCGCGCTCTGGCCGGCCACCTGGGGCTACCACCTCGCCAACCTGATCGGCTTCGCCGGCACCGGGCTCACGCCGGCCGCGCTCGACTGGGTGCGCGACCATGCGGTCGACTTCCTGCGCCCGTTCGGCCCGCTGCCGGCGCTGCGCGTCGGGCGCCAGCCCTATGGCCTGCTGCCGGTCACGCTGCTGGCGGACCTGGCGCCGCGGGCCGGCGACCCCGACGCGGCGCGCGAGCAGCGCCTGCGCGACCTGCTCGTCACCCTGCGCGACCGGCTCTGGCGGCCGCGCATCGACGGCGTGCCGCGCCTGGGCCGCCCGAACGGCGGCACGGCCGATGCCGAACTCGCCGCCGCGCTGCAGAGCGATGCGGTCGCGGCCGGCTACCGGCTGCGCCAGCTGCTCGGCCCGCGTTATCTGCAGCACCTGCGCAGCTTCCTTGGCGTCGACCCCGCGGCCAGCGGCTGGAACGCTGCGCGCGACACGCTGGGCACCGCGGTGTGGCGCCAGCTCGGCCTGACCGGGCGCCCGCGCCTGGCCGAATCGGCCTTCGCGCCCGGCAGCGAGGCACTCGGTGTGCCGCTGGTGCGCGACGACGAGGCCACGTTCATCCAGGCCCTGCTGGCCGCGCCGCCGCTGCAGCCGGCGCCCGCGGCGCCGAGTGCGCCGACCGACGCGCGCTCGCTGCTGCAGGCGCTGCTGCGCCACGCGCTGCAGCTCGAGACGCTGGCCGCCGCGCTGCGCCTGGCCGCGCGGGGCCAGACGGTGCCGCCGGGACCCTGGCGCGATGTCGAGCTGATGAACTTCAACGCCGCCACGCGCAGCACCACCTGGCGCGAGCAGCTCGCCGCGAGCGCCGCGGCCAGCGGCGGGCAGCCGCTCGGCGCCTTCCTCGCCACGCCGGCTGGGCTCGAGACCCCCGAGGCCGCGCCGCTGCGTGCCCTGCGCGAGGCCTTCGCCCACCTGGCCGGGCTGCCGACCCCCGCGCTGCAGCGCCTGCTGGCCGGCACGCTGGACTGCGCCTCGCACCGGCTCGACGCGTGGATCACCTCGCTGGCCACGCGCCGCCTCGCGGCGCTGCGCGGCACGCGCGCCACCGGGCTGCGCTGCGGCGGCTACGGCTGGGTGCTGAACCTGCGCGCCGCGCCGGCCGCCACGCCGCTGCCCACGCCGCCCGGCGAGACCGGCCCGGTCTACCCGCTGCGCGACGACCCCGGCTTCCTGCACGCGCCCTCGCTCGAGCAGGCGCAGACCGCCGCGCTGCTGCGCAACGGCCACCTCGGCAAGGCCAACCTGCAGGCGGCCGGCGCCTTCGCGGTGGATCTGTCCTCGCGGCGCGTGCGCCTGGCCGAGCAACTGCTCGACGGCGTGCGCCAGGGCCAGCCGCTCGGCGCGCTGCTCGGTTACCGCTTCGAGCGCGAGCTGCACGAACGCGGGCTCGACACCCAGGTGCCGCGCTGCCGCGCGCTGGCACCGCTGCAGAGCGCCGACGCGCCGCCCGGCACCAGCGCCGAGAGCGTGGCCGCCAACCGCGTGGTCGACGGCCTGCGGCTGCACCAGCTGTGGCAGCAGGCGCTCGCGCAGGGCAGCCCGCTGCCGGTCGACTCGCCCTTCGTCGTCTGCGCCGCGGCGCTGCGGGTGCTCGACGACACGGTCGACGCGCTGGCCGATGCGGTGCTGGCCGAGACGGTGCACCAGACGGTGCGCGGCAACACCGCGCGCAGCGCCAGCACGCTGGCCGCCATCGCCCACGGCGAGGCCCCGCCGCCCGAGCTGACGGTGGCGCGCACGCCGCGCAGCGGCACCGGGCTGACGCAGCGGGTCGCCTGGCTGCTGGCCGCCCCGGCCACGACGGCGGCG
>QJOU01000279.1 GCA_003265685.1 Piscinibacter caeni | reverse complement strand
GTGGCCGGCGCCGATGGAGAAATCCGAGGAGCGTGCGGGCACCGCGCTGGGTGCGCTCTCGTCGCGCCGCGAGGCCGCCCCCGCGGCGGCGCCCTCGGCCGATGCGGCGCGCGAAAGCCAGATGTGGCCCGAGCCGCCGATGCCACGCCGCCCGCCGCGGCCGCGCGAGGCGGTCACCGCCGGCATGGTCGACGACAACGCCGACTTCGGCGAATACCTCGCCTACCTCGGCCGGCACCCGGGCCTGCCGGTGCACGAGCGCGATGTCTCCGAGCGCCACCTGCTCGAGGTGCTCGATGCCGCGGGCCGCCCGCTGCACGATGCCGAGGTCGCGGTGCAGCGCCCCGGCCGGCGCGAGCCGCTGATCTGGGCCCGCACCGATGCGGCCGGGCGCGTGTGGCTGCACCCGCGTGCGGTCGGTGCCGAGGACGGGCGCAGCCTGGGCGTGGCGGTGCGCCATGGCGGCGCGACGGCGCGCGCCACGCTGCGGCGCGACGACCGCGCCGCGCTGCAGCTGCGCCTGGACAGCGTGCCGGCGTCGGCGCGCCCGCGCCTGGATCTCGTCTTCCTGGTCGACGCCACTGGCTCGATGGGCGACGAGATCGCCAAGCTGAAGGCCTCGATGCGCTCCATCGCGCAGCAGATCGGCCAGCTGCCCGGCCAGCCCGACACCTGCTGGGGCCTGGTCGCCTACCGCGACCGCGGCGACGCCTTCCTGACCCGCACACACGACTTCACCGACGATCTCGGCGCCTTCCAGTCGCTGCTCGGCCGCGTGCAGGCCGGCGGAGGGGGCGACACGCCCGAGGCGCTCAACGAGGCGCTGCACGAGGCCGTGCACGGGCTCGCCTGGCGGCGCGACGCGGTGCGGCTCGTCGTGCTGGTCGGCGACGCGCCCCCGCACCTGGACTATGGCGGCCCCCAGTACGACGACGACATGCAGGCTGCGCTCGCCAAGGGCATCAAGCTGTTCGCCGTCGGCGCGAGCGGGCTGGACGAGGCCGGCGAGTACGTGTTCCGCCAGCTCGCGCAGTACACCGGCGGGCGCTTCGTGTTCCTGACCTACCGCGACGCCGACGACCCCGGCAGCGGCCCCGGCACGCAGACGCCGCACGACGTGCGCGGCTACTCGGTGCAGACGCTGGACCGGCTGATCGTGCGCCTGGTCGGCGAGGAGATCGCCCGGCTCGCGCGGCGCTGAGCGGGGCGGCGTAGCATCACGGCATGCCCCGCCGCCGCGCGTTCGCCAGCCAATTCGCCAGCCTGCTCGCCGCCGCCGCGCTCGCCGGTTGCGGCGGCGGGATCTACCTGGGCTGGGGCGACGACGATTTCGGCCCGCCCTCGGTCAGCCTGGCGGCGGCGGTGGCCAGCGTGCCGGCCGGCGGCACGGTGCGCGTGGTGGCGGCCGCGGCCGACGAGAACGGCATCGACGAGGTGGCGCTGTACCGCATCGACGACGGGCGCGCGGTGTTCGTCGCCAGCGACGTCAGCGCGCCCTACGAGTGGGACGTGCTCGTGCCCGACGATGGCCGCACCACGCTGCGCCTGTTCGCGCGCGCCACCGACGGCTGGGGCGAACGCGCCGACAGCCGCGAGCTGGTGCTGACGGTCACGCGCTGATCAGGACGCGACGCCCAGCACGCGCAGGATGTCGCGCCCGTAGGCGTCGAGCTTGCGCGCGCCGACGCCGCTGATGCGGCCCAGCTCGTCGAGCGAGCCCGGCCGGCTGCGCGCCATCTCGGCCAGCGCGGCGTCGTGGAACACGATGTAGGCCGGCAAGTTGTGCTCGCGCGCCACCTCGGCGCGCCAGGCCTTCAGCTCGGCGTAGCGGCGCTGGCCGTCGGCATCCAGCGGCACGGGGGCGGGCTTGTCCTTGGCGCCGGATGCGCGTGCCGTGCGGCCGCGCTTCGGGTGCTCGGCCGGCACGCGCAGCAGCAGCTGCACCTCGCCGCGCAGCACGCTGCGCGCGCTCTCGGTCAGCTCCAGGGTGTTGTATTCGCCTTCGGCGCGCAGGTGGCCGAGCGCGATCAGCTGGCGCAGCACGCTGCGCCACTGCGTCTCGGGGAGGTCCGCGCCGATGCCGAAGGTCGAGAGCCGCTCGTGGTGGTACTGCGCCACCTTGTCGGTGGACTTGCCGCGCAGCACGTCGATCAGGTGCGCCGCGCCGAAGCGCTGGCCGTGGTTCTGGTGGAAGCGGTAGACGCAGGAGAGCGCCTTGCGCGCCGCCTCGGTGGCATCCCAGGTGGCCGGCGGATTCAGGCAGTTGTCGCAGTTTCCGCAGGGTGAGCTCGCCTCGCCGAAGTACGCCAGCAGCCGCACGCGCCGGCAGTCGTGCGCCTCGGCGAGTGCGAGCAGCGCGTCGAGCTTGGCGCGCTGGCCGCGCTTGAACTCCTCGCCGGCCGGGCTCTCGTCGATCATGCGGCGCTGGTTCACCACGTCCTGCAGGCCGTAGGCCATCCAGGCGTCGGCCGGTTCGCCGTCGCGGCCGGCACGGCCGGTCTCCTGGTAGTAGCTCTCGATGTTCTTGGGCAGGTCGAGGTGGGCGACGAAACGCACGTCGGGCTTGTCGATGCCCATGCCGAAGGCGATCGTGGCCACCATCACGACACCCTCGTCGCGCAGGAACTTGTCCTGGTGGCGCCGCCGC
This sequence comes from Piscinibacter caeni, assembly GCA_003265685.1. Classification (GTDB taxonomy): domain Bacteria; phylum Pseudomonadota; class Gammaproteobacteria; order Burkholderiales; family Burkholderiaceae_C; genus Piscinibacter; species Piscinibacter caeni. The sequence goes on along the minus strand of QJOU01000279.1, from coordinate 903 downwards.
ACCTCGGCGTCGAGCCCGGCGTGGTAGGGCAACGCGGTGATGCCTTCGTCGTTCAGCCAGGCCGCCGTCTCCTCGACCTTCTTGCGCGAGAGGCAATACACGATGCCGGCGTCGCCCTCGTGCTCGTCGCGGATGAAGCGCAGCAGCTGGCGCCGCGCGTCGTCCTTCTCGACGATCGCGTAGCGGATGTTCGGCCGGTCGAAGCTGCTGACGAAGACCTGCGCCGAGCGCAGCTGCAGCCGCTCGATGATGTCGGCGCGCGTCAGGTCGTCGGCCGTCGCGGTGAGCGCGATGCGCGGCACGTCCTCGTAGCGCTCGTGCAGCACGTTCAGGCCGAGGTAGTCCTCGCGGAAGTCGTGGCCCCACTGGCTGACGCAATGCGCCTCGTCGATCGCGAACAGGCTCAGCAGCCCGCGTTCGTGCAGCGAGTCGAGCTGGGCCAGGAAACGCGGCGTGGTCACGCGCTCCGGCGCCGCGTACAGCAGCACCAGGCGGCCGGACATCATCTCGCGCTCGATGCGCTGCGCCTCCTCGAGCGTGAGCGTGGAGTTCAGGAAGGCGGCGTGCACGCCGGCCTCCTCGAGCGCGCCGACCTGGTCGTGCATCAACGCGATCAGCGGGCTCACGACGATGGCCACGCCGCGCTCGCGCCGGTGCCGCACGATCGCCGGCACCTGGTAACACAGGCTCTTGCCGCCGCCGGTGGGCATCAGCACCAGCGCGTCGCCGCCGGCGGTGACGTGTTCGACGATCGCCTCCTGCTGCCCGCGGAAGGCCGGGTAGCCGAACACCTCGTGCAGGACGTCGAGCGGGGTGGCGGCGGAACTCACGGAGGCGGCAGGTGTCGGCAAGGCGCCCGATGTTACGGGACGCCGACCGGCACGCGCCCCGGCGGCGCGCTTG
>QJOU01000278.1 GCA_003265685.1 Piscinibacter caeni | reverse complement strand
GCCGGGAACAGCCGGTCGGCCAGCGCGGCGAAACGGGTCTCGTGCTGCGCCGGGTTGCTGCCGGCCAGCGGCTGGTACTGCTCGTCGAACAGATGCTCCAGGCTCGCCTCGCCGCGGCCGAGTGCGCCCTCCAGCAGCGCGGCGATCTCGCCGGCGGCCTGCTGCGCGGCGCGGATGTACGGCGTGTCCTCGGTCTCGACGCCGCACTCGGCGACCGTCTCGATCATCTGCTCGGAGATGCGCAGGAAGGCCTCGCTGCGCGTCATCGCCGCGTCCAGCGCGGCACCGGTGGCGTGCATCTCGCCCTCGATGCCGCCCATGCGCTGGTTCACCTCGCCGCAGATGCCGCGGCTCGCGCCGGCGGCCTCGCCGATGCGCTCGACACCGACCTCGACATCGGCCAGCGCACGGTGGAAGGCCCCCTGCGATGCGCCGCCCGATTCGGCCCGGATCTCGCCGGCCAGCGCCTCGATGCGCGTGTTCAGCTCCGCCACCGTGGCCATGATGCGCTTGGACGAGGCCTCGACCTGCGCGGCCAGGTCCTTGACGGCGTCGGCGACGACGCCGAAGCCGCGCCCGGCCTCGCCGGCGCGCTTGGCCTCGACCGAGGCGTTGAACGCGACCAGGCGCGTCTGCAGCGCGATCTGCGTGATGCCGCCGGCCGCCTGCGCCACCTCGCGCAGCGTGCCGACGATCGCGGTGACCTCGCGGCCCACGCCCTCGACCGCCTCGCGGGCGCGCGCGACGGCGGCGTGGCTGCCCTGCGTCATCGCGACGATGCCCTGCTGGGCCTCGGTGATCTGCGCCACCTGGCGCGCCAGCGCCGAGACGGCCTCGGCGCTGCGGTGCGCCGCCTTGGTGGTGTCCTCGATCACGCCGCGCACCTCGGCGGCCTCGCGGCCCATCGAGCTGGCGTGGCCGGCGATGCCCTGCACGGCCTGCTGCAGCCGCTCGCGGCTGGCCTCGGTGGAATCGGATGCCGCGGCCACCGCTGGGGCGGCCGCCGGACGACGCAGGACTGCGAACATCGTGCCCCCTATGGTCGGAAAAATGGTGACGGAGCCCGGCTCAGTACTCGCGCAGCTTGACGCGCAGGCGCGCGATCGACTGGCTGTGCAGCTGGCAGACACGCGATTCGGTGACCTTCAGCACCGCCGCGATCTCCTTCAGGTTCATGTCGTGCTCGTAGTACATCGACATCACGTACTGCTCGCGCTCGGGCAGCTGCTTGATGGCCTCCACCAGCGCGGCGCGCATGCGGTGGTCCTGCAGCTGGGCGAGCGGGTTGGCCTGCTCGTCAGCGACGTGGCGGTCGAGGTAGTCGTTGTCGCCGTCGTCGCCCGACATGTCCTCCAGGTACACGAGCTGGGTGCCGCGCACCTTGCCCAGCAGCTCCTGGTACTCGGGCAGCGAAAGGCCCATCTCGCGGGCGATCTCGCTCTCGGCCGGCGCGCGGCCGAGCTTCTGCTCGAGCTTGTGCACCGCGCTCTCGATGGAGCGCTGATGCTTGCGCGTGCCGCGCGAGAGGTGGTCGTTGCCGCGCAGCTCGTCGAGCATCGCGCCGCGGATGCGCTGCGTCGCGAAGGTCTCGAACTGCACGCCCTGCGCCTCGTCGAAGCGCGACAGCGCATCCGCCAGGCCGATCATGCCGACCTGGATCAGGTCGTCGATCTCCACGTTGGCCGGCAGCTTGGCGATCATCTGGTGCGCCAGGCGGCGCACCAGCGGGCTGTACTGCTCCAGCATCGAGTTCAGGTCCAGCCGTCCCTTGGCGGTGTACATCGCGTGCTCCCTGGGTTCTTCTCAGTTCATGCCGGCGTGGCGGTCCGCGCGCAGCGGCGGACGGTCCACGTAACACGGCGCCTCGGCGGCCTGCGGGCCGAGGCGCTCGCGCACCAGGCGGCGCAGCGCCTCGCTGGCCGGCTCGGTGGCGTGCGTGGCCGGGTCGAGCTGCACCCAGTCGCGCAGCACCGCGCCGAGGAAGTCGTCGGCACAGGTGGCCAGCTGCATCGCGATGCGTTCGGCGCGCGGCGAGTTCGGCGCGGCACCGAGCAGCAGCTCGTGCACCACCAGCCCGGCGCGCTGCGTCAGCAGCTTCATTGCCGCGTAGGCGTGGGTCACGCTGGCCGGCCGGTCGTCGGCCAGCAGCAGCGGGCGCGGCGCGGCCGCGTCGTCGCCGCCGGCGCGCGCCAGTGCGGCGCTGCGCGCGAACAGGCGGCACAGGTCGCCGGCCGGCGCATGCACCAGCACCACCTCGGCGCGCGGCGCGGCCTCGCCGAGCGCGCGCAGGAAGGGGGCGGTCGAGCCGGTCGCGTCGACGTAGCGGATCGGCAGCCCGCGCGCGGCCAGGTAGCTCACCTGCGTGGACAGCGGCTCGATCGCGTCGGCCAGGTCCACCAGCGCACGCTCCGAGGCGGCGTGCGCGCGCTCCGAGGCGTCGACCACCAGCACGTGCAGGCCGTGCTCGCCGAAGGCGGCGCACAGCCGCTCCAGCATGATCCCGCCGAAGCCCACGTGCGGGTTGGAGACCACCGGCACGGTCGTGACGCGGTGGCGGGCAAACAGTCGGCGCAGGCCATGGGCCTGGTCCAGCGGCATCGGTGACGAGGCGAAGTCGCGCATCGAGGGCTTGTTCCGGGGGTCGTGGAAGGGGTTCAGAACGCGGCGGCGTGCAGCGCGCCAGCGCGCGGCGAGGTGAAGACGAGGTTGACGTCGCCGGCCTCGAACTTGTAGGCCGTGCTGCCGCCGCCGCGCAGCGCGCGGTGCACCAGCGCGTTGGCCGACAGGCGGTGCCAGTCTTCCGGCACGCGCTGGCCGTTGGCCACGCCCACCACCTTGAGCTTGTGGCGGATCAGCGCGTCCAGCGCGGGGCCGAGCTTGACGGCCTCGTCGAGCTTGGAGAGCACCACGCCGGCGCAGCTGGCGGCGCGGTAGGCGACCAGCACGTCCTCGATCGTCTCGCCCTGCGAGGCGGCGTTGACGACCAGCAGCTTCTGGATCGCGCGGTGCTGCAGCATGTCGAGCAGCTCGCGGGTGCGGCTGTCGCGCTGCGCCATGCCGGCGGTGTCGATCAGCACCATCTTCTTGGCCGAAAGCAGCTCGAGCAGGTCTTCCAGCGAGGCGCGGTCGTGCGCGGTGTGCACCGGCACGCCGAGGATGCGGCCGTAGGCGCGCAGCTGCTCGTGCGCGCCGAGCCGGTAGGCGTCGAGCGTGATCAGGCCCAGGTTGCCGGCGCCGAACTTGGTGGCGAAGGCGGCGGCGATCTTGGCGGTGGTGGTGGTCTTGCCGACGCCGGTGGCGCCGACCAGCGCGAACACGCCGCCCTGGTCCTCCAGCGCGCCGTCGGCCTCGCCGGTGACGATGTTGCGCTCCAGCACGCCGGCGGCCCAGATCGTCTCGTCGGCGATCTCCGGCGGCATCGCGTCGGCGAGCTTGCGCACCAGCGCCGGCGAGAAGCCGCACTCGAGCATCTTCTGCGTCAGGCGCGCCTGGCCGGGCTGGCGGTTCAGCTTCTCGATGTAGGCGAGCGCGCCGAAGCGCTCCTCGATCAGGCCCTTGACCTGGCGCAGTTCCTTGAGCATCTCATCCTGCTCGCGGCGCGCGGCGGCCAGCGCGGCGGAATCGGCTGCTGCGGCGGCGGCCGCGGCAGCGGGCGCGGCGGGGGCGACCGGCGGC
>QJOU01000277.1 GCA_003265685.1 Piscinibacter caeni | reverse complement strand
CAAACGTTAGGCCTCGCGAATCCCCGCTCAGGGGTGGTGCGAGCTGCATGTCCGAATCCAGCGAGTCAAGCTCGGTGCTGCGTGCAACCATGCGCTAGCTTGCCGCAGGAGTCCGCCGTGCCATCGTTTCAACTGTGTGGGTTGCCCGCCAAGAACTTCGCCCACCTCGCAGACCTTAGCGCCGGCGAGCTTGCCGCCCAAGGCATCCGTCGAGTCACTGCTGACAGTACGCCTGGGTACCCTTGCCGCGTCAGTCTTGCCGACGCTGAAGTGGGCGAGGAGTTGTTCCTACTCTCGTACCCGCATCACGCGGTCGACTCACCCTACCGTTCGTCAGGGCCAATCTACGTGCGCGTCGGCGCGCAGGAACCTGCATTGGCGCCTGGCGTGGTCCCTACCTATGTCAGCGCCCGCCTCATGTCGCTACGCGCCTACGACCGCCACCACCTCATGGTCACTGCCCAGGTATGTGCTGGCGATCAAGTTTCAGTCGAACTCGAGCGCATGTTCGATCAACCTTTGGTTGAGTATGTGCACTTGCATAACGCCAAACCGGGCTGCTTCTCGTGCGAGGCCCGGCGAGTCCGCCCTACGCGAGGCGAGGCCTAACCCTTCGCTCGAGGCGACCCTCCACGGCCTGGCACTTGGGCTGCGAGGCGCTCGCTGGCATCATGCTCCTCGCAGCCCAAGCGCCAGTCCGCTCCGGGCGCCTCAGCTCAAACGTTAGGCTTCCCAGAGACCGCGCAGCTACATCTTCTCGCGCGAGAAGTACAAAGTCTCGCCGCAGTTCTCGCAGCAATGTGAACGCATGAACGTATGGTTCATGAGGTTCTTGACTGTCACACGACCGGAGCCGCAATGTCGGCACGCGACTTCCATGCCTGCTCTTGCCGCGTGCGGAAAGGCCTCGCAGTACCAAGCGAAAGAATGCCTTTCCCAGTTGCGCTCCAGCAGGCCCTTGTACTTGGAGGCAACGTAAGCGAACGCGATCGTCGAGGAGATCACGATTCCGAGAAGTGTGTAGAAGACGTCCCACACCCCGGTCAGCGCGCCGCTTCCAACAGCAAGCAGAACTGTTGCCCCGCTCGCGGCAAGCACTGCTCGCCCCAGCGCTCTCGCAGTTGCTCTCGAAAAGTCGGGGATAACGTATGCCTCGGCCATGGTGCAAGTTGAGGTCGGAGTCAATGACCTTGGCCCTTTCGGCAACTTGCTCGAGAACTTGAGGGGGGAAGCCTAACCCTTCGCTCGAGGCGACCCTCCACGGCTTGCCACTTGGGCCACGAGGCGCTCGCTGGCATCATGCACCTCGCGGCCCAAGCGCCAACCCGCTCCGGTCGCCTCAGCTCAAACGTTAGGCGTCATGAAGCAGCAGCAATTCGATCGCGTCGATCAAGTCCTGTCACTCGCCGATGAGTTGCCCTCCTTTCACGACTTCGGATTGCTTCGATCTTCCATCCGCTGCTTGAGCCTCGATGAAACCGCCGAGTTGTGTCGACGCACCGCGACGACGAACTACGACGTTCGTCGAATGGCGCTCAATCGACTTATGGCGTTCGAAGAGCCGCGAGCGAAAGTGGTCCGCAGAAGCCTAGCCACGGGGCTCTTGCGCCAACTTGCCGACGCCGACTCAAGCTCAAGCCAGTCCATCGCTTACGCGCTCTCGGTACTGCGAGGTGAGCTCGCCCCAAAGCAGCGCGACCAGATCTGGCTGGCATTCGTCTCATCTCGGTTCGTCGGTCTCCGGCGCCGTGCCTATCGAGCCACGTCTGACTCCCCCTCTGTCAGGATACCGGCTCTCCGAAACGCCTGGCAACTGCGCCGAGACCCGGAGGCTGCGTGGTTGTTGGTTAAAGAACTTCCCGTCGCCGCGCTTGCTGAGTTGAGAGACGAGCTTGAACTTCACCTTTCCCGGCCGTACATGCGTGCCAGGCTTCTTCTCCGGTTGGTCGAAGCGGAGGCCATCCCAGAGAGCGAGCTTTCCAGACTCGACGGTGTCTCGTATGCCTATGTCATGGCCAAGCTGGGACGCCCCCTCCCAGCAGAACGAGTCATTTCGCTGGTCCGCGAACATGCGGGCGACGAGAGATTCGACCTTCTCATCTGGGCACTGGGCAAGTTGGGTCAGTGGGACTCGCTCATGTGGATTCGGGCGCACTACAGCGAGATCACGGACCTCGTCGTTAAAGGGTACCAGCGGCGCTATGACGCCTAACCCTTCGCTGGAGGCGACAGCCACCGGCTTGGCACTTGGCCCGCGCACCGGCCAATGTCATCATCCGTCGCGCGGGCCAAGCGCCAACCCGGCAGCTGCGCCTCAGCTCAAACGTTAGGCCTCGCGTGAACCGTCCAGTCGACTCGGAAGCTCGCAAGCGCAGAGACGCTGCTATTCGCTCGCAGGACGACGAAATCGCAGAACACCTTGCGCAGGCCTACCGGTCAGGAGAGCTAAAGAGCGCGCCGAGCTTCGGCAAGCCCATGGCTGAGTCCGAGGGTTGGGCGGAAACTCCAACCGAGTTCCGTCTTCCGTTCAAGATCCTCAAGAACGCCGGGGTCCCACCGCCCGAGGTCGAGATGTTCCACAAGAGAGCGCGGCTTCGTGAGCAATTGTCCGCTTCGTCGTCTGAACAAGAGCGCCAAGTCCTTGCAGCCAAGCTGAGCGAGGTCGAGCAAGCCATTGCTCTGCGGCTGGAAGGCATGCGCGTCAGTGGCAAGCTGTAAGCGCTTCGCAGCGAGGCCTAACCCTTCGCTCGAGGCGACCCTCCACGGCTTGGCACTTGGGCCGCGAGGCGCTCGCTGGCATCATGCTCCTCGCGGCCCAAGCGCCAATCCGCTCCGGTCGCCTCAGCTCAAACGTTAGGCCTCGGAGTCGAGACAGTGGCGTACGACGAAGCGCTTGCGAACCGAATTCGCCAAGCCATGGCAGGTGACCCCGGGCTCTCCGAGAAGAAGATGTTCGGTGGTCTGGCGTTCCTCCACCGGGGTTTCATGTTCGTCGGCGTCTCGGGCAGCAAGATCATGGCGCGCGTCGGCAAAGAGAACTACGAAGACTCTCTTGCTCGCCAGCACGTGCGCGAGATGGATTTCACGGGCAAGCCAATGCAAGGCTACGTGTACGTCGAGCCGCCAGGTCTCGAGAGCGAAGAGCAGCTGAACTTCTGGCTCCAGCGCTGCAAGCAAGTGGTCAGCGCACTGCCGCCAAAGGCACCGAAGCAGTCCACAAGCCGGTAGCGCACGTGCCGAGGCCTAACCCTTCGCTCGAGGCGACCCTCCACGGCTTGGCACTTGGGCCGCGAGGCGCTTGTTCTTATCATCCGCCTCGCGGCCCAAGCGCCAACCCGCGGCGGTCGCCTCAGCTCAAACGTTAGGCGTCACACAGAACTCGCGGAGAGTAGCCGTGGAAGGAACCGATCGTCGCATCGTCCGGGTTGGTGACAAAGTCGCGTGCCGTCGCTGTGGATATGAGTTTTCGGTGAAACAAGAGCATCTCGAACGGTTGGCTCAGCCGCCGCACGCTCCAACGGAGCGCCTACGACCTGCTGTCACAGCGTCCGTGGAAGGGTTAGCCCAAATGCCGTGCACGAGCTGCGGATATGTCGGAACGCGCAAGGTCTCGAGCGCGACTGTCGTGTCGGCACATGGCGGCGAAGATCGACAGCCTGGCCACGAGCTTGGCAACACTCCGGCTATGCCTTCTGCCGATGGCCAGCCATCTTTCCAGGTGAAGTGTTCTGTCTGCGGCTTTCCAGCGATTCCTGGCGACAGCCTTTGTCATACCCATAGCAGGTAGCCAGGTCACCTCGCGCGGTGACGCCTAACCCTTCGCTC
>QJOU01000276.1 GCA_003265685.1 Piscinibacter caeni | reverse complement strand
TCCTTCACAGCAGCCGAGCCGGAAGCGCCAAGCTTCGACTCCATGCGTTGAACCGTGGCGGCCAGTTCTTCCTCGCTAGCCGGAGCGCCCGCGGCAACCAGGCTGAAGCGAGGTGGGCTCTTGCCCTGATGCTCGACTGACTCCAGGAACATGGCAAACGGTCGGACCCACGAGCCGGAGTTTCCGTACAGCGGGCGATAGAGAACAAGCGGTTCAAGTGACTCGCTGTGCCGGACGACACCGACGACTTCGTACTCGCCACCCTTGTAGTGCCTGTAGCGCCCGAGTTGGATTGACGGCAGTGCGGGGAGTTCGTTTTCCATGGCGCTGGCGCCTCGACTGCGGGTGACTGTGCGCCCTAACGTTTGAGCTGAGGCGACCGGAGCGGGTTGGCGCTTGGGCCGCGAGGCGGATGATGCCAGCGAGCGCCTCGCGGCCCAAGTGCCAAGCCGTGGAGGGTCGCCTCGAGCGAAGGGTTAGGCGTCGACGGTACGACCGGAAGGATGAGTGGAGTTCTTCTATTGCTCGGGCGAGTAGTACAGGGTCTCACCGCATTGCTCGCACAAGTGAGCGCGGTAGTAGGTATGTTGCATGAGGTTCCTGACGATTACTCGGCTTCCTCCGCAGTGGCGGCAGCGGATGCCGCCATGGCCAGAAACCTGGTCAGGGAACGATTGCTTGTACCAAGCAAAGGAATGCTTCTTGAGGGAGTGACGCTGAACGAGCCGGAACGTCGGTATTCCGATGAAGAAGCAGAGAAAAAAGAGTGGGATTGCGAGAGTAGTTGCGGCGTGGGTTCCAAGAGCAATGCCAACTAAGACTGGGACGACCAGAAGAACGATCAGGGCTGGAAGCAGTGTCTTTGCTGCAATGTCAGCTTGAGTAGGCACCTTGTATGTAGCGTTACTCTGAGGCATGGTTTCGCAAGGGCGAGTCGGGGACCTACGGCCTATCGGCACTCCAATGGGCAACTTTAGGCCAGGAAGGCGGCACTCGGTTAGCTCGCACTAGCTCGCCCGGGCGGCTGAGTCGGGTCGGCAAAGGCGGGATGCTCGCGCGATCGACGCCTAACGTTTGAGCTGAGGGGCCGTAGCCGGGAAGGCGCTTGGCCCGCGAGGCGGATGATGACAGCGAGCGCCTCGCGGGCCAAGTGCCTTGCCGGCGGAGGTCCCGCTCGAGCGAAGGGTTAGGCCTCATGCACCTCGACTCAAAGTAGAGGCGCTGGCTCTACTCAGGCTTGGGAAGTAGCTTGGCGGCGTTTCGATCAGGCAAGACGCGAGCTATGAGGTCCGTGTCGCAGTACTCCTCGTACCGAACAATCTTGCCATGTTGGAAGTGAATGATGAAGGCGTAGTCGTTGTCGTAGCGTTGACCGTCGCGCGTAAGGTTCTTGCCTCTTGCCTGCACCACCACTACATCGCCGCCGTCAATGATGCGCGTGGGCAGGGTGGCTCGCTCCACGAGAACGCGATTCAAGGGGCGGAAGATCTCGTCGATGATCGTCTGCTTGCCGACAAACTCGCCACTCCAAGAGCCATGTCCAATCGTGCGCCACACGATCGCATCGTCACAAGCCTCCCAGAATGGAGTGCCGTTCCCCCTGGCCACTTGATCGAACACGTCGAACACAAGCTGGGCATTGGGCGAGAGAGTTGGCATCGGGGTTCCTCGATCGCTGGCGCAACACCGCGGCCTCTCCATGAGGCCTAACGTTTGAGCTGAGGCGACCGCCGCGGGTTGGCGCTTGGGCCGCGAGACCGATGATATGCACCACGGGCTCGCGGCCCAAGCGCCAAGCCGTGGAGGGTCGCCTCGAGCGAAGGGTTAGGCGGCACTGGTCGTGCGGACAACCTCGGCGCGAAGGCGCTGAAGGTTCTGCTCATTCGCGCCGGCTACGAACTGGGCGATTCGTTCGTAGTGTTCAGCAGTGTCGAACGTCTGTCGCCAGTGAACCTGTGTGCCTTGACCCGAGGCGCGCAACTCGACAGATAGGACGAAATGATGCCCGGAGAGATGTTCGATCTCGAAGAATTCACCAGGGACAAGGCGCGTGAAGCGACTCTCGTTCGGATAGTCCTTCCCATCAGGCCCATGCATCGTCAGTAGCCACGTTCCGCCGGGTTGGAAATCGAACTGCTGGATGGTGTTGGTGAAACCGTCAGGGCCCCACCAACGGGCTACGCGTTCCGGCGCGCTCATTGCCGCGAAGACTTGTTCCGGCGTTGCCTCGACGTAGACGCTGCGCGAATCCGAGCGCTCTTCCACTGGTTCCATGTGCAAGACCTTCGAAGACTGGCGGTGTTGCCTGTGCCGCCTAACGTTTGAGCTGAGGGGCGCGCACAGGCATGGCGCTTGGCCCGCGCGGTGCATGATAGGAACAAGCGCCGCGCGGGCCAAGTGCCATGCCGGAGCGCGTCCACTCGAGCGAAGGGTTAGGCGTCACTGCTTTCGGAAAAACTCGACGTACCGACCCACGTGGACCCAGTACTGCTCCGGGGAAGTGAACGTGATTAGCTGTCCGTTCTCCTTGCCTCGCTTGCCATATACGAGGAGAAGAGAGTCGGAGTTCTCCCAAAGCACGCGATACGGAACGGTCGACTCCCACTGTGCCGTTCTTGAGGTGCTCCGCTTTGCCGTATACCCATTGATCAGAATCCCGAGGCCCTCGTCGAGCATGCGCTGGAACTCGGGGGATCCAGGTGGGTACGAGCCCCATGCTGCGACGGTGGCCGCTTTGTCCGACTGCCATGTGCCGATGAGCCACTGCGACGGTGTGCCTTCTGGAGGTTCATGGTGCTCAACCTTCACGCGCGGCACTCGTGCATTGCCAGTCATGGGGACGCGCTGTCGGGGGGGGGGGGTGACGCCTAACGTTTGAGCTGAGGGGCGAGCGTAGGCATGGCGCTTGGCCCGCCGGACGGATGATGTACCACACCGGTAGGCGGGCCAAGTGCCATGCCGGAGCGAGTCCACTCGAGCGAAGGGTTAGGCCTCGCTCGCGGACAACAGCATGCCGGAATAGCTGCAGAAGCTAGGCTGGCTTGTGGCATACCGCTTCGACGTTGTGCCCGTCTGGACCGATGACGAATGCGGCGTAGTAGTTCGAATGGTACTGAGGGCGTAGGCCAGGGGCGCCGTTGTCTTGGCCTCCGGCTTCCAGTGCTGCGCGATAGAAGGCGTGGACTTGCTCGCGGTTCGCGGCTTGGAACGCCAGATGAAGGTGCGCAGGTCTTGGCTCAGGCTGCAGCCGAATACACAACGAGGTTGTTTCGTTTGGGCGGCAAAGTTCGATGCCAAGCGGACCCTCGTAGGCAACAGTCACACCGAGCGGTTCGAGTGCCTTGACGAAGAAGGCCTTGCTGGCTGCGTAGTCGCTGACTCCGAAGACGACGTGATCAAACATGGTTTGAACTGGCAATGTCGGCCAATGCGAGGCCTAACGTTTGAGCTGAGGCGCAGGCGCCGGGAAGGCGCTTGGCCCGCGAGGCGGATGATAAGAACCAGCGCCTCGCGGGCCAAGTGCCTTGCCGGGGACTGTCGCCTCGAGCGAAGGGTTAGGCAGCACTGAGCGTGCAGACGGGTGGCCGAAACCTCGAACCGACTTGCTCACAGGCCCACCTTGGCTCGACCGGACTTGACCGCGGACCTCTTGGACTTGCCTTCGAGGCGCCGGCGTTTGGATGCGAGGGTTGGCTTGGTTGGCCGGCGCTTGCGCGGAATGTGTTCGGCCGACTCGATGAGTTCGCTCAGCCTAGCCAGGGCTTCGGCCTTGTTGGCCTCCTGGCTGCGCGAGCCCTGCGACTTGATGACAACGACTCCCTCGCTGGAGATTCGACCGTCCGAACTGCGCAGTAGCCGAGCCTTGACTTCCTCTGGTAGGCCAGACGCCTGGATGTCGAAGCGGAGTTGAACCGCTG
>QJOU01000275.1 GCA_003265685.1 Piscinibacter caeni | reverse complement strand
GCCGGCCGGCCGGGCCCGGCCGGCGGCGGCAGGCTGGGCGCGGGGGCGGGCTCGGGCGGCGCGTCGTGCCCGACGGCCGACTCGGCGATGCGCTGGTACATCGCCAGCGTCTCGCGCATCGGCTGGATCGCCAGCTCGCGGCGCAGCGCATCGCGGCAGCGCTCGAACTGGCGCAGCGCCAGCGCGCGCTGGCCGTTGAGCATCAGCAGGCGCATCAGCTCGCAGTGCACGTCCTCGCGCAGCATGTCGCGGTCGAGGATGCGCTGCGCATGCCCGATCGCGCCCGGATAGTCGCCCGCCAGCGCCCGCAGCTGCATCAGCCGGCCGAGCGCATTCATGTAGTGGCGGCGCAGCTTCTCGCGTTCGCGCAGCGCCCATTCGTCGCGCATGCCGGCCAGGATGTCGTCGGTGTAGCAGGCCACGCCGCGCTGCAGGTCGTCGATGTCGCCGGGCAGCAGGCGCTCCATCGGCTTGTTCAGCGCCGGCACGACGAGCCGCAGGAACTGCTCCACGTCGAGCACGCAGCGCGCCTCCTCGGGCATGCCCAGCGCGCCGTGCCGGTCGCAGGCGATGATCTCGCCGGCCTTGAACGGCGCACGCTCGACGCTGCGCCGCAGGCGCCACAGCGTCGTGTTGACCACCCCGGCATGCGCCGAGTCGAGCTGCTCGCCCCAGAGCGTGAAGAGCAGTTCGCCGCGCGAGAAGTAGCGCCCGCGGGCCAGCGCCAGGAAGGCCAGCAGGCTGCCGGGCCGCGCCGTCAGGGTGATGACCTCGGCCGCCTGGCCGGCCACCTGACAGGTCGCGACCAGCGTCCCGAAGAGTTGAAGGTTCAGCATCGCATGCACTGCCTCGTGTCGGTTCGGACGTCGCGAGGGGATGCCCTCGGCGCGCCATCGGGCATGCGCTGCGCTTGACCTTCGTCAGGCCATGCAGGGCAGGTGGCGGCGGTTCGTCGTGCGCTTGGGTGTCGCACCTTTCGCCGCCACGGACAATGACCCGGCGGGCGATCCTGTCAGCTCTTACAGCCTGCCAACATAGGGGTGGGGTGCGGGCCGTCGCGGCGCCGGCCCGCCCCTCAGCGCAAGGGCGCGAACAGCACCACCACCGAGCGTGCCTCGACGCGGTGGCGCAGGCCGATCGCGCCCTCGGCCTGCGCCAGCTCGACCAGGTCGTCGGGCGCCGGGCGGGCGCTGTCGATGATGCGCAGCCAGCCGCTGCGGGCGCGTGGCGGCAGGGTCGGCAGCTCGAAGTCCAGCGGCCCCCACCAGGCGTTCAGCGCGAAGTGCATCAGCAGGTCGCCCGACAGGCTGGAGGCGGTGATCGCCAGGCTGTGCGATTCGTGGCCGGTGTCCGGCGCGCCCAGCGTGACGCCGTGCAGCTGCACGTTGACACGCGCCACCAGCTCGGAGAGCGTGAGGCGGTGGTCGTGCCGCACCGACTCGCGCAGGTTGCGGATGCGGATCAGCCCGCGCACGAAGCGGTGCAGCTCGGCGTGGCGCTCGAGCAGCGACCAGTCCAGCCACGACAGCTCGTTGTCCTGGCAGTAGGCGTTGTTGTTGCCCTGCTGCGAGCGCCCCATCTCGTCGCCCATCAGCAGCATCGGCGTGCCCAGCGAGAGCAGCGCGATGGCCAGCAGGTTCTTGGTCTGGCGCAGGCGCAGCGCGTTCACGGCCGGGTCGTCGGTCGGGCCCTCGGCGCCGCAGTTCCAGCTGCGGTTGTCGTCGCCGCCGTCGCGGTTGCCCTCGCGGTTGGCCTCGTTGTGCTTGGTGTTGTAGCTCACCAGGTCGGCCAGCGTGAAGCCGTCGTGGCTGGTCACGAAGTTGATGCTCTGCGCCGGCTCGCGCGGGCGCGCCCCGTACAGGTCGGGGCTGCCGAGCAGGCGGTCGGCCAGCGCCGTCACGGTGCCGGCATCGCCGCGCACGAAGGAGCGCACGTCGTCGCGGAAGCGCCCGTTCCATTCCTTCCAGCGCTCGCCGAAGAAGCGGCCCACCTGGTACAGCCCGGCAGCGTCCCAGGCCTCGGCGATCAGCTTGGTGCCGGCCAGCACCGGGTCGCTCTCGATGTCCCACAGCACCGGCGGGTTGGCCACCGGCTGGCCGTGCTCGTCGCGCGAGAGGATGGCCGCGAGGTCGAAGCGGAAACCGTCGACGTGCATCACCTGCACCCAGTAGCGCAGGCTGTCCAGGATCATCCGGCGCACCACCGCGTGGTTGCCGTTCAGCGTGTTGCCGCAGCCCGAGTGGTTGGCATAGCGGCCGGCGCCTTCGAGCAGGTAGTAGCTGGCGTTGTCCAGGCCGCGCGGGCCGAAGGTCGGGCCGTGTTCGTCGCCCTCGGCGGTGTGGTTGAACACCACGTCGAGGATCACCTCCAGCCCGGCGCGGTGCAGCGCCTTGACCATGGCGCGGAACTCGTCACGCGCCGCCTGCGCCCCGGGGCGCGAGGCGTAGCCCGCGTGCGGCGCGAAGAACGAGATCGGCGCGTAGCCCCAGTAGTTGGTGAGGCCCGGCGGCGCGTCCTGCGGGTCGAACTGGAACACCGGCATCAGCTCGACCGCCGTGATGCCGAGGTCGCGCAGGTAGGGGATCTTGTCGATCAGGCCGGCGTAGCTGCCGCGCCGCGACTCGGGCACGCCGGAGCTCGGGTGGCGCGTGAAGCCGCGCAGGTGCATCTCGTAGATCACGGTCTGGGCGAACGGGCGGCGCAGCGGCAGGTCGCCCTCCCAGTCGAAGTCGTGGTCGTCGCAGACCACGCTCTTGCATGCCTGCGCGTCGTTGCGCCCCGGCACGCAGGCGGCGGCGCGTTGCCAGTCGGCCGGCGTCGCCACGCCGCGCCCGTAGGGATCGAGCAGCACCTTGCCGGCGTCGAAACGCAGCCCGCGTGCCGGGTCGAAGTCGCCATGCGCCCGGTAGGCGTAGAGCTGGCCGGGGCCGACGCCGCGCACGTAGGCATGCCAGTAGTCGCCGGTGCGGTGGCGCGGCGGCTCGAGGTCGATCACGCGCGCCGGCCGCGCCGCGTCGACGTCGTCGTACAGCAGCAGCTCGATGCGGCGCGCGGCGTGCGAGTAGACGCTGAACTGCGTGCCGCCGGCATGGGGGCGCGCGCCCAGCGGATGCGGGCGGCCGGGCAGCACGTCGGAGCGTTGCGGCATGGGCCGATTGTCGGTCGCTTGCCGGCGCCCGGCCAGTACCCGGCAGGGTTCAGCGCGCCGAGCGCTGCATCGTCTGGCGCAGCGCGGCCAGCTGGCCGAGCCGGCCGACCTCGGCGTAGAAGCCGTTCAGGCGCGCCAGCTCGCCGCAGGTCGCCAGCTCGGACGCGTCGGTGCGGCGGCGCTCGAAGGCGAGCAGCGCGTCGGCCTCGTCGCGCAGCGCCTCGAGCCGATCCTCCGGCCAGCCGACGCGCTGGCCGATGTCGCGCGCCTGCAGCAGGTCGGGCACGGACTGGCCCTGGGTCGCCAGCATGTCGGCGATCGCGTCGCACAGGCCGCTGCGCTCGGGGTCGGCCAGGGCGCTCGCGCTGCAGTGCAGGCGCAGCGGCTCGGTGATCAGCCAGTCGCCGCGCAACGCGGCCACCAGGCGCGCCATCGCGAGCCGGTCCAGCTCGCCGGTGCCGGGCGGCGCCGCCGCCTGCACCAGCCCCTGCAGCGCCGCGCCATGGGTGTCGAACCTGCGCGCCCGCGCCGCCTGGCGCAGCGCATCGAGCTGCACCGCCGGCTCCAGCCGCGCGTCGCCCGCCAGCGCCAGCCAGGCCGCGCCGTTGTCGGCCTCGATCTGCACCCAGGCCTGCGGCGTGAGCGACTGGCAGGCGCTGCTGGCCGGGCCCGCGCCGCGGCAGGCGCGCAGCGCGTAGGCCTGCACCTGGGCATCGCGCGAGCTGGCGGCGAGGGTGGCGAGGCGGTCGCGCTGGGCGGCGCTGTCGCCGCCCTGTGCGAGC
>QJOU01000274.1 GCA_003265685.1 Piscinibacter caeni | reverse complement strand
GGCGCGCGCAGGCATGGCGCCTTGGCCGCGAGGCGCAACATGTACCACAGCGCCTCGCGGCCAAGGTGCCATGCCGGAGCGCGTCCACTCGAGCGAAGGGTTAGGCCTCAGTTCTCGCTGGCGCATAGAACTTCACCACTCCCGCCAACTCGTAGCCGATGTCGGTGGATGTGAACGTGAACGGGTCGCCAAGCATCCTGGGCAGTGCCTCTCGCAAGATTGGCCATCGATAGGTGACCCGGACGACTTTGCTTCCCTGCGAGAGTTCGATGGTCCGCTGGGTGAGCCCTTCTTCCAGCTTGCAGATTGCGGGTTCCGGGACGATGTGGAACACCTCGCCGGAAAGGAGGACGTTCAGGCCACTGCCATACAGAGGAGCTTCTTCGAGCGAAGGGCGCGAGTCTGCCCAGTAGGCAACCCAGGTTGGGCCGTTTACGGCGGGTACTTCTGCAGCGAAGCCGAGGCTCGGATTGGAATCGAGCGTGGAGTCCGGGCCAACGGGCACTACCGACGCGGTGTCGGGGTTGAAGACCAGCGCCTCGCCGGTATTGAAGTGCTGCAAGGGCACCGGGTGCATGTTCTCTGAGGCCTAACGTTTGAGCTGAGGGGCCGCAGCCGGGAAGGCGCTTGGCCCGCGAGGCGGATGATAGGAACCAGCGCCTCGCGGGCCAAGTGCCTTGCCGGTGGAGGTCCCGCTCGAGCGAAGGGTTAGGCGGCTCCGCATCCTCTAGCAAGCCAAGTCACATTGACTTCTACAGATGGCCTTGCTTAGGCTGACATTGGCATCGGAAGGTAGGAACATATGCTCAAGTCGGCACCGCTCATGGCAGCTCTCTTTTCGGCGTTCGCATTGACGCAAGTACTCCGGCGTGGGCCCAGCGGACTGCGACGGTGGGCCCGAGCCGCTGATTAGTAGTAGAGCTAGTGCCGCGATCGCCGCAGTCATAACTGCACCACTGTCTTGAGCTTCTCTTTGCACCAGTGGACGCTGGAGTTGCGAGTCGATTCTTTCCATCTGGTCTTTCGCGTACGACGCTACTTCACGCTCAGGCGATTGCGACGCGTGGTACATGAGGTTCCGAACCTCCTCAAGGTTTCTCGGGCCAGCATTTCCGGAAAGGACCATCGCGCCGAGCATTGCGGCGGATCTGAAGCTGGCGGGGCCCGGGCGTCCATTGGCGTTAAGTCGCAACAGTAAAGCTGCGTCGGGATTGCTCTTCTCAACACCGAGGCCTTGAAGATGAAGTAGTGCGAGCTGATAGCGAGACTCAGCATGGTTCCTCGATGCAGCTGAAGCCAAGAGCCGTGCTGCTTCCGATGGGTTCCGTTGCACTGAGCTTCCTTCCAGAAGGCGCAGTGCAAGCAGATACTCTGCCTCGGCATTGCCCTTCGCAGCCGAGTCGCGAAGGAGGTCCAAGGCGGCCTGAGAGTTGCCGGAGGCGGAACGTGGCGAGCCCTGCTGTGCAATTGGCGAGACAGACACAGCCATCGCTGCCATGGCACAAACAATGCGCTTGAGTGCGAGCGGGATGTAGTTCGAGGGATGCATCTGCTGTCTCCGGTTCACGCGACCCTGCGGATTAAATTCTGGCGCAGGCTCGTCACGCTGATTGAGCCGCCTAACGTTTGAGCTGAGCGGACACCACCGGCGTGGTGCCCTGGCCGCGAGGCCGATGATGTAAACGGCGGGCTCGCGGCCAGGGTGCCATGCCGGTGGCGGTCCGCTCGAGCGAAGGGTTAGGCGTCACGTGAGCTGGGCAGCTAAGGACAACCTGCAGATCGCGGAATGCATTAGTTCTTGGGCGCCGGGTCAAGCAAGGTGACCTTTGATTGCGTGTCTGTCCAGGACCCGTTCGGTCCGGCGAATTGGTCGCGGTGACGAGCGTGTCCGTCGCCAGTAACCGGGTCGAACAGGTACTGGATTTGGTCGCAGTTCTTGAGACGGGGCGTGATCGTGAGCACGAGTTCATCGCCCTCGAAGGTAAGTGCCGCCGGCACCGAGCCTTGGCAGCGGTTGCCATTCGGATTGCCGGCGAGGACGATGGTCTTGTCGACTGTATTGACGTCGAAGTCGCTGGTGTATGAGCCGACGTAGTGGACCTTGAAGGATGTCTTGGCCAACCACCTGTCGGCGGCGATCTTCTTCTCAGTGGCCGTCTGACCGAAGGCCGACAAGGATGCGATGGATACGCCGATGGCAATGAGCAGGGAGGGAACGCCATTGGTCATGACAGGCTCCTGGCCTACGAGTGTTCGCCAGACTACTCTGATCGGTGCGCCGTAGCAATTTGTGTGACGCCTAACGTTTGAGCTGAGGCGCCCGGAGCGGGTTGGCGCTTGGGCCGCGAGGCGGATGATGCCAGCGAGCGCCTCGCGGCCCAAGTGCCAAGCCGTGGAGGGTCGCCTCGAGCGAAGGGTTAGGCGTCACCTCGCTTGGAACGCCTAGGTTCTACTTGCGCGTTGAAGTATTGCCTTCTGGTCCTCGAAGCCGACTGGCGCCGAGGTGTGCTCGTGGATGATTCGCGGGACGTGGCCACTAGTCTTCAGTACCCACGTAAGGCGATTCTGCATTGAGTTGACAGGTGCGCCTTGCGGGGAGGCCACCGCGTAAGTGACTATGGCGCTGACCGAGGCGAAGGCAGGAGTCGACGTAGTGCGGACGTCTTCAAAGATGACCATGAACCGGTCAGTTGGATGCGACGCAAACCAACCTTCGACGGCGACTTGCCACGCCGAAGCGTTCTCGTACGACCAGACACCCCAGGCGTCGAAGACTCTCGCCGATGAGTCGTATAGACGCATGAATGCGTCGATGTCCCTTGCCGCAACGGAAGCCTTGTACGCCTCAATGACTTTGGCTACGGAAGCTTCGATTTCGCTCACTGCGACCTCCGGGTTTGTGTGACGCCTAACGTTTGAGCTGAGGCGACCGGAGCGGGTTGGCACTTGGGCCGCGCGGTGCAGGATAGACCAAGGCGCTGCGCGGCCCAAGTGCCAAGCCGTGGAGGGTCGCCTCGAGCGAAGGGTTAGGCGTCAGCTCTCCGGCGAACAACCAGGTTCAGAGGAGTGATTGATCGCCGGCCGGCAGCTTGTACTCGCTCGCGAAACTGGTGTACCTCTTTCACCAACTCGGGCGAAGAGAACGGTTTGCCCTCGTACAGGCGAGCTGCCTCGTCAGTCAGTAGTTCCGCCAGGTGCTTGGCCCGCTGTGGCGCTAAGCCAGCTTGCAGCTCCGACAGCACGAGGGCACAGAGTTGGCTCAGTAGTGGAGAGTGCGCCGGCGGTTGAGTGAGCAGGTTGATGGCCTGGATAGACACCTGCATGCTGGATTCTTCGAGGCGCTCGGAGCCTCTTGCGAATGCAGAAGCAAGAGCCGGTAACGCTTCGTGCAGCGAGAGATTGGCTGCCTCTCTTTGCTGGGCACGCGCCTGGATCTCTGCCGCCTCCGCTGGATCGAAGTCTCTGTAATCGCCGCCGATGCTGGACATGGGGGTTGATTCTGACGCCTAACGTTTGAGCTGAGCGGCCGGAGCCGGCGAGGCGCTTGGGCCGCGAGGCCGATGATAGCCACCACGGCCTCGCGGCCCAAGTGCCTTGCCGGTGGAGGTCCGCTCGAGCGAAGGGTTAGGCCTCACCTTTCGGCCACGACCTGGGGCCAGAACCTTGTACTTCTCGCCGACTTTGGCGCAGTTGGCTGGACGTGCACTGACACAATGCCAGCTTACCTTGAGCCCTGGAGCCACCGCGTGAAGCCCTATGACATTGAAGTTCAGCGCTTGAAGTCGATGAGGCACGACAAGGGGTTGCTTCAAGTTCGGCTCGACGCGGTTGTCATGGCTCGCCAGTCACGCGACGACGATGAACCGAGCACTTGCTTGCGCATACCGGTGGAGCATGCGCGAACGCTCTTGTTGCTGCTGAAGCAGAACCTGGCTGAACTCGACAAGCTACAGCCGCGGAGCAGGCGCTCCGGTCGCGCTTGACCCAGATGCCCATTTCTCAACGACGCTCCGAACTGGGGCTGTGAGGCCTAACGTTTGAGCTG
>QJOU01000273.1 GCA_003265685.1 Piscinibacter caeni | reverse complement strand
GGGCGCGCGCGAGCGCTGGCTGGCCCGCGTGGCGCTCGAGTGGGCGGCCCAGGCGCCGGCGCCCGCGACCGACCGGCTGTGGGACTGCCGCCCGGCTGCCTGGGTGGTGCTGCAGGCCGGCGGGCCCGATCCGCTGGCCGAGGCGTTGCTCGACGCGGCCGATGCCGGGGTGGCGGCGCTGATGGTCGATGCCGATGCGGCGCTGCCGGCCTGGAGTCTGCCAGAGTTGCCCGCGCTGGCGCGCTGCCCGGGCTTCGAGCAGGAGGCGCGCCGGGCCGCGGCGCTGGTGCTGCAGCACTGCGCGGCCGGGCAGACGCCGGTGGCGCTGGTCGGGCAGGACCGCCTGGTGGTGCGGCGCGTGCGTGCGCTGCTCGAGCGGGCCGGCCTGCAGCCGGTCGACGAGACCGGCTGGTCGCTGCCGACCACGCGTGCCGCCGCGCAGCTGATGGGCCTGCTGCGCGCCGCGGGGCCGGCCGCGCGCAGCGACGATCTGTTCGACTGGCTCAAGACCCTGCCGCCGGGGGCGCTCGCCGCGCCGGCACAGTTCGAGCGTCTCGAGCAGGCCTGTCGCCGGCTCGGCCTGGCCCGGGTGGCCGACCTGGCGCGCCTGCCCCCCGGCAGCGCCGAGGCGCAGACCGCTGCCGTCGTGCGGAACATGCTGGTACCCCTGGCCGAGCGCCGCCGGCCGCTGGCCGACTGGCTGCGCGCCGTGCGCGCCGTTCTCGAGGACTGCGGCGCCTGGCCGGCGCTGCAGGCCGACGAGGCCGGGCAGGTGCTGCTGCGGGCGCTGCGCCTGGCCGGCGCCGGCGACGCCGACCCGGCCTGGCACGACGCCGCCGCCGCGACGGCCATGGACCTGGACGAGCTCGCGGCCTGGGTCGACGCCAGCCTGGACGCGGCGACCTTCCAACCCGCCGCCAGCCATCCGGAGGTGGTGATCGTGCCGATGGCCCGGCTGCTGCTGCGGCCGTTCGCGGCGGTGGTCTGGCCCGGTGCGGACGATCGCCAGCTCGGCGCGCCGCCGGCGCCGCATCCGCTCTTCGACGAGGCCTCGCGGCGCCTGCTCGGCCTGCCCGACGCGGCGGCGCTGCGGGCGCGCGAACGGCTGCTGTTCGAGCATGCGCTGCGCCTGCCGCGGCTGAGCTTCCTGCGCCGGCAGGGCGAGGGCGGCGAGCCGCTGGTCGACAGCCCGCTGCTGCAGCGCCTCGCGCTCGATCTGGCGTTGCAGGGGCGCGCGCTCCTGCCGGCCGCCGACCCGGGCCAGCTGCTCGAGGTCGCGCTCACGCCCCGGCAGCGCCCGGCGCCGTCGGCCCCCGGTCGGCTGCCGGCCGCGCTCTCGGCCAGCGCGGCCGAGGCCTTGCGCGAGTGCCCGTACCGCTTCCTGGCGCGCCACCTGCTGCGCCTGCGCGAGGACGAGGAGCTCGACGACGCCGTCGAGAAGCGTGACTACGGCAACTGGCTGCACGCCGTGCTGCTGCGCTTCCACGCCGAGCGCGAGGCCCCCGCGCCGGCGGCGCAAGAGGTGGCGCGGCTGCTCGCGCTGGCGGAGCAGGAGCGCCACGTGCAGGGGCTGGCCGAGGAGGTGGCGTTGCCGTTCAGCGCCTCGCTGGCCAGCCTGGCGCCGCGTTACGTCGACTGGCTGCAGCGGCGCGATGCCGAGGGTGCGCGCTGGCAGGCCGGCGAGCAGGAACGCCGCGTTCCGCTGCCCGCCGTGCCGGGCGTCGAGCTGCAGGGGGTGATCGACCGCATCGACCGCTGGCCCGACGGCACGCTCGAGCTGCTCGACTACAAGACCGGCTCGCCCGAGGGGCTCAAGCGCAAGCTGCGCGACGCGCAGGAGGACACCCAGCTCGCCTTCTACGCCGCCTTGCTCGACCCGGCCGGCAGCGCCCCGCTGGCCGCGGCCTACCTGCCGCTGGACAGCAGCGGGCCGCTCAAGCCGCTGCCGCACCCGCAGGTCGCGCACAGCGCGCAGCGCCTGCTGCATGCACTCGGCGACGAGTTGGCGCGCGTGCAGGCCGGGGCGCCGCTGCCCGCGCTCGGCGAGGGCAGCGTGTGCGAGTACTGCGAAGCGCGCGGCCTGTGCCGGCGCGACGACTGGAGCAGCCCATGAGCGCCGCGACACCGGCGTATCGGGCCGGCGGCGCGCCGGTCGCGCGCGAGCAGTTCTACGCCATCGCCTGCGACCCGCGCCGCAGCGTGGTGGTCGAGGCCTGCGCCGGTGCCGGCAAGACCTGGATGCTGGTGTCGCGCATCCTGCGCGCGCTACTGGACGGCGCGCAGCCGCAGGAGATCCTCGCGATCACCTTCACGCGCAAGGCGGCCGGCGAGATGCGGGAGCGCCTCGCGCAGTGGCTGGCCGAGTTCGGCGCGCCGGCCGGCAGCCCGGCGCAGCGCCTCGAGGCGCTGCAGCAGCGCGGCGTGCCTCCGGCGCAGGCGGCGTTGCTCGAGCCGCGCCTGGCGGCACTGCAGCGCGAACTGCTCGACGGCGGCCGGCCGGTGCAGATCCAAACCTTCCACGGCTGGTTCGCGCAGCTGCTGCGCGCCGCGCCGCTGGAGCTGACCGAGGAGCTCGGCCTGGAGCGCGAGGCCGAGCTGATCGAGGAGCTCGACGACCACCTGCCCGAGCTGATGCGGCGTTTCCATGCCGCGCTGCTGCGCGATCCGGCGGCGCATGCGGACTACCGCGCCCAGGTGCTGCGGCGCGGGCGCGCGGCCCTCGGGCGCTGGCTCGAGGCGCTGCTGGCGCGGCGCGTGGAGTTCGAACTCGCCGACCGGGCCGGCACGCTCGAAGGCAGCGTTGCCGCGGCGGTGCCGCCCGGCGCCCCGGCGCCGCAGGCCGAGCTGCTGCAGCCGGCCTGCGTGGCCGCGCTGCGGGCGCTGGCGGACCGGCTGGTGCAGGGCAACAAGACACAGGCCAGGCAGGGCGAAGGGCTGCGCCTCGCCCTCGAGTTCGACACCGCCGAGGCGCGCTTCGACGCCGTGCGCGCCGCGCTGCTCACCGCCGAGGGCGCGCCACGCAAGCTCGGCTCGCTCGAAGGCCTGGCCGAGGCGCAGGTGCTGGTCGAGCGCATCGGCGCCGTGCTGCTGCAGCAGCAGGCGCACGAGGAACATGGGGCGATGGTGCGGCTGTCGCGCTGCCTGCTGGCCGAATACGCGCGCTACAAGCGCAGCCGTGGCCTGCTCGACATGAACGACCTCGAACGCGCCGCGCTCGCGCTGCTGCGCGACGCGACGCTCTCCGGCTGGGTGCAGGAGCGGCTGGATGCGCGCATCCGCCACGTGCTCATCGACGAGTTCCAGGACACCAGCCCGCTGCAGTGGCATGCGCTGCACGCCTGGCTGTCGGGCTACGCCGGGGCGGGCGGCGGGTTGCCGGCCCCGGCACTGTTCGTCGTCGGTGACCCGAAGCAGAGCATCTACCGCTTCCGCCGCGCCGAGCCGCGGGTGTTCGCCGCGGTGCGTGCCTTCGTCGTCGACACGCTGGGCGGCGCGGTGCTGGAGTGCGACCACACGCGGCGCAACGCACCCGGCGTGC
The DNA here is from genome assembly GCA_003265685.1 of Piscinibacter caeni. GTDB lineage: Bacteria > Pseudomonadota > Gammaproteobacteria > Burkholderiales > Burkholderiaceae_C > Piscinibacter > Piscinibacter caeni. The sequence continues at coordinate 573 of QJOU01000273.1, read as the reverse complement.
TGGCGGCGGTCAACGCGGTGTTCCAGGCCGCGCAGGCACAGGGGGCGTTCGACGGCTTCCGCGCCCACACCACCGAGGTGGCGCCGGACGCTGCGCGCGCGCTGCAGACCCTGCCGCCAGTGCCGGCCGCGCCGGGCGTGCGGCGCGGCGCGACGGAGGAACTGCCGCCCTGGCGCGACAGCCTGACCGAGCCGCGCCACGAGCCCGAGGAAGCGCGCCTGGCCGAGGAGGCACGGCGCGTGGCCGCGGCCATCGCCCAGGCGCTCGCCGAGGGCCATCACGCGCCGGGCGAACTGCTCGTGCTGGCGCGCCGGCGCCGGCCCCTGCGGCTGGTGGGCGAGGCGCTGGCGGCGCTCGGCATCCGGCATGCGGCGGTCGACGACGGCCTGCTCGGCGAATCGCCCGAGGCGCAGGACCTGCTCGCGCTGCTGGACGTGCTGGTCTCGCCGCGCCACCGGCTCGCGCTGGCGCGGGCCCTGCGCGCGCCGCTGTTCGGCGCGAGCGACACGGAGCTGCTGGCGCTGGCCGACGCCGCGGCCGCACACGGCGGCGACTGGTGGGCCGCTCTGGTGG
>QJOU01000272.1 GCA_003265685.1 Piscinibacter caeni | reverse complement strand
TTTGGCACCGAAAACAAGGGGACCCCTTCGACGCCGATCTGGTTCGCCAACGACCCCGAATGCAGCCATGAAGACGAAGGTCGAGCGGCGGCGCCGTTGGTTCGGTTTTGGAGGGTGTCCACACGACCACCGCTCTCTTGGGGGCCCCCATACGGTGGGATGGACGTCTCCCTCCATCGGGCGCAGCCGCGGTCACACACGTCAGGGTGATCGGCGATCAGGTCGCGCCGCGGGAAGATCACCGAGGATTCCGACGGGGATCCACCAGGAGCCGATGGTCTGCGCGAGGTCGGCGAAGTCAACCATCTCTAGGTGCAAGTCCGTGTCCGTGTCAGAACGTGGAAACTTGGTCTCGCTGTCGCTGTTGGATTGAAGGCAGTGGTGTCTGCGTACCACGGTGAACCCCTTGCAGCCGAGGCGAGGTGGGGCACGCTGGCGCGAGGAACAGGCAACCGCCAGCCGGTCAGCAACCACAGCGGCCGCGGCCGGCTCGATGTAGGACGGCGCACATGAAAAGCGATCACGATCAGGAGGCAGGCAAGTCGACGGCTTCGAGGGGCGAGAAGCCCTCGAAGTGGGATCACTCGCCCGATGCGGGCGAGACCACGCGTGCGATGACGGCCAACGCGGTCGTGTCGGCTGCGGCCAACGTGCCGCTGCTGCTTGCCGCCGTCGGGCTGGTGATTTACCTCGCGTTCGAGGCCGGCCTGAACCTGCCTGGAACCATCTTCGGCGGGCTCAGCCTGGTTGTCTCCGGCTGGCGCTGGTCGATGAGCAAGCGGTACCGGGCGCGCGAGCCTCTGGATGAGGCAACCGAGCGGTTGGCTCGGCGCGAGGTCGAACTGAATGCGGGGCTGGCCGGCCTGATGTGGGGCTACGGTGCGCTGGCGATCTACCCACACCTGAAGGAGGTGGCACAGATCGCGTTTCCGATGATGCTGGCCGGCTCCGCCGGCGTCGCGGCGCTCTACGCGCCGCTGGCCGGGCGCGCGTACCTGTACATGATCGTGCCGCAGGTCGCATCTCTCGCCATGGCGCACCTGGCCTTCGATGGCCTGCGTTCGATCGGACTCGCGGCCGTCGTGGCCGGCTTCGGCTTCACGATGCACCGCTCCGCCCAGATGTCCAAGGCTGCGGGCGAGCGGCTCGCGAGGGCACTACTCGAGCGCGATCGACTGCGCGCCGACCATGCGCGACTGGCGCAGCTCGAGTTGATCGAGGCCAAGGTCGCTGCCGAGTCCGCGCGCAATGAAGCGGCAGCCACCCGGGACCTGTTCATCGCGAAGGTGTCGCACGAGTTCCGCACGCCGTTGCAGACCATCGTGGCCCTGGCCGACCTGCTGGCCCTGAAGACGGACGACGGCAAGTCCAAGGGGCTGCAGGAGCCGATCCAGCGGCTCTCGCGCGCAGCCGACCAGCTTATGCACCAGGCCAACGACCTGGCGGCCTTCGTGCGAGCGAACAAGGCTGCCGGCTACGAGATCCGCGAGCGGCCGGTGCAACTCGATGAAGTAGTCGCCGCATCCATCGTCGAGCTGCGTGAACTCGCGACTCGCAAGGGCATCGAGGTTCGCGTGGCAGTCCCGGATGTCTCGCTGCATGCCGACGACATGCGGCTGCAGCAGATCATCGGCAACCTGGTGAGCAATGCGGTGAAGTACACGACCGCCGGGCACATCGAGATTCGCGCCGAGATCGATGGTGGTGATCCCTGCACGATGTCGCTCTGGGTCAGCGACACGGGCAGCGGCATCGCCGAGGAGGCGCTGCCCAACGTCTTCGAGCCCTGGTTCCGCGGTACGCGCGAAGCGAGAGGCCTGGGGCTCGGGCTGTCGATCGTCCGGTCGCTAGTCGCGCAACTCGGGGGTACCGCGGAGCTCAACTCGGAGAAGGGTCGCGGCACCACGGCCTGCGTGCGCATTCCGGTGAAGGTGTTGGACCAAGCGCCGAAGCGGCCAGGCGCCGGGACCGCCAACCTGTCGAACATGCGGCTGCTGGTCGTCGACGACGAGGACTCCGTTCGCAACGCCGTCGCCGACCTGCTGCGCGCCAAGGGAGCTGTCTGTGTCGAGGCACCGGGGACCGAGGACGCCCTTCGAGAGTTCGAAGGCCAGGCCTACGAAGCCGCGTTGATCGACATCCAGATGCCGGGCGCCGACGGCTACGAACTCGCGAGGCGCTTCAAGGCTCGCCACCCGAAGTCGGAGACGCGGTTGATCGCGATGAGCGCGTTCGGTCTGGCACAAGAGCACAGCGGTCTCTTCGATGCCTACGTGGCCAAGCCAGCCAAGGCAGACACGATGGTGGGCACCATCGTTCGCGCATTGGAGCGTCGCGGGTCCGCGGCATCAAGCAGCAACTGAGCGGGCCGGCGGAACGCCGCGGCGCAGGTCGGCCTAACCGTCCCGAAGCGATGGAAGGACCTCTGCGACGGAGACCGCTCGCAGGTCACCGACCAGCCGACCCTGGGAGTCGGTGACGATGAGGCCCTTCTTCGCAGCCTCCTTGCAAACCGTCGCAAGCCGCGGATCGGCGAAACCGGTCGGCGGGTCGTACGCCTGCAGTTGCAGCCCCGCGATCGCCAGCAGTCCGTCGACGTTGGCAGGGCCGGCTTGTGCGGTCGGACCGCACAGGCCGGCAAGCGCCAGTCGCAAGGGGGATGTCCGGGGCTTCATGGCAAGGCGCGTGCAGGGATGACCATCCTGCGTCCCCTGCGAGGGCCGCGCAACTCGAAAGGCCGGTCCAGACCCCCGCCAAAGCAGCCACTGGTCGTTGCGCGTGACGCGCGCTACGTCAGTCTGCCTCGAGCGCGTTCGCCAAGCTAGCGCCGCCCGCGAAGCGCAGCGCCATCTCCCTGGCCCGCGAATGCCCGTCGCCATCCAGTACCGGCAATTCCACCGCCGGGGATCCGTCCACGTGCATCGGGCCGCCGAAGTCACTGTCGTAGAACTCGCCCGCGTGCTCGCCCTCGGAATGGTAGGCACGGTAGTCGGATTGGGTCAGGTCAACGCCGAGCGTGGCAGCGAAGTTCTGATAGGCCCAGGCACGCAACCTATCTCCGCTATCCACGGCCTCCTCGGCCAGCGTGCGCAGTGCCTCGACATCGCCTTCGCGCGCGAGCCGCTCCAATGCCCAGTTGTCGCCCGCATGTGCGAGATCGTCCAACGCCTGGTGCGATCCCTGGTCGGCCGCCGCGCGCAGCCAGTCATGCCGTTGTTCGACGGTGGGCGCGAGCTCGGCCATGGTCCGCGCGTCCACCTCGCCGTCGAGGCGCTTCGCGCGCTCGTAGAAGGTGGCGTCATCGAACTCCGCGGCAAATTCCGCGGCGGCCTGTCGCACGCCGCCGAGCGCCGCCTGGCGCAGGTGATGCTCAAAGGCGCGGTACTGCGGCGCCTCGATCAGGTACTGATTGACCCACGCCTGCTCGTGCTTGGTCAACACGCGTCCCTTCAGCGACTCCTCGTAGAGGTAAGGGTTGGGCTTGCGGCACCGAAACGCACGCGCCAGCTGGTGGTGGACCTGCGGGCTCAGTTCCCGCGATGCGAGCTCGTCGAGCAGCAGCGCCGAACCAGCGAGATGCGTAGCTGCCGACGGTGAAGCCTCTGGGGCGGCCTCATCGTCGAAGTCCAGGTCGTCCTCGTCGTCTTCGGCCCAGCCCTCGTCCTTGCTGCCTTGCGATGCCGCCGGTCGCGTTAGCGCCTCAACGTCATGCCACCGCATCGCACCGATGCGCCGTTCCTGCAGCAGTGCATGCAGGCTCGATGCGGCGACATGGCAAGCGCGCTGCGGAACGCTTAGCTGCAGGGCCCGGCCGGCGAGGGTGGGCCCGTTCTCAGGTGTCATGTCGCCGATGCCCGCGTCGCAAAGGACGCAGTCGGCGCGAAACGCCGCCCACGAGCCGTAGCCGAAGGCTGCAGCGAGCAGCTCATGGACATGGCTGCGCGGCATGGAGATGCCGCAGGCGGATTGGAGTTGGTGATGCGCAGTGTGCGCGAGTTGCTTCAAGGTCATGCGTCTTCCTTCCGTGTGCAACGTCGCATCAGGTCGAGCGCACGCGTTTAAGGACCCGGCGACGAAGCCCGGCTGGGAAGTACGTTGACGATGAAGAGAGGCCTTTTTCT
>KZ836175.1 GCA_003265685.1 Piscinibacter caeni | reverse complement strand
GCTCCAGCGAAGGGTTAGGCCGCACTGCCGCCGAGCAGCGAGGCCAGTTTGAGCGTTGTGCCCCAGTTGCGAGTGGTGATGCTCCGACCGACTTTGCCCAGGATTGCTCCCCCTGCCTTGCTCTCTAGCAACCCGCCGGCGCAGTGCAGATAGGCAGCTTGTTCTGTGATGGCCAGACGCTCGCCCGGTTGTAGCAAGGACTGAAGCGAAGAGAGCTCCTGAAGTCTGGTTTGATCCATCGCGAAGGCCACCAGGAAGCGAGAGTTCTCTGACTCAGGAGGCGCGATCGGGTTGTTGGTCACGATGGCTGCAAACTCGGCCGCGGACTTGACGATGATTGGCGTGACCACGCCGAACCGTGCCTGTACCGAGGAGGCGATCTCGGCGGCGAGCTTGGCTGGACTGCGGCTGGCAGAGAAGAACACGGCATTGCCGCTGTTCAGGAGAGTTTGCACCTCGGTGTGCCCCAGTTCCTCCAGTGCGGCGCGGAACTCGGCCATGGGCACCTTGTTGCCCTTGCCGACATTCACACCACGGAGGAGAACCACAAAGCGACCCANCCAGTGCGGCGCGGAACTCGGCCATGGGCACCTTGTTGCCCTTGCCGACATTCACACCACGGAGGAGAACCACAAAGCGACCCAACTGTGCGGCCTAACGTTTGAGCTGAGGGGCCGGAGCCGGGATGGCGCTTGGCCCGCGAAGCGGATGATAAGAACCAGCGCTTCGCGGGCCAAGTGCCATGCCGGTGGAGGTCCCCGCTCGAGCGAAGGGTTAGGCGTCACCGATACAACTGCATGAAGAAGGTTGGCATGGCGCCGCGTTGAACCTTCTTCTCCCAGATGTGCAGCCAAGTTTGTCCCATCCGCCAGAAGGCGCGGCACTGGGTGAAGTAGGCTAGAACGGCCTCAGCATGACCACGGCGCAACAACTCTCGGGCCAATCGCATGGAAGGACCAAATGAGTTGAGCTGCGGGGACCCGGGCATCTCGGCCGAGAGGCGAAGGTGCTCAACTGCCGCTTCTGCGTAGCCTCGCTCTAGCGCTACCAAGCCGAGAACGGTGTGAGCAAAGTGAAGGGCGTTCCCGTAGTTCCAGTTGTCGGTGAACGACGGCGCGAGACGTAGTGCTTCGCGCGAGATGGAATCGGCGAGTTCGAGGTCTCCGAGGTTGTAGGCGCCCATTGCCGCTTGCGGTGGGGCATAGAACTGCTCCTTCTCTCCGGCCGCCTCGCGCCACTCCAACAGTTCGTTGTGCGCTCTTTCAATGGCAAGCCTTCGTAGTCGGCGCTCCAGCGCAGGAGTAAGGGGTGTTCGCTCGGTTTCGCGCTCGAACTTGTACGGTTTGACGACTCGCTTTGGCACCTGTGACGCCTAACGCTTGAGCTGAGGCGACCGCCGCGGGTTGGCGCTTGGGCCGCGGGACGGATGATGGACCACAACGGCTCGCGGCCCAAGTGCCAAGCCGTGGAGGGTCGCCTCGAGCGAAGGGTTAGGCGTCGACTCGACAGCGCTCAGTGGTGAGCGTGCCCCAGGGCGTGCCCCTTACCTCGCGCGATGAGCCAGCGATTCACGGGGAAGGCAGTCACGCCAGCGACGGCGAGCGCGAACGCCATGCTTGCCCAGAAGTGCAGGGAATCGATAGGCGCGTCCATAGCTCCTGGGATGACCAGCATGATGGAGTTGTCGACGATCTCCATGATGGAGATGGAGGCCGCATCGGCTGCCAGGGCGATGCGAAGCGCCGACTTGACGGAGTAGCCGCGACGCAAGAACGGCAGGGCGGTGAGAGCGAAGCCGGACAGGAAGGCGAGCGAAACCGCCAGAACGACGGTGGCGCCGTTGCCCCAGCCCAAAGCGGTGCCGATCAACAACCCGGCGACCTCGCCGATGGCACAACCCGACAAACAGTGGAGCGTGGCGACGAGAGCGGTGTAATTCAGCGACTCACCGCCGTGGTTGTGGCCAGAGTGAGCGTGGTGATGTGCGTGGTGCGCGTGATCCATGCTGAGGCTCCAAGTTGAGTTGGTGCCAACAGCTTAGACATTCCAATCATGGGAAGGTCAAGCGCCGAGCGTCAACGGTGCCGGCTTCGACGCCTAACGTTTGAGCTGAGGGGCCGTAGCCGGAATGGCGCTTGGCTCGCGAGGCGGATGATGATCTGAACCGCCTCGCGGGCCAAGTGGCATGCCGGTGGAGGTCCCGCTCCAGCGAAGGGTTAGGCCTCGCTGCGCCGGTTACGCCGCCTCTGCATGCAGCTTGACGCCAAGAGCACGCGCAACTTTGAGCACCGTGGCGAAGCTTGGGTTGCCGTCGGCACTTAGGGCCCGGTAGAGACTCTCGCGGCTGAGGCCCGCGTCTTTGGCGACCTGGCTCATTCCCTTGGCCCGAGCAATGTCGCCGAGTGCCTTGGCGATACCTGCCGCATCGTCAGGCGCTTCCTCAAGCCAGGCGTCGAGGTACGCAGCCATCTCTTCGGGAGTACGCAGATGTTCCGCGACGTCATAGGGCGTCGTGCGCGTCTTGGTGGACTTGCTTGCGGCACGGGGCATGGCGAACTACTCCTTGAAGTTCTTGGCCAGCTTGACGGCCAACTGGATGTCCTTGGACTGACTTGACTTGTCGCCTCCGACCAGCAGAAGCAAAAGCATTGTTCCGCGCTGCGAGTAGTACACCCTATACCCGGGACCGAAGTCGATCTTCAGCTCTGAAACGCCGTCGGTCAGATTGCGATGCTGGCCAGGATTGCCGCCGATCAGCCGTTCGACGCGCACAAGGACTCGAGCTCGGCCGGCTTGATCTTTGAGCGCGTCGATCCACTCCGCGTACTCATCAGTCTTGACTACTCGCACGGCGCAAGTGTAGCTCAAGGGCTACATGTGTCAATGGCTGGTTGCCTGCGAGGCCTAACGTTTGAGCTGAGGCGACCGCCGCGGGTTGACGCTTGGGCCGCGAGACGGATGATGGACCACTACGGCTCGCGGCCCAAGTGCCAAGCCGTGGAGGATCGCCTCGAGCGAAGGGTTAGGCCTCACTTGGAGCGGGTCACGAGTAGATTCGCGTCCCGGGCCAGCAGCCACTCTCCCTTGAACTTTCTGAAGACAGAGAGTGTGTGGCCATCGCGAACAGTGGTCTCGCTTGAGCCGGGTGGAGTAATGGACACCGATAGCGCTGACCACATGAAGGCCATTTCGCCTGAGACCAAGATTTCGCGGATGTCTTGGCTGGCTCGAAGCATGGGCCGTTCAACGCCAGGTGGACTTGATGAGAGAGCCGCAAACTCTTCTTTGAACATCGGCTGTCTCCCCGGAACGAGGAATACAACGTCATCAGTCAGCAGACGGAGAACGGCCTCGGTGTCACCTCTCTCGGAAGCGGCATGCCAGGTTTGAACCAAACGGCGAATTTGGTCTTCATCGGTGTAGTTGGCAGCGGACATCTGCTGTGAGGCCTAACGTTTGAGCTGAGGCGCAGACGCCGGATTGGCGCTTGGCCCGCGCGACGGATGATGACACTGGCCGGCGCGGGGGCCAAGTGCCAAGCCGGTGGCTGTCGCCTCCAGCGAAGGGTTAGGCGTCGTCGCGCCGCTCAGACGGAAGGTTGCTGGCCACGATTGACATGCCAGAAGGCCAGCACCTTGAGCACTCCGGCCTCAGCCTTGTAATACACGAAGTACCTGACTCGGCCCAAGTACAGCCTGCGTACACCGGGCGTGCGTGCGCCTTCGTAGAGTGCGCCGATACCTGGCTGCTCAGCCAGAAGCGCGATGGCTTCACCGAAGTCCGTGCCGATAGCACCCGACGCCGAGGGCCTGTTTACGTGCCACCACTGGGCAGCTTGACGTACCTGTGCCGCAGCGCGCGCAGAGATGCGCACTTGCAGAGCCACGCTCGGCCCTACTTTGGCAGGGAGGACAGAAGGTCTTCGAGCGAGACCGTCTCGCCACGCTCGATTTCAGCCATGGCTTCGACCAACTCGTCTTCTTCTTGAGGTGTCAACCGGAAGCTCTCCTCGGCGCCACGAGTCACGATGGTGACGACGGCTCCTTCGGGCAGAGGGACTCCCTCGAGGACGATCTTGCCGTTGACGACGGTACCGGTGGCGACTTGCATGGGGTGAATGGTACTCCGAGGGCAAAGGGCGTTGGCTCTACGACGCCTAACGTTTGAGCTGAGGC
>QJOU01000269.1 GCA_003265685.1 Piscinibacter caeni | reverse complement strand
TCGAGCGAAGGGTTAGGCCTCACCTCGCACGACCTACGGAAACAGAAGGCCGGCCGCCACGAACACCGCACCAGAAGCTGCAAACAACTTCCAACCAGAAGGGCCTGTTTGGATGACGGCGGAACTTGGATTCGATGGGTCGTAATGCACCTGCACTTTGCGGCCTACGGGGTATTCGACAAGAAGGCGCTTGGCGTGAACCAACATCGCGGACTGAACAGCAAAGGAGAACTGACTCGCCTCGTACTCGTGTCCGTCGACTGTGAAACGATAGGCGATGCTTGCCGAAGCGGTGTTGGCCAAGTGCTCCGTCTCCAACAGTGACTTCGTAACCTCGCCTTCTACTGCAGGCCATCCGCTTGCACGCGCGCTCATGTTTCTCAACCACAGAGCGCCTCCAATGAATACTAGGCCGAAGAGACCAAGGAAAACTCGAAACAGAAGTGGCATGAGCTTCTCCTGCGCATCGGGCTACAGCGTCGATTGCGTGAGGCCTAACGTTTGAGCTGAGCGGACGCCACCGGCAAGGCGCCTTGGCCGCGAGGCGGATGATATGCCTGACCGCCTCGCGGCCAAGGCGCCTTGCCGGTGGAGGTCCGCTCGAGCGAAGGGTTAGGCCGCACCCTCGCCTCGAGGCGGTTTCGTGCCGACACGCTGAATGGCGACATCGCTCAGTTCGCTTGGATCGAGGACGGACCCCGGGATCTTGAGCCAATCCGTCATCAGTCTGGCGCAGTCTTGTTTGATGGCCACGAAGATCTGATGCATCTGTTCGTAGCTGGGCTCGATAGCCCGTTCGGGTGCGAACGTGGTGCCCAGCACCTGAAGGCGGCGGTGCTCTTCTTTGGCAAGCACGCTCTTGGCATGCAGTGTGGCGTGACGAACGATCCGAAGGTCGCCCATGATGTCTGACTTGACATCGTTTAGCGTCACTGATGCGGCCTGTGCAAGGCGTGGCCTGATCTCCAGTTCCCATGCGGTGAACAAGAAGACCAGCACACTCAGGGCCAACTGAATCTCGTTCGAACCACCGCGGGCCTTGATTGCCAAGTAGTCGTCGGACCGAATGATGCGGTTGCGAACGACGTCGGGGCTGGCAGGGTCTTCGTAGCTTGACCAAACGACTACGCTCTTGCGGGCGGTAGGGTCCCAGCGCTTGGTCGGCCCGAGCAGTCGATACACCTGACGCTCAACTCGCGCGTGATGTCCTGCGAAACCACCAAGGGCATCCATGTAGACGCCGACCTGGCGATTGACGAGGTCGATGTACTCGCGGACAACATCATCAAAGCGCTCGGGCATGCTCGGAAGGTGGTTCGTGCGGCCTAACGTTTGAGCTGAGGCGCAGACGCCGGGTTGGCGCTTGGCCCGCGCGACGGATGATGACACTGGCCGGTGCGCGGGCCAAGTGCCAAGCCGGTGGCTGTCGCCTCGAGCGAAGGGTTAGGCAGCACGCAGCGAGCTTGGAGTGAACTGGCGGCGGCGAAGCGCAGTGGCTCAGCGAAGACTCGCTGCACAGGCCAGAGTTGCCAGCGGCACGTTGCTGGCAGGTGGAACGATGCGCGCCGACGATCAACGCAGACCTGACCAGCGAGCGAGGCTCGAAGCCGTGACTTCGCGGCCCCTTGGGGCGCGCGGCGGCGGTGGATGTGCACTGACGGCACCCGCTGATGCCTAACGTGATTTCGGCAGCAACGCGGCGTGGCTGCCAGTAGCAGGAAGGAGCGGCCTGCGCCCGAAAACTGCCATTAGCCGCAACGCGGGTTTGCCCGTGTACATGTGCAGAATGATGCCAGGGCGCTGGGCTGTTTGGCTGTTCGAGAACCTGCGCGCGGCACGGTGTTCCATGTGAGGCCTAACGTTTGAGCTGAGGCGCAGGCGCCGGGAAGGCGCTTGGCCCGCGAGGCGGATGATGACAGCGAGCGCCTCGCGGGCCAAGTGCCTTGCCGGGGACTGTCGCCTCGAGCGAAGGGTTAGGCCTCAACTCGCAGCGACTCAGCCCAGGATGGCCGGATTGAGTTGCCAGAGCGTGTAGTTCAGTGCTGAGGCGAAAGTGACCCACGCAAGGTAAGGAGCCAACAGCAAGCCTGCAGCCGGCTTGACGCGCCAAACGGCGACCAGCGTTGAGGCGATGAGCAGCCAAAGAAGTAGCACCTCGGCGAAAGCCAGGCCACCAAGATGCCACGCAAAGAACAGCCAACTCCACAGGGCGTTGGCGACGAGCTGGATGACGAAGAAACTGAGGGCGACCGACCGACCCTTGCTCGGCTGCGGCACACGCCAGACCAGCCACGCTGCGATGGCCAATGCCAGGAAGAGCGCCGACCAGACCGGCCCGAAGACCCAGCCTGGTGGTGCCCACTCCGGGCGAACCAGATCAGCGTAGAAGGTGCGAGCGTTAGCTGATGCAAGAGCGCCGATGCCGCTCGTGGCGATGCAAAGCGCCAACCATGCGACGAAGCCGATTGCTTGATTGGGACGAGACGCTACTGCTTGGGTCACTTGAGGCCTAACGTTTGAGCTGAGGCGACCCCGGCGGCGGAGCGCTTGGGCCGCGAGGTGCATGATGCCAGCGAGCGCCGCGCGGCCCAAGCGCGTAGCCGGTGGGGGTCGCCTCGAGCCAAGGGTTAGGCCGCACTCGATGCCTCACCGAACTGCTTGGAGGCTACTGGTGCCGTGAGCACGAGTTTGGAGTTCTGTGTTGCGGCAGACGGCTACAAGCCAGAACAGCAGGGCATGGGCGGCGCCAATGAGAGCGAAGACTCCAGCGAAAAACAGCACCGTGTAGACGTTGCCGGCGACGGCGAACGGAAGTGACGCAAGAGCGCCCAGAACAAGCCCCGCGAGTAGGCTCTGCCAGAGCTTGAACCAACCATTGCGCTGGAACCATGCCCAAAGTGGAAGCCCACCGATCAGTGACGCTCCAACGGTGAACACCGCAACGAAGCCAGCGCCGCCCGCGGCGCCGGGAACTCCCGAGGCCAGGACCACGAGCGGATAGCCCAAGGCGCAGAGCAGAAACCCGAGTGCGACGCGACGCATGTTGTGTGCGGCCTAACGTTTGAGCTGAGCGGACGCCACCGGCAGGGCGCTTGGGCCGCGGGACCGATGATGACACTGGCGGGCTCGCGGCCCAAGTGCCCTGCCGGTGGAGGTCCGCTCGAGCGAAGGGTTAGGCGTCACTGCGCAGGCTTGGCAAACGAGTGATCGGGGGACGCACCAGCGTAAGTGCCGGCGTGTGTAAGGCGAACAGGAGGGCCGGCTCTGCGTCTTGGCCATGACAACTCAATGATGGAAGCGACGGATCCCTTTCGGAACACCAGAGCGCCAGGCCTGTGGGTTCCAAATGAGCTAGGCAAATCAGGCCGGCCCATGAGGAAGTGCATCTGAATCCCGTTGAACTTGAGATCAAGAGCGAGCAAGACCCCAGTGTCAGGGTTGTGCCTCGGCAGCAGTTCGAAACTCGAAGAGTGATAGACCTTGCTCGCCTTTGTAGAGACATAGAGTCCCCAGCCGGTTGGCCAACGCGCGTGCGGTACACAGAGCAACTCCGCGCACTTCGAGTGAGTACCGAACGGTAAGCCTGACTGCTGACGTATTTGGCCGGAATGGACGAGGCCAAGAACTGTCTTCAGGATCCAGCGCTCGACGCCAGAACCGTCGACCTTGAACTTCAGAGACATAGCGTTCTGATTCAAGTACTCTGCATCTATGACACCAATCGCTTCGACCAGTTGTCCTATCTCGTTGTCAAGCGGTGCCAGGTCAGAGTTGTGCTGCGAGCACAGTACGTTTGAGACCAGACTCTTCTTGCCAACGGAGGTTAGCTGGTCCTTCGGCAGCCAGCTCAGACCAAGGACATCGATCGTCTTGTTGAGGCGCTCGATTTTGTTGAGCAGATTGTGCGAAATGCAGTGCTCTCCGGTGATCTTTGTAGAGCATCCGTTGGTATAGGCGAGGTAGCACTTCTGATGCTGATGGCCCGTGGCCTTGGAGCGAACGTAGACGGACTGAGACATGCGGCTTCGTGTGACGCCTAACGTTTGAGCTGAGGCGCAGACGCCGGGAAGGCGCTTGGCCCGCGCGACGGATGATGGACCACAACGGCGCGCGGGCCAAGTGCCTTGCCGGAGGCTGTCGCCTCGAGCGAAGGGTTAGGCGGCACTGCGAGATGAAGCTCGGGCGGAAGAAGTGGCACCCTGGCTGGCCAGACCGAACCGAGGCCTCCTATGGTGCCAAGGA
>QJOU01000268.1 GCA_003265685.1 Piscinibacter caeni | reverse complement strand
TAGGCCTCATTGCGTGGCGCACCGTCCCAGCCGCGACATTCGCGAACAACTACGACGCGAGACCAGATTTCTTCTGACATGCTCGACTGCCAGACTCCGCCCAATAGCCAGGCGAACTCAGGACTTGCTGCGGCTTCCGCTTCGACTCGCTCGATGAACGCTTTACCGTGGAGTGAGAGCAGGTCTTCCAGCGGACCGGCAGCGAGAGTTCCGAGATGCGGCTTCATCCGAGGTTGTGCTACGGCAGCGAGGATCGCTTGCCAGGCCAACTCTGGGTGATCGTTGACAGCCCAGTCGAATTCACTCCAACCGATCAACTCGCTAGCAAGCGACTCATCCTTGTTTGGACTGGACACCCACTCTGCCCAACGGAACCACTCATCAAGCAGTTGTGGCAGAGGTAATGGTGCGGTCATGAGGCCTAACGTTTGAGCTGAGGGGCCGACGCCGGGAAGGCGCTTGGCCCGCGAGGCGGATGATGACAGCGAGCGCCTCGCGGGCCAAGTGCCTTGCCGGTGGCGGTCCACTCGAGCGAAGGGTTAGGCCTCACTTTTCAGCGCGCCGACCAAGGCTTTCGTAGCAGAGTTCGACGCACTCGTCACAGATTGAGAAGGCACCAACGGCCAAGAGCTGATTGACAGTGCTCTTTGATCGCCTGCAGGCAGAGCAGCCCAAGTCTGGTGACTCCGGATCAACCGCTGTTCCGTGCAACGTGCTGGCCATCGGCTGTGTCGCTTGATCTGACTCGATAACTCTCACTCGAACCTCATCTCCCACAGCGAGCGATGAAGAAAGCCATTGACGGGTCTCACTGCGTGCGGGCCCTGCGTTCACGTTGGCTGAGAAAACAACTCCGCCGCTGCCGAATGACGCAAGTACGAAGCTACCGCGGAGCAACTCTGCGTTGTCTACGCCGACAACGATCGGCTCGCCGCCATTCAGCGAAACTTCGAAGCACTTCATCGCCACTCCGCGGGTTGTGTGAGGCCTAACGTTTGAGCTGAGGCGACCGCCGCGGGTTGGCGCTTGGGCCGCGAGCCCGATGATATGCACCACGGGTTCGCGGCCCAAGTGCCAAGCCGTGGAGGGTCGCCTCGAGCGAAGGGTTAGGCCTCGCTTGCACGCGAGTGCTGGCCTCAAAAAGCGCGCAGCACCAACAGCGGACCGACTACACCGGCGACTACAAAGAAGACCAAGAATACTGCCGCATACCAGCGCAGACTAACCCGGACAGGGCTTGGCATCCGCCGCAGAGCGGGGGCATCAGCGCGAAGCGTGCCTCGCTCCGGATGGAACCAGAAGGTACAGCAGACAACAGCCCACAGCACAGCGAGCATGGGAGTGACAACTGACAGAAGTGATGGCAGCGAAACCCGTTCACTGACGACCAGGGTGAAGACAGAAACCCATACGGCAGCGACAAGGGCAAGAGATGCGCCAAGCATTAGCCAGCGAAGGTGATGTAGCCGTATAGCGATCTGGGTGCAAAGGGTAGGAGTCATGGGCGATCGGAGCTTCGTGGATTGGCCGCGTTGTGGCTGTTCAGTTCACGCCGAAAGGCGCTGACTCTTCGGGAGTGCGGCATGGTCCTTCGTGTGAGGCCTAACGTTTGAGCTGAGGCGACCGGAGCGGATTGGCGCTTGGGCCGCGAGGCGGATGATGCCAGCGAGCGCCTCGCGGCCCAAGTGCCAAGCCGTGGAGGGTCGCCTCGAGCGAAGGGTTAGGCCTCCGGCTTGTGACAGACAGCCTCGACGTTGTGTCCGTCGGGACCGATTACGAAGGCCCCGTAGTAGTTCGGGTGGCAGTGCGGGCGTAGGCCGGGCGCTCCGTTGTCCTTTCCGCCGGCAGCAAGCGCTGCCTTGTAGAAGGCGTCGACTTCCACCCGGCTGGTTGCGACAAAGGCAAGGTGCAAATGGGCCGGACGCTCCTGCGTCTCGAAGAGCCACAGTGACGGCTTGTTGTTCTGGCCGATACCCACGCCGTATGGGCCTTCCATCACGAGTGTGACTTTCAGTGGGGCAAGTGCCTCTAGGAAGAACTGCTTGCTCTGCGCCAGGTTGGAAACACCGAAGCCTATGTGGTCGAACATCA
The DNA here is from genome assembly GCA_003265685.1 of Piscinibacter caeni. Classification (GTDB taxonomy): domain Bacteria; phylum Pseudomonadota; class Gammaproteobacteria; order Burkholderiales; family Burkholderiaceae_C; genus Piscinibacter; species Piscinibacter caeni. The sequence goes on along the minus strand of QJOU01000268.1, from coordinate 2,202 downwards.
CTCCTCCGCGCGAGATGCTACGAAGGCCTCGATTGCTGCCCTCGGAGGCCTAACGTTTGAGCTGAGGGGCGAGCGTAGGCATGGCGCTTGGCCCGCCGGACGGATGATGTACCACACCGGGAGGCGGGCCAAGTGCCATGCCGGAGCGAGTCCACTCGAGCGAAGGGTTAGGCCTCATCGCGGAGCTGCCCCTGAAGCTTGTGCAGCGCAACCGGAATGAGGAATGCGATAAGGGCGAACCATGCGGGAGAGAATGGAGCGTTGCGAGGCGGGGCGAGCTGAAGATAGGCCCACCCAATCGGGTTTGCCGCGTCTGGGCACCCAGTTGGCAAGTGGCAGACAGCGGCTAGCACCAGGAATGAGAGGGCAGGTGCAAGCCATATGCCGACCAACGATGCCAGCAAGCCGAAGACAAGAGTGGACCGGCGAAGCCAGCGTGACTGGATCTGTTGTGCACTAAACGAAAGCCAACCGATTGCGAACAACACCAGAAGGTAGGCTGTGTACGTGCCAACGGCGGCTCCGAACCGAACCTCGGGCATTGCTTTGTAGGGCCCTGCAGCAACGAGGCTTGTTGCGTGAAATGCCCATGCCAACACGCACGCGCTAAGAATTGCGTTGATTGCTGCGATGCGCAAAGGCGTGAACATGAGGCCTAACGTTTGAGCTGAGCGGACGCCACCGGCAAGGCGCTTGGCCCGGGCAGCGGATGATGACACTGGCCGTTGCGCGGGCCAAGCGCCTTGCCGGTGGAGGTCCGCTCGAGCGAAGGGTTAGACCTCAGCTCTGCCCACGTAGCCTTTGCTCTATTGCACGCAGCGTGCTCTGTAGCTCACGCTCCTTGATCTCGGGGTCGATGTCTTGGATGTACTCCATGACCGAGAAGTCGTCGCCTCGCTTCCGATTCTGCGGTGGCTCAAGTGCCTCGATAAGTAGCGCCTCAAGTGTAGCGATCAAGGAAGGAAGCGTTACCTTGATTGGGGTCTCAACGAGTTTCCCGTCGTCGGTGACGTTCAGGAGGCCAAACCAAGAAAAGCGATTCCAGCGGCTACCCAGCCTGTCGATCGTGTGCTCGTAGAGGCGTCTGCCCATCGGGCGGTCCACCGAGCGTCCGACGTACACGACCGTGTGGTGGTCGTAGAGGATGTAAATGCCTCGTTGTGCGCCAAAGTCAACCGGCTTGGACAGAGCCTGCTGCTTCCCGAAAACTCGCGGGTCATTCTTCCAGACGACCAGGTCGCGCTGCCAGTACATGCCCAAGCAGCGAATGACAGATTCGTCTGGCTCTTCTTCGACTGTCGCGGTCTGCGCGTCCTTGAGCACCTTTGGCGTTGCGGGTGGCAAGGCGACCGTGGGCTTTGGCACGACGACAGCTTGCGGTGCTGCGTCGCGCAATGCATACGTCCCCCGGCTCACCTTCAGGAAGGGCGACTTCTCGCCCTCATGCTTGATGGAACTTGTGATCTGAGCGTTGACAGTCGCGTCCGGCGTGGCGCCCTCAGTCTTGTAGTAGCCCTTGGACAGGATCAGCTCGGAGATCTCAGAGTAGTGCAGGGCCCTTCCTTCTTCGGCGAGGACTCGTTCGATTGCTTCGCGCCACGACATCGACATGAGGTGTGTTCCTGAGGTCTAACGTTTGAGCTGAGGCGCAGACGCCGGGTTGGCGCTTGGCCCGCGCGACGGATGATGGCACTGGCCGGTGCGCGGGCCAAGTGCCAAGCCGGTGGCTGTCGCCTCCAGCGAAGGGTTAGGCCGCACTCTTGGGCGTGACCGAGCAATGCATGCTGGCGCGGACCGCCCGTATTCGCATGGAGTCACTCCCATCGGTCGCGGCTCAAGAACGAGAGCGCACGAGTTCATTTGTAGTCGTACGTGTAGCACCAGGCGAACACCTCCGATAGCTCAGCAGGTGCCTCAGGCCTGAGACTGGCAAAGTCCGTTCGCGCCAAGCGTGCCATCTCCTGCAGGTCCTTCGCTTTGGACCATGCGTCAGACCGATAGAAGTCCTGTTCGGCCAGCTTCAGCTGAACAAGCAGTTCTTCTGCCAAGCTGGGCTCAAACGCTGTACGGACCGCCTGATCGTCGCGCTTCGGACTCGGCCGAGTTCCGTAGCCAACCCAGATGGCCGCCGCACGGGATAGGCTTTGCTCGACCAGTGCTCCAAGTTGCTTGCGCATGCTATTGCGGTAGGGTTGTGGGCTG
>KZ836174.1 GCA_003265685.1 Piscinibacter caeni | reverse complement strand
GCGCCTCAGCTCAAACGTTAGGCACCACAGCATGCAACCAGGCGAGTCACCGCCGCGCGTCGGAGTTGGCGTCGGGGTTTTGGTGGTCCACGAAGGTCTCGTGCTACTGGGCAAGAGGCGCGGCTCACATGGTGCCGGCACCTGGTCAGCACCCGGTGGAAGGCTTGAGTTCGGGGAACAGATCGAGGAATGTGCCGCCAGGGAGCTGAAGGAGGAAACTGATCTCTCGGCCAGCGTTTTCGAACTGGGCCCGTACTCCAACGACATCTTCGCGGAAGCTGGCGAACAGTACGTCACCATCTTCGTTGTCGCCCGGGGCATTAAGGGAACTCCCGTCAACGTCGAGCCGCACAAGTGCGAAGGCTGGGCCTGGTTCAAGTGGGGCGAGTGGCCCGCACCTCTGTTTCAGCCCGTCGAGTCTCTTCTTCGTATTGGGTGGCGGCCCGNCAAGTGGGGCGAGTGGCCCGCACCTCTGTTTCAGCCCGTCGAGTCTCTTCTTCGTATTGGGTGGCGGCCCGGTGGTGCCTAACCCTTCGCTCGAGGCGACCCTCCACGGCTTGGCACTTGGGCCGCGAGGCGCTCGCTGGCATCATCCGCCTCGCGGCCCAAGCGCCAATCCGCTCCGGGCGCCGCAGCTCAAACGTTAGGCGTCAAANCTTGGGCCGCGAGGCGCTCGCTGGCATCATCCGCCTCGCGGCCCAAGCGCCAATCCGCTCCGGGCGCCTCAGCTCAAACGTTAGGCGTCAAATGCCCGCACTTGAGGTGCTAGTCGGCAGCGAAGTAATTGCCACGGTCAACACAGACGGGCTACACGTCGTGTCTGCCCGAGTATTCGGTACGTTGGTCGAGCCCGAGTTCGCCACGCTAGAGATGTCCGGAGGCATCTATCCAGAGTCCGGAGAATCGACCTACCTCACTTGGATTGATCACGTAGCGCTACGGCCTACCCAGCTAGTCACTGTTCGGCTCGTCCAGGGCGGCGCCACCTACCCGCGAGGCAAGACGATCGACGAGCTCTTTCCAAACGAGGAGATCGATCGCACTAACGAAACGAAGTCCAACGCCGAAATCTTTGCCGAGCTTCGGGCACGAGAAACTTGTCGTCCCGGATACTCGTTTCGGGGCAACTTCGCCGGCGCCGAGTTCATGGGGGCAACAGTCCCTGGGGAGCACGGTTTCGGGTTCGACGTTGTGTGGAACTGGCAGCGCCCCGATCGCGCCCGAACTTCCCTTCACGCGTACACCCTAGAGAACCTCGAACTACGCACGCCAATGCGCTACATCGCTGAGGCCAAGCTTTCGGTCGGGCAAGAGTCGCGGATCAGCGTTGACGCCTAACCCTTCGCTCGAGCCGACCCGCTCCGGCAAGGCACCCTGGCCGCCAAGAGCCTCTTACCATGTTGCTCTCGTCGGCCAGGGCGCCTTGCCTCCACGGTCGGCTCAGCTCAAACGTTAGGCCTCACAAAACCCAAGATGGCGACCAGCTCAATCTCTCCCAGCGGCACGTTTGAGATCCGCCTCCACGAATGGGAAGCCCGCATGTCCCTTTGGGTAGCAACACCTGAGCTTCTACGTTGCGGAGATGGGACTACCCTGTGCCGCCCAAGCGAGTCTTGGTCAGCAGAGGAGGTCACGTGGGAAGGGAATGATGACTTGGTTCTTCGAGTCCGCAAGTTCCCAGGCAATCACATACCGCCGCTGCTGTCGGTTCGCATTGCTTGCCCAACAGCAACAGCGCAGCTCGAGGACAGTGATCCAATGGCACTCTCTGAGCTTGAGGGCGCACTCGAACGGTCGATTTCTCGTCCGTAGCCGCAAATCCAACGCCCGGCATACGTATGCGCGTGCCCCAGTGAGGCCTAACCCTTCGCTCGAGTGGACTCGCTCCGGCATGGCACTTGGCCCGCCTACCGGTGTGGTACATCATCCGTCCGGCGGGCCAAGCGCCATGCCTGCGCTCGCCCCTCAGCTCAAACGTTAGGCGTCACACCACATGCCAAGTCCGCGTCTTCCCGTTCTCGGAGTTCTTGGCCGCTATGCGGTCGATGGTGACGAGTGCTTCGGCTTGTACATCCGCGTCAACGATCAGACCGTCTTCGTCGATATCAAGGAAGACAAGCTCATTGAGCTTCGTAAGGAACGGGCGTTGGAACTGTTCGCGGCTCAAGCGCAGCTAGGTACTGCACTGAGCGCTTACCTCGAAGCTAATCCAGCCTTTCGCAGTCGCCAGATTGCATACATCGGCCTTCACTCGAAAGACACGAAGCAAGGCGAGGTGTTCTAGGATCCAGAGGGGTACACCGTGCTGAGAGGTTTGTTCTTCGAGTCCGAGTAGGTTATAGAACGCCCTCAGTTGCACGAGCGCGCCCCTGTTCTCTAGCCAGCGAGCATCACTTGGCCAGTTTGGAGGCGCGCAGTGACGCCTAACCCTTCGCTGGAGGCGACAGCCACCGGCTTGGCACTTGGCCCGCGAACCCGTCGTTCTTATCATCGGGCTCGCGGGCCAAGCGCCAACCCGGCGTCTGCGCCTCAGCTCAAACGTTAGCCCTCACAGAACGCGTCCAGCGCATACTCCACACGCATGGAATACAACCGCATCATCTATCCCGAGCGCGCTGAATACCTGTCGGAGCAGAAGTTCCGGTCGTACAAGGTGTTCTTGTCTCACTGGGACGCGCTTTCAGCAAAAATCAAGAGCAACTTTGAGGAGACTCACCTCCGTCGTGTTAGCAAGACGCTGATCGTCTACGGAGCGCAGAGCACAGGAAAGACACTTCTCGCCAACAAGCTGAGCCAGGACTTCGCTGCAACAGAAGGGGTTCTTCAGAGCGGGGCATCGCTGACGTATGAAGACTCAAACGTTTGGCACAGAACAGTGACCGGATTCGGCAAGAACCCCGAGCTGGTTGCCGACAACACACGCGCTACAGCCCTTCTGCATATCGAAGACGACACTGCGTGGGTTGAGAAGACCAAGCAGTTCTGTGGCAGCAATACCGGCAGGACTGCGCTTGTCATTGCAGACAACTGCGAACGCGACTACTTCGTCCAAGGATTGCTTGGAATCAGTGACATTGATTTCCTTCGCATTGGAAGGACGCCTGAACTAGTGAGATCCGCCGCCCAGAGGTTTGTCGCCCTCTGCCGGGGAGACCTTAGAGGCGCGATGCTGCTTATGTTCACCAACGACGAATTGTTCGCGCAGGCCTTTGAAGCTGCCGTAAACACTCAGCACCAAGGCCTTGTCGAAGCAGCCGCGATGCCAATGCCGTCGCCCCGAGACAAGGAAACGGTAATTCGCGTAAACACAAACAGATTGAACTCTTTTTCGTATTGGTACTGCTTGGATCGAGCGGGCATCGATGAGAAGAAGAACACCTATCGCACGCTGACCGCAGCGCCCAGTCCCACGACTCCCGGCGGCTATAAGGCCGCGTTTGAAGCGGTCGACAGAGCCATCCAGCGAGCAACGCCGTCGCGAATCGGCCGGCCGCCTAAGAAGTGCCTTCTCACCTTCTTCGTCCTTACAGATCGCGACGATATCCGGGGCGCTGTCGACTTGTTTGCTCTTGGCGACTACACCAGAAACGTTAACGACAATGCAATTCTGGATATTGTTACGTACTCGGACGACTGGACGTCGACACTTCGATTTGGCGACGAGCGTTCAAGAAAGCTTCTCCAATCCGAGTGGAACCTTCGAGTCGTTGTTGCCGGGAACCAGTTCGTATCGACTCTTCTGCCGGGAACTCAGCGTCCACTGATACGACGCCTCATCGATGCCTCTCTCGTCTATCACGGACCAGGCACCCAAACGTACACGTTAATTAATCATAAGCGCGCAATTGATGCAGATATTGCAACTCTGGTGACTCTCCCCTACAGCAACAATGCACCTTTCTGGGCGCTTGGACAAGTTCGCTCTGGCCAATATGAAGGCGAGTTTCGGGCTATCCTTCCGCAGTACAGCACTGCAAGACCGGGCTTCATGCACTACATGCCCGACTACTCACCTGAGCCCTATCGTCCTTGCGAACTCTCTTCGAGTGCATCCGACTCAGATTCGGAGATCAACGAGGCGATTCGACGAAATGCTGTCGCTTGCGAGTTCACTTCCATCAAGGACATCACGGCGCAGCAACTTCAGGCGTACTTGGACAGAAAACTGCCCAACTACGTCGACATCATGCAAGAGCAGTGAGGGCTAACCCTTCGCTCGAGGCGACCCTCCACGGCTTGGCACTTGGGCCGCGAAACCGGGTTGCCCATCATCGGTCTCGCGGCCCAAGCGCCA
>KZ836173.1 GCA_003265685.1 Piscinibacter caeni | reverse complement strand
TCGAGCGAAGGGTTAGGCCGCACTTTGGGGCTTGCCGCTGGCAGTGGATTTGTTGAGGGCGATTGCCGCCTGGACAAGGGCAATCAGGGCGTGCTCGTCGACGGCAGCCCCTTGGCTGAAGTCGATAGCTCTGCGGACGTTTCCGTCGAGACTGGAGTTGAAGAGACGCTGTGGATCTTGAAGCGATGCACCTTTTGGAAAGGTGAGCTTGACCGTNGAAGCGATGCACCTTTTGGAAAGGTGAGCTTGACCGTCTTCTTGTAGGTCTCGCCAGTGCAGATGATCCCGCTGCAGGACCAGACTGGAGTGTTCCACTTCCACTCCTCGACGACCTCAGCGTCAGCGGAGCGGATAACGGCTCTCAGGCGAGCAAGCAACTGACCTCGCCAGTCCGGCAGATCTTGAACTCGTGCGTCGATGAGTTCGGCAGGTGATCTACCTGAGTCCGCGGCTGGAGTCTTCTTGGGAAAACGCTTCGCGGCGGGAGCCTGTGAGGCTGGCATGTGGAGTTCTCAGGTAGCGGCGCCCGGGTCTTGCCTCGTGCGGCCTAACGTTTGAGCTGAGCGGACGCCACCGGCGTGGCGCTTGGGCCGCGAGGCCGATGATAGACAACACGGTTTCGCGGCCCAAGTGCCATGCCGGTGGAGGTCCGCTCGAGCGAAGGGTTAGGCGTCGCCGCGCTGCACACTCAAAGCCCTCTCAAGCTCGGCGAAGATCTCCTCCGCTAGCGCGACTCGTGCCTTGCGTGCGACCAAGGCGTCACTCGGATCGAGCACTTCCCATTCCCAGTCGCGCTCGTAGTCCAGCTTAGACACGCCGCCGAAACGACAGAGGATCTCGAACTTCTCCGCGTTGCTGAGATTGGTGTTCACGTACCAGCCGTTGCTCAGGCGGTGGAAGTTGTTGGGATCATCGGCGAGGTGAGCGGCTGCTCGGAAGAGGCTACCTGGCTGCCGGGCGAAGTAGTTTCGCGCTACGCCAGCAGCCCCTCGCCGTTTTCCGACTGCTACGTACCCAGTCGTCTCCCAGCGGATATCGGTGAAGAGTTGGGGATTCGCTTCGGAAAAGCGCTCGACCAGCCAGAGGTACGCCTCCTTGGCGGTGGTGAAGTTCTTCCGTGTGCTTCCCCAGCGCGCAATTGTCTCCGTCGCGCCACCGCGGCGAGCAGTTGGCTTATCCCAGCCAGCGAAGCGTGAGTCCAGGACGCTCTTCACTTCTTGCGCGCGGTCACGATCGTTGCGGTCGACAACATTGCGGAGCGTCTGCTCAAGCTCCTGTTGCGTTCGTTCAGGAGCTTGGATCATGCGACGAAACTGCTCGATGTTCATTGGCATTTGCGACGCCTAACGTTTGAGCTGAGGCGCAGCTGCCGGGTTGGCGCTTGGCCCGCGCGACGGATGATGGCACTGGCCGTTGCGCGGGCCAAGTGCTAAGCCGGTGGCTGTCGCCTCGAGTGAAGGGTTAGGCAGCACGCAGCGAGCCTGGAGCGAACTGGCGGCGGCGGAGCGCAGAGACACAGCGAAGACTCGTTGCACAGGCCAGAGTTGCGAGCGGCACTTGGCTGGCAGGTGGAACGATGCGCTGCGATGATCAACGCAGACCTGAACAGCGAGAGCGACTCGAAGCCGTGACTTCGCGGCCCCTTGGGGCGCGCGGCGGCGGTGGAGGTGCACTGACGGCACCCGCTGATGCCTAACGTTTGAGCTGAGCGGGCCGGAACCGGGATGGCGCTTGGCCCGCGAAGCGGATGATGACAGCGAGCGCTTCGCGGGCCAAGTGCCAGGCCGGTGGAGGTCCGCTCCAGCGAAGGGTTAGCCGTCACTGCGAGGCCAGACCGCTCTTTGCAAGTAGCTCGGGGACGGTGGCTGTGAACTCCACTCCCTTTGCATTCTCCCGAGTGACCCGAAATCCAAGGCGAGCATGGAAGGCCATGGACAGGCGGTTCGTCTTGTAGACATTGCTCTGCAGCGAAGTGATGCCTCGGCGCGATGCAATTTCCAGGAGTTGGCGGAAGAGTGCTCGGAACACCGGAGCGCTGCGGTGCTCGGGATGGGTGTTGAATCCTGTGACGAACCACTGCCCGGCCTCGCGAGGCTGGAGCATGGCGTACGCGACAAGTGCGCCCTGACGACGGACAACTGCGACCTCGGAAATTGGAAGCGCAGTCTCGATCGAACTGCGCAAGCGATCCGGATCAAGCTGATCACCCGCTCGTTCCGTGTGTTCGCGCAACGTCAGTAGATCGAGTTCGAGGATCTCGTGAACTTGGGGCACTTGGTGACGGCTAACGTTTGAGCTGAGGCGACCGCCGCGGATTGGCGCTTGGGCCGCGAGGCGGATGATGCCAGCGAGCGCCGCGCGGCCCAAGTGCCAAGCCGTGGAGGGTCGCCTCGAGCGAAGGGTTAGGCGTCAGCGCGTGGCACTGCACGGCCGCAACGCCAGTACAGCACGCCCAACACCACGTTGCAGACGAATAGACCTGCCACTGCTGGTGCGAGGTGGGCCAGAAACCCGCTTGTTTCGAAAGCTGCCGCAGTCCATCCGATCTTTGAGATGGCGATGACGTTGACGACCAAGATGCCCCAGGGCCAAGAGCGCCGCCAAAAGGCCAGCGCCAGTGCGGCGAGACTGGCAGGGACCAGTAGGGCAGCGGCGAACTTCCACAGCGGCCACGGACCCAGAAGGTACTGACGCTCAGCCTCCAATGCTGCTGCGACGGCCGGCTCAACAGTCGCTGGTTCGGGGAACCAGAACATGCTGCTTATCAGCGCTACCAGAGTAATGAGTAGCGCGGTCCAGCTTCGCTTGAATGCGAAGTAGCAGTAGGGCAGAAGGAACATCGGCCTGATGTACCAACTCAGGATGTTGTGATGCCTGGCCCACGCCCACGATGCGAAGGATTCGACAAGATCCACGGTAGTTGTTGCCTGACGCCTAACGTTTGAGCTGAGCGGCCGGAACCGGCAAGGCGCTTGGGCCGCGAGGCGCATGATAGGCCTTGAGCGCCTCGCGGCCCAAGTGCCTTGCCGGTGGAGGTCCGCTCGAGCGAAGGGTTAGGCCTCGCTTGCAGCGCAGGCAAGAGCTTGTGACCTACCAGAACCTCCACCATGGCTTTCTCGCGTCTCGGTTCGCGGCCGCCAGGGCAGCAAGACGTGCTTGCTCTCGTTGCGCGAAATCTCTTACCCAATGGTCAAAGCGCACCCTGTGGGCTTGGGCCTCAGGCGTGGAAGCAAGAAAGGTTACCAAGGCTGCGTGGTGCTGTTCGAGCCACTGCGCGTAGGGGCCAATGCAGTGAGTGACTGACTCGTCCTCAGTGAGAAACGCCACAACACCGGAAAGAAAACGACGTTCTTCGGGCTTCCCGAGAGGGGCTACTTGAACGTATACCTCGCCTTCACGCTCATTAACGACATGAACTCGGAACTCTCCGTTCTCGTATGCGCGAACGGAGATGCCTTGTTGCTGAATACCTTGCGGAACTTCAACAAACGATCGGCTTGTCAGGTATTTCTTGAGCGTTGCGAGCATCGGCGGCGGAGATTGCGAGGCCTAACGTGATTTATGCGTCAGCGTTACGAAGCTGACATGACTAGATGGTAGCTAATGAGGTGCGAGTGGGCCACCAGTCGGACGCACGAAAGTCAAAGATGCCGGCTCGACGCCTGGAAGAACCCTTAAGGGAAGATGCGGGACCCCTACAAGGATTGGGATTGCAGAAGCGGCCGTTTTCGCGGGTGGCGTCGCGCGAGGTTCCTTCGTGAGGCCTAACGTTTGAGCTGAGGCGCAGACGCCGGGTTGGCGCTTGGCCCGCGAAGCGGATGATAAGAACGACCGTTTCGCGGGCCAAGTGCCAGGCCGGTGGCTGTCGCCTCCAGCGAAGGGTTAGGCCTCGCTCGGCCCGCCGCGCAGTACCGCCCGACGATGGCTTCCTAGCAACTCCGAAAGCCGAAGCTGAAGGTCGGCGATGAGTTCAGGCGTGACGAACGGCCAGTCGTCCGACGAGGAACACTCAGGGCACAGCGAAGCTTCGACTTGGCCTTGTTCCCACACAACCTCAGCCGCTAAGCGGGGCGCTTGGTCCAGGTGGCAAACCTCAACTAGAAAGGAAATCTCCTCCTCACTCGCCTGTGATTGACTCGGAGCGAAGCAGGACAGGCTGAACTGAAAGCCTTGATAGCCTGTCTTCGAGCCGACCGGTTGCGCTTGGACCGCACTGCGAATTCCCGGAACCGTAGCCGCCAACTCTTGTGCATGCTTATGCAGCACGGGAAGAAGCAGTTCGCCGAGTTGCGTTACGAGTGGGTGAGCTATCGCGGTGTTCA
>KZ836172.1 GCA_003265685.1 Piscinibacter caeni | reverse complement strand
TAGGCCTCACTCTAGAAGACGCCTCTGCCGGGGCCGATGGACACGCGCTGTTGTGGAGGGTCGAAGTCAGTCTGTATGACGCTATCGCAAGCAAAGCACTTCAGCCGACGATTCCCCCATACTTGGAGTTTGGTGTGGCCTCCGGTGTCGGCGCATTTCGCGCAGGCATAGTGTGCTGGTTCCTCGGACTCCAACGACTCTCGCAGCTTGTAGGCTAGAGCGCCGGTTGGAAACTTGTGAAGCGTGTACCGATCGCCTTTGATCTGCTTAGCACGAACATCCGCAAGCTCCTTCTCCAGAAGGGCGATACGCGCGAGAAGTTCAGACTGGCGTTCCTGGCTCGCCAGCGCGACGGCGGTGGCGTCCATGAGCTTGGAGTTCACCTCAGAGACTGCAGCGANCGCGACGGCGGTGGCGTCCATGAGCTTGGAGTTCACCTCAGAGACTGCAGCGACGAGTTCGTTGTAGTTCGACAGAGAGTTCGCGGCCTTGGCCAGTTCCGCCACTGTCTTGACGCTTTGGATCGCAGCGGTGATCTCGGCGTACATGGCTTCTCCCGTGAGGCCTAACGTTTGAGCTGAGGCGCAGACGCCGGGAAGGCGCTTGGCCCGCGAGGCGGATGATGACCTGAGAAGCCTCGCGGGCCAAGTGCCTTGCCGGTGGCTGTCGCCTCGAGCGAAGGGTTAGGCCGCATTCTGTGCCGTGGTTTGGCCGATCGGCGGTGATTGGGCAGCATGACTTAGCCAGACTGCTTCTAGGACCTGTTACCGCCGGAACTCGTGGATGACTTCGATTTGACCGACGATGTTCTCGTTGAGCTGTTCCAACTCTTCTGCTGGCACCCACCACTCCGTGTGCTGACCGCCGCCAACCTGCTGCACCGCGTAGCGGCTCATGAATGACTGACGGACCTGGAATCGTGCGACGCAACCGTAGCCGCTGGCGGGTACGTTCCACTCGCGCGCGATCTGAACCGCATAGGCCTCGTTCGTGACGGGATAGAAGATTGGCTGATCGGGAAGGCGAGGAGGCCACTTCTTGTAGCCACTATCGCGGACAAGCGCGATCTCTTCCGGCCCTGTCGGGCGAAAGAGGGTGACGGTCTCATCGTTGGTGGTCATGCGGCCTAACGTTTGAGCTGAGCGGGCGAGCGCCGGGATGGCGCTTGGCCCGCGAGGCGCATGCTAAGCCCGAGCGCCGCGCGGGCCAAGTGCCATGCCGGTGCGAGTCCGCTCGAGCGAAGGGTTAGGCCTCATTCTGCGGTTTGGCCTGGATGGCGACTTGCGGCCCAGTTGAAGCTGCCAATGACGCAGCACTGCGTTGAGGCGAACTCGCAACTCTATGCAGTTGACCGGCCCGTGCGCCCACGTTTGATTGCGGCGCGAACCTCCCCAGCCAATACACCGAGCGCCTCTTGGAGGCTAGCAAACTCGAAGTGCTTGAACTCGCCGTTCTCGGATTCGGTGTAGAGGTAGTCGACGTCGCATAGGCCGTTGGGCCAGACACCAATGCTCGTGAGGCAGTGTTCGCCCTCAACTCGAACCTGCAGCGCGCTGTCGCGGACGATCCGTGCTTGAGCATGGACCAACTCCTCGGATGTGAGGCTTGTCCGCAGAGCTGAGAACAGCGCAGGAATGTCGACCTGGGTACTCATGAGGCCTAACGTTTGAGCTGAGGCGCCCGGAGCGGGTTGGCGCTTGGGCTGCGAGGCGGATGATGCCAGCGAGCGCCTCGCAGCCCAAGTGCCAAGCCGTGGAGGGTCGCCTCGAGCGAAGGGTTAGGCCGCACTCTGACCCTTAAGCGACATGTCGGATGGTGTTTCTGCGTACCGAGGTTCGAGGCGAACGAAGTTACATTTCCAAGGGGCGTGTCTAGTCGTTGGGAGGCTCTGTGAAGATCACAGTACTTGGGGACTCTTCGCTGGTGCTGTCGAGCTCGACGGACGAGTTCGACTTCGGATGGGAACTGAGGATTTCCCTGGCACCTCATGCGAAGGCACACGTCCTTTCGGCTCGCGTGCGCGAGGAGGTTCCTGTGCGGGTAGGCTTCGACGTGGTTCCTAATGACTGGGAAGCCAATTCGCTCACCAGCACTCAGCGGGCAGCCGCAGTCTGGTTTCTGGCGGAGAGTGTCGAAGAGGCTAGAGCGCTTCGAAACGCTGGACCGGTGCAGTGGTCCTCAGAGGGCGGTTTTCACTTTCGGCATGCGCTGAAGCCAGGATTCACTGGAAGCGATGCGCGCACGCTGCGGAGGGTGAGTGCTGGAGGCTGAAGCGCGCACGGTGCTGGTTGTGCGGCCTAACGTTGGAGTTGAGCGGACGCCGCCGGCGAGGCGCTTGGGCCGCGAGGCGCATGATATTCCTGAGCGTCTCGCGGCCCAAGCGCCTTGCCGGTGGAGGTCCGCTCGAACGACCGGTTAGCCGCAGCCCAACGACGAAGGCACGGTCGGTGCCACGAGGCAACGCGAGTGGCCGAGAGCCTGGCGGCGCGGCACAAAGGCGGTGGCCTGGTTGAGCGCGGGCGACAGCCCTGGCCGGCCGCGACTGGCTCTCGCGACCCTGGTGCCCGGCCCCCGCAGGTGATGGTGGCGAGCCAGCGGCCGATCCGGTGCGCCGAGCGGCCAAAAGGCTCCACGCGCCGCGGAGCGCCAGCGTGCAAGACGAACTGAAGCACGAACAGCCAGCGGCTAACGTTTGAGCTGAGCGGACGCCACCGGCAAGGCGCCTTGGCCGCGAGGTGCAAAATGTACCTCAGCGCCTCGCGGCCAAGGTGCCTTGCCGGTGGAGGTCCGCTCGAGCGAAGGGTTAGGCCGCACCTGCGGGCCTGAAGCCTGAGCGGACGAGTGTTGCGACAGGCGGAAACAGCGGTTCCGGTAGCTCCGACCAGGCGAACCATTCCCAACGAAGGCACTTTAGCGGCTCGCGAACCTCAGGCGCTCCGTGTGGACAGGTGGCGAGAACATACAGCGTTACGTAGTGCTTGCCTTCTATGGCGAAGATATCGCTGGAGAAAGGGCCGCGATGCAGGTTGCGGACCTCAAGCCCCGTTTCCTCAAGTACCTCTCGGGAGGCGCACGTCTCGGGTGACTCGCCGAACTCCAAGTGCCCGCCCGGAAAGGCCCACGTGCCCGCGCCATGGGAGCCAGCCCGCTCGCCAAGAAGTACGCGCCCGGCACGCATGACGATGACACCCACACCGACTCGAACTTCGCGAGACTCCACGGTTGTTCCTGTGCGGCCTAACGTTTGAGCTGAGGCGACCCCGGCGGCGGAGCGCTTGGGCCGCGAGGCGGATGATAAGAACAAGCGCCTCGCGGCCCAAGCGCGCAGCCGGTGGGGGTCGCCTCGAGCGAAGGGTTAGGCCTCACCGCACCGCTCGCTGACGCTTTGTGGGCGCCACGCGATTGGCTTTGGCTTTGGCTACCTGGGCCGACTTGTACTCGTAGGCTTGCTCAACCAACCGAAGAACCGTGGACTTGTTCGCCTTCAATAGTTGGACCCGGACTCCAAGGACCTTGGTTCCCCAGGTGACCGGCTCCAGGAACTCCGAATCGAGGGCAAGAGCCAGTTCTCTCTTCTCGCCTGGTAGGAAGACATGAAGCAGCTGGCCGCCGGGAGGAACGGTGACGAAGATCTTGCCTCGAACGCGGAACGAGCCATAGGTGTGATGTGGCTCTTCCGTTGTGTCGGGAAGCGCCATGGCGAACTTGCGAACTTCGTCGAGCTTGACCGGCACGGCTGGGGCCTTGGCGTCGTTTGTCGTGAGGCCTAACGTTTGAGCTGAGGCGCAGACGCCGGGTTGGCGCTTGGCCCGCGAAGCGGATGATGACAGCGAGCGCTTCGCGGGCCAAGTGCCAAGCCGGTGGCTGTCGCCTCGAGCGAAGGGTTAGGCCGCACTCGCGAGCCAAGCGCCCGCATACGAGACGCAGGATAGAGTGACCCCGCGAAAGGGAATGCTGAACCAGTAGCGGCGTGCAAGTACAGCCATGGCAAGCAGGTAGACCAGGCCAAGCCCGAGCAAGAAGTACGAACTGAGCAAGAAGTGGCTCGGCTCAAGCGCGAGGTAGAGATACACCAGCCCGAAGAGCATGGCGCCGAAGCTGTGACTGGCGTGGAAGCCTTGACCCGCCCGCCAGATGGTGGTTTGGCGGGTAATGAACGGAGAGACCTCCTTCATTCGTGTAAGGAGGTCAGCGTCTCTTGGATCGAAACGCTTGCCGCTGAACGTGAATGCGAGGTGCAGCGAACCCAACACGAGGACGATTGCGGCACTGACGGCGAAGAGGCCTTGCGATACGTGGACCAAGAGGGTTCCCCTGTGCGGCCTAACGTTTGAGCTGA
>QJOU01000260.1 GCA_003265685.1 Piscinibacter caeni | reverse complement strand
GCCCGCCGCGCCGGCCCCGGCCGCCGACGCCGCCGCGAACGGCGCCGCCGGCCAGGCGCGCCAGCTCGAGCTGCGTGTCGGCCCGCTGGAGGACCCGGGACAGGCCGACAGCCTCGCCGAACTCTTCAAGGAGATCACCGACCTCGGCACGCTGGAGCCCATCGACGGCGGCCAGCCGAGCGACGGCATCCGCCGCTTCAAGGTCGTCACCACCAGCAGCGACAACGACCTGCTGGACCTGTTCACCTTCCACGTCGCCCGCGAGGCGCTCGCGCTGCTGCCGTTCGGCCCCGGTTACGGCTTCCATGCCGGCAACCCCGGCGCGCCGCAGCCCGAGGAAACGCGCGACCCGGGCTATGGCTTCTTCGACAACGCGCCCGGCGCCCCGCAGGGCGGCGCGAATACCGCCTCGGCGCCGGCCGCGGCCGCCCCGGCCCCCAAGCCGGCGGCCAAGCCGGCGGCCAAGGCCGAGAAGGCGGGCGGCGCGGCGCTCGATTCGTCGACGCTGCGTGTCTCGGTCGAGAAGGTCGACCAGCTGATCAACCTGGTCGGCGAGCTCGTCATCACGCAGGCCATGCTGGCGCAGAACAGCAAGAGCGTGGACCTGGCGCTGCACCAGCAGATGGCCTCCGGCCTGGCCGACCTGGAGCGCAACACCCGCGACCTGCAGGAAGCGGTGATGTCGATCCGCATGATCCCGATGTCGGTGGTGTTCAACCGCTTCCCGCGCATGCTGCGCGACCTGGCCGCCAAGCTCGGCAAGAAGGTCGAGTTCGTGACGCACGGCGAGGCCACCGAGCTCGACAAGGGCCTGGTCGAGAAGATCACCGACCCGCTGACGCACCTGGTGCGCAACAGCTGCGACCACGGCATCGAGAGCCCCGCCGAGCGCGTGGCCAAGGGCAAGCCCGAGCACGGCACGATCACGCTGTCGGCCTCGCACCAGGGCGGCTCGATCGTCATCGAGGTGCGCGACGACGGCAAGGGCCTGTCGCGCGAGAAGCTGCTGAAGAAGGCGCGCGAGAAGGGCATCGACGCCCCCGACTCGATGACCGACCAGGAGGTCTACAACCTGATCTTCGCCGCCGGCTTCTCCACCGCCGAGGTGGTGACCGACGTGTCCGGCCGCGGCGTCGGCATGGACGTGGTGAAGAAGAACATCACCGCGCTGGGCGGCACGGTCGAGATCGACTCGGCCGAGGGTTACGGCATGAGCGTCAAGGTGCGCCTGCCACTGACCCTGGCGATCATGGACGGCATGAGCGTGGGCGTCGGCGAGGAGTGCTACATCCTGCCGCTGTCCAGCGTCGTCGAGTCCTTCCAGGTGCAGGACGGGATGATCCGCACGATCGGCGGCTCCGGCCGCGTGGTGCAGGTGCGCGACGAGTACATGCCGGTGCTCGAGCTCGAGCAGGTGTTCAGCGTGCCGCGCTTCGACTTCGAGCGCGTCAGCGCGATCATGGTCGTGGTCGAGGCCGAGGGCGGGCGCGTGGCGCTGCTGGTCGACGAGCTGCTCGGGCAGCAGCAGGTCGTGGTCAAGAACCTCGAGTCGAACTACCGCCGCGTCGAGGACGTCTCCGGCGCCACCATCATGGGCGACGGCCGTGTCGCGCTGATCCTGGACGTCGGCTCGCTGGTGCGCCGCGCGCGCCACTGAGCGATCTGCGCCATGAACCTGCAGCAACTTCGGCTGGGTCCCCGCCTGGCCGCGGGCTTCGGCGCCGTGCTGACCCTGGCACTGGCCATCGCGCTGGTGGCCTGGCAGCGCATGGCCGCCACCGAGCGCGACCTCGCCCGGGCCGAAGAGTACGCCCGCCGCGCCGCGGTGATGGCCGACTGGACCAGCCGGACCGAGCTCAACATCGCCCGCGCCGTGGCGCTGGCCAAGTCGGGCGGCCACGCCGAGGTCGACGCCTGGGCCGCGCCGCTGATGAAGCAGACCTCCGAGCAGATCAGCACGCTGCAGAAGGATCTCGAATCGGCCATCGAGTCGGAGCGCGGCAAGGCCCTGCTCGCGACCATCGGCGAGCGCCGCCAGGCCTACCTGGATCTGCGCCGCCAGGTCACCGGCCTGACCAAGGGCGGCGACAGCGCCGGCGCGCAGGCCCTGCTGGCCCAGCGCATGCTGCCGGCCGCCCAGGAGTACCTCGCGGCGATGACCGCGCTGCGCGAATTCCAGAACGAGCTGGCTGCCGGCCATCAGGCCGAGGCGCGCCAGGAGCTGGGTACCGCCCGCACGGTCATCGGCCTCACGCTGCTCGCCTGCCTGGCGCTGGGTGGTGTGCTGGCCTGGCTGATCACGCGCTCGGTGAGTGCGCCGGTGCGCCAGGCCGCCGCGGTGGCTGCCGAGATCGCCGAGGGCAACCTGAGCTGCCGCGTGCCCGAGGGCGGGCGCGACGAGACGGGCGACCTGCTGCGCGGCATCGCGGCGATGCAGGCCGCGCTGCGCAAGCTGGTCGGCGAGGTGCGCCGCAGCACCGAATCCATCACCTCCGCCAGCAGCGAGATCGCCAGCGGCAGCCAGGACCTGTCCAGCCGCACCGAGCAGGCCGCCAGCAGCCTGCAGCAGACCGCCAGCTCGATGGAGCAGCTCACCGGTACCGTGCGCCACAGCGCCGACTCGGCCGCACAGGCCAACCAGCTCGCGGCCTCGGCCGCCGAGGTGGCCCAGCGCGGCGGCCAGGTGGTGGCGCAGGTCGTGTCCACGATGGACGAGATCAACGGCGCCTCGAAGAAGATCGCCGACATCATCGGCACGATCGACGGCATCGCGTTCCAGACCAACATCCTGGCCCTCAACGCCGCCGTCGAGGCCGCCCGCGCCGGCGAGCAGGGCCGCGGCTTCGCCGTCGTCGCCGGCGAGGTGCGCGCCCTGGCGCAGCGCAGCGCCAATGCCGCCCGCGAGATCAAGGGCCTGATCGGCGCCAGCGTCGAGAAGGTCGACGCCGGCTCGCGCCTGGTCGGCGACGCCGGCAGCACGATGGGCGAGATCGTCGCCTCCGTGCAGCGCGTCAGCGACATCATCGGCGAGATCAGCGCGGCCACCTCGGAGCAGTCCACCGGCATCGGCCAGGTCAACACCGCCGTCAACCACCTGGACCAGATGACGCAGCAGAACGCCGCGCTGGTCGAGGAATCCGCCGCCGCCGCCGAGAGCCTGAAGGAACAGGCCGCGCGCCTGGCGCAGCTGGTCGGCAGCTTCCGGCTCGACACGCAGGCGGTGCAGCCCGTGCAGGCACCGGCCCGCGCGCCGAAGCCGGTGGCCCGTCCCGCGAAGACGCCCCCCGCCGCGGCGGCCGCGCCGGTGAAGCCGGCCGCGACCAAGGCCCGGGCCGCCGCACCGGTGACCGCCACACCGACCCCCAAGGCCGCGCCCAAGGCGGCTCCTGCCCCGGCACCCGCAGTGGCGGTGGCAGGCCCCGCGAACGACGCGGACTGGGAAACCTTCTGACCAGCACACGCCCGAGAGGCACCCCGAGACCATGAACCTCCAGCACCTCCTGCGCAACTTCACGATCCGCACGCGGATGCTGAGCGCCATCGCCGTCGTGCTCGGGCTGTTTGCACTGGTCGGCGCGGTGACCTTCACCAGCGGCGTGCACCTGCGTGACCTCAACACCGAGTTCATGGAGCACTCGGTGCACGAGATCGCCGCGCTGAGCAAGCTGCGCACCGAGCTCGGCCAGCTGCGCTACCACGAGAAGAACATGGTGATCGACTACGAGGACGGCGTGGCCGTGCTCAAGCACCGCGAGGCCTGGCTCGCCGAAGCCGCGGCGCTGAAGAAGACTTTCGAGAGCCTGCTCGAGGGCGAGGACGACGAGGACAACGTGTTGGCGCGCAAGGCGATCGCCAGCCTGCAGTCCTACGTCGACGAGTCGAAACCGGTGCTCGATGCCGTGCAGAACGGCGCCTTCGACACCGCCAAGGTGGCCGACAAGCGGCTGGACAAGGCCAAGGCCCACGTCCGCGACGTCGAGAAGGACCTGCAGGAAATCGAGCGCATCGTCTATGCCGAGGTGGACGCGGCCCGTGCCGAGTTCGGCAGCTCGATGACGCGCGCGTTGCTGGCCTGCGCCGCGGCCTTTGCCGCGGTGGTGCTGGTCGTCGCGCCGCTGACGGTGCTGAACATGAACTCCATCGTCGAGCCGATGCGGCAGGCCCGCTCGCTTGCCGAGGCCATCGCCCAGGGCAACCTCGCAAGCCGGAGCGAAGTGCACGGCGCCGACGAGGCGGCCGAGCTGCAGCGCGCGCTGCTGACCATGCAGGATTCGCTGCGTTCGCTGGTCGGGGAGGTGCGCCGCAGCACCGACAGCATCGCCACCGCCGGCAGCGAGATCGCCAGCGGCAGCCAGG
>QJOU01000259.1 GCA_003265685.1 Piscinibacter caeni | reverse complement strand
GCCCTTGGTCACCTCGCCGCGCTCGCCCCTGAGCAGATTCGAGATCGCCCGCAGCGCCGTCGTCTTGCCGGCGCCGTTGCCACCGAGCAGCGCCGCGACGCCGCCCTCGCGCACCTGCAGCGAGACACCCTTCAGCACGAGGATGACGCGGTCGTAGATGACCTCGATGCCGTTGACGGCGAGAACGGTGTCGTTCATGCGGGCTCCATGCGCGTGCAGTTCGACCGCCTCAGGAGGCGCAGTCGTCGGCGACTCTGCGTGTCAGCTGCTTGTCGGCGGCGTAGCGCTTCGTCGCGACCTCGAGCAGCGGATCCAGGATTGCGGGGTCGGCCCGTAGCCAGTCGGAGCTCACCTCCCAGGTCGTGCCGTTCCACGTGTAGGCACGCGCCGCTGACGGACCCATGTGGTCCTTGCAGCTTGTTGCCGTCGGCCGCATGACGTCGGCAATGCCGAGCTCCTCGAGCCGCTTCTGGTCTATCTGAAGGTTCTCGTAACCCCAGCGCGCCTGCGCCGGCGTCATCACCTGGCCGATGCCGAACTTCTGCTGGGCGCGGCGCACGCCTTCCACGGCGAACATCGCGTTCATCAGGCCGCGCATGTACAGCGCAGAGCCGACCTCTTCCTTCGGGCCCGAGCCCTCGCCCTTGGCATGGAGCTTGTCCACAACCTTCTTCGCGATCTTCGAATCCAAGGCGGGTCCTGGCAGGATGAGCACTGCGCTGTAGCCCTCGGCACCTGCCACGCCCTTGACGTCGGAGTCGGAGCCGGACGGCCACACGCCCACCACGCGGTTCCTCGGGAACCCGGTGGCCTGTGCCTCCTTCAGCGCCGTGCTGTTCATGACGCCCCAGCCCCACAGCAGCACGAAGTCGGGCCGGCTCTTACGGATCTGCAGCCAGGCGGACTTCTGCTCGACCCCGGGGTGCGGCACGGGAATGGTGACCAGTTCGAAGCCGTGCTTCTTCGCCCGCGCGGTGAGCACCGGGATGGCTTCCTTTCCGTAAGGGCTATCGTGGTAGAGCAGCGTGATCTTCTTGCCCGCCAGCTTGTCGAGGCCGCCCGCCTTCTGCGCCACGTACTGAACCTGCGTGTCGGCCGAGGCCCAGTGGGTGCCGGCGATCGGGAAGCTCCACTTGAAGACTTCTCCGTCGGCGCTTTCGCTGATGCCGTAGCCGGGCGTGAGGATCGGGATCTTGTCGGCGGCGCCGCGCTCGGTGAGCGCGAAGGTGATGCCGGTCGACATGGTCTGTAAGACAGTGGCGCCGCCGTTCTTCCCCTTCATGCGCTCGTAGCATTCGACGCCGCGGTCGGTGGCGTAACCCGTCTCGCACTCCTCCCAGAGCACGCGCACGCCGTTGATGCCGCCCTCCAGGTTGACCAGCTTGAAGTAGTCGACGAAGCCGTTGGCCCACGGCGTTCCGCTGGGCGCATAGGGCCCGGTGCGGAAGGTGAGCAAGGGGAAGTATTGCGACTTGTCTGCCGCGAAGCTCGGCCCGGCAGCGGCCGAGATCGTCAATGCCGCGGCGGCGATGAACGCGCGTGTTTTCGTCATGTTGTCTCCAGTCGTGTTCGATGGGTTCGGCCGTACTTGCTCACGCAGCCCCTGGCTGCGCTGCTTCAGTGAGGAAACGGCCAGATCCTCAGCTTCTGCTTTCCGAGCGACCACAGCCGGCTCAGGCCGTGCGGCTCGACGATCAGGAACCAGACGATCAGCGCGCCGAAGATCATCGTCTCGGCGTGCGATACGGCCGTGGTGGAGATCACGACGCCGACGAGATTGCCGATGCCCGGCAGCGCCTGGTTGAGGAAGATCGGCAGCAGCACGATGAACGCGGCACCGAAGAAGCTGCCCATCACGGAGCTCAGGCCGCCGATGATCACCATGAACAGCAGCTGGAACGAGCGGTCGATCGAGAACGCCGCCGGCTCCCACGCGCCCAGGTGGACGAAGCCCCAGAGCGCGCCGGCCACGCCGACAATGAAGCTGCTCACCGCGAACGCCGTGAGCTTGGCGTAGACCGGGCGGATGCCGATCACCGCCGCGGCCACGTCCATGTCGCGGATCGCCATCCACTCGCGGCCTATTGCGCTGCGCACCAGGTTCTTGGCCACCAGCGCGAACACGATCACGAAGGCGAGGCACAGCAGGTACTTCTGCGCGGGTGTCTCGATCCGCAGCCCGAACATGCTCAGGCCGGCCACGCTCACCGAGCCCGAGGGCGAGTCGTTGGTGAACCACTTGATGCGCAGGAAGGACCAGTCGATGAAGAACTGTGCCGCCAGCGTGGCCACCGCGAGGTACAGCCCCCTGATGCGCAAGCTGGGAATGCCGAACAGCACGCCCACCAAGGTGGCACACCCACCGCCGAGCAGCAGCGAGGCCAGCAGCGGCATGCCCTGGATGCGCACCTGGAAGTTGTAGGCCGCTTAGGCGCCCACCGCCATGAACGCGCCGGTGCCCAGCGAGATCTGACCGCAGTAGCCGACGAGGATGTTGAGGCCGAGCGCGGCCAGCGACAGGATCAGGAACGGGATGAGGATCGCGCGGAACAGGTACTCGCTGGCCGTCCACGGCACGAGCACTGCCGCACCGAGCAGCAACATCGCCATCACCCAGCGATCCTGCAGGATCGGGAAGATCTGCTGGTCAGCGCGATAGGTGGTCTTGAGCTGGCCGTTCTCGCGATAGAGCATGTGGTGTCTCCTTGTGTGCTCAGACGCGGTCGATGACCTTCTCGCCGAACAGCCCTTGCGGCCGCAGGAGAAGGAAGACGAGCGCCAGCGCATAGGCGAACCAGATCTCGATGCCGCCACCGAGCGCCGGGCCGAGGTAGACCTCGGAAAGCTTTTCGCCCATGCCGATGATCAAGCCGCCGACGATGGCACCCGGCACCGACGTGAGGCCTCCGAGGATCACCACCGGCAAGGCCTTCAGCGCCACCAGCGACAGCGAGAACTGCACGCCCAGCTTGCTGCCCCAGATGACGCCGGCCACCAGCGCGACGAAGCCCGCCACGCTCCAGACGATCACCCAGATGCGGTCGAGCGGGATGCCGATCGACTGCGTGGCCTGATGGTCGTCGGCCACCGCGCGCAGCGCGCGGCCGGTGGAGGTCTTCTGGAAGAACAGCGCCAGCAGCGCGACCAGCGCGGTGGCGATCGCGGCAGCGTACAAGTCCTCCTTACTGATCAGCAATCCGCCCTGCAGGGTGCTCTCCAGCACCGTCAGCGGGTCCTTGGGCAGGCCAACGTCGATGGTGTAGATGTCGCTGCCGAAGAGGCTCTGGCCGAAGCCGTCGAGGAAGTGCGCGATGCCCAGCGTGGCCATCAGCAAGGTCACGCCCTCCTGGTTGACCAGCTGGCGCAGGCACAGCCTCTCGACCGCCCTGGCCACGGCGACCATCACGGCGATCGCCGCCGCGAAGGCGAGCACGTTGGCCACCAGCCGACTGTGGATGCCCAGCAGCGACGGGATCCACTCGGCGAAGCGCGCCATCGCGAGCGCCGCGAACAACACCATCGCGCCTTGCGCGAAGTTGAAGACGCCGGAGGCCTTGAAGATCAGCACGAAGCCGAGCGCGACCAGCGAATACAGCATGCCCGACATCAGGCCGCCGATGAGAGTCTCGAGTAGGAAGCCCATCATCGTGTTCCTCAGTCGGTCGTGCCGAGGTAGGCCTTGATGACCTCGGCGTTGCCGCGTACCGCGTCGGGCGTGCCATCGCCGATCTTCTTGCCGTAGTCGAGCACCACGACGCGGTCGCAGATGTCCATCACGACGCCCATGTCGTGCTCGATCAGCACGATGGTGGTGCCGAACTCGTCATTCACGTCGAGAATGAAGCGGCACATGTCCTGCTTCTCTTCGACGTTCATGCCGGCCATCGGTTCGTCGAGCAACAGCAGCGTCGGCTCCATCGCGAGCGCTCGGCCGAGATCGACGCGCTTCTGCAGCCCGTACGGCAGGCGCCCGACCGGTGTCTTGCGCCAGACCTGGATCTCCAGGAAATCGATGATTCGCTCGACGACCTCGCGGTGCGCGATCTCTTCCCTCTCGGCTGGCCCCCAGCGCAGCGCCTGCAGGAACAGGTTGCTCTTCATGCGCAGATTGCGGCCCGTCATGATGTTGTCGAGCACGCTCATGCCCTTGAAGAGCGCAAGGTTCTGGAACGTGCGTGCGACGCCCATCTCGGCGACCTGGCGCGAGCTCATGTGCCTGAAGGTCTTGCCGCGAAAGGCGATCGAGCCTGCCTGCGGCTGGTAGACGCCGTTGATGCAGTTCAGCATCGAACTCTTGCCCGCGCCGTTCGGGCCGATGATGGCTCGGATCTCGTGCTCGCACACGTCGCAGCGCCGCCGACGTGCCGCAGCAGCTCGAGGCCTATGTCGTCGATCTCGGGGTCCCCTTGTTTTCGGTGCCAAA
>KZ836171.1 GCA_003265685.1 Piscinibacter caeni | reverse complement strand
GGCGCGCGACAGGCAGTTCGCCAGCGCCCGGTCCTGGCCGGCATGCTGCTGCTCGCAGCGCGCCGCGGCGTCCGCGGCGTCCGGCGCGGGCGCCGGCTGCGCGAGCGCGGCGGCTGCCAGCGCGAGCAGCAGGCCGGGGAGCAGGCGGACGGCGATGCGCATGGCGACCCTTCTCGGCTGGTGCGCGGGACGGGGATCGAACCCGTACACCCCCTTGCGGGAAGTGGCGGGTTTTAAGCCCGCTGCGTCTGCCAGTTCCGCCACCCGCGCGCGAGGGCGATCATAGGTCGCCTACCATGCGCGGCTTCGACCACTGNAGTTCCGCCACCCGCGCGCGAGGGCGATCATAGGTCGCCTACCATGCGCGGCTTCGACCACTGAGAAGCTGTGAGAGAACCCAACGCACCCGCGTGGGCCCCGGGAAAGGGCCCAATGGAGGCGCAAAGCACAGACGTGCCGGGTGGCACGTCGAGCATTTGCAGCGCGCAGTGGGCCCTTTCCCGGGGCTCACCCGCAGGGCCGAGGTACCCAAGGGCCTTGGGCCGCGTTGCGCCGCTGGCCCAGACGGCCAGTCTGGGCGGCGCGCCGCGCCTTGCCCAAGGCCCTTGGTCACCTCGGCGCGGGTGCGTTGGGTTCTCTCACAGCTTCTGAGCCCGACCATGGCCCTGTTCCCGCAGGAAGCGCTCAACGACGGCGTGCGCAAGCGCGAGGTGTTCGGCTGGGCGATGTACGACTTCGCCAACTCGGGCTACACGACGGTCGTGCTGACGGCGGTGTTCAACACCTACTTCGTCGGTGTCGCGGCGGGCGGGGCGGACTGGGCCACGCTCGCCTGGACGCTGGTGATCGCCGCCTCCAGCCTGATCGTGATGTTCACGATGCCGGGGCTCGGCGCCCATGCCGACCTGCATGCCTGCAAGAAGCGCCTGCTGGCCTGGACCACCGCGGCCTGCGTGCTGGCCACGCTCGCGCTCGCGGGGGTCGGCCGCGGCGACCTGTGGCTGGCCGCGGCGGCGATGATCGTCTCCAACGTCGCCTACTCCTACGGCGAGACGCTGACCGCGGCCTTCCTGCCCGAGCTGGCGCGGCCCGATGCGCTCGGGCGCGTCTCCGGCTGGGGCTGGAGCTTCGGCTACTGCGGCGGCATGCTGTCGCTCGGTCTGAGCCTGGCCTACGTGCTGTGGGCGCAGGCGCAGGGCCAGGCGGCCACGCAGTTCGTGCCGGTGACCATGGTCATCACCGCGGCGGTCTACGGCCTCGCCTCGCTGGCCACCTTCGCGCTGCTGCGCGAGCGGGCCGTGCCGCGCGCCGCAGCGGGGTCGGGTGCGCCGGGCGGCGGCGGCCTGCGCGAGGCGCTGGGCCAGCTCGCCGACACCGCGCGCCACGCGCGCACGCTGCGCGACTTCAGCTGGCTGCTCGCCTGCGGCGTGTGTTACCAGGCCGGCATCGCGGTGGTGATCGCGCTGGCGGCGGTGTATGCCGAGCAGGTGCTCGGCTTCAAGCAGGCGCAGACCATGATGCTGGTGTTCCTGGTGAACATCGCCGCCGCGCTGGGCGCCTTCGCCTTCGGCTACGGGCAGGACCGGCTCGGGCACAAGCCGGCGCTGGCGGTCACGCTGGCCGGCTGGGTGCTGATGACGCTGCTGGCCTACCTCGCCACCGGGCCGGGGCTGTTCTGGGTCGCTGCCGTGGTGGCCGGCCTGTGCATGGGCTCCAGCCAGTCGGCCGGGCGCGCGATGGTCGGCGTGTTCGCGCCCGACACGCAGCGCGCCGAGTTCTACGGCCTGTGGACCTTCGCGACGCGGCTGGCCGCCATCGCCGGGCCTCTGACCTACGGCCTGGTCACCTGGCTCAGCGGCGGCGACCACCGCCTGGCCATCCTCTCGACCGCGCTGTTCTTCGTGCTCGGCCTCGTGCTGCTGGCGCCGCTGGACGTGGCGCGCGGCCGCGCCGCAGCGGCCGCGCTGCGCTGAGGTTCCGGTTTGGTAAGGTTGGTGACCGGCACGAGGAGTCTTCTTGCGCATCTGCTTCATCCACCAGAACCTGCCCGGGCAATACCGCCACCTGATCGACGCCTTGCTCAAGCGCGGCGACGAGGTGGTGGGCATCGGCGAACAGGCCGCGGTCGCGCGCATCACCTTCCGCCACTCGAAGCTGCACCTGCTGAGCTACCGCATGCCCGAGGAGCCGGCGGCCGACAACCCGGTGCCGGCGCACCTGCGCGAGCTCGACCGCCAGGTGCACCGCGGCCAGATGGTGGTGCGCGCGCTGCACCTGCTCAAGCAGAAGAACCTGGTGCCCGACCTGATCGTGGTGCACCCGGGCTGGGGCGAGGCGATGTTCGTGCGCGCCGAGTTCCCGGCCGTGCCGATGCTCGGCTACTGCGAGTTCTTCTACAAGGCGAGCGGCTCGGACTTCGGCTTCGACCCGGAGTACCCGAGCGCCGCGGCCGCGCTGCACCGGCTGCAGCTGCGCCGCATGCCGCACCTGCAGGCGCTGTACGACATGGACCTGGGCGTCTGCCCGACGCAGTGGCAGCGCGCCCAGTTCCCGGCCGAGTTCCAGGCCAGGCTCGCGGTGGTGCACGAGGGCGTGGACACCGATGCGCTGGTGCCCAACCCCGCCGCCGAGCTCACGCTGGGCGACTGGACGCTGCGCGCCGGCGACCCGATCGTGACCTACGTGGCCCGCAACCTCGAGCCCTACCGCGGCTTCCACACCTTCATGCGCTGCCTGCCGGCGCTGCTGGCCGCCGCGCCCGACGCGCGGGTGGTGATCGTCGGCGGCGACGAGGTCAGCTACGGCGTGCGCCTGCCGCCGGGCGACACCTACCGCGCGCGCCTGCTCAAGGAACTCGGCGACCGGCTCGACACGAGCCGCGTGCGCTTCACCGGCAAGCTGCCCTACGACCAGTACGCGCGCGTGCTGCAGGTCTCGGCGGTGCATGCCTACCTGACCTACCCGTTCGTGCTCTCCTGGTCGCTGCTGGAGGCGATGTCCAGCGGCTGCGCGGTGGTGGCCTCGCGCACCGCGCCGGTGGAGGAGGTGATCGTCGACGGCACGAACGGCTGGCTGACCGACTTCTTCGACGCACCGGCGCTGGCCGCGAAGCTGGCCGAGGTGCTGGCGCGGCGCGGCGAGGTCGGCGCGATTCGTGCCGCGGCGCGCGAGACGGTGGTGCAGCGCTACGACCTGAAGCGCGTCTGCCTGCCTGCCGGGCTGGCGCTGCTCGACCGCGCCGCGGGTCTGACGCCGGTGGCGCGATAGCCTCAGAGACCGGCCGGCGCTGCCTCGACGCGCACCTGGAACGGCAACCAGCGCGCCGCGAACGTGGCCAGGTGCTGCGGGTCGCCGGTGGTCTGCAGCAGAACGTCGGCGGGCCCGGCAGCATCGCTCTCGGGCAGTGCCATGGAGACGCGCGCGACCTGCGCGGCCACCGCCGCCGAGGTGTCGACCACGGTGACGCCGGGGCCGAAGGCCCGTTCGATGGCGGCGCGCACGAACGGGTAGTGCGTGCAGCCGAGCGCCACGGCCTCGACCCCGGCTTCGCGCAGGGGCCGCACGTGCGATTCGATCAGCGCCAGCAGTGCCGGATCGTCGAACTCTCCGGCCTCGATCGCATCGGCCAGCCCGATGCAGGCTTGCAGCTGCACCGCCCGCCCGCCCGCCTCGCGTTCGAGCAGCGCGCGGAAACGCTCGCTGGCCAGCGTCGAGCGCGTGGCCATCACGCCGACCCGGCCGTTGCGGCTGAGCGCCAGCGCGGGCCGCAGTCCCGGCTCGACGCCCACCACCGGGCGCGGCGCGAGCTGCTCCCGCAGCTCGGTCACGGCCGCGGCGGTGGCGGTGTTGCAGGCCACGACGATCAGCTGCGCGCCCGCGTCCGCCAAGTGCTGCGCGATGCGCAGCGCGCGCGCGCGGATCGCCGGCGTGTCGAGCTCGCCGTAGGGTGCCCATGCCGAGTCGGCCACGTAGTGCAGCCGGGCCTGGGGCAGGGCGTGGTGCACCGCCGCGAGGATGGACAGTCCGCCGACGCCGGAATCGAACAGACCGATGTGTTTCACGGGGCGGCAGTCTAAAGCGAGGGGTCTTGCGGCCGGTGCGGGGCCGGCCGCGCCTAAAATAGAACGATCGTGCTATTTGGTCCGCCTAGAATCGCCACATTAACGTAAACGTCAATCCACGAGGAGCGCGCATGAAGATCCTGGTCCCGGTCAAGCGCGTCGTCGACTACAACGTCAAGGTACGTGTGAAGTCCGACGGCACGGGCGTCGATATCGCCAACGTCAAGATGTCGATGAACCCCTTCGACGAGATCGCCGTGGAAGAGGCGGTGCGGCTGAAGGAGAAGGGCGTGGCCACCGAGATCGTCGCGGTGTCCTGCGGCGTCACGCAGTGCCAGGAGACGCTGCGCACCGCGATGGCGATCGGCGCGGACCGTGCGATCCTCGTCGAGACGAGCGAAGAACTGCAGCCGCTGGCCGTGGCCAAG
>QJOU01000256.1 GCA_003265685.1 Piscinibacter caeni | reverse complement strand
GGTGCTGGGCCGCCTGCAGGCGCGGCTCGACACGGTCTGCCGCGGCCTGCGCGCCGGCACCCCGCCGCGCAGCGCCTGCGAGGGCGTGCTGCGCGCGCCGGCCAAGGCGCAGGCGGCGCCTAGCGCGTGAGCGTCAGCTCGTAGCGGGTGCGCTTCTCGAGGTCGTCGAAGCGCAGCGCCTGGTCGACCCATTCGTAGGGCGCGACGAAGCCGTCGATCTGCATCGCGCCGTGCATCAGCACCACGTCGAGCTGGCTGCTGTGCAGCTCGAGGTGGTAGACGATGTCGGCGACCCGCACGCGCAGCCGGCTCTGGCGCAGCACGTCGACCTGCACCGGCCCGCAGTCCGGCGCGGCCTCGGCCACCGTGACGCAGAAGCGGCCGTCGTGCCGGCCGCGCGGCGGCTCGGCCGCCGTCGCCGCAGCGGCGAGGCCGGCGGACAGCAGCAGCGCACCGAGGCGGCCCATGCTCAGGCGGCCTTCAGCAGGCCCTCGGCGCGCAGCGCGTCCTGCACCGCCGGCCGCGCCGCGACCCGCGCCATGAAGGCGGCGACGCGGTCGAGCCCGGTCAGGTCGACCTTGCAGAACGGCGCCCAGCGCGTGCAGGTGAAGAGGTAGGCGTCAGCGACCGAGAAGTCCTCGCCGATCAGGAAGGGCTGGTCGCCGAGCTGGCCCTCGATCCACTCGTAGCGGCCGCGCAGCTTCTGGCGGAACAGCGCCTTGCCCTCCTCCGGCATGCCCGGGTTGAACAGTGCACCGTAGGCCTTGTGGACCTCGCTGGTGATGAAGTTGAGCCACTCCTGCAGCCGGTAGCGCGCCATCGTGCCGGCCGGCGGGGCGAGCTTCTTCTCCGGCACGCGGTCGGCCAAGTACTGGGTGATCACCGGCCCTTCGGTCAGGCGCTGGCCGTCGTCGAGCTCGAGCAGCGGCACGTAACCCTTGGGGTTGATCGTGTAGTAGTCGGTGCCGTCGGCCAGCTGGTGGGTCTTGGTGCTGGCCAGCACCGGCTCGAAGGCCAGGCCGGCCTCGCGCAGCACGATGTGCGGGGCCAGCGAGCAGGTGCCGGGGCTGTAGAAGAGCTTCATGGTGGCGTGGGTCGTGACGGGGACCCGCGCATTACACCGCGAAGCGGCGCCGTGCGGGATCAGCGCACGAAGCGGCCCTCGCGCGTGACCTGCACCAGCTCGACGAAGCGCGAGCCGGTGTGCGAGCCGGCGCCGAAGTCGACGTCCATGCCGGCCAGGCGCATCTTCAGGCTGCGCAGGGTGGCATGCAGCTTCGGGCGGGTCAGGTCGCGGCCGGTGCGGCGCAGCGCCTCGAGCAGCACGAGTGCGTTCAGGTAGCCCTCGAAGCTGTAGTAGCCCAGCGGCACGTTGGCCTTCTCGACCAGGCGGCGGTAGTCACGCACCACCGGCTCGACCTCGCCCCAGGGGTAGGGCACCACCTGCGAGATCGCCAGCCCGCGCGCCCGTTCGCCGGCCACCTTGGCGGTGACCTCGCCCGCGACGATGGACATGCCGTAGAACATCGGATGGCGGTCGAGCGCCCAGGTGGCCTTCATCAGCTCGCCGGGCAGCGCCCCGCCCAGGTACATGATCACCGCCTGCGGCTCGCCCTCCGAGAGCGCCTTGGCCGCATCGGCGACGTTGCTGCCGTCGCCCTTGACCGCCGCCACCGCCTGCGGCTTGAGCTGGTGCTGCTGCAGGGCCGCCTCGAGCAGCGCCCGGGCCTCCTGGCCGCCGGGGTTGTCGAGCACGGCGGCAGCGATGCGGGTGACGCCGATGGTGGTCAGGTGCTGCACCAGCACCTGCGCCTCGCGGCCGGAGGTGGCGCGCAGGAAGTAGGCCGAGCCCTTGACCTTCTCGCGCGCCGAGTCCGCGACCGCATACCCGCCGAAGGCCGGGGCCCCGGACTGCTGCAGCACCTTGGCGGTGGCCGCGGTGGTGGCCGAGCCGACACAGCCGAAGAAGCCGAACACCTTGTGCTCGCCGAGCAGCTTCTCGACGTTGGCCACCGCGCGATCGGGCTTGAGCTCGTCGTCGAGCGAGACGATGCGCGGCGTGCGGCCATGGATGCCGCCGGCGGCGCGTGCCTCGGCGAAGGCCAGCTCGGCGCCCGCCAGCATGATCTTGATCTGCCCGCCGAGCGGGCCGCTGAGGATGCCGGTGTTGCCGAACACGATCTCCGCGTCGCCGACGCCGGGTTCGGCCGCACGGCTGCTGGAGAGGAAGGCGACGCCGGCGGTGCCGGCCAGGAACTGCCTGCGTTGCATCGAGGATTTCTCATCTGCTGAGGGAATGGGGCGGAGTATTCAGAGGCGTCCGGGTCCGACTCCAAGGGTTAACCCGGATGCCGTGTGGAGGCTTTCGCAGGTTTGCGATGTACGCGTGCAGCCACTTTCAGTGCTGCATGCAAGTCCGTGAACTTCGCCGCGGCGCGGGTGGCCTCTACATTGAGACCATGAACATCCCCACCGTCACCCCCGCCCCCGCCCTGACCCGCCCGCGCAGCGTCGAGCGCCTGGTGCGCGGCCAGCCCACCTCCGACGGCGACGGCGTACGCCTGACGCGCGTGCTGACGCAGCCGCTGCAGCAGCGGCTCGACCCGTTCCTGATGCTCGACGCCTTCGGCAGCGACTCGGCCGCCGACTACATCGGCGGCTTCCCGGACCACCCGCACCGCGGCTTCGAGACCGTCACGATCATGAAGGCCGGCCGCATGCGGCACCGCGACAGCGTCGGCAACGAGGGCCTGCTCGAGCCCGGCAGCGTGCAGTGGATGACCGCCGGGCGCGGCATCATCCACAGCGAGATGCCCGAGCAGCAGGAAGGCCGCATGGCGGGCTTCCAGCTGTGGGTCAACCTCGCCGCCGCGGACAAGATGCAGCCGCCCGCCTACCGCGACGTGTCGCCGCGGGACGTGCCGCGCTTCGAGACGCCCGCGGGCGTGGCAGTGCGCGTGATCGCCGGCCGCACGCACGGCGTGACCGGGGCGGTGACGCGCCCGACCACCGAGCCGCTGGTGCTCGACCTCACGCTGCCGCCGGGCGCCACGTTCGAGCTGCCGCTGCCGGCCGGGCACAACGCCTTCGCCTACGTCTACGGCGGCGTGCCGGTGGCGATCGGCGCGCGCGAGGTGCCGAGCGAGCACATGGCCATCCTCGCCAACGACGCGGGCGCCGACGGCGTGCGGTTCGAGCTCGGCGCCGGCGCGACGGGGCCGGCGCAGGTGCTGTTCGTGGCCGGCGCACCGCTGAAGCAGCCGATCGCCCAGTACGGCCCGTTCGTGATGAACACTGTGCAGGAGATCCACCAGGCCGTGGCCGACTACCAGCGCGGCGTGCTCGCCACCTGAGACACAGCGCGGGCCTGGGCTAACCTCGGGGCTTTCGAGCCTCGAGAGTTCCATGCCCCGCAGCATCCTGGAGGAAAGCCGGCTGCACCCGGCGATCCGCGACAAGGTCGCGAACCTGCATGCCGACGTCGTGCACAACGTGCAGGCGGCCGCGGCCTCGAACCGCATCCTGGTGGTCGGCATGGCCGGCAACCCGCATTGCCGGCGCGCCCGCAAGGCGCTCGCGGCGGCCGGCCACGCCTTCCAGTACCTCGAGTTCGGCAGCTACCTGAGCCAGTGGCGGCGCCGCAATGCGCTGAAGATGTGGACCGGCTGGCCGACCTTCCCGATGGTGTTCGCGCGCGGCGTGCTGATCGGCGGCGCGAGCGACCTGCAACGCCTGATCGACAGCGGCGAGTTCAACCGCTTCCTGCAGGAGCCATGAGGCGCCGGACCGCGGCATGGCTGGTCGGGCTGGCCGCGCTGTCGGCGCAGGCCGCCCAGGCCGCGCCGGCCACGCCGTGCCGCCTGCCCGGCCTGCCGCACGAGGCGCTGTGCGGCAGCCTGCCGCGCCCGCTCGACCCGGCCCGGCCCGACGGCCCGCGCATCGAGGTGCACTACGCCGTCGTGCCGGCCCAGGCGCGGCGCAAGCTGGGCGACCCGGTGTTCCTGCTCGCCGGCGGCCCGGGCCAGAGCGCGATCGGCGTCGCACCGGCGCTGATGGGGCTGTTCGCGCGGCTGAACCAGCGCCGCGACATCGTGTTCGTCGACCAGCGCGGCACCGGGCGCTCGGCACCGCTGGCCTGCGACGACGCCGACGACATGCCGCTGTCCGAGCAGGCCGACGTCGAGGCCACGCTGCGCCGGCTGGCCGCGTGCCGCGCCCGGCTGCAGGCCCTGCCCCAGGGGCGCGACGGCGGCCTGGCCTACTTCACCACGGTGCTCGCCAGCCAGGACCTGGACGCGGTGCGCCGCGCGCTCGGCGCCGAGCGCATCAACCTGGTGGGCATCTCCTACGGCACACGGGCCGCGCTCGACTACCAGCGCCAGTTCCCGCAGGCGGTGCGGCGCAGCGTGCTGGACGGCGTGGCGCCGCCGGACATGGGCCTGCCGGCCAGCGCCGCGGCCGACGCCCAGGCCGCGCTCGACGCGCTGCTGGACGCCTGCGCCGCCGACGCGCCCTGCCGCACCGCGTGGCCCGATCTGCGCGGCGACT
>QJOU01000255.1 GCA_003265685.1 Piscinibacter caeni | reverse complement strand
CCTCGAGCGAAGGGTTAGGCGTCACTCAAGTCGGAGCCGAGTTGCCTGCTTGGAAGCTTCTACGGCAATTTCACCCACTTCGGCGGACACAGTCGTGCTCTTCAGTACCTGCTGGACACACTTGGTGTGTGCAACCGTACGGGGTGACTGTGGGTGATCAATATCGCACTGTTGCCTAGCCGCACGGCCCTTTGCAGAAGCATCATTGAAGGCGGCTAGAGCCGGCGTTAGATCAGGGAAGTAAATGTTCGACAGGGCCATCGCCCTCCAGCCAAACTGCCCCTCATCGCAACGCGTCGGGTACTCGCCATCGGATAGGAAGTACATGTGGCAGCCAAGATCGGCATGATGAGCCTGCAATAGCAGTTCGAGCTTTGTACGCAACTCTGCCTTGCCTTCCTTATCTGCGGAAAGTTTCGCCTGAAGAAAGGTCCCTCCCAGCGTAATAAGTCCACCGACAAGAACGCCAGAAATCGCAAGTGCAAAGTCGCGCATGGTGGGAATTGTGACGCCTAACGTTTGAGCTGAGGCGCAGACGGCGGCTTGGCGCTTGGCCCGCGCGACGGATGATGGCACTGGCCGGTGCGCGGGCCAAGTGCCAAGCCGGTGGCTGTCGCCTCGAGCGAAGGGTTAGACCGCACTCACACAGCCAAGGCTATAGTGGACGGTGCTACCGGATGGCGCGGCCGTAGTACTCGCGCCTTTCCGAGAAACAGCTGCAGGACATGCCGACAAACCAAGGCTCGCCGGTCGGAAGATCACATTGGCCGGCGCTCGTCGCGCACACCACTGCTTCTTCGTCCAGCTTTCTCATGAGTTCGTCCTCGACTTGGTAAGCTTCTCGCTCCAGTCGATGTCCATCGTCTTGGCAACCACTGCACTTGACGTACTCTTCGGAGTACTTGCATTTAAAGCTCTCGCCGTGCCGGCGCCACTGCCGAATGTGCTGCAATTCGTGCAGTAACGTAGCCGCAATCTCGGGAATGTCCTCATCTTGCAGGCGCGGATGCAGGTAAATCAGATCTCCCCGAGGAGTCATACCTTCTGCGCGACGCAAAGGACACCACCGGATACGCACGCCGTCGAACTCCGAAGGCGTAGCCATGCGCGCGGCGAAGATGACCTCTCCTGCGTCCTTGATGAGGTCCCGAGCGGCCATTGCGTCCCGGTAGTTTGGGCAGTCGATTGTGGCTATTGAGGTGATGCGATTGAATGGGATCGCACATTGTTGGTAGTAGAGCTCGCGGGGATCTGGCGGCAGAATCGAACGATCGGTGATCCCAGGGATAGACGGAATTTTTTTCCCGACCACTCGGCAGGCCCCCTTGCGTGCCTCGCATGTAGTACGGCACGCTGGGTCGTCGTACTTGATACCCCAGCGCTTCTTGTAGCACTTCTTCCCACAGTCCACGTCACAGTCGCTTGCGAAGGCTGTTAGGTGAACGCCAAGGGCGACTGTGAGCAGCGTCATCGCGTTCCACAGAACCTGCCTCATGAGTAGCCTCCTAGGGTCGAAGAGAAAAAAGCATGCGTCAATGGACTGCTGACTGTGCGGTCTAACGTTTGAGCTGAGGCGCAGACGCCGGATTGGCGCTTGGCCCGCGAAGCGGATGATGACAGCGAGCGCTTCGCGGGCCAAGTGCCAAGCCGGTGGCTGTCGCCTCGAGCGAAGGGTTAGGGCGCACTCGGGGCAGGCAGCGTGAGGTGGGCTTGCAGTTGAATTTGTTCTGGTGGCTTACGCCTGAGAGCTGGACTGACTGCGGACAAGAACCTACTCCCGAGCCCATACGGCTAATGCGATGGCGCAAGCTCTTTGGCAACTCGCGCGCGAGCGGTAGCGGTTCGCCGCCCGCCAGCGGACGGGCGGCCCGCGCCGACGTTGACGATAAAGGAATGATTCTTCGGGTCGAGACGCCAACCATCCGAAGACGAAGGTTCACTCGGTGCAGATGCATGAGCTTTGCGAGAAGGCGGCATTGCTCTGGCCCCGAAGCGCGCAGACCTTCCGCCTAGAGCGGTGTTGAAGCCATGAAGCGACAACCACCCGCAGATGCTCTTGCTGAACATTGGCGAGACCGGAGCGCACGAGCCTCGGCTTCGGGTGGCTGTGCGCCCTAACGTTTGAGCTGAGGCGACCGCCGCGGATTGGCGCTTGGGCCGCGAGCCCGATGATAGGCACCACGGGTTCGCGGCCCAAGTGCCAAGCCGTGGAGGGTCGCCTCGAGCGAAGGGTTAGGCCTCACTCGTGAGGGCGGCTGCGAGTTCGCGAGGCGTTAGCTCCAAACCTGCCAAGTCGGCGTTGAATTTGACGCCGACGAGGAGTCCGTCTTGATGCATACCTCTGAGCCAACTGTCGATGAACTGGTCGACTGGGATAGAAGTGGCTTCGTAGGACTGCCACTCTTCCTTTGCATGTCGTGCCGCGTAGGCGCGCTCTGACCAGAAGAGTAGTACGTCTGTGTCGGTGTGATTGGAAGGACAGTAGGCCCAGCCGTTAGGCGACCGCAAACCCCAAACAGTGCCGCTTGACTTGACCGAGGCGACGAAGCGGTCGGCGTTGGCTTGTAGATCGGCTTGCAGATGGAGGCTCATGACTTCCGGATGTGTTTGCCACGCCGACAAAGTGCGCATGCTTGCTGCTGTGAGGCCTAACGTTTGAGCTGAGGCGACCGCCGCGGCTTGGCGCTTGGGCCGCGAGGTGCATGATGCCAGCGAGCGCCTCGCGGCCCAAGTGCCAAGCCGTGGAGGGTCGCCTCGAGCGAAGGGTTAGGCGTCATCGCGGCGCTCCAGCAGCGCTTGCAGCATGTGTTGCCGATCGGTCAGGAACCGTTTGGTGACCAGATAGTGCTCTGTGTCCTCGTAGTCGACCTGCGAAAGACCTTCTTGGGTGCACTGATAGATGCACGAATCGGGATAGGCCATAAGGATGGGCGAATGCGTGGCAACGATGAACTGCGATCCATCCAGGACAAGGTCGTGAATGCGAGACAGCACAGCCAACTGGCGTTGTGGCGAAAGTGCTGCCTCCGGTTCATCGAGGATGTAGAGCCCCTGCCCACTGAAGCGTTCGTTCATGAGTGCGAGGAACGACTCACCGTGCGACTGCTCGTGCAACGAGCGTCCGCCGTAGGCATCCGTAATTGGCGGGCCACCAAAGGGATCCTCATCGAGCCGTTCAATCTCTGTAGCGACGTTGAAGAAGCTCTCGGCTCGAAGGAAGAAGCCGGTTCGCGGGCGACGGAAGCCCTTCGCAACGCGAAGATACTCGTGGAGTTCGGAGTGCGAGCGCCTTGTGCCGAAGCTGAAGCTCTTGCTTCCGCCCTCTGCGTTGAAGCCTAGTGACACTGCGATCGCTTCGAGAAGGGTGGACTTGCCCGAACCGTTCTCGCCGATGAAGTAGGTCATCTTTGGGTGAAGGGCGACGCGATCGAGCGAGCGAACGACCGGAAGCGAGAACGGGTATCGGTCGAACGACTCCACCTTTTCCCGTTGGAGCGCGGCGTGGAGAACGAACTGGCTTTGCATGACGCCTAACGTTTGAGCTGAGGCGCCCGGAGCGGATTGGCGCTTGGGCCGCGAGGCGGATGATGCCAGCGAGCGCCTCGCGGCCCAAGTGCCAAGCCGTAGAGGGTCGCCTCGAGCGAAGGGTTAGGCCTCACCGAGATGCCCACGCTCTATGGCGGCAGCTTGATTCTCGAAGATGGCCATAGCCGTGAGCAGGCGCATGAAGCCGAGCTTGCGATAGAAGCCCTCTTTGCCAGGCACTGAGTAGAGGATGATCTTCTTGTGCCCGCGCGAGGCCTCGACCAAGCGTGAGACCATTTCGCGCCCGACACCTGAGCCCTGATGGCTAGGCATGACCGCCACGTCACAGATGTACGAGCAGTCCGCTCCGTCTGACAGTGCACGGCCAGCGGCAACAAGCTTCCCGTTCTCGTACGCGAAGAACTTGAACCTACTGTTGGTGAAGACTGTGCGCAGATGCTCTGCGCTCTTGTTGCCCAGGGGAGCCAAGCGATAGAGCGATTCGAGTTCGAGCCAGTCGACTTGGTCTTGGCTGTTCGTCCACGTGACAGGCATGAGCGAGGTGGGTCGTGAGGCCTAACGTTTGAGCTGAGGGGCCGTAGCTGGGAAGGCGCTTGGCCCGTGAGGCGGATGATAAGAGCCAGCGCCTCGCGGGCCAAGTGCCTTGCCGGCGGAGGTCCCGCTCGAGCGAAGGGTTAGGCCGCATGCTCGGAGCGCAACCAGGCAACCAGGCAACCAGGCAACCAGGCAACCAGGCAACCAGGCAACCAGGCAACCAGGCAACCAGGCAACCAGGCAACCAGGCAACCTGCAGCTGGACGCATGGACTTTGCCGTTCGACTACTTCGTGGACGCGACCTTGCGCTGCGCGACGATCGTTGCTCTGAGGTGGCGATTGTTCGAGAGGCTAGCGCCCGGCGGTCAAGGCGCGCCAACCTCGCTTGAGCGCAAACAGTATGGCGGTGAAGTATGCGAACTGAGCTAAGCAGCCGAGCAGGAAGGCGACGACGCCAAGCGCTGGTGCTAGGCTCCCCGAAATGTAGAGCAAGGGGGCAATGCCTACTGTTCCGACAATGAAAAGAACGTCGGAGCCGAAAGACCCGTGTGGGTTCCAGAAAGCACCGAAGAGCCAGACTAGAGGAATCGCGAGTACGGCGGCGGCAATGGCCGAGAACTTGAGATCCTCGCGAAGGTAGTTCATGCGGCCTAACGTTTGAGCTGAGGGGC
>KZ836170.1 GCA_003265685.1 Piscinibacter caeni | reverse complement strand
TAGGCGTCACTGTCGCGACGCTCCATTGCCCGAACTTTCGCTTCCTGCGTAAGGAGCGCGGTTGCTAGAAGGCGCTGCTCCGTCCGAGGACGCTTGTACTTATGCCAGTCATCAAGGCTGTTCAGCTTAAGCCGTCTGATGTCGTGCGTGAAGAAGCCAAATTCCACTTTCTCTAGCGAGGTCGAGAGGTCGATGAAGTCTTGACGAACGAGTTCTCCGACGTCTGGATAGTGTTCAGATGGGACTTTTGAAGGACGCACATGAAGTTCGATCAAATTGTCTTGTACGAGGTTGACCTCACGTTTAGTCGGTGTGTTAAGCCAGGTCGTACCTTCAAGTGTTAGCTGCGTGTACCGTATGAACCAGTCCTCGAATACCTGCTTTGACAAGAGAACCTGGGGCGAGCGGCGTATCTCCCCGTTGGCATCTAGCTCAGCACGACTGACCATGACTCGCATCTCGACGGCGAGTGAGATGACCTTCTCATGCGCAGCGATTCGTCGGTCAAACAGCTTCCCCCAAACCTGAAGATCGAAGTCGCGCCGCTTCTGCAAAGAAGTAGCGATGTAGGAGAGAAGGCCCCCGCCAAGAGCTCCTACCAGGCCGAAGACGGCACTGGCATTGGCCTGCAGGAAGGGAAGTAGGTCGGAGAGTGCCGGCANTGGCATTGGCCTGCAGGAAGGGAAGTAGGTCGGAGAGTGCCGGCACTT
Organism: Piscinibacter caeni; assembly: GCA_003265685.1. GTDB lineage: Bacteria > Pseudomonadota > Gammaproteobacteria > Burkholderiales > Burkholderiaceae_C > Piscinibacter > Piscinibacter caeni. The sequence goes on along the minus strand of KZ836170.1, from coordinate 4,390 downwards.
CGTGTGACGCCTAACGTTTGAGCTGAGGCGACCGCCGCGGGTTGGCACTTGGGCCGCGAGACGGATGATGGACCACAACGGCTCGCGGCCCAAGTGCCAAGCCGTGGAGGGTCGCCTCGAGCGAAGGGTTAGGCCTCGCTTTCGGTGGCACTCGAGTTGGAGCTATGGCGTGGGCTCTACTTGCTCGTGCTTGGAGTCTCGTTGGTGGTGCGATATGCACTTGCACGCTCAAGCTCGATGGGTCGAACCTCGTAGGCCAGGCCGCATGCAAGGCAGGGGTTATCGGCAGCAATGGCTGCGGCCTCCTCAAGGGTGCTGGCAACAATGAACCAGTAGCCACCGATGATTTCCTTCGCCTCGGCGAACGGGCCGTCGACTACGCCTGAGCCGGTAACGAGCTTTGCCCCCGTGGCGAGCCTACGGCCGCGTTTGAACTTTCCCTCGACGACGAGGCGCTCATACCAGACGTAGAAGCTGTCGATGGCGGCTTGAATCTCTTCGGCGGACTTCGCCGGGTCCCACTGCCCACGGGAAAGCAGCAGGTACTCATGCTCTGGGGAGGGGCTGGACATGTTGGTGCTGGAACGACAGCGCTGCGGTGGGCTGCGAGGCCTAACGTATGAGCTGAGGCGCAGGCGCCGGATTGGCGCTTGGCCCGCGAAGCGGATGATGACAGCGAGCGCTTCGCGGGCCAAGTGCCAAGCCGGTGGCTGTCGCCTCGAGCGAAGGGTTAGGCGTCGCTGTTGTGCCAGAGGCTAGCGAGAGACCTTGCGCTCGATTTCTGCGACGACACCAGCTCGCAAGGTGATGATGGTCAGGGTTTGTGGATCCCGAGAGTGCGGATAGTAGGTCCAGGCCTTCTCTTCGGGTTTGCCCTTGACGTCGCTGACGACGGCCTCGTGATCGGGCTTGCCAATGCGATACATGACCTCACCCTCGTGCATACCCTTTCGGATGAACCCTCGTTCCCGAGCGTCCTGAGCCACAGCGACGGTGCAGGCCAGGGCAAGCGCTGGTAGCGCCACGATGCGGAGGAAGTTCATGTTCGCCTCGGAGGAGTTTGGTTGACCCAAGAACCACGATGCGCTAGCGCTGCGATGGTTCCCTTCGTGGCTAACCCCAGAGCGGCTTTCGCGTTTACTCGGTCGCAGCAGACTGGCACGGCGGGTGCCTGCGACGCCTAACGTTTGAGCTGAGGCGACCGCCGCGGATTGGCGCTTGGGCCGCGAGACCGATGATAGGCAACACGGGCTCGCGGCCCAAGTGCCAAGCCGTGGAGGGTCGCCTCGAGCGAAGGGTTAGGCATCCGCTTCGCGAAGAGCCCAGCTGAGACCCACTCTAAGATCCTCTGCCTTCTGCGCTGACGGAGCATTCTCAATCGCCAGTAGCGCGGCGGCCTTGGCTTCCGATTTTCGCCCCAGGGCAAACAATGCTCGTGCTTGAGAGGCGCGCGTGCACCAGTCGTTGGGGGCGTGCACTACCGAAGGGGCAAGTACTTCCAGTGCCTGGTCGGGACTGCCGACGCGAAGCAGCTGCTCGGAGAGGAAGTAGCGAGCGACAGTAACGGCGATCGATCCCTCTGGATTGCCCTGTGCCAGTTCGACCGCGAGCGAGGTCACGAGTTGTTCGGTCGCCGCCTCGTGATCGCCAAGCTCGTTTAGCACGCACGCAAACTCACCGTGGTAAGTCGGCAGTCCCAAATGATTCGGATCAGCAAGCGACAAGGCCTTCTCGTACAAGGCCTTTGACCGCAAGTGTTGACCGGCCTGCCATTCCTCAAAAGCTTCCTTGGCAAGACTCGACGCAGTGGGTTGATCGGGCATTCGGATGCCTAACGTTTGAGCTGAGGCGACCGGAGCGGATTGGCACTTGGGCCGCGCAGCGCAGCATAGACCAAGGCGTTGCGCGGCCCAAGTGCCAAGCCGTGGAGGGTCGCCTCGAGCGAAGGGTTAGGCGTCATCGCTGGGAGGCGCGGTACCGGAGCCTTGAAGCCCGCCTGCAACCCAGTTGCTTTCGCTCTTCAGTGCCATGTGGGAACGTTCTAGAGGCGAAAGGACCTTCGGGTCGAAAGCGTCGCGGCAACTCCGGAGCTTGGCCTCTAGGTCTTCAACCTTCCGGTACGACTCGCCAGCTAGGGCAAGGAAGTAAGCCGAGTTGGGGTACAGCGCGTGATCGCGGTCTACTGACTCGAGCGCTGGTTGCTCGAAGTATTGAACCACGTCGATCACGACACATTCGGCCGACACAAAGACAACCGACCACCTAGGCCAGAACTTCCGTCGAGATTCAGGTACGCGACTGTTGTTGATGACCTCAAGAACGCGTGCTGGGTGCATGAATACGACCTTGATGCAACGACTCACCGTTCATCGCGTACGGAACTGCGGTTTGACGGATGTCGGCTGGGGGTCTACGCAATGCTGGCTATGACGCCTAACGTTTGAGCTGAGGCGACCGGAGCGGATTGGCGCTTGGGCCGCGAGGCGGATGATGCCAGCGAGCGCCTCGCGGCCCAAGTGCCAAGCCGTGGAGGGTCGCCTCGAGCGAAGGGTTAGGCGTCGACGCCGGAGCCTCGGTGACTAGGCCGGCGGCGTATGGCAGACGACACAGAGCTTGTTACCCTCGGTGTCTCGGAAGTACGCGCCGTAGTAGTGCTCGTGATACTGGGGGCGAAGACCTGGCGCACCCTCTGATGAGCCACCGTTGGCGAGCGCAAGCTGGTAGGCCCGATCGACGAGCTCGCGGGATCTCGCGAGGAAGGCGACCATCTGCCCGTTGCCCGGAGCGTGAGGCTCACCGTTGTACGGCGTGCCGATGAGAAGCAGCGGCCTTGGCCCGGGACTTGATTGCCAGCCAGCCCAGGGGCGCTCACGCTCGACGAACCGAGGCTGGATGTGAAGTACTTCAGCGAGCGCCGAGTAGAAGGCGAACGCTCTCTCGAAGTTGCTTGCACCGATGAAGATGTGGGAGAACACGAGGACCTCTACGCGCGGGGAACTCGACGCCTAACGTTTGAGCTGAGGCGCCCGGAGCGGATTGGCGCTTGGGCCGCGAGGAGCATGATGCCAGCGAGCGCCTCGCGGCCCAAGTGCCAAGCCGTGGAGGGTCGCCTCGAGCGAAGGGTTAGGCGTCACTGCGCAGGCGCAACCACTTCTCGAGATGGACTCCGTCCAGGGTTCCGCTGTACATGCGGAGCTTGAGCCGAACCTCGTGGTACCCGTGATCGTTGTAGAAGCTGCGACCTGCGACGTTGTCCCGACGAGCCTCGACCCGAATGCGCTGGGAGCCAGCGGCGGCGGCGGAAGCCTCGAGCCAGGCTAGAAGCGAGCCGCCAATTCCTTGGCGCTGGCGTTCCGGATGCACGGCGAACAAGACCAAGTGAGCGTCTTCGTCCCAGTACTCCATGATGCCGAACCCGACAAGCTTGTGCTGCTCTCGGACGACTGCGACGTTCGTGTTTGACGATGCGATTGCTCGAGCCACGCGCGCCGGCTGCCAGGACCAGGGCAGACCATGCTCGATCAATCGGCGCGACATGGCCGCAATGTCTGCAGCGTCGCTTCCCGAAGCGAGGTGAATGTGCAGGTCCGGGGTCACGTGACGCCTAACGTTTGAGCTGAGGCAACCGGAGCGGGTTGGCGCTTGGGCCGCGAGGCGGATGATAAGAACAAGCGCCTCGCGGCCCAAGTGCCAAGCCGTGGAGGGTCGCCTCGAGCGAAGGGTTAGGGCGCACGCGCGTGCCTGCCAGTTGCGCCCGGCGCCAATGCTGAGGCCTGGTGCGCTTCTGCCAAGCAACTAGCCGCCAAGAAGCCGATACGCCAAGTAGAGCAACAAGGCTGCCATGACCCAGGCCCAAAAGGTTGACTCCGATCGCGGTACTTCGCCCGGAGAAAGCCCGTCCTGCCTGTTGGCCGGCAAGTCAACCGGAGGAGGTGTTAGAACGACCCCCTTGGTGCCACCTGGCGGCTGATTGACGGCCAGCCGGGTGGGAGACGCTGAACCGAGCTGCCCACTGGCGCGCAGACGAAGAAGGAGCTTGATCGCCTCGATTNCTGATGCGAACAGCGCTTGTATGGCGTCGTTGTCTTCGGCCGCAGCGAGACGGACGACGTATTCGTTCATGAGGCCTAACGTTTGAGCTGAGGCGACCGGAGCGGGTTGGCGCTTGGGCCGCGAGGCGGATGATGCCAGTGAGCGCCTCGCGGCCCAAGTGCCAAGCCGTGGAGGGTCGCCTCGAGCGAAGGGTTAGGCCGCACTTTCGTACTGGAACACCAAGTCGCCGGGCGCATAGCTAAGCAGGTGCGGCATTGAGCCAGTGACCTGTACGTAGCCACAACGACGAAGCAACGCCTGGCACCTGAGGTTGCCGGGCACGGTTGTGGCCCAGAAG
>QJOU01000251.1 GCA_003265685.1 Piscinibacter caeni | reverse complement strand
ACCTGCCGCTGCCGATGGCCGAGGCCGCGACGCTGTCGGCCGCGGTGCGCCAGGCCGCCGCGGCGCTGCCGCGCGCCTGAGGGCATGGGGCGCCCGCTCGATTGGGCGCGCGACGGGCCCGGCTGGCCGCACCACGAGGCGAGCCGCTTCGTCGCGCTGCCGGGGCTGCGCTGGCACGTGCAGCAGATCGCCGCGCCGCCCGGCGCGCCGACCGTGCTGCTGCTGCACGGCACCGGCGCATCGACCCACTCCTGGCGCGGCGTGATGACGGCGCTGGCGGGGCGCCTGGGCCTGCTCGCGGTCGACCTGCCCGGACACGCCTTCACCGGCGCGCCGGCGAACCCCGACCGGCTCAGCCTGCCCGGCATGGCGGCCGCGCTGGCCGAACTGCTGCGCGAGCTGCGCTGCGCGCCGGCGCTGGTGGTGGGCCACTCCGCCGGCGCCGCGGTGGGCGCGCAGCTGTGCCTGGACGGCGCGCTGCAGCCTGCCGCGCTGGTGGCGGTCAACGGTGCGCTGCTGCCGCTCGCGGGCCTGGCGGGCAGCTTCTTCTCGCCGGTGGCGCGGCTGCTGGCGCGCAGCACGTTGGTGCCGCGGCTGTTCTCCTGGCGCGCCAGCGACCCGGTGGTGTGCCGCCGGCTGCTCGACGGCACCGGCTCGCGCCTCGACGCGGCCGGCGCCGCCTTCTACCGCCGCCTGCTGGAGGATCCCGGCCACGTGGCCGGCGCGCTGGGCATGATGGCGCGCTGGGACCTCGACGCCTTCGCGCGTGCGCTGCCGCGCCTGGCCGTGCCGCTGCACCTGCTGGTGGCCGAGCGCGACCTCACCCTGCCGCCCGACCAGGCGCGCCGCCTGCACGAGCGCCTGCCGCATGCGAGCCTGGTGCGCCTGCCCGGGCTCGGCCACCTGGCGCACGAGGAAGACCCGGCGCAGGTGGCGGCTTACGTGGAACGGTTGACAATACCGATTGTCAAGTCAAGTTGACACGTCTAGGATGCGCCGCATGTGGAGCGACGAACGATCCGTGCCGCCGCCCGTGGGCGGTGCGCGCACCGGCAAGCCCGGCCGTCCGCACGCGGTGGTGATCGGCAGCGGCTTCGGCGGCCTGGCCGCCGCGCTGCGCCTGGGCGCGCGCGGTTACCGCGTCACCGTGCTGGAGCGGCTCGACGCACCCGGCGGCCGCGCCTACGTGCACCGGCAGGACGGCTACACCTTCGACGCCGGGCCGACCGTCGTCACCGCGCCCTGGCTGTTCGAGGAGCTGTGGGCACTGTGCGGCCGCCGTCTCGCCGACGACGTCGAACTGCGCCCGGTCGACCCGTTCTACCGCGTGCGCTTCGACGACGGCACCTCGATCGACTACCGCGGCGACGCCCAGGCCATGCGCGAGGCCGTCGCCCGCCTCGCGCCGGGCGACGTGGCCGGCTACGAACGTTTCCTCGCCGCCAGCGAGGCGATCTTCAAGGTCGGCTTCGAGCAGCTCGGCGACCAGCCCTTCGACCGCTGGGCCGACATGGCGCGCTGCCTGCCCGACCTGATGCGCCTGCAGAGCTGGCGCACCGTCTGGGGTATGGCCTGCAAGCACGTCAAGGACGACAAGCTGCGCGTGCTGCTCACGTTCCAGTCGCTGCTGGTCGGCGGCAACCCGTTCACCACCACCTCGGTCTACTGCCTGATCGCCTTCCTCGAGCGGCGCTGGGGCGTGCACTTCGCGATGGGCGGCACCGGTGCGCTGGTGAGCGGCCTGGTCAAGCTGATCCGCGGGCAGGGCCACCAGCTGCGCCTGAACGCGCCGGTGGCGCAGATCCTGGTGGAGCAGGGGCGCGCCTGCGGCGTGCGGCTGGACAGCGGCGAGACGATCCGCGCCGACGTGGTGGTCTCCAACGCCGACTCGGCCTGGACCTACCGCCACCTGCTCGCCCCCGAGCACCGCCGGCGCTGGACCGACCGCCGCCTCGAGCGCGCGCGCTACTCGATGAGCCTGTTCGTCTGGTACTTCGGCACGCGCCGGCGCTACGAGGACGTGGCGCACCACAGCATCGTGCTCGGGCCGCGCTACCGCGAGTTGCTGGACGACATCTTCCGCCGCAAGCACCTGGCCGAAGACTTCAGCCTCTACCTGCACCGGCCCACCGCCACCGACCCGTCGCTCGCGCCGCCGGGCTGCGACGCGTTCTACGTGCTCGCGCCGGTGCCGCACCTGGGCAGCGGCACCGACTGGGAACGGCAGGCCGAGCCCTACCGCCGCGCGATCCAGGCGCGCCTGGAAGCGACCGTGCTGCCCGGCCTGGGCGAGAGCCTGGCCACCTCGCGCGTGATGACGCCGCTGGACTTCCGCGACCGGCTCTGCTCGGTCCACGGCGCGGCCTTCGGCCTCGAGCCGGTGCTGACGCAAAGTGCCTGGTTCCGCCCGCACAACCGCAGCGAGGAGGTCGAGCGGCTCTACCTGGTCGGCGCCGGCACGCACCCGGGCGCCGGGCTGCCGGGTGTGCTGTCGTCCGCCAAGGTGCTCGACCGCGTGGTGCCGCATGCCGACGAACTGGTCTGAATCCGCCGAGGTCGCCGAGGTTGATCTTGCCGCCTGCCGGGCGCAGCTCGCCAACGGCTCGCGCACGTTCCTGGCGGCGTCGTTGCTGCTGCCGCGCGCGGTGCGCGGGCCGGCCTGCGCGCTCTACGCCTTCTGCCGCCTGGCCGACGACGCGGTCGACGGCGGCGACGATCCGCATGCCGCGGCGCAGATGCTGCGCGGCCGGCTCGACCGGCTCTACCGCGGCGACCCCTGGCCGGTAGCGGCCGACCGCGCACTCGCCGCGGTGGTGGCGCGCTTCGGCATCCCGCAGGCGCTGCCGGCGGCGCTGATCGAGGGCTTCGAGTGGGACGCGGCCGGGCGCCGCTACGACACCATCGCCGAGCTGGAGGACTACGCCGCGCGCGTGGCCGGCACGGTGGGCGCGATGATGGCGCTGCTGATGGGTGCGCGCGACGAGGCGGCGCTGGCGCGCGCCTGCGACCTGGGCGTGGCGATGCAGCTGTCCAACATCGCGCGCGACGTCGGCGAGGACGCGCGTGCCGGGCGGCTCTACCTGCCGCGGCGCTGGCTGCACGAGGCCGGCATCGACCCCGAGGCCTGGCTCGCCGCGCCGTGTTTCGACACGCGCCTGGCCGCGGTGCTGGCGCGCCTGCTCGCGCACGCCGACGGGCTGTACGGGCGCGCCGGCGCCGGCGTGGCGTGCCTGCCGCTGGCCTGCCGCCCGAGCATCAACGCGGCGCGCTTCCTGTATGCCGCGATCGGCCACGAGGTGGCGCGGCGCGGCTTCGATTCGGTCTCCGCTCGCGCCGTGGTGCCGCGCCGGCGCAAGGCGGCCGGGCTGGCGCGTGCGCTGGTGACGCTGTGGCCCTCGCCAGCGGCGCAGGCGCTGCCGGCGCTGCCGGCCACGCGCTACCTCGTCGAGGCGGCGGCCGAGCGCGGCACGCGGCCGCAGGGCGCCTACGAGCGCGCGCTGTGGGTGCTGGACCTGTTCGAGCGCCTCGAGCGGCGCGACCGGCTGCAGCGCGCCGGCTGAGGGCCGGCGGAAGCGCGTCGATGAGCGACGGCTGGTTCGGCCTGCTCGAGCTCTCGTTCTTCCTCGGCCTGCCGCTGGCCTGGGCGGTGTGGGAACTCGTGAAGCTGCGCCGCGAGCAGCGGCGTGATCGCGAGCGTCAGCGCGACGGTACCGCCGACGAACCTTAGCCGCGCCGCGGCATGCGGAACGGCAGCAGCGCCTGCACCCAGCGTGCCGCGAAGCGGTCCAGCGACAGGCTCTCGTGCACCGCGGTGACGGCCTCGCCGCGCCAGCGCGTCTCCACCAGCGAGCGGGCGTAGAACGGCCCGTCCTCGAGGCGCCGCCGCAGCACCGGCAGGTGGCCGGCGTCCGCACGTGCCGCACCGGGCACGCGCCAGAGCGAGGCCGGCAGCGGCTGCAAGGGCGGGGCCTCGACCGTCCCGATGGCGCCGTCGCGCCCGATGCGCAGCGCCAGCCCGAGCGTGGAGCCGTCGCGCCGCTGCACGTCGTAGTGCACGCCGGCCACGCCGCCGGGCAGCGCGGCGCGCGACCAGTCCCAGCGCACGAAGTCCTGCTCGAGCGGTCGCGCGCCGTGGTTGCCGTCGAGGTAGGCCTGGCCGCGCCAGCGCCAGCCCGGCCGGTCGAGATCGACCTCGATGCGCGCCGACGGGGCCAGCGGCGTCCAGCGGTGCTGCCCGGCCGCATCGAGCGCGAAGTTCGCACCGGTCGTGGCCAGCGGCTCGAGCACGAGGCGGCCGCGCACCCGGGCGGGCCAGGGGGCGGCCCATTCGTCGAGGTCGACCTGCAGCCGGCCGTCGTGCCAGGCCAGCGTGCTCGGGCCGATGCACAGCGTGCGCGCGTCGCGCTGCAGTTGGTCGGCGCCGCGCTCGGTCATGGTCCAGCGGTGCAGGCCCGGGCCGTACAGCGCGACGTTGATCGCCACGTGGCGGCGTGGGTCGGCCCCCGTCACGCCGCGCCGGCGCGCCGCCGCATACCAGGGCGAGAAAACGCTGCCGACGAAGGTGATCAGCGCCAGCGCATGGCGGCCGTCGTCGCTCAGGGCGTCGAGATACCACCAGGCATAACCGCCGGGCGGGACAGCGAGATCGAAACGCGCTGCGCCTTCCACTGGCGCCGCAGCTCGGCGGCCGCCAGCCGGCCCGACAAGGCCGCCATCGGCACGCCGGGCCCCGGGTGCGTCGTGCCGCCCGCCAGCACCAGGCCCGGGATCGGCGTGCGCTGCGTGGGGCGCCGGAACGAGGCCTGCCAGCCGTGTGACGCCTCCCCGTACAGCGCCCCCGCCGAGCCCGGGAACATCCGCGCGAAGTCCATCGGCGTCGTGCGCGCCGTCGTGCCCTCGATCGCGTGCAGGCTCAGGCCGCAGCGCGCCAGGTGTCGGAAGGTCTGCTGTTCGCATTCGTCGATCTCCTCGTCCGACAACTCGCGCCCGGCCGGCGCGTTGACCAGGCAGAACAGGCGCTGCGCCGCGGCGGGACCGCCGGCGTCGGGGGCGCACAGGTAGGTGGTCGGCACGCCCGGCAGGCGGGCGCGGCGGAACACGGCCTCGAACTCGTCGGCATACGACGGCCCGAAGAACACGTTGTGGTGGGCCAGCGGCAGGCCCTCGGTGCGTGCTGCCAGGTTCCAGGTCAGCGCCGAGAGCGAGCGCTGGCGCGGCAGCGGCGCGGCGCGGCGCAGCGCGGGCCCGAGCAGCCCGGCCGCCAGCGCGGCGCTGTCGCCGGCCCACACCACCGCGTCGGCGGG
>QJOU01000250.1 GCA_003265685.1 Piscinibacter caeni | reverse complement strand
CCAGCGGGCCGGCCAGCAGCGCGCGAGCGCGCCCGGCCAGCCGCTGCCCGGCGTCGGCGCGCTCGGCCAGCTGCCCGAGCGCCGCGCCGGCCTGCAGGCGCATCAGCTGCGAGGCGAGCAGCAGGTCCTGGCGGCGCTGCGCCCGCCGGGCCCGTTCGGCGCCCGTCATGGCGCGGCCCGGTCGCGCAGGCCCTGCTCGTCGGCGCGCAGCTCGGCCAGGCTGGTGGCGAAAGGCGCGGGGGCGTCGCCGAGCCGGCGCAGCCGCCACAGGCCGAACAGCAGCCCGACGACGAAGACGGCGCTGCAGCCCAGGAGCGCGGCGAGCCGGTGGCTGTCCCACAGCACGACGGTGACCGTCAGCGCGACGAACACCAGCGCGAGCCCACCCAGCAGTGCGCTCAGCACCGACCAGAACAGCAGCGCGGCGAGGCGCTCCTTCTCTTCCTGGAAGTCGAGCGCGAACAGTTCGAGCCGGATCCGGCCGAGGGCCAGCAGCGACGCGCCCAGCCGGCCGAGCGTCTCGCTCACCGGGGCGGAAGGCATCGCCGCCCGCTCAGCGTCGGCCGATCAGCACGCCCAGCGCCAGGCCGACCGCCGCGGCCGCGCCGATCGCCTGCCAGGGGTGGGTGTGCACGTACTCGTCGGTGGCCCTGGCGGCACGCTTGCCGCGCACCAGCACCTCCTCGCTGGCGTGGCCGATCTGGTCGCGCGCGGCGTCCAGGCGCTCGCGGATGCGGCTGCGCAGGACCTTGGCCTCGCCTTCGGCCTGGTCGGTGGTGGCCCGCATCAGCGCGTCGATGTCGTCCATCACCTGGTGGAAGTCGGCGGACAGCTTCTCGCGGACGGCGGTGGTGTCGTTCATGACCTTCTCCTTCTGGACATGCGGTGGCAAGGACCGGGGTGGAGCCCGTAGCGTGCACCGAAGTTCCCGCCGCGTCGACCCTTCCGGTGCCGCGGACTCACCTTCTCACTCGTGCCGCAGCGCCTCGATCGGGTCGAGCCGCGCGGCGCGCCGGGCCGGGAAATAGCCGAACACCACGCCGATCGCGGCCGAGAAGGCGAAGGCCAGCAGGTTGATCGACGCGTCGAAGCTGTAAGGGATGTTCATCAGCTGCGCCAGCGACAGCGAGGCCGCGGTGGCCAGCACGATGCCGATCAGTCCGCCGAGCGCGGCCAGCACCACCGCCTCGACCAGGAACTGCAGCAGCACCTCGCGCTCGAGCGCGCCGATGGCCAGGCGCACGCCGATCTCGCGCGTGCGCTCGGTCACGCTGACCAGCATGATGTTCATGATGCCGATGCCGCCGACCACCAGGCTCACCGCGGCCACCGCGCCGAGCAGCATCGTCATCACCTGCGTGGTGCCGGACATCGTGTCGGCGATCTGCCGCGTGTCCAGCACGTTGAAGTTGTTGTCCTCGTTCTCGGCCAGCTTGCGCCGCTCGCGCATCAGCTCCTCGAGGCCTTCCTTCACGCGCGCGGCGTCGGTGCCGTCGCGCATCGACACCAGGATGGTGTTGATGCGCGTGTGGCCGACCACGCGGCGCTGCATGGTCGCCAGCGGCAGCACCAGCAGGTTGTCCTGGTCGTTGCCCATCGCGCCCTGGCCCTTGGAGCCCAGCAGCCCGACCACGGTGCAGGAGAACTTCTTGACGCGGATCTGCGCACCCAGCGGATCCGCCGAGCCGAACAGCTCGCGCCGCACCGTCGCGCCGATCACGCAGACCGCGGCGCCGACGCGCTCCTCGTCGGGCTCGAAGCCGCGCCCGGCGGCGATGCTCCAGTTGGCGACGCCGAACCAGTCCTGCGTCGACCCGGTCACGCCGGCCGACCAGTTGCGCCCGTTGGCCACCAGCGTGGCGCTGCTGCGCACCTCGGGCGCGACGGCACGCAGGCCGCCGATCTGCTGCGCGATGGCCTCGACGTCGCTGGCGTTGAAGGCCGGCCCGCCGGCGCTGCCCGGGCCCATGCGCTGGCCGGGCAGCACCATCAGCAGGTTGCTGCCCAGGCTGGCGATCTGCGCCTGCACCGCACGCGTCGCACCGTTGCCCAGCGTCACCATGGTGATCACCGCGCTGACGCCGATCACGATGCCCAGCATGGTGAGGAACGAGCGCAGCAGGTTGCGGCGGATCTCGCGCAGCGCCAGCAGCAGGGTGTTGAACCACATCAGGCAACCCCTTCGGACAGCGGCTCGGCCAGGCCGGCCGGGTGCGGGTTGCGCCGGTCGCTCTCGACCCGGCCGTCGACGAAGCGCACCACGCGCCGCGCAAAGGCCGCCATGTCGGCCTCGTGCGTGACCATCAGCACCGTGATGCCCTGCTCGGTGTTCAGGCGCCACAGCAGCTGCATGATCTCCAGTCCGCGCTGGCTGTCGAGGTTGCCGGTCGGCTCGTCGGCCAGCAGCACCTGCGGGTTGGTGACGATCGCGCGGGCGATCGCCACGCGCTGCTGCTGGCCGCCGGAGAGCTCGGCCGGCGTGTGGTGCTCCCAGCCGGCCAGGCCCACCGCGGCCAGCGCGGCGCGCGCCTGGGCATGGCGCGCCGCGGCGCCCTCGCCGCGGTAGAGCAGCGGCAGCTCGACGTTCTCCTGCGCCGTGGTGCGCGCCAGCAGGTTGAAGCCCTGGAACACGAAGCCGAGGTACTTGCGGCGCAGCCGCGCGCGCTGGTCGCGTGTCAGCTTCTGCACCGCGATGCCGCGGAACAGGTAGTCGCCGCTGGTGGGCACGTCCAGGCAACCGAGCGTGTTCATCGCGGTCGACTTGCCCGAGCCGCTCGGGCCCATGATGGCGACGAATTCGCCGGCCTCGATGTCCAGGTCCACGCCCTTGAGCGCCTGGAAGGCCACCGCGCCCTGGCCGTAGGTCTTGGTGATGCCGCGCAGGCGGATCAGCGGTTCCGTCACTTGCCCGCCCCGCTGCGCTGGTCGACGATCACCGCGTCGCCTTCCTTCAGCTCGGCGCCGGTGACCTCGGTGCGCCGGCCGTCGCTCGCACCGACGCTCACGCGCAGCCCCACCGGCTGGCCGTCGCGCAGCACCCAGAGCTGGCGCGATCCGCCGGCATTGCTGCCGTTGGCCGGCGTGGCCGAGCGCCGCGCCACGCTGCCCGGCGGCCGCGGCATCAGGCGCGAGACGATGCTGCTGTTGCCGGCCGGCGCCGACGCGGCGCCGCCCGCATCACCGAGGTTGGGCGTGAAGCGCAGCGCGGTGTTGGGCACCAGCAGCGCCGGCGGGCGGTCGCTGGTGCGGATCGTCGCGGTGGCGGTCATGCCCGGGCGCAGGCTCAGGTCCTGGTTGTCGACCGACAGCAGCGTCGTGTAGGTGACCACGTTGTCGGTCTTGGTCGAGCCGTAGGCCACGCGCGTCACGGTGGCCGGGTAGCGCCGGTTCAGGTAGGCGCCGACCGTGAAGCCGGCCTGCTGGCCGGCCGCGACCAGGCCGACGTCGGTCTCGTCGACGTTGACCTCCAGCTGCAGCTTGCTCAGGTCCTCGGCCAGCGTGAACAGCGTGACCGCCTGCAGCGAAGCGGCCACCGCGTTGCCCGGGTCGACCGCGCGCGTCAGCACCACGCCGTCGATCGGCGAGCGGATCGAGGCCTTGGCCAGGTTGGTCTCGTCGGTGGACAGCTGCGCCTGCGCGTTGGCCACGCTGGCACGCGCGGCGGTCTCGTCGGCCCGGGCGCGCTCGAGTGCGGCGCGGGCGGTATCGAGCTCGCTCTGCGCCGGCACCTTGCCGCCGGACAGGCGCGACACCTCCTCCAGCCGGGCCAGGTTGCCCTGCACCTCCTTCAGCGTGGCGCCGGCCTGCGCCACGCCGGCCTGCGCCGAGGCGAGCGCGGCGCGCGACTTGGCGATCTGGTCGCGCAGCTTGGCGGTGTCGAGCTCGACCAGCACCTGGCCCTTCTTCACCCGGTCGTTCACGTCGACCAGCACGCGCGCCACCGTGCCCGAGAGCTCGCTGCCGACGTTGACCGAGCGGGTCGGCTGCAGGGTGCCGTCGGCGCTGACGGTGACGGTCAGCGTGCCGCGCTGCACCGGCTCGGTGACGAAGCTCGGCGCCGCCGCGGCACGCCGGCCCGACTGCCAGGCGAGCCCGCCGGCCACCGCCAGCACGAGCAGGGCCAGCGCGGCCCAGGTCCAGCGGCGCTTCCACCAGGGGCGGGCGGCGGGTTCGTCGAGCAGCGCGGCGATCTGGTCGGCGCTCTGGCGCGGCAGGGTTTCGGTGGGGCTCATTTCGGGGTGCCTGGGTTGTCGGTGGCGACGCTGGCGCCGTCGGGCTGCCAGCCGCCGCCCAGCGCCTTGTACAGGCGCACATGGTCGGTGGCGACCGCGGCCTCGGCCGCGGCCACGCTGTCCTGCGCGTTGAGCTGCGAGCGCTGCGTCTCCAGCACGGTCTGGAAGTCGACCAGGCCGCTGGCGTAGCGCTGGCGCGCCAGCAGCGCCGCATTGCCGGCCGCCTCGGCCGCCGCGCGCAGCGTGGCCAGGCGCTCGCGGTCGCCGCGCAGCGCCACCAGCGCATCCTCGACGTCCTTCAGCGCCGTCAGCACCGCGGCCCGGTAACGGGCCTGGGACTGCTCGTAGGCGGCCTGCTGGGCGCGCAGCTGCCCGCGCGCGGCGCCGCCGTCGTAGACCGGCCAGGCCACGCTGGCGAGCAGGGCGCTGGCCACCGAGCCGGGTCCGCTCAGGCCGGACAGCGTCAGCGCCGACAGCCCGAGCGAGCCGCCCAGGCGGAAGCTCGGGTAGCGGTCGGCATCCGCCTGGGCGACGCGCTGGGCAGCGGCCGCCGCGGCGTCCTCGGCGGCACGCACGTCGGGGCGCTGGCGCAGCGTGTCGGCCGGGAAGGCCAGCGCCAGGGCGCCGTCGGCCTGCGGGATGCGGCCTTCCGGCAGCACCAGCGCGTCCGGGCTGCGGCCGGTCAGCAGCGCGATCGCGTGGCGCGACTGCTGCGCACTGGTGGCCAGCGACTGCGACTGCGCCCGGGTCTGCTCGACCGCCGCGCGCGCCTGCTCGGCCTCCAGCGAGGTCGCCAGCCCGGCCTGCACGCGCCACTGCGTGATCTGCAGCGTCTCCTGCTGGCTGGCCAGGTTGTCCAGCGCGATCGCCAGGCGCGTCTCGGTGGCGCGCAGGGTGACGTAGTTCAGCGCCACCTCGGCCGCCACGGACACCTGCACGTCGCCCAGCGTGCCGGCGCTGGCGCTCGCGTCGAGCTCGGCGGCGCGGGTGGCGGCGCGCCGGCTGCCGAACAGGTCGGGCTCCCAGCTCGCGTCGATGCCGACCCCGACGCTGTTGGTCGCCGGGCGCGAGGCCGAGCGGGCGCGCTGCGCCGAGCCGCTCGCCTCGACCGACGCACCGGCGCCGGCCTGCACGTCGGCC
>QJOU01000249.1 GCA_003265685.1 Piscinibacter caeni | reverse complement strand
GCGCCTCAGCTCAAACGTTAGGGCGCATGTGAACCACCTCACCGCACTCGGCGCTTCTGTCTTGGCCATGTTGCTCAGCGCTTGCGCGGCACAGCCGAAGTTCGAGCCGGCCTCGTCGGAACCCGCGGCGAGTTCTTCGACTCGGCCCTCATTCCCAACTCGCGATCTGAGCCGAGTCAGTGGCAACGTCGTCCGACACGTTATCGGCGGGCAAATCTTCTACTACGTACGCTCGCCTTGCTGCGACTTCCACAACTACCTCTTCTCCTCAGACGGCAGCTATCTCTGTGCACCGGACGGCGGCTTCACCGGCGGAGGTGATGGCAAGTGTCCGCAAGGTCTTTGGGCCAAGCGCTCCGAGGGCGTTGTAGTACCCAACCCCTTCTACAAGCCGTAGTGTTCGCTCCGGTCATCAGGTCCGGTGCTTCAGGCTCCAACTCACGAGCTGGCATCGCCAATGCGCCCTAACCCTTCGCTCGAGGCGACCCTCCACGGCCTGGCACTTGGGCCGCGAGGCGCTTGTTCTTATCATCCGCCTCGCAGCCCAAGCGCCAGTCCGCTACGGGCGCCTCAGCTCAAACGTTAGGCGTCACGAGGAGAACAAGTGGCTGTTCGTGTCGTACGGCTCGGCATGCCGAGATTGGAAGACGAAGGCCTTCGTATCGGTACCGTCCGTCGTCCTCCACGAGGAGTCCCGAAGACCGAGTTCGCTCGCCAAAACTGGTACGACGTCTGGTTCCCCAACCTGGCGCCGAGCGTCGAGACAATGAAGCTCGCGCAGGAAGCCAAGACTCCAGCCCAGTGGTCAGCTTTCGTTCGGAAGTACCGCGCCGAGATGGCCACGCCCGAAAGCAGCCACTCCATCGCACTTCTCGCCGCTCTGTCACACAAAGCCAACTTCTCCGTCGGCTGCTACTGCGAGCGGGAAGAACACTGTCATCGCTCAGTGCTCCGCGAGTTGCTTGCTTCCGCCGGCGCGAGGCTGGAACCCTCGGCTCCGTGACCGGCAGTGACGCCTAACCCTTCGCTCGAGGCGACCCTCCACGGCTTGGCACTTGGGCCGCGAACCCGTGGTGCATATCATCGGGCTCGCGGCCCAAGCACCAACCCGCGGCGGTCGCCTCAGCTCAAACGTTAGGCCGCATAGCCGGCGTCGTCGCATGTCGAAGGAGGCAGCATGAACAGCCAAACAGCCAGTCGCGTCCTCATCGGCAGATTCTCTGCCCTCGCACTTGTAGGCTCCGCAGTGCTCGCAACAACGCTGACTGTGCGCGCCCAGTCTCCTGTCGGTGCAGCTCTGTGCCCCATCATCACGAAGCTACTTCCTGAGGTGCGCACGTACAAGCCAGAGGGTGCTCGTGCCCAACTCGTCATGGCCGTGGCAGAGAAGTTCGACTATGACGCGGTCAAACTTCGCCAGGTCCGCGCGGAAGCCGATGCCGGAACAACTGCATCTTGCCCGAAAGAGCGCGAAGCCATACTGGGGATCATGAAGACGAAAACCCTAGCCGAAGCGCTCTCTTGAGTACCCGCCGCCCACGAGTTGCCAACGGCGCGATGCGGCCTAACCCTTCGCTCGAGGCGACCCTCCACGGCTTGGCACTCGGGCCGCGAGGCGCTGTGGTCTATCCTGCACCTCGCGGCCCAAGCGCCAATCCACTCCGGTCGCCTCAGCTCAAACGTTAGGCCTCACGATGTCACCGATAACTGTGCGCCGAGCAATAGCGTCCGAACGTGAGGCGCTAGAAGCGCTGCAATGGCGCGCCTCTCTGAACAACCCGAATGACCGAGCTTCTTTGCTTGCCAATCCAGACGCGATCGAACTACCGCTCCAGCAAATCCTCGACGGTCAGGTCCATGTAGCGGAGCGGGCCGGTCGAATCAAAGGCTTCTCGGCGCTGGTTCCGCGGCAAGATGGCAACGTTGAACTAGACGCGCTTTTCGTGGAGCCTGAATGCTGGCGCCAAGGCATCGGCCGTGCGCTCGTCAAGCATGGTGCCGAAGTTGCCGCAAGCACTGGCGCCAAGCACTTGCATGTCATTGGTAATCCACATGCCGAACACTTCTACACCGCGTGCGGCTTTCAGCTACTTGGCGCCCACGAAACCAGGTTCGGCCAAGGTCTTCTGATGCGCAAGCCCGTCGAATAAGGGCGGTGTGAGGCCTAACCCTTCGCTCGAGCGGACCCGCTCCGGCAAGGCACCTTGGCCGCGAGGCGCTCAGGGCTATCATGCACCTCGCGGCCAAGGCGCCTTGCCTACACGGGCCGCTCAGCTCAAACGTTAGGCGTCACTACGTCCACTCTGCATGCTCGCCCTCGACAGTCCCCGTTGGAGTCAACTGACACACGCCTACGGAAGCGCGGCAGATGTACCGGCTTGGCTAGCTCAGCTGAGCGAGCTTCCTTCATCTGCCGCCAACGCTGAGCCTTGGTTCAGCATCTGGAGCGCGCTCGCACATCAGGGTGATGTCTATGCAAGTTCATACGCCGCGGTGCCCTACGTCGTCGCAGCGCTTGCCATTGCGCCGGGGCGTGCCGACAGCTCATACATTCATTTCCCGGTTTGGGTCGAAATCTGCCGCGCAAAGAACGGTCCGCCCATTCCCACTGAGCTTGAAGCACCCTACTTTGCCGCCCTGCGTCAGCTGCCTAGCTTGGTCGCGCTGGTAGCAGCCAGGCCGCTCGCACCAGAGTACGTCGGTTGTTGCATGGCCGCGCTAGCGGTCGCACAAGGTCAGCCGGCAATGGCCGAAGCTGCGCTCGAACTGAACCCCGAACTTGCCGAACAGTACCTGGAGTGGTTCTCCGAGCAGTGACGCCTAACCCTTCGCTGGAGCCGACTCGCGCCGGCATGGCACTTGGCCCGCGAAGCCGTGGTTCTTATCATCGGCCTCACGGGCCAAGCGCCATACCGGCGCTCGCGGCTCAGCTCAAACGTTAGGCCGCACAGCCAGCAGGTTGTGCGAGGCCACAACCGCCTGACTCATGTCAACCGAAATCCGCCAGTTCCTCGAGCGCTATCGCGATGCCTTCAACTCACTGAACGATGAGGCTGTCGCAAGGCTCTACGCGGTTCCGAGCGGAATCACCCAAGACGGCAACTACACGCACTGGACCGAGTTCGAGCCCATCGCCAGCAACATGGTTGCCCTGTGCAATCTGTACCGCGAGCGCGGCTACGAAGCAGCTGAGTTCGTGGTCGGCACCTTCCTGCAGCAGGGCGAGAACGATGCAATCGCGGACCTGCACTGGAAGATCAACTGGTCTACCGGCGCAGAGCCTTGGCAGTTCAACACTACCTACAACCTGGTTCGTACCTCGCAAGGTTGGCGTGTTCTGCTTTGCACCGCGTACTCGGAAACTTCACTCCACCGTCAAGCGAGCAACGGTGCGGCCTAACCCTTCGCTCGAGGCGACCCTCCACGGCCTGGCACTTGGGCCGCGAGGCGCTTGTTCTTATCATCCGCCTCGCGGCCCAAGCGCCAGTCCGCTCCGGGCGCCTCAGCTCAAACGTTAGGCCGCACAGCCAACAGGTTGTGCGACACCACAACCGCCTGACTCATGCCAACCGAAATCCGCCAGTTCCTCGAGCGATATCGCGATGCATTCAACTCGCTGGACGGTGAGGCAGTCGCAAAGCTCTACGCGGTTCCGAGCGGCATCACCCAAGACACCAACTACACGCACTGGCCCGAGTTCGAGCCCATCGCCAGCAACATGGTCGCCTTGTGCAACCTGTACCGCGAGCGCGGCTACGAATCAGCGGAGTTCGAGGTCGGCACCTTCCTGCAGCAGGGTGAGAACTACGCAATCGCGGACCTGCGTTGGAATATCAACTGGTCTACCGGCGCCGAGCCTTGGCAGTTCAACACTACCTACAACTTGGTTCGCACCTCGCAAGGTTGGCGTGTTCTGCTTTGCACCGCGTACTCGGAAACGTCCCTCCACCGTATAGCGAGCAACGGTGCGGCCTAACCCTTCGCTCGAGGCGACCCTCCTCGGCTTGGCACTTGGGCTGCGAGGCGCTCGCTGGCATCATCCGCCTCGCAGCCCAAGCGCCAGTCCGCTACGGGCGCCTCAGCTCAAACGTTAGGCACCAACGGGTCATGCTGCCGTGCCGCCACCGCTGCTGCGCGGCCATGGGCCGCGAAGTCACGGCTTCGAAACACGCTCGCTGCCCAGGTCTACGGCTACCGAATGCGCACCTCGTTCCACCCACCTCGGCCAAGGCCGTAGCATCAGTTGTGGCCCTCGGGCTTCCAACAAGGCGCTCGCTGTCCGTTGCGGCCGCTGTCTTCCCAACCAGGCGTGCTGCCTAACCCTTCGCTCGAGCGGACCTCCACCGGCAAGGCGCTTGGGCCGCGAGACCGGGTTGTCTATCATCGGCCTCGCGGCCCAAGCCCCTCGCCGGCTACGGCCGCTCAGCTCAAACGTTAGGCCGCACAGCCCACATCTCTGCCGCAACAGCATGTGCAGGCAACTTGGAGCACTGGTCGACCAAAGCCTATCCCGTGCGGCGGCTATCTGGGTTGGCTACGGAACGCGCCCGAGTCCGTGGCGCGACGATCAGGCGGTCCGTACAGCGTTTGAGCCCAGTTTGGCAGAAGAACTGCTTGTTCAATTGAAGCTGGTCGAACAGGACTTCTATCGGTCTGACGCATGGTCTAAAGCGACGGACCTGCATGAGATGGCAAGCTTGGCGCGAATGGACTTCGCCAGTCTCAGGCCGGAAGCACCTCCAGAGCTATCGGAAGTGTTCGCCTGGTGCTACACGTTCGACTACAAGTGAACCCGTGCGCTCTCGTTCTTGAGCCACGACTGATGGGGGTGACTCCACGCGAGTACCCGCGGTCCGCGCCAGCCTGCATTACCCGGTCACGCCCAAGAGTGCGGCCTAACCCTTCGCTCGAGGCGACCCTCCACGGCTTGGCACTTGGGCCGCGAACCCGTGGTGCCTATCATCGGTCTCGCGGCCCAAGCGCCAATCCGCTCCGGTTGCCTCAGCTCAAACGTTAGGCCGCACATGCCCTACGCCTTGTCGTTCTCAAAGAAAGTCGAAATCACAGATCCTGATCAGTACATCAACGACTGCTGCATTGGCGGAGACGTGGTACTGGATCGATTGCTGCCCACGCTCAAAGAGAAGTACGGCGACCTTCAGTCGAACCAAGAAGACTGGGGCTGGTTCGCGTGGTTTGAGGACGGTCAGGTGAAGTTGGCAGTAGACATCTTCACCGATGACCACGAGGCTCAACAGTTCCAGATTCTTCTCACATCTCGTAGGCCAAGGTTCATCCTGAAAGACAAGGTCGAAGACGGCAGTGAACTTGAAGCGTTGCGAGATCTCGTTGTCCGAGAGTTGACCGAGTGGTCGGTCTCTGGTCTCGCGGTGCAGCGGGTAAACGAAAGGTATCTTCCAGTCTAGCGGTGCGGCCTAAC
>QJOU01000248.1 GCA_003265685.1 Piscinibacter caeni | reverse complement strand
GTCCTTCTGGTAGTTCGGCGAGCGCGGGCCGTACAGGATGCCGTTGCGCACGGGCGCGCCCAGCAGGCGCTGGTTCGCGATGCCCGCGTAGTTGAAGCTCGCGTCGGTCACCGTGCCCACGATCTGCTCGACGATCGCCTTCACCAGCAGGCCGACGATCCCGCCCTGGTTGTTGTTGTTCGACTCCTGCGACGACGCGGTCGCCTTGCCTTCCCACAGCAGGGCACCGCTGCGCAGGTCGACGATGCGGCCTTCGAGCGTGACACGGGTGTCGCTGCCGACCACCAGGTACTTGGTGCCGTACTCCTTGACGCGAAGATAGACCGCGGCATCGGCGCCGAAGATCTCGCGCAGCTTGGCCGACGACACCTGCTGGATGTCGTAAGGCGTGGTCATGCCGTTGCGCCGGAAGGTCTCGTCGACCATGCTCACCGGGAACACGTAGTAGCCGGCCTCGGCCAGGGGCGCGGTCGCCGTGGCCAGCACGCCCGCGGTGGCCTTGACGTCGGCCGAGTCGTTCAGCGGCGGCAGCACCAGCAGCGAGGCCGGCCGGCTCTGCCGGAACGCCGAGTAGTCATAGGGTGTCGGGCTGGCGCAGGCGCCTAGCAGCGCGAGCGCGGCGAGGGCGAGCGCCAGGCGCATCGGGCCGACGCGGGGACGCGGGACGATCGGGGCCGGGTGCATGAGCGCTCAGCTTCCCTTCGTGCCCATGGACTTGAGCACGAAGTCCATGTATGTGGCCGATTCGGGGAAGGCCGTCTTCTCGGCGATGACCAGCTCGCGCGCCTCGTCGTAGCGGCCCAGGCGCAGGTGCAGCATCGCGAGGTGGGCGCGAAAGCCCGGCGGCAGCGCGGCACCGGCAGCGCGTGCCTTGTCGGCCTCGGCCTGCAGGAGGATCAACTGCTGGTTCGGGTCGCCGGTCTCGCCGTTCAGGAACTGGTAGACCTGCCGCTGGTAGCCGCCCCAGTGGTACATCGGCTTGGGCGCGTTGGCGCAGCCGGCGAGGGCGCCCGCCGCGGCGAGCGCGGCCACGCAGCGAGCCGGCCGGCCCATCACTTGCGTGCTCCGCCCCACTGACCGGCATCGAGGCCCGCGACGAGGTTGTTCACCGCCTCGCGCATCGCCAGATCGAGCACCTTTCCGTTCAAGGTCGCGTCATAGCCGGCGGTGCCGCCGAACCCGACCACCTCGCGGTTCGACAGTTCGTACTCGCCCGCGCCGCGTGCCGAGAAGACGATCTCGGAGGTCAGCGCGTTGACCACGTTCAGCGTCACCTTGGCGTAGGCCACCTGGGTCTTGCCGCGCCCGAGCAGGCCGAAGAGCTGCACGTCGCCGACGTCCTTGCGGCCGAACTCGGAGATGTCTCCCGTCACGACGTAGTCGGCCCCCTTGATGGCCTGTGACCGGGCCTGGAACTGCGCTTCCTGTTTGGACTCGGCCAGGTTCTCGCGGTCCAGCACGGTGAAACGCTGCGACTGCTGCAGGTGCGAGATCAAGGTCGTCTTGGCTTGCGAGCCGAGGCGGTCGACACCGTCGGTGAACACGCCGCGCATGAAGCCGGAGCGGTTGTCGAACTTGCCCACCGACATCGGGATGCGGGTGCCGGTGAAGGGCGTCGCGGCCGCGTCGACCTTCGGGACCGCGAGGCTGCGCGAGGACTCGGTGGCGCAGCCGGCCAGGCAGGCCAGCACGATCAGGCAGGCCGATGCGATGGCCGGGCGTTGGAGGGGCATGAGCGGTTTCCGGGAGGGTGCAGATGCGTGATGAACGCACTCTAACCCGCCGCCCGCAGGGCAGTCGTCGCCCGCATTGGGCCAGCTCAGGCCTTGCGAAGATTTCCGCGCCGGCCGGTTCCCCGTCCATCCCACCTGAGCGGGGGCCCCGTTCCGGGCCACCCGTCGTCGTGGCCGGCGCCCCGGGGCGCGCGGCGATAATCGCCCCATCCCACCCGAGATTCACCGCGGAGCGCAGCATGGCCTCACTGAACAAAGTCCACCTGATCGGCAACCTGGGCCGTGATCCGGAGGTGCGCTACACGCCCAACGGCAACGCCGTCTGCAACGTCAGCATCGCCACCTCGCGGCAGTGGAAGAACAAGGACTCCGGCGAACGCCAGGAAGAGACCGAGTGGCACCGCGTGGTCTTCTACGACCGGCTGGCCGAGATCGCCGGCGAGTACCTGAAGAAGGGCCGCTCGGTCTACGTCGAGGGCCGCCTGAAGACCCGCAAGTGGCAGGACAAGGAAGGCAAGGACCAGTACACGACCGAGATCGTCGCCACCGAGATGCAGATGCTCGGTGGCCGCGAAGGCATGGGCGCCGGCGGTGGCGGCGGCGAGGCCGAGGATTACGGCGACGGCGGCGGCAGTCGCCCGGCGGCCCGCCCCGCACCGGCGGCGCGCCCGGCGCCGCAGAAGCCGGCGGCAGCGAAGCCCGCGACGGGCTTCGACAACATGGACGACGACATCCCCTTCTAGGGTCTGCGCGCCGGAACCCCGGCGCCCGCACCGCGCGGCAATCCGTCACGGCGGCCGGGCAGGGGCATCTCAAGAAATGGTTCGACCCGGACGAAACACAAGTTCGCAGTCGAATCACAAGAAGGATGTCCCCATGAGTTTCCTGAACCGGCTCCGCATCGGTGCCCGCCTGGGCGTGGCCTTCGCGGGCATGATCCTGTTGCTGCTGCTGGTCGCCGTGCTCGGCCTGCTGTCGCTGCGCGACATCAACGAGTCGCTCCACAAGGTGACCGATGACTACTACGTCAAGGTCAAGCTGACCGGCGACATCAAGGAAGAGATCAACAAGCAGGCGCGCTTCACGCGCAACATCGTCATCCTCGACGACAAGGCCAGGCGCGACGCCGAGGCGGCCCAGGTCGACGCCAGCCGCAAGGCGGGCAACGAGCTGTACGCCAAGCTCACGCCGCTGGTGACCGACGCGCAGGGCAAGGAACTGCTGGCCGCGCTGACCACGCAGCGCGACGCCTACCGTGCCGAGCTCGACCACTTCCTCGCGCTGGTGCGCGACGGCAAGGCCGGCGAGGCGCGCACCCTGCTGGTGGAGAGCTTGCGCGACAGGCAGCTCGGCTACATGAAGTCGATGGAGGCCTTCTCCGACCTGCAGGAGAAGATGATGGACGGGGCCACCGCACGGGCCGATGCGGACCTGGACCGCTCGATCCAGCTGATCACGCTGGCCGCGGTGCTGGCGGTGCTGGCCGGCGCCGGCCTGGCCTGGGGCATCACGCGGTCGATCACGCGCCCGATCGGCGAGGCCGTGGCCATCACCGAACGCGTGGCCGCCGGCGAGCTGGGCCTGCGCATCGAGGTCGACCGCAGCGACGAGGCCGGCCAGCTGCTGGCCGCGCTGCAGCGCATGACCACCAACCTGACGAACATCGTCGGCCAGGTGCGCCAGAGCAGCGAGTCGATCGCCACCGGCTCGGCGCAGATCGCCACCGGCAATGCCGACCTGTCGCAGCGCACCGAGGAGCAGGCCTCCAACCTGCAGCAGACCGCCGCGTCGATGGAGCAGCTCACCTCGACCGTGAAGCAGAACGCCGACACCGCGCGCACCGCCACGCAGCTGGCGCAGTCGGCCAACGCGGCCGCCGGCCGGGGCGGCGACGCGGTGGCCCAGGTGGTGCAGACCATGGGCGAGATCAGCGAGAGCTCGCGCAAGATCGCCGACATCATCGGCACGATCGACGGCATCGCCTTCCAGACCAACATCCTGGCGCTGAACGCCGCGGTGGAAGCCGCGCGTGCCGGCGAGCAGGGCCGCGGCTTCGCCGTGGTGGCCAGCGAGGTGCGCAACCTCGCCCAGCGCAGCGCCGAGGCGGCACGCGAGATCAAGGCGCTGATCGGCGCCAGCGTCGAGCGCGTCGAGGCCGGCTCGAAGATGGTCGACGACGCCGGCGCGACGATCCGCGACGTGGTCGGCCAGGTGCAGCGCGTGGCCGACCTGATCGCCGAGATCGGCGCGGCCACCACCGAGCAGACCCAGGGCATCGAGCAGGTCGGCGGCGCCGTCACCCAGCTCGACCAGGTGACGCAGCAGAACGCGGCGCTGGTGGAGGAATCCGCTGCCGCGGCCGACAGCCTGAAGCAGCAGGCAGAGCGCCTGGTGCAGGCGGTCAGCGTGTTCCGCCTGGCGGCCTGATCAGGCCGCGCCGGGGTCGCGCACCAGCGCGGCCATCGCCCGGGCCGACGCGTCGTCGCGTGCCGCCAGGCCCTGCGCGACGCCGTCGCGGTCGGCCGCGCTGCGGTTCTGGCTCACCTTCCACTTGCCGCTGAGTGCACCGATCTCGATCTCCAGGCCGACGATCGCCTGCAGCATCTTCTGCAGGTAGTCGGCCGGCGCGTCGTCCACCTGCCAGGGGCGCTGCTGCGTCGCTTCGTGCGTGTCGGTCAGCCGGCCCACCAGGCGGTGCAGCCAGGCCGCGTCGTCGACGGCCCGCAGCCGGCCGCGCGCCTGCACGACGGCGTAGTTCCAGGTCGGCACCACCTTGCCGTGCTCGGCCTTGCTCGGGTACCAGCCCGGGCTCACGTAGGCCTGCGCGCCCTGGAAGACCACCAGCACCTCCTGGCCGTCGGCCTCGCGCCAGACCGGGTTGGCGCGCGCCACGTGGCCACGCAAGGTGCCCTGCGCGCCGTCGCCGGCGCCGGTGTCCAGCAGCCAGGGCAGCGGGTTGGCGTCGAGCCCGCGCTGGCCATGCGTGACGAGCAGGCCGAGCGGGTGGCTGCGCACCAGAGCGTGCAGCACCGCGGCGCGTGTCTCCTCGAAATGCTTCGGCAGGTACATGGTGTCAGCCCTCCACGATGCGCGGCTCGCAGCGCACGGCGCTCTTCACCGAGCTGGCGATGAAACATTCCTCGTGCGCCTGGTGGTGCAGTTGTTCGTGCTCGGCGCGCTCGGGCGCACGGCCGGCGAAGCGCACCGCCGGGCGCAGCACGACCTCGGTCATCGCCAGCTTGCCCTCGGCATTGCGGGCCATCGTGCCGACGGCCGCGTCGCGGTAGTCGTCCACCACCCAGCCGGCGCGGCAGGCCAGGTCGAGGAACCACAGCATGTGGCAGCTCGACAGCGCGGCGACGAAGGCCTCCTCGGGGTCGACTGCGGCCGGGTCGGAGTAGGGCAGCTTCACCGAATGCGGCGACGACGAGCCCGGCACCACCGCGCCGCCGTCGAACTGCATCAGGTGGCGGCGGCTGTAGCGCCGGTCGGCGAAGGGCTGCTCGCCGCGCTGCCAGTGGATCGTCGCGAAGTAGTCCGCCATGGGGTGCCTTTCGGGCCGTGTCGTGCCATGCTCCAATGGCTCCGCAGGATAGTCCCGACTGCGGCCGGGCGAGGAGCCAATTCATGTGCCCCGCAAGAACCAATCGCGGCCCCGCGCCGACGCTGCGCCAGCAGGTCTACCAGCGCCTGCGCAACGCCATCGAGCAGGGCGTGTTCGCGCCCGGCGCGCGCCTGCCGCCCTCGCGCGACCACGCGCGCACGCTGGGCGTGGCGCGCAACACGGTGCTGTGGGCGCTCGAGCGGCTGCGTGCCGAGGGCTACGTGGTGGCGCGCGTGGGCGACGGCAGCTACGTCGCGCCGGCGATCGCCGGCCTCGCGGCGCGCCGCGCCGGTGC
>QJOU01000247.1 GCA_003265685.1 Piscinibacter caeni | reverse complement strand
GCCAGATCCAGTGCGCCACCGGGGCGTAGATCAGCACCGACCAGAGCGCCGCGAACACCACCGTGATGCCCATGCGCATGCGCTCGGCCGTGGCACCGAGGATCAGCGCGAAGGTGATGATCGCGAAGGAGAGCTGGAACAGGAAGAACACCGACTCGGGAATGGTCGGCGCCGACGGATGCGCCCCGACCCCCTTGCCGATCAGCCCTTCGGCAAACACCCGCCCGAGCCCGCCGTAGAAGGGCGTGCCGCCGGTGAAGGCGATCGAGTAGCCGACCATCGCCCAGCACACCGTGATCACCGCGGTGGCTGCGATCGTGTGCGCGATGATCGACAGGCCGTTCTTCGCGCGCAGCATGCCGCTGTAGAACAGCATGATCCCGGGCACCGTCATCAGCAGCACCAGCACGGTGGAGATCAGCATCCAGGCCGTGTCGGCCCCGTTGAAGGCGGGCGTGGCGGCCCATGCCGCCAGCGGTGCGCCGGCCACCCCGGCTGCCAGCAGGCGAGGCGCCGCCTCGCGGATCCAACGCAGATTCATCTTCCGCTCCCTCCAGCCGCCACCAGCGGCGACCAATCGACGCAGCGGATGTTCTGGCAAGCCAGCACCCTTCGTGCGCACGGGAGGTCAGGCATTCGAGATCTCCCGACGTGCATAAGCCCCAGTTCTTCAGGGGTTATCGCTTGCCAGGCGCGCCGAAGCCGACCCTGTCAAACCCCGATGGCCCGGCGGGAGCATCCGGCTAGCATGGCCCGATCGCCCTCTCACCGGAGCCTGCCCCGATGCCTTGTCCGTCTCGTCGCGCCGCCCTGGCGCATGCCGCCGCCGTGGCGGCCCTGGTTGCCGCCCCGGCCGCCTTCGCCCAATCCGCCGCGCCGATCAAGGTCGGCCTGATGCTGCCTGCCACCGGCACCTTCGCCGCGCTCGGCGACATGATCGAGAAGGGCTTCAAGCTCTACGTGCAGGAGCAGGGCGGCAAGCTGGCCGGCCGCGAGATCCAGTACTTCAAGGTCGACGACGAGAGCGATCCGTCCAAGGCCACCGACAACGTCAACAAGCTGATCAAGCGCGACAACGTCGACGTGCTGGTCGGCACGGTGCACTCCGGCGTGGCGCTGGCGATGGCCAAGGCGGCCAAGGAGAACAACACCCTGCTGATCGTGCCCAACGCCGGCGCCGACGCGATCACCGGCCCGATGTGCGGGCCCAACATCGTGCGCTCGAGCTTCAGCAACTGGCAGCCGGGTTACTCCACCGGCGTGGTGGCGGCGCAGAAGGGCTACAAGCGCGCGATGACCATCACCTGGAACTACGCCGCCGGCCAGGAGACGGTGAAGGGCTTCCGCGAGGCCTTCGAGAAGGGCGGCGGCCAGGTCGTCAAGGACCTGAACCTGCCCTTCCCGAACGTCGAATTCCAGGCCCTGCTGACCGAAATCGCGGCGCAGAAGCCCGACGTGGTGTTCGCCTTCTTCGCCGGCGGCGGCGCAGTCAAGTTCGTCAAGGACTACGACGCCGCGGGCCTGAAGAAGGCCGTGCCGCTGTTCGGCTCGGGCTTCCTGACCGACGGCACGCTGGAGGCCCAGGGGCCCAGCGCGCAGGGCCTGCAAACCACGCTGCACTATGCCGACAGCCTGGACACGCCGCGCAACAACGCCTTCCGCAAGAGCTTCGCGCTGACCTACAAGCAGAACGCCGACGTCTACGCGGTGCAGGGCTACGACGCGGCGCAGATCCTCGGCGCCGGCCTGGCCGCGGTGAAGGGCGACATCGGCAAGCGCGACGCGCTGACCGCCGCGATGCGCAAGGCCACGGTGGACAGCCCGCGCGGCAAGTTCACGCTCTCCGCGGCCGGCAACCCGGTGCAGGACATGTACCTGCGCGAGGCCAAGGGCGTCAACAACGAGTACCGCGCGGTGGCGGTGAAGGCGCTCGCCGACCCGGCCCGGGGATGTAAGTTGTAAAGTCCGCCCGCCTGTCGACCGCGCAGGGCGGCCCCGGCCGCCCTTTCCGTTTCCAGACCGCCGTGGACCTCGCCACCTTCCTCGTCCAGTGCCTGAACGCCGTGCAGTACGGCCTGCTGCTGTTCCTGGTGGCCAGCGGGCTGACCCTGATCTTCGGGATCATGGGCGTCATCAACCTGGCGCACGGCAGCTTCTACATGGTCGGCGCCTACCTGGCCTTCGTGCTGGCGCCGTACTTCGGCGACTGGTACCTCACCAAGCTGCTGGTGGGTGTACTGCTGGCCGCCGCCTTCGGCTACCTGCTGGAGTGGGCCTTCTTCAGCTTCCTCTACCAGCGCGACCACCTGCAGCAGGTGCTGATGACCTACGGGCTGATCCTCGTGTTCGAGGAACTGCGCTCGATGCTGGTGGGCAACGACGTGCACGGCGTGCAGGCCCCGTCCTGGCTGGCCGGCGGCTTCCGCCTCGGCGAGCTGATGTCCTACCCCTGGTACCGCGTGTTCGCGTCGGTGGCCTGCGTGCTGCTGGCCATCGGCATGTACTGGATCGTCAACCGCACCCGGCTGGGCATGATGATCCGCGCCGGCGCGAGCAACCGCGACATGGTGCGCGGCCTGGGCATCGACATCGCGCGGCTGTACCGCATCGTGTTCGCCGGCGGCGTGGCGCTGGCGGCGCTGGCCGGCATGATCGCCGCGCCGCTGTCCTCCGTGTACCCGGGCATGGGCGGCAGCGTGCTGATCATCTGCTTCGTGGTGGTGGTGATCGGCGGCATCGGATCGATCACCGGCGCGCTGGTGGCCTCGCTGCTGGTCGGCTTCGTCGACACCTTCGGCAAGGTGTTCTTCGCCGAGGTCAGCGGCATCGGCGTCTACCTGCTGATGGCGATCATCCTGATCTGGCGCCCCGAGGGCCTGATGAAGCGGAGCTTCTGATGCGCCCCTGGCTGCTGCCCGTCGTCGCCCTGCTGGTGCTGGCCGCGCTGCCCGCGGTGCTCGGCCCCTACACGCAGGACCTGGTGCTGAAGATCGCCATCTACGCGATCTTCGCGCTCAGCCTGGAGCTGCTGGTGGGCACCACCGGCCTCGTCAGCCTGGGGCACGCCGCCTTCCTCGGGATCGGCGCCTACGTCACCGTGCTGGCCAGCGGCGACGGCGGCGGCTCGATCGCGCGGCTGCTGCCGCTGGCAGTGGGTGCCGCGGCGGCCTACGCGCTGTTCGTCGGCGCGCTGAGCCTGCGCACCAAGGGCGTGTACTTCATCATGGTCACGCTGGCCTTTGCGCAGATGGCCTACTTCGTGTTCCACGACACCAAGGTCGGCGGCGGCAGCGACGGCATCTTCCTGTACGTCAAGCCGGTGCTCGCCGTGGGCGGCACCACGCTGCTCGATCTGGACGTCAAGGCGCACCTGTACTACACGGTGATCGGCGCGCTCGCCTTCACCTACGCGCTGCTGGCGCTGGTCAACCGCTCGCGCTTCGGCCATGCGCTGGCGGGCATCCGCGCCAACGAGCAGCGCATGCGCGCGGCCGGCTTCGCCACCACCGGCTACAAGCTGGCCGCCTTCGTGCTGGCCGGCGCGCTGGCCGGGCTGGCCGGCTTCCTGCTCGCGTCCAAGGACGGCGCGGTCAACCCGGAGCTGCTGTCGTGGCACGAGTCCGGCGCGGTGCTGCTGATGATCATCCTCGGCGGGCTGGGCAGCCTGCGCGGCGCGGTGCTCGGCGCCGTCGCCTTCACGCTGCTGAAGGAGCTCTACCAGAGCGCGCTGCTCGGCCCGCTGGCCGAGCGCTGGCAGCTCACGCTGGGCCTCACGATCATCGCTTTCGTCGCCTTCCTGCCGAAGGGCCTGATCGGCCTGCGCGAGCGCGTCGCAGGAGCGCGCGCATGAGTCGGGTCTCGATGTGCCGGGGCAGGCGGGCCGAGCGCCGGGCCGCTCCCAAGCCGGCCCGCATCCCCTCGGGGGATCGACCGACGTACCCGTCGGGCGAGGGGCTGTCATGACCGAGCCGCTGCTGCGCGCCAACCTGCTGACGCGCCGCTTCGGCGGGCTCACGGCCGTCAACGGCGTCTCGCTCGAGCTGCAGGTCGGCGAGGTGCATGCGGTGATCGGCACCAACGGCGCCGGCAAGTCGACGCTGATCAACATGCTCTCGGGCGAGATGCCGGCCTCCTCGGGCAGCATCCACTTCGACGGCCACGACGTGACCGACTGGCCGCAGCCGCGCCGCGCCCGCGCCGGCATCGGCCGCAGCTACCAGCGCACCACGATCTTCCCGGGCTTCACGGTGCTGGAGAACTGCCGCCTGTGTGCGCAAGCCATGCAGCCGGGCGCCTGGGCCGTCTGGCAGGCCGCACAGCGCGATGCGGCCAGCCTGGCGGCAGCCCGCGAGGCGCTCGCCTCGGCCGGGCTCGCCGAGCACGCGCAGCGCCCCGCCGGGCTGCTGAGCCACGGCGGCAAGCGCCAGCTCGAGATCGCGATGTGCCTGGCCACCGGCCCGCGTGTGCTGCTGCTCGACGAGCCGCTGGCCGGCATGGGGGCCGAGGAGACCGACCGCATGCTCGAGCTGCTCGAGCGGCTCAAGTCGGGCCACGCGATCCTGCTGGTCGAGCACGACATGGACGCGGTGTTCCGCATCGCCGACCGCATCACCGTGATGGTCAACGGCGAGGTGATCGCGAGCGACGCACCGGCCGCGATCCGCACCAACCGCGAGGTGCAGACCGCCTACCTCGGCGAGGGGCACTGAGCATGCTCACGATCGCCGAGCTCGACACCTACTACGGCGACAGCCACATCCTGCGCGGCGCGGGCTTCACGCTGCCCGAGGGCACGGCGTTCGGCCTGCTCGGCCGCAACGGCATGGGCAAGACCACGCTGATCCGCACCGTGATGGGCTACGTGCGCCCGGCCCGCGGCCGCATCGCCTGGCACGGGCAGGACGTGACCGGCGCGCCGCCCGAGCGCATGGCGCGCCTGGGGATCGGCTACGTGCCCGAGGGCCGCGGCGTGTTCCCCAACCTCTCGGTGCGCGAGAACCTGCTGATGAGCGCGCGGCCGGGGGTCGACGGCCGCCGCGAGTGGACCGAGGAGCGCGTGCTCGCCACCTTCCCGCGCCTCGCGGAGCGGCTCGGCCACGGCGGCGGCCAGCTCTCCGGCGGCGAGCAGCAGATGCTCTCGATCGGCCGCGCGCTGATGACCAACCCGCGCCTGCTGATCCTCGACGAGGCCACCGAGGGCCTGGCGCCGCTGATCGTGGCCGAGATCTGGCGCGTCATCGGCACCATCCGCGCCACCGGCATCAGCACGCTGATCGTCGACCGCGACTGGCGCAAGGTGCTGGCCCACACCGACCGCGCCGCGGTGCTGGAGAAGGGCCGCGTCGTGCTGGAAGGCGATAGCGATGCGCTGGCCGGCGACACGGCCGCCCTGTCCCGCCACCTCGGCGTCTGACCCTGCAAGGAGAAAGCCCGTGATCCTCGAACTCGCCGACATCCGCATCCTGCCCGGCAAGCAAGCCGAATTCGACGCCGCCATCCTGCGCGGCCTGACTACCGTGATCAGCCAGGCCAAGGGCTTCCGCGGCTACAAGGTCAACAAGGGCATCGAGAGCCCGGAGCGCTACGTGCTGCAGATCTTCTGGGACACGCTGGAGAACCACACGGTGGACTTCCGCGGCGGCCCGCTGTTCGTGCAGTGGCGTGCCATCGTCGGCCCGTTCTTCGCCCAGCCGCCGGTGGTGGAGCACTTCGAGCTGCTGGGCAAGTCCGAC
>KZ836169.1 GCA_003265685.1 Piscinibacter caeni | reverse complement strand
GGGCCAGTGCGGCGCTCGCGGCGCGCAGCACGGCCGCGGCGGCGCGGCGGGGCCAGACGGACGCCGGGCGCGGCTCGACGGCGGCGCTCCAGCGGGGGACTTTCAGGCTCGACATGGTCGTCTCCACGGTCGCGGCCCACGTCATCGCGGGGCCGCGGCAGGTTCAGGGGCTGTGTTTCAGTCGGTGCAGTTCGACGCGCAGCTCGTCGCGCCCGCGGCGGCGGGCGAAGCGGCTGTCCGGCTGGTGCGAACCGGCGCGGCGGAACTGCGCAGGCGCCACCAACGGATTGCGCGGCTTGAGGGTCTTGACGGTGATCTTCATCAGCGGGTCTCCGAAAGGGGCGCCCGGAAACACGACGGCCCGGGTGCTGACGCGACCCGGGCCGTGCACGGCGAGCGGAGGGTTCGCTCAGCCGGTGCGCGGACCGGAACGCTGACGCGCGCCTGCAGCAGGCAGCGCGGTCGGGCACGACGGGAACAGCGGGCGGGTCATCGGGCGCAGAAAGTGGATGGATGGGCCTCGTCGCCGGAAGCGACTTGCGCAAATGATAAACGATCCATTATCTTTGGCAAGACCCCTTGCTCTAGGGGGATCACGATCAGCGCTTGCGCTTCAGCGGCGCGACGCCGGCGCCAACCCGGCCCCACAGCGCGGTGTCGTCCTCCGGCGCGGCGGGCTTCGGGGCCGCGCCGGCGCCGCGGCCGGGAGGCGCCGGCGGCTGCGGCGGCGCGACGGGCGGTGCCGGCGCGAGCACCTCGCCGAGCAGGTCGAGCAGGCGCGTGCGGGCGCGCTGCGGGTGGCGTCGGTAGTAGGTCAGCACCAGACCGACGATGAAGCGCTCGTCGTCGTCCTGCGGCAGGCCGTGGACCGGCTCCTCGGGCGCGGCGCGCACGGTGGCGTCGGGGCCGGTGTGCGGTTGGTCCATCCAGCCCGGCGGCTTGTGCGTCAGCACCTCGAACTGGCGCGCCAGGCGTTCGCCGATCTGGCGCGAGCGCGCCTTGATCTGGCTCCAGTAGCTCGGCTGGATCTGCAACNCCTTGATCTGGCTCCAGTAGCTCGGCTGGATCTGCAACCGCTCGGCGAAGCGCCGCTCCAGGCCTCGCAGCGTCGCCGCGTCGGGGTGCTTGACGGTGGCGCGTACGAACTCGTCGAACAGCAGCAGCGCGTTGTCGAGGCGGATCTGCGCGACGTCGCGCATGGCGGAACACATGCCGGGATGATAAAGCTGCGTTGACCGGGCGAGGGCGTGTCCGGGCGCGAGACAATCCCGCCCGCCCGCCGTTTCAGGAACCGCCCCATGACCACGCTCGGAACCCCGCTCTCGCCCACCGCCACCCGCGTGATGCTGCTGGGCAGCGGCGAGCTGGGCAAGGAGGTGCTGATCGCGCTGCAGCGCCTGGGCGTGGAGACGATCGCGGTGGACCGCTACGAGAACGCGCCCGGCCACCAGGTGGCACACCACGCGCGCGTGATCACGATGAGCGACCCGGCGCAGCTCAAGGCGCTGATCGAGGCCGAGCGGCCGATGCTCGTGGTGCCCGAGATCGAGGCGATCGCCACGCCGGTGCTCGAGGAGCTCGAGGCGCAGGGCCTGGTGCGGGTGATCCCGACCGCCCGCGCCGCGCGCCTGACGATGGACCGCGAGGGCATCCGCCGCCTCGCGGCCGAGCAGCTCGGCCTGCCCACCAGCCCCTACAGGTTCTGCGATTCGCTGGCCGAGCTGCAGGCAGCGATCGACGGCGCGGACGGAAAGGGGATCGGCTATCCCTGCATCGTCAAGCCGGTGATGAGCAGTTCCGGCAAGGGCCAGAGCAAGATCGACGGCCCGGCCGACGTGAAGAAGGCCTGGGACTACGCGATGGCCGGCGGGCGCGTCAGCCACGGCCGGGTGATCGTCGAGGGTTTCATCGACTTCGACTACGAGATCACCCAGCTCACCGTGCGCCATGCCGATGCGCGCGGCCACATCGAGACCTCGTTCTGCGAGCCGATCGGCCACATCCAGGTCAGCGGCGACTATGTCGAGAGCTGGCAGCCGCACCCGATGTCGAGCGCCGCGCTGGAGCGTTCGCGCGAGATCGCCGAGGCCGTCACCGGCAACCTGGGCGGGCTGGGCCTGTTCGGCGTGGAGCTGTTCGTCAAGGGCGACCAGGTCTGGTTCAGCGAGGTGTCGCCGCGGCCGCACGACACCGGCATGGTGACCATGGCCACCCAGTGGCAGAACGAGTTCGAGCTGCACGCGCGCGCCATCCTCGGCCTGCCGGTCGACACCACGCTGAAGAGCCCCGGTGCGAGCGCCGTCATCTACGGCGGCGTGGAGGCGCGCGGCATCGTGTTCGACGGCGTCGACGCGGCGCTGCAGGTTCCGGGCACCGAGCTGCGCCTGTTTGGCAAGCCGGAGAGCTTCGCCAAGCGCCGCATGGGCGTGGCGCTGGCGCACGACGCAGACGTCGAACGAGCGCGGACGAGGGCAAAACAGGCTGCGGCGCTGGTCCGTCCGCGCGACGCCGGCGTGCGATAGGAACGCCAATCCGTCACGCGGCGCGCCAACCGCCGATCAGAACTCGCCGCGACGCGCTAGTCTGGCAACAGCAATCGACGGGGGAGTGGCGCGATGTCGCTGGGAGTGTCTTTGGTTGTCGCGCTGCTGGCGGCAGCCGTGGCGGCCGTGCTGGGCTGGATCCTGGGTGGGCGGCGCGGCGTGGCCGAACTGGAGGCGCGCGCCGCACGGGCCGAGCAGGCCCTCAAGGAGGAATCCGCGCGCGCGGCCGCCAAGCTGGCCGCCGCGGAGGCGCAGGCGCGACGCGACGTCGCCGCCGTGCAGGACGAGATGCTCGCGCGCCTCGAGCGCCTGCAGGCCGACCACCGGGCCGAGAGCGAGAAGCTCGCGGCGCACCTCACCGAGGCCTACGACGAACTGGACCGGCTGCGCCATCGCAGCGTACCGGCCCAGGGCGCGGACACCGGGCAGGGCTTCCCTGCCACGATGCCGCTGGGCGACGTCTGACCTCCCGTCAGGAGATCTGCAGCTTGGTGCTGCGCGGGCCTTCGCGCTTGGGCAGCGTCAGCGTCAGCACGCCGTTCTCGAACTTCGCCGTGGCGCGGGCCGAATCCACCGCCTGCGGCAGCTCGAACGAACGGGCATACGACTCGTGGCTGCGCTCGCTGTAGAGCAGCTTCTCGCCTTCCTTCTTCTCGGACTGCGTGTTGGCCTTGGCGCTGATGGCGACCCAGGAACCGTCGATGTCGACCGCGATGTCTTCCTTCTTCGCGCCGGGCAGCTCGGCGCGCACCTCGTAGGCGTTGTCGCGCTCGACCACGTCGAGCTTGGCCCGCGAGACCAGCGAGGCGCCGGCACGCGCGCCGACCCAGTCGTTGAACATCGCGTCGATCAGGCTGAACGGATCACGCGAGCTGGTGGCGACCTGCGAACCGGGGCGGGACAACAGAGAGAACATGAGCATCTCCTTGGCAACGGGACGGCGGTGCCGTCGATGACAAGGAGATAGGGCGCGCCACGGTGCGCTTCAAGGGCCGCGGCGGCCGTATGCCGCGGCGCGCTGAGCCAGATCAACTCACTCGTCGTCGTGCGGCTTGAACTGCGCGGCGAGCTGCTGCTGCACCGTCGGCGGCACCGCCTCGTAGTGGCTCAGCTCGAGCGTGTAGCGGCCCTGGCCGCCGGTCAGGCCGTTCAGGCGCGCCTGGTAGCCGTTCAGCTCGGACAGCGGCACCTGGCCGTTGACCACCATCTGCGCGCCCGGCAGCGCCTGCGTGCCGCTGACCTGGCCGCGCTTGCTGGACAGGTCGCCGGTGATGTCGCCCATCGTGTGCTCGGGCGCGGTGATCTCGACCTTGACGATCGGCTCGAGCACGATCGGGCGCGCTTTCATCACCGCGTCGATGAAGGCCTTGCGGCCGGCGGTGGCGAAGGCGATGTCCTTGGAGTCGACCGAGTGCGACTTGCCGTCGTAGACGATCACGCGCACGTCCTTGACCGGGTAGCCCGCCACCACGCCCGCGTCCATCGCGTGGCGCACGCCCTTCTCGACCGCCGGGATGAACTGGCTGGGGATGGTGCCGCCCTTGACCTGGTCGACGAACTCGAAGCCCGCGCCGCGCGGCAGCGGCTCGATCTTCAGGTAGACCTCGCCGAACTGGCCGGCCCCGCCGCTCTGCTTCTTGTGCCGGTGGTGGCCCTCGGCCGGCGCGGTGATGGTCTCGCGGTAGGCGATGCGCGGCGGGCGCGTCGACACCTCGCACTTGTAGACCTCGTTCATGCGCTCGAGCAGCGTGCGCAGGTGCAGATCGCCGAGGCCGTAGACGACGGTCTCGTTGGTCACCGCCACGTGCTCGACCTTCAGGCACGGGTCCTCGTCGACCAGCTTCTGCAGGATTTCCCACATGCGCTGCTCGTCGCCGCGCCGCTTGGGCTCGATCGCCAGGCCGTGCACCGGCACCGGGAAGGGCAGCGGCCTGAGGTGGATGTGGTCGTCCTCGGCGGCGTCGTGCAGCACGGCGTCGAAGTGCATCTCGTCGACCTTGGCCACCGCGCAGATGTCGCCCGGCATGCCGCGCGCCACCTCCACGTGCTCCTTGCCCTGCAGCATGAACAGGTGCCCGACCTTGAACGGCTTGCGCCCGTCGCCGATGTAGAGCTGGCTGTCCTTGGTGACCGTGCCCTGGTGGATGCGGAAGATGCCCATGCGGCCGACGTACGGGTCGACCGTCACCTTGAACACGTGGGCGATCACGTGCTTGGAGGGATCGGTCGGGTCGGCGTGCAGTTCCTTCGCCTCGGCACCTTCCCCCTTGTAGAACTGCGGCGGGTTGCCCTCCAGCGGGTTGGGCAGCAGCAGCTCGACCACGTCGAGCAGCTCGGCCACGCCGGCGCCGTTGCGCGCCGAGACGAAGCAGATCGGGATCAGGTGCCCCTCGCGCAGCGCCTGCTCGAGCGGCGCATGCAATTCGCGCGGGTCGACGTCGCCGTCGTTGAGGTAGCGGTCGACGAAGGCCGGGTCGACCTCGACCACCTGCTCCACCAGCGCACGGTGCGCCGCCTCCACCGAGCCGAAGTCGCTCTCGCCCTGGGTGTTGAAGAAGCAGTCGACCACCTTCGTGCCGCCGGCGGCGGGCAGGTTCAGCGGCAGGCATTCCTTGCCGAAGGCCTCGCGGATCTGCTCCACCAGCGCGGACAGGTCGACACCCTGCGCGTCGATCTTGTTCACGATGATCATGCGGTCGAGCCCGCGCCCGGCGGCCCATTCCATCATCCGGCGGCTCATCATCTCGATGCCGGTGCTGGCGTTGACCACGATCGCCGCGGTCTCCACCGCCTCCAGCGCCGTCATCGACTGGCCGACGAAATCCGGGTAGCCCGGGGTGTCGATCAGGTGGATGCGCGTGCCCTGGTGCGTCAGGTGCATCACGGCCGCGTTCAGCGAATGCTGGGCGCGCCGCTCCATCGGGTCGAAATCGCTGACCGTGGTGCCGCGCTCCAGGCTGCCGGGCGCGCCGATCGCGCCTGCGCGGTGCAGCAGCGCCTCGGCGAGGCTGGTCTTGCCTGCCGCAGACTGGCCGACCAGCGCCAGCGTGCGGATGGCTGGGGTGCCGAGGGTATCGGGGGTGCCGGCGGTACCGGGGGTGACAGGCATGACGCGCTCCTTCGAAGGCGCGGTCTCCTGCGCCCGGGTGGGTTGGGAGGTGGTTTCAGCGAGGGTAAGGGATCGCCGCGCGGGCGGCAATCGGGAGCGCTGCGGTACGTCAAGCCCGCCGCGCCGGCGCGTCAGCGCCCCAGCAGCTGCGCGCGCCAGGCCGGCGGCAGGCCGCGCCAGACGCGCCAGGCCAGCAAGGCCCAGCGCAGCCAGGGCCGGCGGCGCGGCGCCG
>QJOU01000244.1 GCA_003265685.1 Piscinibacter caeni | reverse complement strand
GGGCACGAACTTCAGCTCCATGCCGGGCAGCGGCAGGCCGATGCAGCCGGCGCGCTCGAGCCGCCAGTGCGCGCTGGTGATGGCCGGCGAGGTCTCGGTCGAACCCCAGGAGGTGGTGAACCAGACCGGCTCGCCGCGCACCCGCTGCGCCACCGCCTCGAGGCGCTCCCAGCTCGAGGGCGCCAGTGCCGCGCCGGCGTAGAACACCATGCGCAGGCGCTCGAAGAAGCGCCGCGCGAAGGCCTCGTCCTGCTCCAGGAAGGGCAGCAGCATGTCGAAGCCGCGCGGCACGTTGAAGTAGAGCGTCGGCTGCACGTCCTGCAGGTTGCGCACCGACTTCTCCACCAGCCCGGGCGCCGGCCGCCCTTCGTCGATGTACAGCGTGCCGCCATGGCGCAGCACCAGGTTGAAGTTGTGGTTGCCGCCGAAGGTGTGGCTCCAGGGCAGCCAGTCCAGCACCACCGGCTTCTCGCGGTCGAGGAATCGCCAGGCCTGGGCCATCATCTGCTGGTTCGCACACAGCATGCGGTGGGTGTTGATCACCACCTTCGGGTGGCCGGTCGAGCCCGAGGTCAGCAGGTACTTGGCATGGTCGTCGGGCTGGATGGCCTCGAAGGCCTGCATCACCGCCGCGCTCTCGGCGGTGCGGGTCAGGTGCTCGAAGGCGAAGGCGCCCGGGTACTGGTCGGCGCCCTGGCTGAACACCGCCACGGCCGGCAGCGCCGCGCTGGCCAGCGCCGGGCCGTAGACCGCCGCGTCCGACGCGTAGACCAGCGCCGGGCCGAGCGTGTTCAGGATGCCCTGGATCTTGCTGTAGTCCTTGGTCAGCCGGCAGTAGGCGCTCGAGACGGTGCAGACGGGGCGGCCGACGTGCATTGCCGCCAGCGCGAGCAGCGCGTGGTCGATGGCGTTGTCCGACAGCACCACCACCGGCCGACCCGGCGGCAGGTTCAGCCCGAGCAGGCTCTGGGCCACCGAGCCGACCGTGCGGCGCACCTGCGCATAGCTGAGGCGGCGCCAGCCGTCGCCCTGGCGCTCAGCGAGGAAGATCGCCTCGGGCGTGGCGCGCGCCCAATGCTCCAGCCACTCGCCGATGCAGCGCGCATAAGGCCTGAGCGGCTCGGGCGAGCGCAGCACGAAGGCGCCGCCGTCTAACTGCAGCTTCACCGCGCGCGGCGGCGCGAGCATCGCGGGATCGTCGAAGAAGCCGGCCATGCAACGCCTTTCCATACACTTGTGTATGGCGCAAATGGTAGGCAGCCTGCAGGATATTGCACTCGGGGATTGCCCCAGGTTCCGTACAGGGCTGTATGGCATCATCGCCGGCCATGACACGCGCCACGCTGCTCCGCGCGGACTGGATCGCCGCCGCCACCGAGGTGCTGGTGGACCGCGGCATCGACGCGGTGCGCGTCGACGTGCTGGCGCGCGAGCTGGCGGTCACGCGCGGCAGCTTCTACTGGCACTTCAAGGACCGCGAGGAGCTGCTCACCGCCGTGCTGCAGGGCTGGCGCGACGCCGCCACCGAGCAGGTGATCCGGCGCTTCGAGGGCCACGGCAGCGACCCGCAGGCGCTGATCGCCGAGCTGATCTCGCTGCCCTTCCGCGGCCGCGCAGCGCAGCGCGCGGCGCGCATCGAGCTGGCGATCCGCGCCTGGGCGCGGCGCGACGCGCTGGCGCGCGCCGCGGTCGACGAGGTCGACGAGCGACGCATCGCCTACATCGCGCAGTGCTTCTCGGCGCTCGGCTTCCCGATCGCCGAGGCGCGCGCCCGCGCGTTCGTGCTGTACGCCTACGAGGTGGCGGAGTCGCTGCTGGTGCGCCAGGGCACGCCGGCGCAGAAGAAGGAGCGCAGCGAGCTGCTGCAGCGCCTGGTGCTGACGCGCATCGACCGCGGCGCTTGAGCGAGGTCAAGCAGGGTCGCCGCCGGAGGGACACACTTCCCGCATCGAAGCACGGAGATGGCGATGAGCACGCTGAAGACGATCCTGGTCCATGCCGACGGCACGCCGCAATGCGCGGTGCGGCTGCGCCTGGGCGAGAAGCTGGCCGCCGCGCATGGCGCCACGGCGCGTGCGCTGTACGCCGTGACCTCGTCGCTGACGCGCTACCCGATGGCACTGGCCGCGGGGGCCGACATCGGCCCCACCCTGGTCGAGCTGGACCGGCAGCGGCGTGATGCGGCGCACGCGCAGTACGCCGCCTCGGTGGACCCGCAGCGCGTCGCCTGGCACGACGGGGCCGACCTGCCGGTGGCCGACATG
Organism: Piscinibacter caeni; assembly: GCA_003265685.1. GTDB lineage: Bacteria > Pseudomonadota > Gammaproteobacteria > Burkholderiales > Burkholderiaceae_C > Piscinibacter > Piscinibacter caeni. Next base: position 3,672 of record QJOU01000244.1, on the reverse strand, counting down.
GTGCGCGCCGCCTGTTATGCCGACCTGCTGCTGCTCGGCCAGCATCCGCCCGGCGCGGCCGACGTGCCGGGCGACTTCGTCTCTTCGGTCATCCTGGACAGCGGCCGGCCGGCGCTGGTGCTGCCGCATGTGCTGCTCGAGCCGGTGCTGCCGCGCCGCGTGCTGGTGGCCTGGAAGGCGACGCGCGAGTCGGCCCGCGCCGTCACGGCGGCGCTGCCGCTGCTGCAGCAGGCCGAGACGGTGCAGGTGGTGGTGTTCGACGAGGGCGAGGGCATCGGCGACGAGCAGCCGATCACCGGCTACCTGGCCGCCCACGGCGTGAGCGCCACGCTGAAGAAGGAGGCCGCGCTGGAGCACGAGCTCGGCGGCCAACTGCTCTCGCTGGCCGCCGACGCGCAGGCCGACCTGCTGGTGATGGGCTGCTACGGCCACGGCCGCGCACGCGAGTGGGCGCTCGGCGGCGTGACGCGCACCGTGCTGGCCTCGATGACGCTGCCGGTGCTGTTCAGCCACTGAACGGGCGCCGCGAGGCGGGCCCCGGCTCGCCTACGGGTAGCTCAGCACCGTGACCGGAACGTCGGGATTCGCGATCGTCGACGGTCCGCCGGTGCCGTTGATCACGTTCAGGATGCCGCCTCTTCCGGTGCCCGGATCGAGGAAGATCGTGAGCAGGTTGTTGAGGCTGCCCGGCGCCAGCGTGGCGGGCACCTCGAAGGCATTGGACGCATAGATGTCCAGGCCCTGGTTGAAGAAGCTGTAGCTGCCCATGCCGTAGCCCTGGAAGCGCCTGACCCGGTCGGTCAGCTTCAGCGCCGCCCAGCCGTACACGCCGGGCGCCGCCATCCAGGCCGCCTGGCTGGGCGGGTCGTAGGGCATCTCGTTCTGGAAGAAGACGACGCGCCCGTCGTTGCCGTTCCAGATGGCGTTGTACTTCTGGTAGTGCTCGACGAAGAGACCGTACGCCGTCACGTCGTCGCCGTTGACGATCACGCCGGTGTCGGCAGGGTTGACGGTCCAGCCCACGCCATTGCCGTGATCGGCGCGCCAGGCCCAGATGTCGTCGAGGATGACGTTGTCGCTGTTGACCTCCAGGCTGACCGTCGCGCTGCCCGCCGCCGGCCCGCCGATGCGGAAGAACACGTCGTGCAGCGTGGTCGGCTCGTCCCGGTCGCTCTTGTGGGCGTGGCGCGTGCCGACCTGCAGCAGCAGCGGCGAGTTCACCGGGCCGGCGTCGAACACGAGCCCCGCGAGGCCGACGTTCGGCACGTCGGCCACCGTCATGGCGATCACCCCGTCCTGCGGCACCAGCGAGGGCAGGCCCAGGCCGAGAACCACGGTGTCGGCGCGCCTGACCCGGATCGTCCGGTCGACGGCATAGATGCCGGGCGTGAAGAGCAGGTGCTTCCCGCGCGCGAGCGCGCGGTCGATCTCGTGGGCATCGTCGCCCGGCCGGGCGACGAAGAAGTCGTGCAGCGGGATCGAGCGGCCCTGGGTCGGCCCGCCACCCCAGCTGGTGCCGCTGGCGTTGCGCCGCACCGCGGGAACGAAGACCCGGTACGCCCCGCGCTCGTCCAGGTACAGGTAGGGCGCCTCGCGCGACAGCGGGCTGGTCGCGAGCGTGGTGTAGGGCCCGCCGCAGGAAGACTGCGCCGGGAAGCACGGGCCGGGCGCGCCGACGACGCCGGAGAACACCTGGTTCCACACCCCGTTGGTCCAGGTGCCGATGCTGCTGTCGCGCACCAGGAACTGCTGCTGCGACCCGTTGATGACCAGGCCCGCCTGCGAGTCGGCAATGAAGCCGCCGCTGGCAAAGGACGGGCCGGTGCAGTAGTCCATCAACGTCAGGTTGCCGCCGGTGATGTTGACCCGCCGCATCGGCGCGGCCTGCGAGACGGCCCAGAAGTTGCCCGCATAACAGCCGGCCCCGACGGGATCGGTCACGTTGATGGTGAGGTTGGACAGCGAGCGCCAGAAGTTGTCCAGCGCGATGCAGCTGCCGTTGCGGCACCGGTTGTAGACGTTCACGGACCCGTTGATGACGACGTCGGTCGGCGATCGGCCGAGACCCGCCACCGCCGTGTAGTAGCCGACCTGGAAGTTCAGCGGTGCGGCGGCGGAGCCGTAGGTGCCCGGCTTGAACAGCAGGGCGTAGCGCTGCGGGCCGAACTCGTTGGACAGCTGCTGGCTGGCGATCGTGTCGACCTTCGCCTTGATCTCGGCCACCGGCATGGTCGGGTCGAACACCAGCACGTTGGGGCCGAACTCGGGCGGCGTCGGCGGGTGCGCCGAGGCGATGCCGGCGGCTGCGAGCAGCGCCCCGGAAAGCAGTGAACCGATGCTGCTGGCCATGCGAGTCTCCGGGTGGCGCTCGTTGCGCGGTGCGCGCAATGTAGTGCGCTCACCGCGGCATGCCTAGGGCCGGGCTTTCCCTGCCGGGCACCGGGCGCGGCCGGTCACTCGTCGGCCGGCTCGGGCGGCGGCGGGTGGCGCACGATCGTCACCGGGAAGGCGGCGTCATGCAGCAGAGCGTGTGCCACCGAGCCGAGCCGCGTGCCCGGGGTTTCGCCCTTGCCGCGCGCGCCCATCACGACCAGCTCGCAGCCGTTCTCCTCGGCGATGTCGTGCAGCGTCGCGGCCGGCTCACCCTGCGCAATCTCGAGCGTGAACTCCACGCCCGCGGCCTGGCACAGCGCCGCGGCCTCCTGCAGCGAGTGCTCGCCGGCCGAGCGGCTGATCGCCTCGATCTGCTCGGCATCGTGCACGCGCAGCAGTTCCCACAGGCTGGCCGGCTCCTGCACGTTGGCCAGCACCAGGCTGGCGCGCAGGCCCTCGCGGATCAGTTGAAGCGCGTGCTGCACGGCATCGAGCGAGGCGCTCGAGCCGTCGACGGGGACGAGGATCTTCATCGGGCTCTCCAGTCTGGGCGCGGGCGGCAGCCGGCCCGCAGGGCGAGCCTACCTGAGACCGGTGGTGTACTTCTTGAGCACGCGCGCGCGCAGTTCCTCCGCGCTCGGGCTGCCCGCCGGCGGCGGCGCGGCGGCGGCCTCCGGCGCCGGAGCGGCCGGTGCCGGGGCGGCGGTGGCCGAATCGGCGATGCGCGGGCCGTGCAGGCGTCGCTCGACGTACTTCGCGTAGTCGAGCAGGCGCGGATCCTGGCTGCGCAGCGCCTCGTCCAGCACCTCGCGGGCATAGCTGAAGTCGTGCAGGAACTGGCCGACGTTGAGCTGCCGGCCGAACTCGCGGCGCATGGGCACGACCATGCGCACGAGGTAGTTCATCAGCTGGCTGTCGTGGTCGTCACCGGCCATCGTTGCCCTCCTCCCGTGCGGCGCGGCGCGCGTTCAGGCGTTCGGCGCCAGCATCTCGCCATGCTGGGCGATGTCCAGGCCGACCTTCTCCTCCTCGGCGTCGACCCGCAGCGGCACGAGCAGCCCGATCAGGCGCAGCAGCAGCCAGGTGCCCACGCCGGCATAGGCCATCACCGCCAGCGCGCCGAGGCCGTTGGTCACCACGGTGGCCGTCACCGGGGCGACCGCGGTCGTGGCGAACACCGGCGTCAGCAGGGTGCCGACGACGCCGCCGATGCCGTGCAGCGCGAACACGTCCAGCGAGTCGTCGATGCCGGTGGCGGACTTGAAGCCGACCACCGCGAAGAAGCAGACGATGCCGGCG
>QJOU01000243.1 GCA_003265685.1 Piscinibacter caeni | reverse complement strand
GCGCCACGCCGGAATGGTCGACGCCGATCATCGTCGGCACGCCATGGCCCATCGCATTCATCGTGTGGTGGCTCTTGTGGCAGTGGAAGGCCCAGTCGCCCTCCTCGTCGGCGAGGAAGTCCAGCTGCCGCATCTGGCCCACCGCGATATCGGACGTCACCTCGTACTGGCGGGTCGACTTCGGTGTCGGGCCGCCGTCGGTGCCGGTGATCAGGAACTCGTGCCCGTGCAGGTGGATCGGGTGATTCGTCATCGTCAGGTTGCCGATGCGCAGGCGCACCTTGTCCCTATGCCGCACCACCAGCGGGTCGATGCCGGGGAAGATGCGGCTGTTCCAGCTCCACAGGTTGAAGTCGAGCATCGTCATGATCTTCGGCGTGGCGCTGCCGGGATCGATGTCGTAGGCATTGAGCAGGAAGCAGAAGTCGCGGTCGACCTCGTCGATCAGCGGATGCTTGCCCTTCGGGTGCGTGACCCAGAAGCCCATCATGCCCATCGCCATCTGCACCATCTCGTCGGCGTGCGGGTGGTACATGAAGGTGCCCGGGCGGCGCGCCACGAACTCGTAGACGAAGGTCTTGCCGGGCGCGATGCCGGGCTGCGTCAGCCCGGTCACACCGTCCATGCCGTTGGGCAGGCGCTGGCCGTGCCAGTGGACGCTGGTGAACTCGCCGAGCTTGTTGGTGACGAAGATGCGCACGCGGTCGCCTTCGACGACCTCGATCGTCGGCCCCGGGCTCTGGCCGTTGTAGCCCCAGAGATGCGCCTTGAAGCCGGGCGCCATCTCGCGCACCACGGGCTCGGCCACGAGGTGGAACTCCTTGACGCCGTTGTTCATGCGCCAGGGCAAGGTCCAGCCGTTGAGCGTGACGACGGGGTTGTAGGGGCGGCCGCTGTTGGGCACCAGCGGCGGCATCGTGTCGGCCTTGGTCTGGATGACGGGCTCGGGCAGCGCGGCCATCGCCACCTTGCTGACGGCGCTGGCGGTGACGGCCGCAGCGGCAACGCCCGCACCGCCGAGGAAGTTTCTGCGGGAGAACATGGATCGATTCCTTGTCGTCGGTTCCGTCGTTTCAGTGGCCGGCGCCGCCGGCCTCGGCGGGGGCCGTCGCGGGGCCGGCCGCGGCCGTCAGGCTGGGCTTGCCCACCAGGGCCATGTCGAGGTCGGCCTGGGCGATCCAGAAGTCGCGCAGCGCGTCGATCGCGCCGTTGACGCTGGCGATCTGCGAGCGGGCGTCGGCGAGCAGTTCGAACACGCCGATCAGCATGCCGTTGTAGCGAAGCAGGTTCTCCTCGGCGATGCGCGCCTTCAGCGGCACGATCTCGTCGCGCTGGTGCTTGGCGATGTCCCAGGCAGAGCGGTAGGCGCCGTAGGCCTCGCGCACCTCGGAGCGGGCATTGATGGCCGTCTCGGCGGCGCGGTGCAGCGCCTGCATGTAGACCCCTTCGGCGCGCGCCACGCGCGCGCCGCCCCAGTCGAACAGCGGCAGCTCCAGGCCGATCTCCCAGCCCTTCTGCGTGGGCGCCTCGTTGGAGCTGTTGCGCACCAGGCCCAGCTCGAGCACGTTGACGAAGCGCGTGGTGCGCGTCAGGCCGAGGTTGCGCGCGGTGGCCTCGGCGCCGCTGCGGGCCGCGGCCACGTCGAGCCGCTGCGCCAGCGCGGTGCGCTCGACGTCGGGCAGTTCGCGCGGCTGCGCCGGCAGGTCGGGCAGGCGCTCGGGCAGCTTGAAGGCGGTCTGCTCGCCCCACAGCCCCATCAGGCGGGTCAGGCGCTCGCGCGCGGCGCGCTGCTGCTGCTCGGCGCGGGCCAGGTTGAGCGCGGCGTCGGCATAGAAGCCCTGCTCGCGCGCCTGCTGCAGCTTGTTGAAGTTGCCCACCTGCGCCATGCGCCGTGCCAGCTCGGCGCCCGCCTCGGCGGCCTGCATCACCTGGCGGCTGTAGCGCACCGATTCCTCGGCCGCCACGGCCTGCACCCAGGCCTTGCGCGTGTCGGCGGCGAGTGACAGCACCTGCATGGCGACCGTGCTGCGCACCTGCTCCAGGCGGCGCGCCTCGACGCGCTGCACCAGCGGCATGGCGATCAGCCGTGCCAGGTTGACGTGCAGGCCGCGTTCGAGCTCGATCTCGTCGCCCTTGGTCAGGCGGCCGAAGCTGAAGCCCGGGTTCGGCAGGCGGCCGGCCTGCACGACTTCGGCCTCGGTGATGCCCAGCTCGGCGTAGGCGGCCTGCAGGCCCCGGTTGTTCAGCAGCGCGACCTGCACCGCGTCGTCCATGGCGAGCGGCCTGGCCAGCAGTTCGCCCACGCGCTGCGCGATGCGGTCGAGGTCCTCCGGCTGGCGGGCCCAGGCCAGCTGCACCGGTGCGCCCAGGCGATCGGCAGCGGTCTTCTGGACGGCGTCGAAGCCTCCATCGGGGCTGAAGGACGCACAGCCGGCCAGCGTGAGCACCAGGACGGCCAGCCCCGTGAGCCGGGCCGGTGACGGCCGCGGGATGTCGCGGCCGGGTCGCGGTTGTCGAGTCATCGTCGTCCTTTCAACCTAGAAACGGCAGTTGGACGCGCCCGAGTGGGCCGCGATGCGGTGCGCTGGCAAGGCGCGACGACGCCGCGGGCTCATGCCCGCAAGGAGGAGCAACGCCGCCAGCGTGCCGCAGCGCGGCTCAATCGGGTGCGTAGCGCTGTCACCCATGAGGTGATGCCGTTCGTGAGCGCAAAGGCTTGAAGTCATGCGGTGTCTCCAGCGGAGCAAAGCGGTCAACTGCCGTTTCTAGGTTCAATGCATCTTGTGGCCGCCTTGGGCCGGAGCGGAGGCCGGCGGATCCGGCTGCTGGGCTTCGCGGGCGTACGTCCGCCAGCCCCCGATGCGGGTCACCGTCGCGTTGGCGTCCTTCCAGGACTGGCGCTGGTCATCACCCAGCGGGCGATAGCCGGCCAGCGGCGACTGGTACGTGACGGCCGGCACGCGTGCCTGGGCGTCGAGCGGATCGGCGCGTTCGGCGCGGCCGGGAGCGCCCTGGGCGTGGGCGACAGCCGCCGCCGCCACAAGCGCCATGGCGGGAATACCTCGGCAGCACCCGAGGCGAATCGAAGACAGGAACATGGGAACCTCGCAAGAACTCGATCGACCGTCCTGCGGCCAGGGCGCGCAGGCGTGGCGTCGGGGCGACCCGCCGCGTCAGGCGAGGACGGTTCGAGGTGGTCGGTCGAGCCGGTCCGGCTGGTGCGAGGCGACCGGCGCCTCGGGCGACATGCGCAGCGGCTGCGCCGGGCCCGGGGTCTCGGGGAGCGAGAAGCTGGCCGGCAGGGCCAGTGCGGAGCAGCAGGCCGCGCAGCTGCTGCAGCTGAACTTGCCGTGATGCGGGAACACGCCGTCGGTGCCGCCGCCCGAGCTGGCCACGGAGGGTTCGGAGCCCGCCGAGTGCGGGGCGGCATGCACGGCATGGGTATGGGCGCCGTGATCCGTGGCCGCCATGTCGTGCCCATGCCCTGCGGCGTGATGCGCCGCCGCCGCCGGCGCGTGGGACGCCGGCTCCTGCCCCGTGCGCCCGTGGCCCGGCCCGCAGAACAGCATGGCGGACGCGGCCATGCCCTGCACCGGCAGGGCGACCACCATGACCCACACGAGGAAGGCGCGAACGACGCGGCGCATCATGACAGTCTAGCTCCGGCGCAGAGTCACTGATGGCGGCACCTGTTCACGCCGTCGCCGCGCCGCGCCAGCGGCGCAGCGTCAGGGCGTTGGCCACCACGCTGACGCTGCTGAAGGCCATCGCCGCCCCGGCGATCACCGGGCTCAGCAGGCCGAAGGCCGCCAGCGGGATGCCGAGCACGTTGTACGCGAAGGCCCAGAACAGCCCCTGCTTGATCTTCGAGTAGGTGCGGCGCGAGACGTCGAAGGCATCGGCCACCAGGCGCGGGTCGCCGCGCATCAGCGTGATGCCGGCGGCTTCCATCGCCACGTCGGTGCCGGTGGACATCGACAGGCCCACGTCGGCCGCCACCAGCGAGGGCGCGTCGTTCGGGCCGTCGCCGACCATCGCCACCACCTGGCCCCGGTCGCGCAGCTGCTGCACGATGGCCGCCTTGTCGCCCGGCAGCAGCTCGGCGTGCACCTCGTCGATGCCGAGTTCGCGGGCCACCGCCTGTACGCTGCCGTGGTTGTCGCCGGTCAGCATCACCGTGCGGATGCCCAGCGCGCGCAGCCGCGCGACGGCCGCCTGCGCGGCCGGCTTGATGGTGTCGCCGAAGGCCAGCAGCCCGAGCACGCGGGCCCCTCGAGTGGCGCCGTCAGTGGCGCCGTCAGTGGGCGCCAGCAGCCACGAGATGCTGCGGCCCTCGCCCTCGAGGCGATGCGCGGTCGTCAGCAGCGCGCCCGGCTGCGCGCCCGACTCGTTCATCAGCCGCGTGCTGCCCAGCAGCAGGCGCCGGCCGTCGACCAGCGCCTCCACCCCGCGGCCCGGCAGCGCGCGGGCGTCGCGCGCCGCAGGCACGGCGATGCCGTCGGCCCTGGCCTTCTCCATCACGGCATGCGCCAGCGGATGGTCGCTGGTCTGCTGCAGCGCGGCGGCGAGCGCCAGCACCTGGCCCGCGTCGGCCGGGGCGCCGGCCTCGACCGCGACGAGCGAGGGCTTGCCCTCGGTCAGCGTGCCGGTCTTGTCGAAGGCCACGGTGGTGACCGAGTGCGCCACCTCCAGCGCCTCGGCGTCCTTGATCAGGATGCCGCGGCGCGCCGCGACGCCGGTGCCGGCCATGATGGCGGTCGGCGTGGCCAGGCCCAGCGCACAGGGACAGGCGATGACGAGCACCGCCACGGCGCTGATCAGGGCGCGGATCGCATCGGCCGTCTGGCGCTTGGCGCGCGACTCGAGCCACTTGCCCAGCAGCACCAGCGTGATGACCGCGGCCGAGGCCTCGAAGTACAGGTGCGGCATGCCGTGCTCGACGTGTTTCCACAGCAGGTAGACCGACAGGCCGTACGCGGCGCTCGTGCCCAGGGCCACCAGCAGGTCCATGTTGCCGGTGCGGGCCTGCACCGCCTTCCAGCCGGCACGGTAGAAGCGCGCGCCGAGCCAGAACTGCACCGGCGTCGCCAGCGCCAGCTGCGCCCAGCCGTCGGGCATCCACTCGATGCCGAACAGCTGCAGCAGCATCGGCAGCACCAGCGGCAAGGTCAGCACCGAGGCCGCCGCCACCGGCCACCACTCGGGCAGCCGGCGCGCGGGCGCTGGCGCCGCGGCGTCCGCCACCGGCCTGGCCGCGTAGCCGGCCTTGTCGATCGCCGCGGCGAGCGTGGCGAAGGACACGGTGCCCAGGGTCTGCACGCGGGCCTTCTCGGTCGCGAGGTTCACCGACGCCGCCGACACGCCGTGCACCTTGAGCAGCGCCTTCTCGACACGCATCACGCACGAGGCGCAGGTCATGCCCTCGATGGACAGTTCGAGATCCTTGGGGGTGCTCAGGGCAGCGACGGCACTCATGGCGGCAATCTCCGGAGGGGATGGGTTCGATGTGCCGTCAGCTTCGAGCTTGCCATCGTTGGAAGGTCAAGGCCCTGCGCCGAATCTCCCGGCCGCGGGCCTGGTGCGCGAACGGCGCCGCTTGACCTTCCCGCGATGACAAGGCTAAGAGTCGTGTCCTGTCATCCACCCGCTCGCCAGGAGAGCTCCATGATTGCCTTCGAAGTCAACGACATGACCTGCGGACATTGCGTCAGCACGATCACCAAGGCGCTGAAGTCCGCCGACCAGGGCGCCAAGGTCACCATCGACCTGGCCCGGCACCTCGTGATGGTCGAGGCGCCGGCCCAGGGCGGTGCCTGCTGCGGACACTGCCGCTGACAACGTCAGCGGCGACGGCCCACTCATACGGATTTGCTTTCGATCGCATAGATCCGCTCGGCTGCAGTCGTCCCTGAGCAGCCTTTGCAGGTCTGCTTCGTGCTGAGCATCGAGCGAGCCG
>QJOU01000242.1 GCA_003265685.1 Piscinibacter caeni | reverse complement strand
GGCCGCCGCCGCGGCGGCGCCGAGCGCCGCCAGCGCCAGCCCGGGCAGCCAGGCGACCAGGTTCCAGGCCCCGCCGGCCGCGGCCAGCGTGCCTTCCATCGGCAGCGCATGGGCCGGCCACCACAGCCCGCCGGCCGCCAGCACCAGGGCCGCGCCGACGCCGGCGCGCGCCACGCGCCGCGGCCGCATGGACGCGGCCACGGACACCTCGCCGGCGAGCCAGAGCAGGCAGGCGGTGACCACGAAGCAGGCAGCGATCAGCATCGACCGGAATGGTTGTTCGTCGAATGACGGACCCTTGCGGTCCGCCGGTCGTCATCTTGCGTGCTTTCGGCGCCGTTGCAGGTGACTTGAGCGCGCGCAATCGGCGGCGGCGTGACAGACGCCGCACCGGACGCGCGCCCGTGCGACGCGACCCGAGGCCCGGGTGCAGGGAAGCGCCTCTGTCCAGCGTGTCGCTTGCGCGCTAGATTGGCCTGAGCGGGCGCCAGGCGCTGTCATCGCAGCGCCCATGCGCCGGAGGAGACGGGCATGGCGATACGCAAGTGGGGCAGCGAACTCCTGGTCAACACGACCACCGAATCCTGGCAGCTGTCCAACGACGTGGCGGTGCTGGCCGACGGCAGCTTCGTGGTCGTGTGGGAGGACTGGAGCGTCACCGACCGGGCGATCCGCGCCCAGCGCTACGACGCGGCGGGCAACCGCCTGGGCGGCGAGATGCTGATCGCCACCGTGCCGGGCGGCGGCGGCTACGAGTCGTACGCGCCGGAGGTGACGGCGCTGGCGGACGGCAACTTCTTCGTCACCTGGGAGCAGACCGCCACCAACGACCGCTACGTGCTCGGCAAGGTCTACAACCCGGCCGGCACCCTGGTACGCGAGCAGCCGATCGTCTACGCGTTCGGCTTCGACGGCGAGCACAGCAGCGCGGCGCTGGGCACCGGCACGGTGGTGGCCTGGGCCGACCCGGAGGGCACGCTGGGCGACATCCTCTACCGGGTGTTCGACGCGGCCGGCGTAGGCAGCGAACTGCTGCTCGCCAACAGCGTCACCGCCGGCACGCAGCGCTACCCGATGACGGCCGGCGCACCCGACGGCGGTCACTTCGTCATCACCTGGGAAAGCGGCGGCGCGTTGTACTACCGCCTGTTCGACGGCGGCGGGACGCCGCTCGGCAGCGAGGTCGCGATCACATCGGACGTCTATGCCGCGCCGTTCTACGGCGCCACCTGGCTGAACGCGCGCCAGTTCGTGGTTGCCTACAACACTGCGGATACCAACCTCGCCGGCTACGAGATCCGGGCCAGCCTCTACACGCTGAACGCGCAGGGCACGCCGGTGCTGACGGCGGCGCCGTCGGTGAACACCACCCTCGTCGGCAGGCAATACGCGCCGACCATCACGGCGCTGCCCGGCGGCGGCTTCGTGATCGCCTGGGAGGACGACAGCCGCGGGGATGAGGACGTCTGCCTGCAGGTGTTCAACGCCGCCGGCGCCAAGGTCGGTCAGGAGATGCTGGTCAACACGACCACGCACGGGTCGCAGGCAAGCCCGCAGATCGCGGCGATGCCCGATGGCCGCATCGTCGTCAGCTGGACCGACACCTACTCCGGGGCGGACGGCGACACCAGCCAGAGTTCGGTGCGCCTGCAGATCGTCGATCCGCGCGACGGCATCGTCGTCGGCGGCGCGGGCGACGAGAAGCTGTACGGCCACGCCCTGGTCAACGACGAGATCAGCGCCGGCGCCGGCAACGACCAGCTGTTCGGCCTGCGCGGCGACGACGCGCTGTACGGCGGCAACGGCAACGACACGCTGGTGGGCGGCCCGGGTGCGGACCTGCTGGACGGCGGGGCGGACGCCGATACCGCGAGCTACCAGACGGCGACGGCGGCCGTCCGGGCCGATCTGTCCTCGCCCGAGACGAACACCGGCGAGGCCGCCGGCGACAGCTACGTGTCGGTCGGCAACCTGATCGGCAGTGCCTACGGCGACACGCTGCTGGGCAACAGCGGCGCGAACATCATCCGTGGCGGGCAGAGCAGCGGCCGCGCCAGCGGCGCCGACCGTCTGTACGGCCGCGACGGCAACGACGTGCTCTACGGCTACGACGGCAACGACCTGCTGTACGCCGGCAGCGGCAACGACCTGCTGCTCGGCGGCGCGGGCAGCGACACGCTGCGCGGCGAAAGCGGCGCCGACACCTTCGTGTTCGACAACAGGCTGGCTGCCGACACGCTGCCCGACTTCGTCTCTGGCAGCGACAAGCTGCGCTTCAGCCAGGCGGGCGTGCGGGTCGGCGACGGCGACAGCACGCTTGAAGGCGCGGTCACGCGCGGCGCGCCCGGCGGGTTCGCACCGGGTGCGGAGCTGGTGGTGTTCACGTCCAACATCGCCGGCACCATCAGCACCGGCAGCGCGGCCGCGAAGATCGGCAGCGCGACCTCGGCCTACGCCGTCGGCCGCAGCGCACTGTTTGCGGTGGACAACGGCAGCAGCAGCGCGATCTACCTGTTCACGAGCAGCAACGCCGACGCAGTGGTCGATGCCTCGGAACTCACCCTGCTGGCCACGCTCAGCAGCACGCCGGCCACGGCCGTCGCGGACTACCTGTTCAGCGCCTGAGACCGGCGGCGGCGATCCGGCTACTGGCCGACCAGGCCGTGCCGGATCGCGTAGACCGTCATCTCGGAGTTGTTCGCGAGCGACAGTTTCTCGAGCACGCGGGCGCGGTACACGCTCACCGTCTTGGGGCTGAGCTTGAGCTCCTCGGCGATGTCCGACAGGCGCTTGCCCGAGGCGATCAGCACCAGCGTCTGCAGCTCGCGGTCGGACAGCTTCTCGTGCGAGTTCTCGACCACCGGCGCGGTCAGGCTCTCCACCAGCATCTGCGCGATCTCGGGCGTGACGTACTTGCGGCCCTGCGCCACCGTACGCACCGCGTTGACCAGCAGCGCCGGATCGCCGCCCTTGTTGACGTAGCCGAACGCGCCGGCGCGCAGCGCGCGGATCGCGTACTGGTCCTCCGGGTACATCGAGACCACCAGCACGCGCATCGGCAGGCCTTCGTCCTTCAGCACATGCAGCACGTCCAGGCCGCTGCGGCCGCCGGGCAGGTTGATGTCGAGCACCAGCACGTCGGCGGCATGCTTGCGCAGCAGCTCGCGCAGCTCGCCGTAGTCGCCCGCCTCGCCGATGACCTGGATGTCCGGCGCATCCGACAGCGTGTCGCGGATGCCGCGCCGGATCAGCGCGTGGTCGTCGCACAGAATGACTTTGATCACAGGCTGCCCCACTGCGAAGGATCGTCGGGCTCGTGCAGCGGCGTCGGCGAGGTGGTCGTCGGCGGCTCGGCACCCGGCGTCAACGGGATCGAGAGAATCAAGGTGGTGCCGGCCGGGCCGCTGGACAGGTCGATCCAGCCGCCCACCGTGCCGGCACGCTCGTGCAGGCCGCGGATGCCGAAGCTGCGCGCCTTGGCCAGGTCCTTCTGGGACAGGCCGCGGCCGTTGTCGCTGATCTCGAGCGACATCACGCCGCCGGCCAGCGAGAGGTCGATCTGCACGCGCGTGGCCTGCGCATGCTTGGTGATGTTGGTCAGCGCCTCCTGCGCGGTGCGGTAGGCCACCAGCGGCACGCCGGCCGGCCACTCGGGCGTCTGCGACGGGATGCGCACCTGGCAGGGGATGCCGGTGCGCTTCTCGAAGCGCGAGGCGATCCACTGCAGCGCCGCCACCAGGCCCTGCTCGAGGATCGCGGGGCGCAGGTTGTGCATGATGCGCTGGCTCGACTCGATCGCCAGCGTGACCGTCTCGAGTGCCGACACGACACGCAGCCGCACGCCCTCGTCGGTGGTGTGGCGCGCGATCCAGGCGAGGTCGAACTTGAGCGCGGTGAGCGAACCGCCGACGTCGTCGTGGATCTCGCGCGCGATCGCCTGGCGCTCGTGCTCGATGCTGGTCTGCAGGTGCTGGGCCAGCTCGCGCAGGCGCTGCTTGGACTTGTTCAGCTCGCGGTCGGCCCGCTCGCGCGCGCGCCGCGTCTCGTGCGCCTCCACCGCGTGCAGCAGCGCCGGCACCAGGCGCGTCAGGTTGTTCTTCAGCAGGTAGTCGGAGGCACCGTTCCTCATCGCCTCGACCGCCACGTCCTCGCCGATCTCGCCGGAGACGAGGATGAAGGGCACGTCGCGGCCGCTCGCCTTCAGCAGGTCGAGCGCGACCAGGCCGGAGAAGCCCGGCAGGTTGAAGTCCGACAGCACCACGTCCCAGTCGCGCTGCTCGAGCGCGGCCAGGTAGCCGGCCTCGGAATCGACGCGCAGCGAATGCACCTCCAGCCCGCCGCGGCGCAGGTGGGCGAGCGCCAGCTCGTGATCGAGCGGCGAATCCTCGAGATGCAGCACACGCAGCGAATGCGGCAGGGGCAGCCGGGCCATTCGTGAAGTATGCCGCGAGGCCCCGGCCCCAACCCGGTCGCAAGGTGGGGAATCTGGCCCGAATTCACGCCCAGATCACCCTAATGAATCCGGGTGCGCTGCCGAAAATCCTCCTGATCGCCGACGGCCGCTGGGGCCACGGTGCGAGCACATGCCCGGAGCCACGATGACCGACAGCACCCTGACCGAGACGCCCGTCGGCGGCACCCTGCCGCTGCTGGCCGCCGCGGACCTGCAGGACGACCTGATGACGGCCACCAACGACCTCGAGCGCCTGCAGCGCCTGCTCGGGGACGCCAGCGATGCGCTGCTGGGCCACTTCTACGGCGCCTCGGGCCAGCTCAACCACCTGCTGCACGCGATGGCGCAGCACCCGGAGCTGAACACCCGCGAGCTGCACGACGCGATGCAGCACCTCGCCGGCGCGATCACCGCGATGCAGTTCCAGGACATGGCCTCGCAGCTGATCAACCACACCAGCCTGCGCCTGCGCAGCTGCGCCGACCGCCTGGCCGCCGAGGCCATGGGCGACGACGAGGACGGCGAGGCGGTCGTCGCGGGTCCGCCGCTGCGCCCCAACCCCGTGACGCAGGACGAGATGGACGCGGGTTCCATCGAGCTGTTCTGACACCGCCCTCAACAAACCACCGCCCCCACCGATATCCCCTCGTTACCGGAGCCAGACATGCATTCAATCCTCGCTGTGGACGACTCGGCCTCGATGCGCCAGATGGTCTCCTTCACGCTCAAGAGCGCTGGCTACAACGTCGTCGAGGCGGTGGACGGGCAGGACGCGTGGGAGAAGGCGGGCAGCCGCGATTTCGACCTCGTGCTGACCGACCAGAACATGCCGCGCCTGGACGGCATCGGGCTGACCAGGAAGCTGCGCGACAACCCGAAGTTCAAGGCCACGCCGATCCTGATCCTGACCACCGAGTCGAGCGACCAGATGAAGCAGGCCGGCCGCAGCGCCGGCGCCACCGGCTGGCTGGTCAAGCCCTTCGACCCGAGCAAGCTGCTCGAGGTCATCAAGAAGGTCATCAAGTAAGACACGAGGGAGTCGCACGCCATGGCCGAGACGAGTTCGGACAACGCCGGTGCCGGCATCGACCTGAGCCAGTTCTACCAGGTCTTCTTCGAGGAGGCCGGCGAGAACCTGGACCGCATGGAGCAGCAGCTGCTCGAGGTCGACATCGAGTCCGCGGACGACGAGGAGCTGAACTCGATCTTCCGCTGCGCCCACTCCGTCAAGGGCGGCGCCGCGACCTTCGGCTTCGCCGACGTGGCCGAGCTGACGCACCAGATGGAGACGCTGCTGGACAAGCTGCGCCGTCACGAGCTGGCGCCGACGCCGGCGATGGTCGACGTGCTGCTCGCCTCGGGCGACGCGCTGCGCGCCCAGCTGGCGCGCCACCAGGGCGGCGGCGGCGCGGAGATCGACACCACCGAGCTGCTGTTCAACATCCGTGCGCTGGCTGACGGCGAGGCCCTGGCCGCGCCGGTGGCCGCCGCGCCGGCCCCCGCGCCCGCCGCGCCGGCCCCGGCC
>QJOU01000241.1 GCA_003265685.1 Piscinibacter caeni | reverse complement strand
CGCCGCCGCGGCATCCACCGACTCGGCCGCCGCCACCACCTTCTTGCGCGGGGCCCGCTTCGGCTTGGGCGCCGGGGGCTCGCCGGCGTCGGCTGGTTCGGCGGCCGGTGCCGCCGCGTCCGTGGCCGCAGCCGCCGCCCGCCGCTTGCGCGCGGGCTTGGGTGCGGGCGACTCCACCGGCTTGTCGACCGCGTCGTCGGTCGGATCAGGCAGGGCTTCGGGCGTGGCGTTCATGCTTCGGGTTCCAACGGGGCGGGCGGGGCCGCGGGCT
Organism: Piscinibacter caeni; assembly: GCA_003265685.1. GTDB lineage: Bacteria > Pseudomonadota > Gammaproteobacteria > Burkholderiales > Burkholderiaceae_C > Piscinibacter > Piscinibacter caeni. Next base: position 5,953 of record QJOU01000241.1, on the reverse strand, counting down.
CAGCGGGGCGATCGGCGAGGTGATCGGCGGGGGAATCGGGGAGCGGGGATTCGGGGGCGGCGTCGGTGGACGGCTCCTCGGCGGGCGTGGCCTCGGCCGCAGGAGCCGCCTCGTCCAGCGGCAGCGAGCCCTGGGCCTCGATCAGCGCGGGCTGCTGCGGCAGCACCTCGGCCAGCATCGCCCCGGCGGACGGGGCGCCCTCGAGCGTCGGCAGCTGCTCGAGACTGGCCAGGCCGAGGTCGTCGAGGAACTGGCGCGTGGTCGCGAACAGCGCCGGCCGGCCCGGGGCCTCGCGGTAGCCGATCGCCTCGACCCAGCCGCGGTCCTCGAGCTGCTTGATGATCTGGCTGGCGACGGTGACCCCACGGATCTCCTCGATGTCGCCGCGTGTCACCGGCTGGCGGTAGGCGATGATCGCCAGCGTCTCCATCACGGCCCGCGAGTACTTGGGCGGCTTCTCGGGGTTCAGCCGGTCGAGGAACTCGCGCATCTCGGGCCGGCTCTGGAAGCGCCAGCCGTTGGCCAGCGCCACCAGCTCGACACCGCGCCCCTCCCACTCGCGCATCAGCTCGTCGAGCAGCGCGCGCAGGGTGTCCGGGCCCAGCTCGTCGGCGAACAGGCTGCGCATGTCGCGCAGGTGCAGCGGCTGGCTCGCGCAGATGAGCGCGGTCTCGAGGACGCGCTTGGCATCCTGTGTGTTCATGGATCCTGTCAAATCCTGGGCCGGGTGCAGCCGGCCGGTTCGTAGCCTGGTGTTGCATGGAGCCGGGGCGGCGCATGGCGCATCACCCTCGGCGATCAGGCCGCGTACCTCTCGGCGACCCGGGCCGCCGGGCCTCCTGGCCCGGCTTGCTCACCGGCTCTCGACCCTATTGCACCACCCCATGGGCGGCGAGGCGGGTCGGAGCGAATGGGCGCATTGTACCCAAGGCGCCGCGGCGCCGTTCGGGAATTCACGCCGCGCGCAACACCGCCTGCCAGGCCGCCTCGAAGTCCGGCGGCGCGGGCGCCTCGAAGGCCAGCGGCGCGCCGCTCAGCGGGTGCACGAACGCCAGGCGTTGCGCATGCAGGGCCTGGCGCACCATGCCGAGCGCAGGCGTGCCGCCGTACAACGCATCGGCCACCAGCGGGTGGCCGCGCTGCGCGAGGTGCACGCGGATCTGGTGCGTGCGTCCGGTGTGCAGCGCGCAGCGCAGCGCGCTGCAGCCCTGCCCGACGGCGACCCGTTCGACATCGGTGCGGGCCGGCTTGCCGCCCGCCACCACCGCCATGCGCACGCGCGAGCGCGGGTCGCGGCCGATCGGCGCCTCGATGCTGAAGGCCGCCTCGGCCACCGCGCCATGGGCGATCGCGTGGTAGCGGCGCTGCACCTCGCGCGCGGCGATGGCGCGCACCAGCGCGGTCATCGCCGGCAGCGTCTTGGCCACCACCATCAGGCCGGAAGTGTCCTTGTCGAGCCGGTGCACGATGCCGGCGCGCGGCAGGGTCGCCGCGCCGCGGTGATGGGCCAGCAGCGCATTGAGCAGCGTGCCGGACCAGTGGCCCGCCGCCGGGTGCACCACCAGGCCGGCCGGCTTGTCGAGCACCAGCAGCGCATCGTCCTCGTGCACGACGGCCAGCGCGATGGCCTGCGGCACGAAGGCGCGGCTCTCCTCGGTGGGCACGAGCAGCACCTCGACGCGCTGGCCCGCCTTGACGCGGCGCGACGCGGCGTCGGCGACCCGGTCGTCGACCCGCACGTGGCCACGCTCGATCAGCGACTGCAGGTGGCTGCGCGAGAACTCCCCGGCCAGCGCCACGAGCAGCTTGTCGAGCCGCTCGCCGTGCTGCTGCGCGCCCACCGTCGCACTGCGTCGCTCGGGCTCCTCGCCGCCGGGCTCGGCGGGGCCGTCCGCCGAGGGATCGGCGAGAGGGTCAACCATATAATCGCTCGCTTCTCCTGACGCCTCGTGCGCCGCCTCCCGCCGCGCCGCACCGACGACCCCGATGCGACTGCTCCGCTCCCCTGCCCTGCTGCTGGCCGCCACCGTGATGCTGGCCGCCTGCGGCTCGACGCCGCCGGACGAGACGGCCAACTGGAGCCCGGAGAAATTGTATGCAGAGGCCAAGGACGAGCTGGCCGCCGGCAGCTACGACCGCGCCGCCAAGCTGCTCGAGCGGCTCGAGGGCCGCGCCGCCGGCACGCCGCTGGCGCAGCAGGCGCAGATCGAGCGGGCCTACGTGCTGTACAAGACCGGCGACAAGGCGCAGGCGCTGTCGGTGCTGGAGCGCTTCATCAAGCTGCACCCGAGCAGCCCCGGCCTGGACTACGCGATGTACCTGCAGGGCCTGGTCAACTTCAACGACAACCTCGGCATCCTCGGCAGCCTGTCGCGGCAGGACCTGTCCGAGCGCGACCAGCAGGCCGCGCGCGACGCCTTCCAGTCCTTCAAGCAGCTGGTCGACCAGTTCCCGAACTCGGTGTATGCCCAGGATGCGCGGCAGCGCATGACCTACATCGTCAACTCGCTGGCCGCCTACGAGGTGCACGTGGCGCGCTACTACTTCCGGCGCGGGGCGTACGTGGCGGCCGCCAACCGGGCACAGCAGACGCTGCTCGAATTCCAGACCACGCCCTCGGTCGAGGAGGCGCTCTACATCATGGTGCAGAGCTACGACCGACTCGGCCTGACCGAGCTGCGCGACGACGCCGCGCGCGTGCTGCAGAAGAACTTCCCCGACAGCCGCTTCGTCGCCCAGGGCGTGTCGAAGGAACGCGCACGCGCCTGGTGGCAGTTCTGGTAGCGCCTCAGCCCGGCTCGAGCGCGGCCAGCGATTCGAGCCAGGCCAGGGCCGTCGCCTCATCCGGCACGCGGGTCATCGGCGGCAGCGCCTCGCGCAGGCGGCGACCGTAGTTCATGCCCGCCATGCGCGGGTCGCACACCACCAGCAGGCCGCGGTCGGTCTCGCTGCGGATCAGCCGCCCGGCGCCCTGCTTGAGCGACACCGCCGCCTCGGCGATGAAGTAGTCGGCGAACGCATTGCGGCCCTGCGCCTCGAGGCGCTTGACGCGCGCCTCCACCAGCGGATCGTTGGGCGGCGGGAACGGCAGCTTGTCGATCAGCACGCACTGCAGCGCGTCGCCGACCACGTCGATGCCCTCCCAGAAGCTCTGCGAGCCCACCAGCACCGAGCGCGGCTCGGCCAGGAACTGCTGCATCAGCGCGCGCTTGGGCGCCTGGCCCTGCACCAGCACCTGCAGCGCGTCGCCGTGCGCCTCGAACTCGGCGCGCAGCGCGTCGCCGATCGCCTGCAGCGCGCGCAGCGTGGTCGTCAGCACGAAGGTGCGGCCGCCGAGCGCGCGCGCGCAGCGCGAGGCCAGCAGCGCGACGCTGGGCGCGTGGCGCGGCTCGTTCGGCTTGGGGAAACCGGCCGGGATGTACAGCCGCGCATGGGCTGCGTAGTCGAACGGGCTGCCCACGCGCAGGGTGCGCGCATCTTCCAGGCCGGCGGCCTCGGTGAACCAGCTCAGGCGCTCGTCGTCGCCGAGCGTCGCGGAGGTGAAGATCCAGGCCCGGCGCCCGGTGCTGCGCTGCTCGCGCAGTGCGTCGCGGATGTCCAGCGGCGACTCGACCAGCCGCGCCTGGTGCGGCGAAACGTCGATCCAGCGAACGTTCCCGGTTGCGGCCTCGGCCGCGAAGCGATCGGCCAGCGCCGCCAGGCCGAGCGCTCGCTCCTCGAGCTTGACGAAGTCCGGCGCGATCTCGCTGACCGTCGCCAGGCCCTCGGCCGCCGACCGGCAGGCGTGCCCGAGCGCGGCCAGCGCATCGACGAACTCGGCGCGGCCGGCGCGCTCCTCCCAGCGCAGCTTGAGCGTGCCGCGCAGCTCGCGCAGCGGGCCGGCCACCGCCAGGCGCAGCTCGCGCGCGGCCCGGTCGACCCCGGTGGACAGCTCCGGCCAGGGCACCAGGCCACGCGCCTGCTGCAGCCCGGCGCCGAGCATGTCGCGCGCGAAGTCGATCGCCTGCGCCGTGCCCAGCGTGGTGCCGAGGAACTGCACGCCGGCCTCGGCGAGCTGGTGCGCCTCGTCGAACACCGCCACCTCGACGCTGGGCAGCAGCTCGGCCACGCCGCTGTCGCGCAGTGCCATGTCGGCGAAGAACAGGTGGTGGTTGACCACCACCAGGTCGGCCGCCATCGCCTCGCGCCGGGCCCGCACGACGTGGCAGCGCTTGTACTCCGGGCATTCGCTGCCCAGGCAGTTCTCGCGTGTGGACGTGACCAGCGGGATCACGCTGCTGCGTTCATCCAGGCCGTCCATCTCGGCCAGATCGCCGGTGGCGGTGGACTGCGCCCATTGCTCGACCTTGGCCAGCGTGCGCACCGCGAAGCGGTCGGGCAGCGTGGCCGAATGGCGTGCCTGCGCCAGGCGGTGGTGGCACAGGTAGCTGGCGCGCCCCTTCAGCAGCGCGATCGTCACCGGTACCTGCAGTGCGTCGCGCAGGCGCGGCAGGTCGCGCAGGAACAGCTGGTCCTGCAGGCTCTTGGTGGCCGTGCTGACCAGCGCGCGGGCCCCGGACAGCAGCGTCGGCACCAGGTAGGCGTAGGTCTTGCCGACGCCGGTGCCGGCCTCGGCCACCAGGCACTCGCGCGCCTCGATCGCCTCGGCCACGGCCTGCGCCATCTGCAGCTGCGCGCTGCGCTCGACGTGGCGCGCATCGGCACGCGCGAGCGCGCCGCCGTCGGCCAGCGCGTCGTGGCTGGCCCGGACCAGCGACAGCGTCATGCCGGCTCGGGCGGATCGAGCTCGGCCTCGAGGCGGGCGATCATGTCGCGCAGCATCAGGCGGCGCTTCTTGAGGCGACGCAGGGCGAGTTCGTCGAGCGGCCGCTCCTCGGCCGCGCGGTCGATCAGGCTGTCGAGATCTGCATGTTCGATGCGCAGTTCGATCAGCCGGCGCGGCAGGGAGTGCAGGTCGTTGTCCATCGGCGCGCGACGAAGGTCGCGGAATTCGGCCGGTCCGCAGGCAGGGGAGGGATTATAGTTTTCGATCATGAGCACCACGTCCGTCGGCTTCCGCCTGTCCGCCGCCACCGGCATCCACAAGGGGGACCGCGCCTACCAGCAGGACCAGGTGCAGATCTACCCGCACCTGCGCGTGCCGGGCTGCGTGATGGGCGTGGTGGCCGACGGCATGGGCGGCAAGAGCGGTGGGCGCAAGGCCGCCGACCAGGTGATCATGACGGCGCAGCAGATCTTCGAACGCTACGCCCCGAACCGCGACGACACGGCCGAGGCACTCAAGCAGCTGGTGCTCGAGTCGCACCTGATGATCAAGCTGACCGCGATCACCTCCGAGGAGGAGCCGCACAGCACGGTGGCCGCCTTCATCATCGGGCCGGCGCGCGACTGCCACGTGATCCACGCCGGCGATTCGCGCATCTACCACTTCCGCGGCGCCGAGATGGTGTCGCGCACGCTCGACCACTCCTACGTGCAGCGCCTCGTCGCCGAGGGCTCGATCAGCGAGGAGGAGGCCAACAACCACCCGCAGTCGAACCTGCTGACGGGCTGCCTGGGCACGCACCAGGACCCGCCGCTCACGCCCGGGCACGTCGAGCGCCTCGAGATCGGCGACAGCATCCTCGCCTGCAGCGACGGCCTGTGGCACTACTTCACCCCGCGCGAGCTGGGTGCGATCGTGCACGCGCTGCCGCCGCGCGAGGCCGGCGAGATGCTGGTCAGCAAGGCCCGCCAGCGCGCCCGCGGCGGCGGCGACAACCTGTCGCTGGCGCTGGTGCGCGTCGAGGCGCTGGCCTGAGCGACCCGAGGCAGCGGATTCAGGGCGCCGAGGCCGGCGGCAGCGGCGCCGACGGCTTCTTGCCCGAGGCGGCCCGCTCGGCCGCGCGGCGCTGTGCGTCCTCCCGGTGGGCCTGGGCCTCGCGCTGGCGCGCCTCGTAGCGGGCGCGCTTGC
>QJOU01000240.1 GCA_003265685.1 Piscinibacter caeni | reverse complement strand
GCTGCGCACGCGGCGTTGCGCGCGGCGCGCCAGCATGCCGAGCTGCTCGCGGCAGGCGGCCGCCTCGGGCGCCGCCAGTTCGGCCGCCGCGGTGGGCGTGGGCGCGCGCAGGTCGGCGGCGAGGTCGGCCAGCGTCACGTCGGTCTCGTGCCCGACACCGCACACCAGCGGGATCGGCGAGGCCGCCACGGCGCGCACGACGCGCTCGTCGTTGAAGGCCCACAGGTCTTCCAGCGAGCCGCCGCCGCGGCACAGGATCAGCGTGTCGACCTCGGCGCGCCGGCCCGCCAGCGCGAGCGCCTGCACCAGCGCGGCCGGCGCGTCGGCGCCCTGCACCGGGCTCGGGTAGACGATCACCTCGACCTGCGGGCTGCGCCGCGCCAGCGTGGTGAGCACGTCACGCAAGGCCGCCGCGCCGAGCGAGGTGACGACGCCGAGGCGGCGCGGGAACGCCGCGATCGGCCGCTTGCGCGCCGGATCGAACAGCCCCTCGGCCGCCAGGCGCGCCTGCAGGCGCAGGAACTGCTCGTACAGCGCGCCGGCACCGGCCCGCTGCATGGCTTCGACGACGAACTGCAGTTCGCCGCGCGGCTCGTACACCGCGAGGCGCCCGCGCAGCTCGACCAGCTGGCCCTCGCCCGGCACGAAGTCGAGCAGCCCGGCGGCACGGCGGAACATCGCGCAGCGGATCAGCGCAGCCGCGCCGTCGGCGTCCTTCAGGCTGAAGTAGCAGTGCCCGCTGGCCGCGCGCGAGAAGCTGGCGATCTCGCCGCGCACGCTGCAGGCCGCAAAGCGTGCACCCAGCGTGTCGGCAACGGCCTGCACGAGCCCGGCGACGCTCCACACCAGCGTGCCGGAACGGGCGTCTGCGGGCTCACCCATGCGCAAAGCGAGGATTGGCGCGGGTCGAGAACTCCACAAGCGCGCGCCACAAGGCCTGGCGGGTAGCAGGCCTAGTCATCGCACTGTCACTTTCGTGCAAGTCATTGATATTCATAGGTTTTCCGCTGCCCAAATTTTCAGCAACCGAGGCGGGACGGCGCCAGGACGCGATCTGGGGCCGCCAGACACAGGGTTGCCCACAAAGTTATCCACATAAGCGGTGGATTGTCGATCGGGGGTCCGGCGTGGGCCGGTGCGGCGGTGGTCACGAGGCTTGCGCCAGGCCCGCTGGAGCGGCCGGACCCTTGGTCCATAATCGCGCGTCCCGCGCACCGCTCGTCGCCGAAAGGGCTCGCTTGCTGTCGATCATACAAGCCGCCGGCTGGCCGATCTGGCCGCTGATCATCTGCTCCATCATCGCCCTGGCGCTCGTCATCGAGCGCTTCTCCAGCCTCCGGTCGGCGCGCGTGATGCCGCCACGGCTGCTCGACGAGGTGATGTCCGTGACCCGTGCCAGCCTGCCCTCGGCCGACGTGGTGAACAAGCTGGCCGACAACTCCATCCTTGGCCGCGTGCTGGCCAGCGGGCTGCGGGCGGTGATCGCCGACCCGCGCATCACCGAGGAAAGCCTGCGCGGTGCCTTCGAGTCGGCCGGCCGCGCTGCGGTGCACAAGCTCGAGCGCTACCTGAACACGCTGGGCACCATCGCCTCCGCCTCGCCCTACCTCGGGCTGCTGGGCACGGTAATCGGCATGATCGAGATCTTCGCGTCGCAGTCGCCCACCACCGGCAGCAACCCGGCGATGCTGGCGCACGGCATCTCGATCGCGCTGTACAACACCGCCTTCGGCCTGATCGTCGCGATCCCGGCGCTGATCTTCTACCGCTACTTCCGCGGCCTGGTGGACCAGTACACGCTCGACCTGGAGCAGGCCGCGAACCGCCTGGTGCCGCACCTGATGCGCTTCGTCACCCCGCGCAGCGGCGCCTGAGACCGACATGTCGCTGAACTTCCGCAAGCAGCGCCCCGAGGAACCGGAGATCAACCTGATCCCGTTCATCGACGTGCTGCTGGTGATCCTGATCTTCCTGATGCTCTCGACCACCTACTCCAAGTTCACCGAACTGCAGGTGACGCTGCCAGTGGCCGAGGCCGAGAAGCTGCGCGAGCGCCCGCGCGAGATCATCGTGGCGGTCAGCGCGGACGGGCGTTACGTGGTCAACCGCAAGCCGGTGGACGGGCGCAGCGTCGAACTGCTGGCCGCCGAGCTCTCCGCGGTGGCGGCCGGGTCGACCGACCTGGTGGTGATCGTCTCGGCCGACGCGACCGCGGCGCACCAGAGTGTGGTCAACGTGATGGATGCGGCGCGCCGCGCCGGCCTGGCCCGCTTGACCTTCGCGACCCAGTCCGGCGGCGAAGGCCGCTGAGCGCCGTGGACGGCGCGGCCCGCCGCCTGCAGCAGGCGTGGCTGTCGCGCGGGGCGCTCGCCTGCCTGCTGTGGCCGCTGAGCCTGCTGTACCGGTTGCTGCGCGCGCTGGCCGAACGCAGCATCACCCCGGCCGTGCTCGACGTGCCGGTGATCGTGGTCGGCAACCTGATCGTCGGCGGTGCCGGCAAGACCCCCACGGTGCTGGCGCTGCTCGCGCTGCTGCGGCAACAGGGCTGGACCCCCGGCGTCGTCTCGCGTGGCTACGGCCGCGATGCCGACGATCTGCTGGAGGTGAGCGACGACGCGGATGCGCACCGCTGCGGCGACGAGCCGCTGCTGCTGCACCGGCGCGGCCGGGTGCCGGTGGTCGTCGGACGCGACCGTGTCGCGGCGGCCCGCCTGCTGCGCCGGCGCCATCCGTCGGTCGACGTGATCGTCAGCGATGACGGCCTGCAGCACCGCCGCCTGCCGCGCGACGCGCAGTTGATCGTGTTCGACGAGCGCGGCATCGGCAATGGCTGGCTGCTGCCGGCCGGCCCGCTGCGCGAGCCGTTTGCACCGGCGCCGCCGCCGCGCAGCGTGGTGCTCTACAACGCCGCGGCGCCCAGCACGCCCTGGCCCGGCTGGCCGGTGCGGCGCGCACTCGCTGGCGTGCTGCCGCTGGCGGACTGGTGGGCCGGCAGCCGCACGGGGCTGCCGCTCGACACGCTGCGCGGGCGCCGCCTGCTCGCCGCCGCCGGCATCGCGCGGCCGCAGCGTTTCTTCGAGATGCTGCGCGCGGCCGGCCTCGAGATCGACGAGCGCCCCCTGCCCGACCACCACGACTTCGCCGAACTGCCCTGGCCCGCCGGCACGCCCGAGGTGGTGCTGACCGAGAAAGACGCGGTCAAGCTGCGCCCCGAGCGCGCCGGCACGACGCGCGTCTGGGTCGCGGCGTTAGACTTCGCGCTCGATCCCGCGGCCGCGGCCGCGCTGCTGGCCCTGCTGCCCCGCCGCCCCTGACGACGATGGAAACCCGCCTGCTCGAACTGCTCGTCTGCCCGATCTGCAAGGGTCCGCTGGAACATCGCCGCCCGCCGCAGCACGAGACGCAGGAACTCGTCTGCCACGCCGACCGGCTGGCCTTTCCGGTGCGCGACGGCATCCCGTCGATGCTCGAGTCCGAGGCCCGGCCGCTGGCCGAGAGCGAAGGCCGCGGCGCCTGATGCGCTTCACCGTGCTGCTGCCGGCGCGGCTCGCGTCGACCCGCCTGCCGAACAAGCCGCTGGCCGACATCGCCGGCCTGCCGATGATCGTGCGCGTCGCGCAGCGTGCCGCGCAGTCGTCGGCGCAGGCGGTCGTGGTGGCGGCCGACGACCCGGGCATCGTCGCGGCCTGCGAGGCGCACGGCGTGCGCGCGGTGCTCACGCGGCGCGACCATGCCACCGGCAGCGACCGCCTGGCCGAGGCCTGCACGCTGCTCGGCCTGGACGGCGACGACCTGGTCGTCAACGTGCAGGGTGACGAGCCGCTGATCGACCCGGTGCTGATCGACGCCTGCGCTGCCGTGCTGGTGCAGCGCAGCGACTGCGTGATGAGCACGGCCGCGCACCCGATCGCCGTGCGCGCCGAGCTCGACAACCCGAACGTCGTCAAGGTGGTGCTGGACGCCGCCGGCCGCGCGCTGTATTTCTCGCGCGCGCCGATCCCCTGGTGGCGCGACGGCCGCGCGGCCGGCATGCCCGCGTTGCAGTCGCCCGCGCCGTTGCGCCACATCGGTCTGTACGCCTACCGCGCGGGCTTCCTGCGTCGCTTTCCCTCGCTGCCGGCGGCGCCGCTCGAGCAGCTCGAATCGCTCGAGCAGCTGCGCGTCCTGTGGCATGGCGAACGCATCGCCGTGCACGTCACCGAGGCCGCGCCCGGCCCCGGCGTGGACACGCCCGAGGACCTCGAGCGCGTGCGCGCCCTGTTCCCACGCTGACGTCCCTCGGCGCCTCCGGGAAGGCGTCAGTTTCGCGCAGGGGGGCGCGTGCTATTCTCGTTGCGACAGCGCCGGCCGCCCTCGTGCATGGACCGGAAGCACGAGACAACGACCACCGAGGCAAACCGATGAGACTCATCCTCTTGGGCGCACCCGGCGCCGGCAAGGGCACCCAGGCCGCGTTCATCTGCAAGCAGTTCGGCATCCCGCAGATCTCCACCGGCGACATGCTGCGTGCCGCCGTGAAGGCCGGCACCGAACTCGGCGTGGCGGCCAAGAAGGTGATGGACGCGGGCGGGCTGGTCAGCGACGACATCATCATCGGCCTCGTGAAGGAGCGCATCCTGCAGCCGGACTGCGCGCGCGGCTTCCTGTTCGACGGCTTCCCCCGCACCATCCCGCAGGCCGAGGCGATGAAGAGCGCCGGCGTCAAGCTCGACGTGGTGCTCGAGATCGACGTGCCCGACAGCGCCATCATCGAGCGCATGAGCGGCCGCCGCGTGCACGTGGCCTCGGGCCGCACTTACCACGTCAAGTTCAACCCGCCCAAGGTGGCCGGCAAGGACGACGTGACGGGCGAGGACCTGATCCAGCGCGACGACGACAAGGAAGAGACCGTGCGCAAGCGGCTGCAGGTCTACCAGAGCCAGACCCGCCCGCTGGTGGACTACTACTCCGCCTGGGCCGCCACCGGCGATGTGGCGGCGCCGCGCTACCGCAGGATCGACGGCACCGGCGGCGTCGACGAGATCACGGCCCGCGCGCTGGCCGCGCTGAGCTGAGGAGCGAAGGCACGATGGAAATCGCAGGCAAGGTCTTCATCGTCACCGGTGGCGCCTCGGGCCTGGGCGAAGGCACGGCGCGCATGCTGGCCGGCGCCGGCGGCAAGGTGGTCATCGCCGACCTGCAGGTCGACAAGGGCGAGGCGCTGGCCAAGGAACTCGGCGGCGTCTTCGTGCGTTGCGACGTGAGCCAGGAGGCCGACGGCCAGGCCGCCGTGGCTGCCGCGGTGGCGCTGGGCAAGCTGGTCGGCCTCGTCAACTGCGCCGGCATCGCCCCGGCCGTCAAGACCGTCGGCAAGGACGGCGCGCACCCGCTGGCGCTGTTCAGCAAGGTGGTGACGGTCAACCTGATCGGCAGCTTCAACATGATCCGCCTGGCCGCCGAGGCGATGGCGAAGAACGCGCCCGAGCCCACCGGCGAGCGCGGCGTGCTGATCTCCACCGCCAGCGTGGCCGCCTACGACGGCCAGATCGGCCAAGCCGCCTATGCCGCCTCCAAGGGCGGCGTGGTCGGCATGACGCTGCCGATCGCACGCGACCTGGCGCGCAACGGCATCCGCAACATGACGATCGCGCCGGGCATCTTCGGCACGCCGATGCTGTTCTCGATGCCGCAGGAGGTGCAGGACGCGCTGGCCGCGGGCGTGCCCTTCCCGAGCCGCCTGGGCACGCCGCAGGACTACGCCAAGCTGGTGCGCTCGATCATCGAGAACGACATGCTCAACGGCGAGGTGATCCGCCTCGACGGCGCGATCCGGCTCGCCCCGAAGTAATCAGCCCTTGCGCCGCGCGTAGAGGCTCCACAGCCGCGCCAGGTCGGCCGTGCCGTCGGTGCCGCCGACACCGCGCAGCGTGGCCTGGGCCTTGGCATCGCCGGCCATCACCTGCGCCACGCCCAGGTGCAGCTTGGCATCCTCCGGGCGCTTCAGGCCGCCCTTGGCAATGCCCTGCTGCATCAGCGCGATACCCTTGGCCGCGTCCCCGCCCATCGCCTGCGCGAAGCCGAGCGAGACCAGCGCATTGCCGTCCTTGGCCGCCAGCGCCTCCTTCTCCTCGGCGGCGGCAGTGGCCTTCGCCTCGTCGATCTTCCTGGTGACCAGATCGCGCAGCCGCTTGTGGCGCTCGCCTTCGGGTCCCTGGCCGAGGATGTTGGCGGCAAAGCCCTTGTCGACCACCTGCTTGGCCTCGAGCATGTG
>QJOU01000239.1 GCA_003265685.1 Piscinibacter caeni | reverse complement strand
GTCGCCTCGAGCGAAGGGTTAGGCCCCACTCGCCCCGCTCAGTGCGCTTTGCACCAGTCAATTGCATCCTCGAGTCGATCGTCACCCCAGAAGACCTCCCTCTGGTAGACGAAGCTGGGTGACCCGAAGATGCCGAGGGAGCGAGCGACCTCGGTCTCCGCGGCGTACCGATCACGCACCTCCTGACTGTTGGCAAGCGCGATGATCTTATCGGGATCCTTGGCCAGACTTTGGAGTACTGCGGCCAGATGCTCAACTCGCCCCGGATCTTTGTCCTCAAGGAACCAAGCTCCATACGCCGCTCGGGCGAACGCTGGACACCAGCCCTCCGTCGCAGCCAGCGTGGCGACGCGGCCAGCCAACTCGTCGGCATCGTTCGGATAGTTGGGAATCGATGTGAAGGGTATGTTGTGGCGCTGGGCGCGACGCTCTAGGTCTCGCCACATGTATGCCAGCTTGACCGGCTTCCCGACGAAGGGGCGGTTGTTTTGCTCGATCATGATGCTGCGGACACTGAAAGGTCGCCATCGCAAGCTGAGACCTTCACGTGTAGCGAGTGCCTCGGCGCGGTTGACGGCCAAGTACGTGTATGTGCTACCAAGGAAGAGGAAGAAGTCAAGCTGCTTTTGCATGGCCGGGCCTCTCGGCGTGATGATCGTTTGGTGGGGCCTAACGTTTGAGCTGAGGGGCGAGCGTAGGCATGGCGCTTGGCCCGCCGGACGGATGATGTACCCCACCGGTAGGCGGGCCAAGTGCCATGCCGGAGCGAGTCCCCTCGAGCGAAGGGTTAGGCCTCATTGCCGCCGTGCCCAATGCGATGCCAAGCCTCATGAAGTTCTTCCTTGTCATAGTCCGTCGGCTGCAACCAATACGAGACGCGACCTTCTTTCTCTCCTCGGTGGGCTGCTGCGCGGACTTCTGATGGAAGCATGATGTACGCTGACGGAGCACTTGCAACCTTGTTTATCACGACCCAGAAGTCGCCCATGATCTTGTCGAGGCTTGTGCCGAGAGGAACAGGATTCCGCTTGCTCAGCGCCTTGACTTGGATGCCGACGAATCGAGAAGCGTCGCGGCTGTAGGCAATGATGTCGACGCCGCGTGCGTTGCGCGCCGTGGGCATGACATTCCAACCGAGTAGAGACAGCCTGTAGCAGCAGTAGTACAGGCCGACGTTGCCCGTGAGTTGAGGATCGAGAGGCGCGTTCGCGAGGCCAGCCAAGTGCGGTTTGCTATTGGTGTTCATGGCGGATCGCGGGCTAGGACGGAACGTTCATGAGGCCTAACGTTTGAGCTGAGGCGCAGACGCCGGGAAGGCGCTTGGCCCGCGAGGCGGATGATGACAGCGAGCGCCTCGCGGGCCAAGTGCCTTGCCGGGGACTGTCGCCTCGAGCGAAGGGTTAGGCCGCACCGTTAAGCGCTACCAGTGAGTTGCAGGCCAATGATTCCGGCGACGATAAGCGCGATACAGAGCAAGCGCGCGGGCGACGCTGACTCGCCATAAGCCACGAAGCCAACTGCGACCGTGCCGACGGCGCCGATACCACCCCACACAGCGTAGGCCGTACCGATTGGAATGACCTTGAGGCTCAGGCTCATGACGTAGACGCTCAGCGCTCCCAAGATGAGAGCGGATGCAGCAGGCACCAGCTTAGTGAACCCGTTGGACAACTGGATGGACGATGCGAAGGCTATCTCGAGGACGCCTGAGACGAAGAGGAGAAGCCAGGCGACCTTGGGACTGGAGACTTCAAGCATGACGGCTACCGGGAAGAAGAGCCGAGGAGTCTGCCAGAGCGGTGGCGAACGCTTGCGCTCGTGCTGCTGGGCGCGAGTGAGAACGAGGCACGGCGGTTGCCTGTGCGGCCTAACGTTTGAGCTGAGCGGCCGGAGCCGGCGAGGGGCTTGGGCCGCGAGGCCGATGATAGACAAGCCGGCCTCGCGGCCCAAGCGCCTTGCCGGTGGAGGTCCGCTCGAGCGAAGGGTTAGGCAGCACGCTTCGTTGGGAAGACAGCGGCCGCAACGGACAGCGAGCGCTTTGTTGGAAGCTCGAGGGCCACAACTGGTGCTACGGCCTTGGCCGAGGTAGGTGGAACGAGGTGCGCATGCGGTAGCCGTAGACCTGGGCAGCGAGCGTGGTTCGAAGCCGTGACTTCGCGGCCCATGGCCGCGCAGCAGCGGTGGCGGCACGGCAGCATGACCCGTTGGTGCCTAACGTTTGAGCTGAGGCGCAGACGCCGGGTTGGCGCTTGGCCCGCGGGACAGATGATGGACCACACTGGATCGCGGGCCAAGTGCCAAGCCGGTGGCTGTCGCCTCGAGCGAAGGGTTAGGCCTCAGTCGTGCCATTGATGCGAGCCCACTACTGCGAGGACTTGCTCTTGGCCGAAAGAACAGCAGAGCCCAAAATGAGAGGAGAGTCCGTCTCTGGATCGCCTGGACGGATGAGTTCCCGGTACTCCCAGTGCAACCGTCGGCCGGTAACGAAAGCTCTTCCCAGGACAACCGCACCATTGCGGCCGCTTGTGACTACGAGAACCGCAACGTTGCCAACTACGATTCCCTTGACCGTCTCGGGACCACCTTCATTCTGGCGCCCGCATCCGACGGTAACCATGCCGTGATCGCCCACGACTTTGTCTCCGGTCTGCGACAGCTCGAAGTAGGCGCCGCCACATTCAACGTTCTGCCTGCGCTCACTTGGATTTCGCAGGTCGATCTCCCAACGGCCGGAGAAAGGTGCATCTGCGCCGTGTGAGGTGTGCGAAGCTGCTAGAAGGGCTATGAGTACGGCACGGCGCATGTTCTCTGAGGCCTAACGTTTGAGCTGAGGCGCCCGTAGCGGCTTGGCGCTTGGGCCGCGAGCCCGATGATAAGCACCACGGGTTCGCGGCCCAAGTGCCAAGCCGTGGAGGGTCGCCTCGAGCGAAGGGTTAGGCGTCAGCGCCAAGCGCTCAGTGGGCCAAGCTGAAGGTTGCAGCGACCGCGGCAGCTGCCGACGCTGCGGTTCGGACATGGTTCCAGAACAGCCACTCGCGCAGGTACACAGGCCAGTAGGCCTTGCCTTCGTTGGACTCGGCTGCTAGGCGTGCGAGGCGCTCGTTCCGTGGGACATTGAATGCAGCGGTGACACCGAAGGAGCCCACGACGTAGAGCGCGCCTGCGGCAAGCAGAAGGCCGGAGCGCAGCGAGCCCCAGGACAGGACTGCTCCTACGGCGGCGATGCCACCGATGAGTGCGGTTCCGACGAAGAGGCCAAGGAAGACTGGATTCATGACGACCACATTGATGCGCTGCATTGCAGCAACGCCTTGCTCAACCGGAAGCTGGGCGAGCGCCTTCATGACGAACGTGGAGAACGCGAAGAAGACGCCTCCGACCAGGCCGGCGCCCACTGCGAGAAGCACGGGAAGAAGAGTGAGCATCGATGCGATGCAGCTCGGTGGTGACTCTGACGCCTAACGTTTGAGCTGAGGCGACCGCCGCGGGTTGGCGCTTGGGCCGCGAGGGGGATGATAAGAACAAGCGCCTCGCGGCCCAAGTGCCAAGCCGTGGAGGGTCGCCTCGAGCGAAGGGTTAGGCCCCCCGCGCATGCTATCCCGTTAGTCTTCGCGCATTCCGAACAGCACGCGCAAGGTACGGACGAACGCTCTAGGATTCATTTCGAAGACGGGACCAAGTAAAACTCCGCGCGCGGCGCCATGGTGCCCGGCAATCGCTTTGTGCGCTGACTCACAAGCTCTGGCGAGGTCGGCGAACTTTGCGGTATCCACAGACTGAACAAGTACACGACGGTGGTCTGGACTCTCGGTACCGCCAGCTGGGGCAGGCGCCCAGACTCTTTTGGTGACTGTCGCCACCTCGTGTGCGATCGAATCAAGAGCGCTTGGCACATCCGAAAGCGGTACGAAGAGTAGAGCGTAGCGCGCAGGCAGCGCCAAGAGCTCCTGCTCAAGCTGCAGCAATCGTTGACGTTGGACTCGAAACTCGGCGAGATCTTCCGACAGGGGCGAGAGAATTGACACGGCTCCAGGGGAAAGGCCTTCGGCGCGCACTCGGGATACCTCCCTCGCCAAGGCTTCGGAAAACATCCACATCTTAAGAATGATTCCGTCGATCTCACCGACCACTCGATCGATGGAGTCGGCGGCTGCTATGCGCATTGATGCAGTGGTTTGCTTCTGCCAACTGTGCATCGTTGTTTGGAGAGCGACAAAGAAGCCAAGCACGGTCACCATGCTACTCGCTATGCCGACCTTGGCCTCGACGCCAAGGTCGTCAAACCACATGATCAACTGAGCAAGCGACCAAGGCTGAACAGTCGTGAAGAAGGGTGTTGCTGAGTAAACAGCGGCCGAGGTCAAGAGCAAACCGATTGGCGTGCCAGTGAGCAACTTCACTGGGTATGCAAGCAACAGCGCGAAACCAACTATCCGCTTTAGACGAGGGCTTGATGCGATCGTATGGGCTGACACGATGATGTAGGTTGGGAGGCCTAACGTTTGAGCTGAGGCGCCCGTAGCGGATTGGCGCTTGGGCTGCGAGGCGGATGATGCCAGCGAGCGCCTCGCAGCCCAAGTGCCAGGCCGTGGAGGGTCGCCTCGAGCGAAGGGTTAGGCAACGCTCGCTGCGCTACAGCCTTGCGGACGCAATGAGGTCCAGCTCCACGCTGGCGTTCTTGGGCAACTGGTAGACGCCGACCGACGTTCGGGTGTGTTTGCCTGGTTCGCCCAAAACTGTGTGCAACAGCTCCGACGCTGCGTCAGCCACCTCACTCTGCTGTGTGAACGCGGCGGCAGATTGCGTGAAGACGGTGACGCGCAAGACTTGGCGTACGTTCTCTAGCGAGCCCAGCTCACGCTGCAAAAGGGCAAGGGCTCGCATGGCGCAGACCTTGGCCGCCAGTTGCGCTTGGGCGAGAGAGACCTCCTCGCCGACGCGCCCTGTGACCAGGACTGTGCTCCCGACGCGGGGGACTTGGCCACTGATGTAGAGCGTGGTTCCGTCGCGCACCAGCGGCACGTAGTTGCCGCCGACCTTTAGCTCTCCCTCGAAGGAGTAGCCCAGTGCGGTGGCGGCTTCCTGGAAGCGAGTGTCGGCCGACATACGAGTGGAGCCTCCGGGGCTGGTTGCGTTGCCTAACGTTTGAGCTGAGGCGACCGCCGCGGGTTGGCGCTTGGGCCGCGAGAGGGATGATGACATTGACCGGCTCGCGGCCCAAGTGCCGAGCCGTGGAGGGTCGCCTCGAGCGAAGGGTTAGGCGTCGGCGTTCGGCTGCCCTGGCAGCGAGACCGCTTGTTCCTGCATGAAGCTACTTGCCTGGACCATGATGGCCACCATGCCTGACTCACTGCCCTTGGAGTGTTGCTCGCCTTTGGGAATGAACGCACCCTGCAAGGCAGCGAGCGAGTGACGGACACCGTCCGCACCTGCCACCCACCCGGAGCCGTGCACGATGAGGAAGAACTGATCGAAGCCGGCAGGATGGGGGCCGATCTCTCCTCGAGGTTCGACATGTACGGCGTAGACGTGTGATTCACCCGTTCCGTGACCGAGGGACACCGCTGAAGCGCGGGTGCTGGAGTAGGACTTGATCGGCGCCGCGACTGCCGCGGGGAACTCAACAATGCGGATGGCCACGGTCTACGTGCATGTACTTGCGGACGATGAGCGCAATGGTGCTTCCTCCGACGCCTAACGTTTGAGCTGAGGCGCGGGCGCCGGTGAGGCGCTTGGCCCGCGGGACGGATGATGTACCACACTGGCCCGCGGGCCAAGTGCCTTGCCGGTGGCTGTCGCCTCGAGCGAAGGGTTAGGCCTCATTCGCCAACAGGACGCGGGCTCCTGGAAGACACCACGGTTCCGTGGAGCCGTGGGTTACCTTGGTGGCGTGCCTGCGCAACCAAGACGTGACTCGGGCGTACCAGGCTCGAAATGCGATCGTGTCGTAGGTCGGGGTGGAAACGAAGGCGTTCGACCAGTACAGGCGCCCGGCGACCTGTGGATTCTTGGCTTTGAGCGGGTGTCTCGAGTACTCAAGAAGCGGGCCGTGACAGTTCTTCAGCCGGTAGCACACACGAGGCTGCCCGGTGCCCTTGTCGATGATTTCGACCCGTTCGAACTCGGGCTTCCAAGAGAACGCCTTGTTGTGAATGTAGAACGGGGATGCTTCCAACTCTGGGCTCAGCGACTGAACTGAGTCGGGCACTGGCGACCAAGAGCGATAGATATCGATCTCGGCGGACTCCCGTAGAAGTGCGAGAAGACGGCTTTCGTCTTCAGGTGTGAGCGCTACCGCAATTTGCTGTCCCATGAGGCCTAACGTT
>QJOU01000238.1 GCA_003265685.1 Piscinibacter caeni | reverse complement strand
CGCGCCCGGAGGCCGGCGCCGGCGCCGCGGGCGGCGGGCCCGGACGCCAGCGGGCCAATGCCTCGAGCACCGCCTCGACCGCGGCGCGCGTGATCTCGTGGCGGTAGCTGCTCGCCTTGGTGGCGTCCGGCCGCAGCCGCAGCGCTCGCCAGGCCCACACCGGCCCGGCGTCGTAGTCGCCGGTGGCCTGCAGCACCGTCACGCCCCACTCCGTGGCGCCGTCGAGCACGGCCCAGTCCAGCGCCGCCGGGCCGCGGTCGCCTGGCGGGCCCGGGTGCACGACGAGGCAGGGCCGCACCGACCAGACCGATTCGGGGATGCGCCGCTTCAGGAAGGGCGCGATCACGACGTCCGGGTCGACCAGCGCGACCGCTTCCTCGGTGACGGCGTCCGAGATGTCGAGCTCGACCGAGACCTCGTGCCCGGCCTCGCGCAGCGCCACGTGCAGGCGCTGCGTCAGCCCGTTGAACGCATGCGCGAGCAGCAGCAGCTTCATGGGCCGTGCGCAATCTGCGCCGCGCAGACGCCCAGGTGCACCGTCATCGTGTCGCGCAGCGGTGCGGCGTGGAAGACTTCGCGTGCCATCTCCGGCTGTCAGCAGATGCGCGGCAGCGGCTCGCCGCTCAGCCAGTCGACCACGCGCCGTCCGCCGAAGGCCGTGGCCATCTGCACGAAGCGCTGCGGGTCGGCCGTCACCGTGCCGATGCGTGCCGCATCGCGGCCGAGCGGATGGGCGCGCAGCGCCTCCAGCGCGCCCTCGGCCACCGCCGGGTCGCACACGACGATGCACTTGCCCTCGTTGGCGATGTAGAGCGGATCGAGCCCGAGCAGTTCGCAGGCCGCTTCCACCTGCGGCTTGACCGGAATGGCGGCCTCGTCGAGCAGCATGCCGACGCCCGACTGGCGGCAGACCTCGTTGAGCGTGGTCGCCAGCCCGCCGCGCGTCGGGTCGCGCAGGGTGCGCACGCCGCCCTCGGGCACGGCCGCGAGCAGGCGTGCGACGAGGCCGTGCAGCGCCGCGCTGTCCGACTCGATCGTGGTCTCGAACTCGAGCGATTCGCGCTGCGACAGCACCGCCACGCCGTGGTCGCCGATCGTGCCCGAGACCAGCACCACGTCGCCCGGCCGCGCGCGTGCGCCGCCGATCTCGCGGCCGGGCGGCACGCTGCCCAGGCCGGTGGTGGAGATGAACACGCCGTCGCCCTTGCCCTGCTCGACGACCTTGGTGTCGCCGGTGACGATGGGCACGCCGGCGGCGCGTGCCGCCGCGGCCATCGACTCGACGATGCGCTTCAGGTCGGCGAGCGGGAAACCTTCCTCCAGCACGAAGCTCGCGCTCAGGTACAGCGGCGTCGCGCCCATCATCGCCACGTCGTTGACCGTGCCGTGCACCGCCAGCGCGCCGATGTCCCCGCCGGGGAAGAACAGCGGCGAGATCACGTGCGCGTCGGTCGCCATCACGAGGCGGTGGCCGGGCGGCGGGGCGGGGAGCAGCGCGCCGTCGTTGCCCTGGCGCAGCGCCTCGTTGTCGAAGGCGCGTGCGAACAGCTCCTCGACCAGCTGCGCCGACGCGCGGCCGCCGGCGCCGTGGTTCATGTCGACGCGGCCGTGCTTGAAGTCGATCGGGCGGACGTAGTCCTGCTTGATGCTCATGCGGCCGCCTCCGGAAGGCCTGTGGACGATCGGACTACCGAGCAGTCGGCGGCTCGGCCGCATTGCGCTGGTCGATCCCCGTGAACGGGGCCCCTCGCCCTTCGCTTCATGCGGCCACCACCGGAATGTCCCTGAAGCGTCCGTACGAGTAGTGCGCCGCACACGCGCCTTCCGACGACACCATGCACGAGCCCATCGGGTTCTCCGGCGTGCAGACGGTGCCGAACAGCTTGCAGTCGGTCGGCTTCTTCACGCCGCGCAGGATGGCGCCGCATTCGCACTGCTTGTGGTCGGGCACGCTGCGGCAGACGAGGCCGAAACGCTTCTCGGCGTCGAAGCGCTCGAAGGCCGGGCGGATCTTCAGCGCCGAGTACGGCACCTCGCCGAGCCCGCGCCACTCGAAGCTCGAGCGCAGCTCGAACACCTGCGAGACCAGAGCCTGCGCCGCGCGGTTGCCCTCGCGCGTGACGGCGCGGGTGAACTCGTTCTCGACCTCGGCGCGGCCCTGGTTGACCTGGCGCACCAGCATCAGGATGGCCTGCATCACGTCCAGCGGCTCGAAGCCGGCGATCACGACCGGCTTGCGGTACTCGGCCGCGAAATGTTCGTAGGGCTGGGCACCGATCACGATGCTCACATGCGCCGGCCCGACGAAGCCGTCGATCGGCACCGTGCCGTACTGGCGCACCTCGGGCGATTCGAGGATGTGCGTGATCGCGCTGGGGGTCAGCACGTGGTTGCACAGCACGCTGAAGTTGGGCGTGTCGTCGGCCGCGGCCTGGCGGATCACCAGCGCCGTCGGCGGCGTGGTGGTCTCGAAGCCGATGGCGAGGAACACGACCTCGCGGTCCGGGTGCTTCTTCGCGAGGCCGAGTGCGTCGGCCGCGGAGTAGACCATGCGGATGTCCGCGCCGCGCGCCTTGGCGCGCATCAGCGAGAGCGACTCGGAGGCGGGCACCCGCATCACGTCGCCGTAGGTGCACAGGATGACACCTCGCTCGAGCGCCAGCGCGATCGCCTGGTCGATGCGACCGATCGGCAGCACGCACACCGGGCAGCCCGGCCCGTGGATCATGCGCAAGTTCGGCGGCAGCAGTTCGGCGATGCCGTAGCGCGAGATGGCGTGCGTGTGGCCGCCGCAGAACTCCATGAAGCTGTAGCGCCGTGCCGCATCGGCCTCGGCGGCGATGCGCTTCGCGAGGCCTTGCGCAACCGCCCCGTCGCGGAACTCATCCACATACTTCATGCCGCCTTCTCCTGCGCCGCCATCTCGGCGAACAGGGCCAGCGTGCGCTCGGCTTCTTCCGCATCGAGCAGGCCGATCGCGTGGCCGACGTGCACGATCACGTAGTCGCCCACGCCCGCCTCGGGCGTGAGCGCGACCGAGACCGTCTTGCGCACGCCGCCGAGCTCGACCACCGCCTCCTCGGGCGGGCGCAGTTCGACGATGCGGGCGGGCAGGGCGAGGCACATGTCAGTGGATCTCCAGGGCAGACGCCACAGCGGTCGGCTCGGCCGCTGCCACCGTGCAGGCCGCGACCCAGGCCTGGCCGAGCGCCAATCCGGCGTCGCCGCAGGGCACGGCCAGCGGCGCGTGCACGGCCAGGCCGCGGCGCTTGAGCTGCGATGCGAGCCGCTCGCGCAGCACGCGGTTGAGGAAACACCCGCCGCCGAACACCACGTGCTCGACGCCGCGCTCCGCTGCGTGCCGGGCCGCGCTGTCGGCCAGCCCGTCGGCCAGCGCGAGGTGGAAGCGCAGCGCGGCGCGCTCGCGCGCCGCGAGGTCGTCGGGCACCTCGAACAGGGAGGCGACGAGCGCATGCAGGTCGAGCGTCGGCGCGGGCAGCGGCGGCTCGTCGCCGCGCGCCAGCGCCGCAGAAGCGAGCGTCTCGAGCGCGATCGCCGCCTCGGCCTCGAACGCCTGCCGCACCGAGACGCCGAGCGCGCCGGCCGCGGCATCGAACCAGCGGCCCGCGCCGGTACTCGCCGGGCAGTTCAGCCCGCGCTGCAGCATGGTGTGCAGGGTTCGTGCGGCCTGCAGGCCGACCACGGGGGCGAAGCGCGGCTCGATCTCGGCGCCGCGGCCCTGCGCGTGCAGCACCGCGGCGGCCAGCCGCCAGGGTTCGCGCGCCGCGACATCGCCGCCGGGCAGGCGCAACGGCGCGAGATGCGCGACACGCTCCCAGCGGTGCGCCTGCGCGCCGCCGCCGACCCAGAGGATCTCGCCGCCCCAGGCCGTGCCGTCGCTGCCGAGGCCCACGCCATCGAGCGCGAGGCCGATCACCGGCCGCGCCAGCCCCTGTTCGGCGATCACCGCGGCGATGTGCGCATGGTGGTGCTGCACGCCGATCGCCGGCGCGCCGAGCCGCGCGGCCAGCGCAACCGCGAGCCGGGTGCTGTGGAAGTCGGGGTGCAGGTCGTGCGCCACCGCGGCGACGCGGCCGCGCGCAAGCAGCGCCTCGGCCGAGCGGTCGAGCGCGGCGCAGGCCCCGGCCTGGCCGAGGTCGCCATGCTCGTCGGACCAGGCGAAACCCGCGCCATCGAGCCTCCCGGCGCGGTTCTTCAGGTACGCGCCGCAGCCGAGCGCGGGTGCAGGGGCGGCGCCGGGCAGTGCGAGGGTGTTCATGCGGCAGGGTGCGCCGGGGGGTGCATCAACCACTCGACCCAGGCGTCCAGCCCGGCGCCGGTCTTGGCCGACACCAGCAGCACCTCGATGCCCGGGTTCACCCGCTGCGCGTAGGCGATGCACTTGGGCACGTCGAAATCGAGGTGCGGCAGCAGGTCGATCTTGTTCAGCACCATCAGCCTCGCGGCGGCGAACATGTCGGGGTACTTGAGCGGCTTGTCCTCGCCCTCGGTCACCGAGAGGATGGCCACCTTCGCGGCCTCGCCCAGGTCCCACATCGCCGGGCAGACGAGGTTGCCCACGTTCTCGATGAAGAGCAGGGATTGCGCGTGCGCATGGTCGTGGGCGTGTTCGTCGCCGTGATGCTGGTGCCCATGCAGATCGAGCCGCGCGAAGGCTTCGGCGACCATCTGCGCATCGAGGTGGCAACCCTTGCCGGTGTTGACCTGGATCGCGCTCGCGCCGGTGGCGCGGATGCGGTCGGCATCGTTCGAGGTCTGCTGGTCGCCCTCGATCACCGCCAGCGGCAGCGCGGGCGCGTGCCGCTTCAGGTGCTCGATGGTGGCGCACAGCAGCGTGGTCTTGCCCGAGCCGGGGCTGGAGACGAGGTTGTAGGCCGTCACCCCATGCGCCGCGAAGTGCGCGCGGTTGGCCGCGGCGATGGTGTTGTTCGCGCCCAGCACGTCGGCCTCGAGCCTGATCGCGCGGGCCTGGCTCATGCCCGGCACCGAGACCTTGGCCGCGCCGGCACCGAAGTGCAGGTCGCCGGTCCGGCTGTCGACCGCGACATGGGCATGTTCCGGGTGGGTGGCCGTGGGGTTGGCGCAGCCGCAGACGACACACATGGCGAGTCTCCGTTCAGTCGTGCACCAGCAGGTCGAGCACCTTCAGCTCGGTGCCGCCGGTGGGTTGGATCTGGTGAGCGCCGCAGCGCGGGCAGGCGTCGGTGCGCGACGCGATCTCGACGCTGCAGGCGCAGCGCAGGCACCAGGCCTGCCCGGGCGGCTGCTCGATCTCGATGGTCGCGCCGTCCAGGCAGGTGCCGGGCGTGATCGCGTCGAGCGCGAAGCGCAGCGCGCCGACCTCGACACCCGACAGGGCCCCCGCCTCGAGCCGCAGCGACGAGACACGCGCGAAGTGCTCGCGCGCGGCCGCGTCCTCGACCAGCTTGAGGATGCCGCCGGCCAGGCTCAGCTCATGCATGGGCCGGCTCCGGCGTCGCGACGACGAACTCGACGCAGGGGTCGAAGGCCACCGCGGCGCGCGCGGCCTGGGCGGCGCGGTCGTCCTCGGGCAGCGCGGCGAGCGTGCGTGCCAGCACACCCTCGGGGTGGAAGTTCCACTCGGTCGGCGCCAGCACCGCGGCGCAGCGCACGCGCCCGGTCTCGTCGAGTTGCACGTGGTGCACCAGCAGGCCGCGCGCCATCTCGGTCCAGGCAATGCCCTCGCCGCGGGCCAGCGGCAGCGCGCCTTCGGCCAGCCAGTCGTGGCCGTCCGGGGCCGCGAGCTGCAGCAGGTCGACGAGGCGGGCCGTCAGGCGCATCCAGGCATTGTGCAGGGGTGGGCGCACGCGGGAATTGATCCGCGTCCAGGGGCCGGTCTCTGCCGGCTGCCCGAGCCAGTCGGGCCGCGCGCAGAAGTCCGGCTGCTCGGCGATGCGGCGGGCGAGCTGCGGCAGCGTGGCCAGCGGCTGCTCGAGCACCAGCAGCGGTGCCTGCGGCGTCGCGAGGCGGCGCAGCGCGTCGGCCTGGCTGCGCAGCAGGCGGGCCGGCGGGGTGTCGACCGCGTCGCTCCAGCGCAGCGGCCAGTCGGCCGGATCGTCGGCCCAGCGTTGCAGCCAGTCGCCGACCGTGCCGCCGAGCCAGTGCTGCGCCAGCCAGCCGGGCAGGGCCGCCAGGCGCTGATCGGTGACCGGCCCCGGGTCGAACAGCGGGCAGCCGCGCAGGGCGTCGGCCGTGTCGATGGCGGGCGCGCCGGGCAGCAAGCGTGGCCCGTCGTGCGCGAGGCGCAGCAGCTGGTCGCGCGCGGTGGCCGCGCGCAGCGCCTGACGTTGCGTCGCGTCCGAGGGCGCCGCC
>KZ836168.1 GCA_003265685.1 Piscinibacter caeni | reverse complement strand
GGGGCCGGTGCCGGCGGGGCGGACGGCCGCGCGTGCTCGGGCGGGGCCGGCGGTTCGGGGGCCGGCGGTTCGTCGGCAGGCACCGTGTCGGCATACGCCGGCCAGGCCTCGGGCTGCGGCGCCGCCGCCGTGGTGACGGGCATCGGCTCCAGCAGCGCAGCGTCGGCGGGCACCTCGACCTCCAGGTGCGTGATCTGCGCCTCGGCGGGCGGCTGCGCCAGCTCGGGCGGCTCGGGTGGCGGCGGTGCCGGCGGCTCCTCGGCCGGCAGCTGCACGTAGCCCAGGCGCACCAGGTCCTCGAAATGGGTCGTCGCCGCGCCGGCCTGGTGGGCCAGCCCGAGCACCTCGGCCAGCGTACGCCGGCCGTCGATCAGGAACAGAATGGTGCGGTGCCGCTGCCCCAGCTCCCCGGTGCGCCGGCGCAGGGCGTCCTGCCCGAGAGGCGTCTTGGTGGGAATGTGGGCCTGGGGCATCGGGCGGGAGCGGCGCGGTGAGAAATCAGCCGGCCATTGTCGCAGCACACCCCAGCGGCGTGCTCGCCACACCGCTTGACGACCGTCATCGATTGCCGTGTCGTGTTGCGCAGAATCCGCGTCGAGCCACCACCCCATGGATACCGCCCCCGCCCCCGGCCACGAACCGGTCTTCCTTGCCCGCGGCCTCGCCAAGGTCTACCGCACCGGCGAGGTCGAGGTGCAGGCGCTGCGCGAGGTCGACCTGGAGATCGGCCGCGGCGAGTTCGTCGTGCTGCTCGGGCCCTCGGGCAGCGGCAAGTCGACCCTGCTGAACATCCTCGGCGGGCTGGACACGCCCACGCGCGGCGAGGTCAGCTTCGGCGACCACCGCCTGACCGGCGCCTCCGAGGCCGAGCTGACCACCTACCGGCGCGAGCATGTCGGCTTCGTGTTCCAGTTCTACAACCTGATCCCGAGCCTGACGGTGCGCGAGAACGTCGCCCTGGTCACCGACATCGTTGCCGACCCGATGCCGGTGGACGAGGCGGTCGACCTGGTCGGCCTGACGCCGCGGCGCGACCATTTCCCGGCCCAGCTCTCCGGCGGCGAGCAGCAGCGCGTGGCGATCGCACGCGCCATCGCCAAGCGGCCGCAGGTGCTGCTGTGCGACGAGCCGACCGGCGCGCTCGACTACCAGACCGGCAAGCTGGTGCTGGAGGTGATCGAGCGCATCAACCGCGAGCTCGGCACCACCGCGGTGGTGATCACGCACAACGCCGCGATCGCCGGCATGGCCGACCGCGTGATCCACCTCGGCGACGGGCGGGTGCAACGTATCGACAAGAACGATCACCGCATCAGCCCGTCCGAGCTCAGCTGGTGATGAAGGCCCTCGACCGCAAGCTGCTGCGCGACCTGCGCCTGATGTGGAGCCAGGCGCTGACCATCGCGCTGGTGGTGGCCAGCGGCATCGGCGGCTTCATCACCAGCCTCTCGGCGGTGGATTCGCTCGCGCTGGCGCGCGACCGCTTCTACGCCGACGGCCGCTTCGCCGACGTGTTCGCCAGCGTCAAGCGCGCACCCGACGCGCTGGTCGAGCCGCTGCGGGCGCTGCCCGGCGTGGCCGAGGTGCAGACCAGCATCGAGCAGGTGGTGCGGGTGCAGATGCCGGGCACGGCCGACCCGATCATCGGCCAGCTGATCGGGCTGGACCTGCGCCACCCGCGCTCGCTGAACCGCGTGACGCTCAGCAGCGGGCGCATGCTGGCCGCGGGCCGCAGCGACGGCACGCTCGAGGTGCTGGCCTCGGAAGGCTTCGCGCAGGCCCGCGGCCTGAAGCCCGGCGCCGAACTGCGCGCGCTGGTCAACGGCCGGCAGCGCACGCTGCGCGTGGTCGGCACGGCGCTCTCGCCCGAATTCATCTTCGCCGGCCTGTGGGGCATGCCGGACCAGCGCGGCTTCGGCGTCTTCTGGCTCGACNCGGCACGCTCGAGGTGCTGGCCTCGGAAGGCTTCGCGCAGGCCCGCGGCCTGAAGCCCGGCGCCGAACTGCGCGCGCTGGTCAACGGCCGGCAGCGCACGCTGCGCGTGGTCGGCACGGCGCTCTCGCCCGAATTCATCTTCGCCGGCCTGTGGGGCATGCCGGACCAGCGCGGCTTCGGCGTCTTCTGGCTCGACCAGGAAGCACTCGCCGCGGCCTACGACATGCGCGGCGCGTTCAACCGCGTCGCCGTGCGGCTGGCGCCCGGCGCCTCCGAGGCGGCGGCGGTGGACGCGCTCGGCCGCACGCTGGAGCGCTACGGCGGGCGCACCGTCAACGGCCGCGCCGAGCAGACCTCGCACGCGATGCTCGACAACGAGATCAAGGAGCAGCGTGTGCTCGGCACCGTGCTGCCGGCGATCTTCCTCGGCGTGGCGGCCTTCCTGCTCAACGTGGTGGTGGCGCGCCTGATCGCGACGCAGCGCGAGCAGATCGCCGCACTGAAGGCGCTCGGCTACCCGAACCGGCGCATCGGCCGGCATTACCTGGAGATGGTGCTGCTGATCGTGGCCGTCGGCCTGCTGCTCGGGCTGCTGCTGGGCGACCGGCTCGGCACGTTGTTCACCGGGCTGTACGCCGAGTTCTTCCACTTCCCGAGCTTCGAGCACCGCATCGCGCCGCAGCTGATCGTGACCAGCGCGGCGATCACCGTCGCCACCGCGGTGCTGGGCACGCTCAACGCCATCCTCGCGACGGTGCGGCTCGCCCCGGCCGAGGCGATGCGCCCGCCGGCGCCCGGCCAGTACCGCCGCACGCTGGCCGAGCGCCTGGGCATCACCGGCATGCCGCCGGCGCTGCGCATGATCATGCGCAACATGGAGCGCCGGCCGCTGCGCAGTGCACTGTCGATCGGCGGCGTGGCCGCGGCGGTGGCCATCGTCGTGCTGGGCAACTTCTTCCGCGATGCAATCGAGGTGATCGTCGACTCGCAGTTCCGCGTCGCGATGCGCAGCGACGTGGCGGTGTGGCTGATCGAGCCTGGGGACGACGCGATGCGCCATTCCCTCGCCCGCCTGCCCGGCGTGGTGCAGGTCGAATCGACGCGCTTCGTGCCGGTCAACCTGATCCACGGCGCGCGCCGCGAGCGCAGCCTGATCCGCGGCTATGCCGGCCGCGCCGAGCTGTACCGGGTGATCGACGCCGACAACCGCGAGACCCTGCTCGAGGGCCGCGGCCTGGTGCTGACCGACCGGCTCGCCGCCAAGCTCGGCGTGCAGGTGGGCAACGTGGTGCTGGCCGAGGTGCTCGAGGGCCGCGCGCGCACACTCGCGCTGCCGGTGGGCGCGACGGTGCGCGAGATGATGGGCCTGAACGCCTACATGGACCGCGAGGCGCTGAACCGCCTGCTCGGCGACGGCGATCTCGCCAGCGGCTACGTGCTCGGCCTGGAGCCCGGCAGCGAGGAGCGCTTCCTCGCCGCCAGCCAGCAGCAGCCGCGCATCGCCGGTGCCTTCAGCAAGGCGACCATGCTGCGCAACATGGAGGAGATCAGCGCGCGCAACGTGCGCATCATGAGCACCATCCTGACCGCCTTCGCCACGGTGATCGCGGTCGGCGTGGTCTACAACAACGCGCGCATCGCGCTGGCCGAGCGCGGCTGGGAGCTGGCCTCGCTGCGTGTGCTCGGCTTCACGCGCGCGGAGGTCTCGGCGCTGCTGCTGGGCGAGCTGGCGCTGGTGATCGCGCTCGCGCTGCCGCTGGGCATGGCGCTGGGCTGGGGGCTGACGCACCTGATCACCACGCTGCTGCAGTCCGACCAGTTCTTCTTTCCGGCGGTGATCCGCGCGCGCACCTACGCGTGGGCGACGATCGTCGTGCTCGTCGCCGGCCTGGCCAGCGCGCTGATCGTGCGCCGGCGCATCGACCGCCTCGACCTGGTGGCGGTCCTGAAGACGAGGGAGTGATCCGATGAAGACGAGCACCTGGCTGGGCGGCGGCGCCGCGCTGCTGCTGATCGGCGCCGCGCTGGCCTGGGCCTTCGCGCCGCGGCCGGT
The DNA here is from genome assembly GCA_003265685.1 of Piscinibacter caeni. Lineage (GTDB taxonomy): Bacteria > Pseudomonadota > Gammaproteobacteria > Burkholderiales > Burkholderiaceae_C > Piscinibacter > Piscinibacter caeni. The sequence goes on along the minus strand of KZ836168.1, from coordinate 2,586 downwards.
GGAGGTGGAGGTGGCGCAGGCGCGCAGCGGCGCGTTCCAGACCACCGTCGACGAGGACGGCAAGACGCGCCTGCGCGACCGCTACGTCGTTTCCGCGCCGCTGGCCGGGCTGGTGGGCCGCATCGCGCTGCGCGAGGGCGACGCGGTCGAGGCCGGCGCGCCGGTGGCCACGATCACGCCGGTGCTCGCGCCGCTGCTGGACGAACGCACGCGGCGCGAGCAGGTGCTGCAGGTGGAGATCGCCCAGGCGCAGCGGCAGCGCGCCGCGGCCCGGCTGGAGGGCGCCAAGGTCGCGCTGCAGCGCGCCCGCAACGAGGTGCAGCGCAGCGAGCAGCTCGCCAAGCAGGGCTACGTGGCCGACACCAAGCTCGACACCGACCGCCTGGCGGCGCAGGCGGCGCAGAAGGAGCTCGAGGCGGCCACCGAGGAACTGCACGCCGCCGAGCACGGCATCGAGCAGGCACGCGCCGCGCTCGCCGCGGTGCAGGCCCGGCCGGGCGCGGCGCGCGGCTTCGTCGTCAGCGCACCGGTGGCCGGCCGGGTGCTGCGCGTGGTGCAGGGCAGCGAGGGCGCGGTGGCGCTGGGCACACCGCTGGTCGAGCTGGGCGACACCACCCGGCTGGAGGTGGTGGCCGAGCTGCTCACCACCGATGCGCTGCAAGCGGTGCCCGGCAGCCCGGTGCTGATCGAGCGCTGGGGCGGCCCCGGCACGCTGCAGGGCCGCGTGCGGCTGGTCGAGCCGGGCGCGTTCACCAAGGTCTCGGCGCTCGGCGTCGAGGAGCAGCGTGTGCGCGTGCTGATCGACCTGACCAGCCCGCCGGAGCAGTGGCGCGCGCTCGGCGACGGCTACCGCGTCGGCGTGCGCGTCGTGACCCTGGCGCTGGCCGAGGCGCTCCAGGTGCCGGTCAGCGCGGTGTTCCCGCTGCCCGCCGCCGACGACGGCGGCCCCGGCGGCATGGGCGTGTTCGTGGTCGAGGACGGTCGGGCACGGCTGCGCCCGGTGCAGATCGGCGCGCGCAACGCCAACCAGGCCTGGGTGCGCAGCGGCCTGGCGGCCGGCGCGACGGTGATCGTCTACCCCGGCAGCGTGGTGCACGAGGGCGTGCGCGTCAAGCTGCGCAAGGTCTGAGCCCGAACGTGGCCGAACCGGGCATCGCAGAACGCCCCCACCTGCACAGCGCCGAGGTGGTGGCCGGCCACCTGGCGGTGGACCCGGCGCAGGGGCTGCCGGAGCACGAGGTCGAGGCGCGCCGCGCGCGCCACGGTGCGAACCGCCTGCCCGAGCCGGCGCCGCGCACGCTGGCCGCGCGCGTACTCGACCAGTTCCGCGACGTGATGATCCTGGTGCTGATCGGCGCGGCGCTGCTGTCGGGCCTGATCGGCGAGCTGGCCGACACGCTGGCGATCGTCGTGATCGTGCTGCTGAACGCGGGCATCGGCGTGCTGCAGGAGTGGCGCGCCGACCGTGCGCTGCAGGCCCTGCAGGCGCTGGCCGCGCCGCAGGCCACGGTGCGGCGCGGCGGCCAGGCGCAGTCGGTGGCCAGCGAGCAGCTGGTACCGGGCGACGTGGTGCTGCTCGAGGCCGGCAACCTGGTGCCGGCCGACCTGCGCCTGCACCACGTGGCGCAGCTGCGCGTGGACGAATCGGCGCTGACCGGCGAATCGGTCGCGGCCGACAAGCACGTGCGCCACCTCGAGGCGCGGCCGGACGGCGAGCACCCGCTCGGCGACCGCGCCAACATGGCGTTCAAGGGCACGCTGGTGACGCATGGCCGCGCCGCCGGGCTGGTGGTGGCCACCGGCGCGCACACCGAGCTCGGCCAGGTGGCCGCGCTGCTGCGCGACACCGACACCCGCAGCACGCCGCTGCAGCGCCGCCTGGCCGCGTTCGGCCGGCGCCTCTCGCTGGTGGTGATCGCGATCTGCCTGCTGATCTTCGCGATCGGCGTGCTGCGCGGCGAGCCGCTGCTGCTGATGGCGCTGACCGCGATCAGCCTCGCGGTGGCCGCCATCCCCGAGGCGCTGCCGGCGGTGGTGACGGTGCTGCTCGCGCTCGGCGCGCGCCGCATGGCACAGCACCGCGCGCTGGTGCGCCGGCTGCCCTCGGTCGAGACGCTCGGCTCGGTCGACGTGATCTGCTCCGACAAGACCGGCACGCTGACGCTCAACCGCATGCAGGTGCGCAGCGCGCAGTGCTGGGACGGATTGCCCGCGGCCACGCTGTGGAGCGCCGCGCTGCGCTGCAACGACGCGCGCCCGGGCGAGGCGGGCGCCTGGATCGGCGACCCGACCGAGACCGCGCTCGCCGAGGCGGCCGCGGCCGCCGGGCTGGATGCCGCCGCCGTGCAGCGTGCCGCGCCGCGCGCGCATGAATGGCCGTTCGACGCCGAGCGCAAGCGCATGAGCACGCTGCACCGCGAAGGCGGGGCCTGGACGCTGCTGTGCAAGGGCGCGCCCGAGACCCTGCTGCCGCGCTGCACGCAGGTGGCCGGCGCGGCGGGCGAGCGGCCGCTCGACCCGGCCGAGGCGCTGCAGGCGGCCGCCGAGCTCGCCGCGCAGGGCCTGCGTGTGCTGGCGCTGGCGCGG
>KZ836167.1 GCA_003265685.1 Piscinibacter caeni | reverse complement strand
TACTACTCGATGTTCGGCTTCCAGCGCATCGGCGACCTGGCCTGGGCCGCGGGTGACATGCAGGCGCGCGGCTTCCTGCTCGGCGGTACCTCGGGCCGCACCACGCTCAACGGCGAAGGCCTGCAGCACGAGGACGGCCACAGCCACATCCTCGCCGGCACGATCCCGAACTGCGTCAGCTACGACCCGACCTTCGCGCACGAGGTCGGCGTGATCATCCACCACGGCCTCAAGCGCATGGTGGAGAAGCAGGACAACGTCTTCTACTACCTCACGCTGCTCAACGAGAACTACCCGATGCCCGGCCTGAAGCCCGGCACCGAGGAGCAGATCATCAAGGGCATGTACCTGCTGCAGGACGCCGGCGCGAAGAAGAAGCAGCCCGTCGTGAACCTGCTGGGCAGCGGCACCATCCTGCGTGAGTCGATGGCCGCCAAGGAACTGCTCGAGGCCGACTGGGGCGTGGCCGCCAACGTGTGGAGCTGCCCGAGCTTCAACGAGCTGGCGCGCGACGGCCAGAACGCCGAACGCTGGAACCTGCTGCACCCGACGGAGACGCCGCGCGTCCCGTTCGTCGCGCAGCAGCTCGAGCCGCATGCCGGCCCGGTGGTCGCGTCGACCGACTACATGAAGGCCTACGCCGAGCAGATCCGCGCCTACATCCCGAAGGGCCGCGCCTACAAGGTANGCGCCTACATCCCGAAGGGCCGCGCCTACAAGGTACTGGGCACCGACGGCTTCGGCCGCAGCGACTTCCGCAGCAAGCTGCGCGAGCACTTCGAGGTGAACCGCCACTACGTCGTCGTCGCCGCGCTGAAGGCGCTGGCCGATGAGGGCACGGTGCCGCCGGCCAAGGTCGCCGAGGCGATCAAGAAGTACGGCATCAACACCGACAAGATCAACCCGCTCTACGCCTGAACAAGAACGGAGACAAACCATGGCAGTGGTGGAAGTGAAGGTCCCCGACATCGGGGACTTCAAGGACGTGGCCGTCATCGAGGTGCTGGTCAAGCCCGGCGACACGATCAAGGCCGAGCAGTCGCTGATCACGGTCGAGAGCGACAAGGCCTCGATGGAGATCCCGTCCTCGCATGCGGGCGTGGTCAAGGAACTGAAGGTCGGCGTGGGCGACAAGGTCAACGAAGGCTCGCTGGTGCTGCTGGTCGAGGCCGAGGGCGCCGGTGCGCCCGCGGCCGCGCCGGCCGCCGCGGCCCCGGCGCCGGCCGCTGCCGCGCCGGCCCCGGTGGCTCAGGCGCCGGCCGCTGCGCCGGCCGCCTCGAGCGGCCCGGTCGAGGTGCTGGTGCCCGACATCGGCGACTTTGACGAGGTGGCGGTGATCGAGGTGTTCATCAAGCCGGGCGACACCGTCAAGGTGGAGCAGAGCCTGATCACGGTCGAGAGCGACAAGGCCTCGATGGAGATCCCGTCCTCGCACGCGGGCGTGGTGAAGGAAGTCAAGGTCAAGCTCGGCGACAAGGTCAGCAAGGGCAGCCTGGTCGCGATCGTCGAGGCCACCGGCGGCGCCCCCGCCGCGGCCGCGGCGCCTGCCGCCGCGGCGGCCGCACCGGCAACGGCCGTTGCCGCCGCGCCGGCCCCGGCCGGCAAGACCCCGCCCACGGCAGCGCTGCCGGCCCACGAGCCGACGGCTCCCAAGGGCACGCCGCCGCATGCCTCGCCCTCGATCCGCAAGCTGGCGCGCGAACTCGGCGTGCCGCTGGACGAAGTCAAGGGCAGCGGCCCCAAGGGCCGCATCACCGAGACCGACGTGCAGTCCTTCGTCAAGGGCGTGATGTCGGGCGCGCTGCAGACCAAGGCCGCCGCCGCGAAGGCCCCGGCCGCTGGTGCGGCGGCCGGCGGTGCGTTCCCCGGCCTGTTGCCGTGGCCGCAGGTGGACTTCACCAAGTTCGGCGAGATCGAGCGCAAGGAGATGTCGCGGATCAAGAAGATCAGCGGCGCCAACCTGCATCGCAACTGGGTGATCATCCCGCACGTCACCAACCACGACGACTGCGACATCACCGACCTGGAGGCCTTCCGTGTCCAGCTCAACAAGGAGAACGAGAAGAGCGGCATCAAGGTCACGATGCTCGCCTTCATGATCAAGGCGGCCGTCGCGGCGCTGAAGAAGTTCCCCGAGTTCAATGCCTCGATCGACGGTGACGCGATCATCCTGAAGAAGTACTTCCACATCGGCTTCGCGGCGGACACGCCCAACGGCCTCGTGGTGCCGGTGATCAAGGACGCCGACAAGAAGGGCGTTCTGCAGATCAGCCAGGAGATGGGCGAACTCGCCAAGAAGGCGCGCGACGGCAAGTTGGGGCCGGCCGACATGTCCGGCGGCTGCTTCTCGATCTCGTCGCTCGGCGGCATCGGCGGGCGTTACTTCACGCCGATCATCAACGCGCCCGAGGTCTCGATCATGGGCGTGTGCAAGAGCAGCATGGAGCCGCGCTGGGACGGCAAGCAGTTCGTGCCGCGCCTGATCCTGCCGCTCTCGCTGTCGTGGGACCACCGCGTCATCGACGGCGCGGCCGCGGCCCGCTTCAACGCCTACTTCGGCTCGGTCCTGACGGATTTCCGTCGGGTCATGCTGTAAGCGGAGGACCACGATGGCAGTCATCGACATCAAGGTCCCCGACATCGGCGACTTCAAGGACGTCGCGATCATCGAGGTGCTGGTCAAGCCGGGTGATGCGGTCAAGGCCGAGCAGAGCCTGATCACCGTCGAGAGCGACAAGGCCTCGATGGAAATCCCGTGCTCGGCGGCCGGCGTCGTCAAGGAGCTCAAGGTCAAGATCGGCGACAAGGTCAGCGAAGGCTCGGTGATCCTGTCGCTGGATGCGGAAGGTGCAGCAGCGGCAGCGCCTGCGGCCGCAGCCCCGACGCCCGCCGCCGCGGCGCCTGCGCCGACACCGAGCGCGCCGGCCCCGCAGGCGGCGAGCTATGCCGGCGGTGCCGACCTCGAATGCGACATGCTCGTGCTCGGCGCCGGCCCCGGTGGCTACTCGGCCGCCTTCCGCGCCGCCGACCTCGGCCTGAAGACGGTTCTGGTCGAGCGCTTCCCGACGCTCGGCGGCGTGTGCCTGAACGTCGGCTGCATCCCGTCCAAGGCGCTGCTGCACGTGGCGGCGGTGATGGACGAGGTGTCGCACTTCGAGGCGCTGGGCGTGAGCTTCGCCAAGCCGCAGGTCGACCTCGGCAAGCTGCTCGCGCACAAGAACAAGGTGGTCTCCAAGCTGACCGGCGGCCTGGCCGCGATGGCCAAGATGCGCAAGGTCACGGTGGTGCAGGGCACCGGCGAGTTCGCCGACCCGAACCACCTGGCCGTCACGATGGCCGACGGCAAGAAGCAGACGATCAGGTTCAAGAACGCGATCATCGCGGCCGGCTCCGAGGCGGTGAAGCTGCCCTTCCTCCCGAAGGACGATCCGCGCATCGTCACCTCCACCGGCGCGCTCGAGCTGCGCCAGCAGCCCAGGAAGATGCTCGTCATCGGCGGCGGCATCATCGGCCTGGAGATGGGCACGGTGTACTCGACGCTCGGCGCCCGGCTCGACGTGGTGGAGATGCTCGACGGCCTGATGCAGGGCGCCGACCGCGACCTCGTCAAGGTGTGGCAGAAGATGAACGCGCACCGCTTCGACAAGCTGATGCTCAAGACCAAGACGGTCGGCGCGGAAGCCACGAAGGACGGCGTGCGCGTGATGTTCGAGGGCCTGGACGGCACGAAGAGCGAAGGGGTCTATGACCTTGTGCTGCAGGCGGTCGGCCGCACGCCCAACGGCAAGAAGATCGGCGCGGAGAAGGCCGGCGTGATCGTGGGCGACCGTGGCTTCATCCCGGTCGACATCCAGATGCGCACCAACGTGCCGCACATCTTCGCGATCGGCGACATCGTCGGCCAGCCCATGCTGGCGCACAAGGCGGTGCACGAGGCGCACGTGGCGGCGGAAGTCGCCGCGGGTCACAAGGCGGCCTTCGAGGCGCGCGTGATCCCGAGCGTGGCCTACACCGATCCGGAAGTGGCCTGGGTCGGCCTGACCGAGGACGAGGCCAAGGCCCGCGGCATCAAGGTCAAGAAGGGCCTGTTCCCCTGGACCGCCTCGGGCCGCGCGATCGCCAACGGCCGCGACGAGGGCTTCACCAAGCTGCTGTTCAGCGAGGAGACGCACCGCATCGTCGGCGGCGGCATCGTCGGCACGCATGCCGGCGACATGATCGGCGAGGTGGCCCTGGCCATCGAGATGGGCGCCGACGGCGTGGACATCGGCAAGACCATCCATCCGCACCCGACGCTCGGCGAGAGCATCGGCATGGCGGCGGAGGTCTACGAAGGCAGCTGCACGGATCTCCCGCCGCAGCGGAAGTAGGGCCCCCCAGTCGCTGCGCTCCTGCCCCCGAGGGGCGCGGTCCGGCTTGGGGCGGCCCGGCGCCGGACCGGCCCCGCTCAGCGCGTCGGCGCGTTCTTCATCAACGCGTCGGCGCGCGCGTCGAGCGCGGCGCGGTCGCTGGCGCGGATCTCCACCGCGTCGGCCGGGCAGCGCGCCGGGGCGTCGTCGCCGGCGGCCCAGCCGGCGGCCTCGTTGGCCGCGCGGTCCACGCGCGCGATGCCCAGCTGCGTAGCCAGCTGCGACATCGCGGCCTGCGCGCGCGCATAGGCGAGCGCCAGGTCGAACTCGGCGTTCGCATAGGCGCGTCGCGCGGTGTAGACCTCGTTCTCGGCGTTCAGCAGGTCGAGCAGGCTGCGCTGGCCGATGTCGAACTGCTGCCGGTAGGCGTCGCGCGCCTTCTCGATCGCCAGCGTGTTGCGCTCCAGGTAGACCAGCTGCTCGGTCAGCTTGCGCGTGTCGTTGAAGGCGATCGCGGCCACCTGGCGCGTGTCGCGGCAGAGGCGGTCGCGCGTGTCGGCGGCCTGGTTGGCCAGGTTGACCTGCTGGCGCACGCGCGCCTGGTCGCTGCCGCCGTTGAACAGGTTCCAGTTCAGCACGATCTCGGCCGTGCTGTTGCGCGTGCGGTCCTCCACGCCGTCCAGGTTGTTGCCCGCGGTGCTGCGCAGGCGTGCCTCGACACGCGGGTGGTAGGCCGAGCGCGCGCCGTCGCCGGCCGAACGCACCGCACGCAGGCTCTCGATACTGGCGCTGATGGCCGCGCTGCGCGCCAGCGACGCGTTCATCGCCTCGCCGGCGCTGGCCGGTACGCCGTTCTTCAGCAGCGGCGGGGCGCTCAGTTGCGCCGGCGGCGCCTCGCCCACCACACGCAGGTAGCGCGCCGTCACGTCGTGCAGGTTGGCCTGCTCGGTGGCGAGGTTGGACTCGGCCAGCGCCAGGCGCGCCGCGGCCTGCTCCAGGTCGACGCCGCGGCCGACCCCGGCCTTCACGCGCGACTGGATCTGCGCGAACGCGTAGCGGTGCTGCACGTAGCTGTCCTCGGCCAGCTGCACCAGGCGGCGGAAGCGCTGCACGTCGAACTGGGCGCGCGCCGCCTCGAGCACGGTCTGCTCGGTGGCCTCGAGCAGCTCGAAGTAACGCGCCAGGCGCTCGTGCGTCAGCCGGTCCACGTCGCGGCTGGTGCCCAGGCCGTCCCACAGCAGCTGCGTCAGGCTCAGGCCCACGGCCGTGCGGTTGACCTTGCTCGTGGCCGGGCCCAGCCGCTCGTCGCGCTCGCGCTCGGTGCCGGCGCTCGCGTTCAGGTCCAGGCGCGGGTAGAAGCCGCCGCGGGCGATTCCCACCGCGTCGGCCGCCGCGCGGTAGGCGTTGAAGCGGGCCGTGACCTCCGGGTTGGTCGCGACCGCCTTTTCGGCCGCCGCACGCAACGGGTCGCTGCCCTGGGCTGCCGCGGGGAGACTCCAGGCGCACAGCGCCGCGGCCAGGCTGATGACGAGGGACTGCAGTTGCATGCTCTTCCTGTGATTTCTTGTCGTGCCGGTCTGGTGCCGGTTCGGTGCCGCAGCAAGGGGCGGACCTCGGGCTGCGCCAGTTTAGTGAGCCCCCACCGCTGCACTGCCTGCGATGATTTGTCAGCTGCAGTTTTTCACGGTCGCGTGTCACGTCATCGCGCGAATTGCAACAGCCGGAAACGCCGGGGCGTTCCGGCGGGCTCAAGTTGATGCCCTCGCGGACGAGAACAGGGCGTTGCTCCGTCTGCCGACACCCTTGCGTCCTGCCCGTTTCCCAGCCGCCCCTGGCGTCGCGCGGACCCTGCGTCGCGCCGCGGCCGCCATGCTCGCGGCACTGCTGCTGGCCGCGGCTCTGCCCGGGCAGGCCTGGGACGCGGCGCTGCTGCTGCAGGCGGCGCGGCGCGCCGGCCCGAACGCGCTGGCCGCGGCCCATGCGCTGCAGGCCCAGCTGCAGGCGGGCGCCGAGCTTGACGAGGCGCAGCAGCTCGCGGCCGTCAACCAGTTCTTCAACCGCCGCATCGTGTTCGTCGACGACGAGCAGGTCTGGGGCACCGCCGACCACTGGGCCAGCCCGGTCGAGCTGCTCGACAAGGGGCGCGGCGACTGCGAGGACTTCGCGATCGCCAAGTACTTCAGCCTGCTCGCGCTCGGCGTGCCGCCGGCGCGGCTGCGGCTGGTCTACGTGCGTGCGC
>QJOU01000233.1 GCA_003265685.1 Piscinibacter caeni | reverse complement strand
CGGACAGGGCCTGCGCCACCAGCTCGGCCACCGGCCGGCGCGCTGCCAGGCCGAGCGTCAGCAGCTCGCCCACCTGGGCCGGCTCCACCTCGCCGGGCAGCCGGGTCAGTTCGCGACCCTGGGGATCGAACAGCACCAGCGTCGGGTAGCCGCGCACCGCGAAGCGCGCGCCGAGCTTCTGGGCGCCCGGCTGGTCGCCGTCGACGTAGACCGGCACCACGCCGCGGCTGCGCTCGATGAAGTCCTGCCGGTTGAACACCGTGGCCTGCAGCTGGTTGCAGGGCGGGCACCACTTGGCGCCCCAGTACAGCAGCACCGGCCTGGACTCGCTGCGGGCGCGCGCGAAGGCGGCGTCGACCTCGGCGTCGCTCGCGGCGCGCACCCAGGCCACGCCTGCCGCGTGGGCGACGGCTCCGAGCGGCAGCAGCGCGGCCAGCACGATGGATCGGATCAACAGCGACAGTCTCATCGGCGCACTCCGGGACCAACCGCGCCGAGTGTGCGCCATCACGGCCGGGCCTGCAGGCGCACGGCGTCGAGCTTCTCGCACAGTTCGCGCACGCCGTCGACGATGCGGTCGGACGAGCGGTGCAGCGTGTCGGCATCCACCGTCAGCAGCGGCAGGTGCTGCGTGGCGCGCAGGCGGCGCCAGAGGTCGAGCCGGTCTTCGCCGTCGGACCCGGCGCGGCCGGTGACGATCACGTCCGGCGCGGCCGCCAGCACGGCCTCGGCGCCGACCGCGGGCGTCAGCGCCGCCAGCCCGGCGAACACGTTGCGCGCGCCGCACAGCTGCAGGGCCTGGCTGATCAGGTGCTTGCCGTTGACGGTCAGCAGCGGCTGGTGCCAGATCTGATAGAAGACCTTGAGCTCGCGGCGCCCGGCGTAGCGCTGGCGCAGCGCGGCGAGTTCGCCCTCGTAGGCCCAGGCCCGCGCCTGGGCCACCGCCGCGGTGCCGGCCAGCGTGCCGAGCCGGCGCAGCGTGGCGGCGATGTCGGCCAGCTTGTCCAGCCGGCTGGCATAGACCGGCAGGCCGAGCGAAGCCAGGCGCTGCAGCTGCTGTGGCGCGTTGCCGTCCTGCCAGACGACGATCAGGTCCGGCTTGAGCGCGAGCACGCGCTCCAGGTCCAGCAGCACCGCGTCGCCGACTCGCGGCAGCGCCTCGGCCGCGGCCGGGTAGTCGCTGTAGGCTCCGACGCCGACCACCTGCGCGCCCGCGCCGGCGGCGAACAGCAGCTCGGTCAGGTGCGGCGCGAGGCTGACGATGCGCTGCGCCGGCCGCGCCAGCACGACCCGCGCGCCGGTGTCGTCGGTCACGGCGACCTCGGCACGTGCGCCGGCGGCGAGCAGCGCCATCACGAGCAGCAGGACGAGGCGCATCTCAGTCGGCGACGAAGACCACGCGCTTGCCGATGCGTTCACTGACGACGGCATGCCCGAAGGCGGAACTCAGCACGATGTCGTCCATGGTCGATTCCGCCGGGCCCTGGCGCAGCAGGCCGTGGGCGCCGATCACCAGCGCATGGGTGGCGAAGCGCGCCGCCAGGTTCAGGTCGTGGATCGACAGCAGCACGGCCTTGCGCCGCAGGTGCGCGAGCCGCACCAGGTGGCGCAGCACCGTCACCTGGTGGTGCAGGTCGAGGTGGGCGACCGGCTCGTCGAGCAGCAGCAGCGGTGGGTCCTGCGTCAGCAGCGCGGCGATCGCGACGCGCTGGCGCTCGCCGCCGGACAGCGTGGTCACGTCGCGCGCCGCGAACTCGGCCAGGTCGACGGCGCGCAGCGCGGCACGCGCCATGCGCTCGTCGCCCGCGTCCTCCCAGGCCCAGCGGCCGAGGTGCGGGTGGCGTCCGAGCAGCACCACGTCGAGCACCGCGGCGCCGAAGGCGTCGTGCTGCGTCTGCGGCAGCAGGCCGCGCAGCCGCGCCAGCTCGCCCACCGGCCACTGCGCCAGCGGCCGGCCCTGCAGGCGGACTTCGCCGGACTTCGCTGGCCGCAGCCCGGCCAGGGTGTGCAGCAGGCTGGTCTTGCCGCAGCCGTTCGGGCCCATCACGCACCACACCTCGCCCGGGCGGACCTCGAGGTTCAGCGCGTCGATCAGGACACGCTCGCCGGCGCTGACGGTGAGCGCCTGGGCCTCGAGCAAGGGCCCTGCGCTCACCGCCGCGCTCCCGGCCGCAACAGCAGCAGCATGAAGCTCGGCGCGCCCAGCAGCGCGGTGATCACTCCCACCGGCAGCTGCTGCGGCGCGAGCAGGGTGCGCGCCAGCGTGTCGGCCAGCAGCAGCAGGCAGCCGCCGGCCAGCGCGCAGGCGGGCAGCAGCACGCGCTGGTCGTTGCCCACCGCCAGTCGCAGCGCATGCGGCACGACCAGGCCGACGAAGCCGATCGCGCCGCCGGTGGTCACCGCCACCGCGCAGGCGAGCGAGGCCACCAGGTAGATCAGCCGGCGCAGGCGCTGCACCGGCACGCCCAGCGCCGCGGCCACGGTGTGGCCGCGCAGCAGCACGTTCAGCTCGCGCGCGGCCGGCCAGACCAGCAGCAGCGCCAGGCCGAGCGTGACCATCGGCACCAGGCCGCCGTCGGCGCCGCCCAGGTCGCCGGCGAGCCAGAACAGCATGCCGCGCAGGCGCGCCTCGGGCGCCACCAGCAGCAGCAGCGTGATCAGCGCCGACCAGAGCGCCGCCAGCATCACGCCGGTCAGCAGCAGGCGCGGCGCGCTGTCCACCCGCGCCGCCGCGTCGACGCGCGCCAGGTCGCGCTGCGCGAGCACGAACACCAGCACGATGGCCAGCAGCGCGCCGGCGAAGGCGCCGAGCTGCACCGCCACCGCACCGGCCGAGGCCAGCAGCGCGAGCAGCGCGCCGGCCGAGGCGCCGCCGGAGACACCCAGCACGTACGGGTCGGCCAGCGGGTTGCGCAGCAGCACCTGCATCAGCGCGCCGGCCAGCGCGAGCAGCCCGCCGACCGCGAAGGCCGCCAGCGCACGCGGCAGGCGCAGCGTGTGCAGCACCTCGGAGGCGCTGCTCGCATCGGGGGCCCACAGCAGCCGCGCCACCTCGTCCGGCGCGATCGCGCTGCTGCCGCTGGCCAGCGCCAGCCACAGCACCGCCACCGAGGCGATCAGCAGCAGCAGCCAGAGCCGGACGGCGCGGATCATGCGGTTGCTACAAGGCCGAGTACGCGAGCGAGACGAACAGGTTGCGCCGCGGCGTGTTGTAGCCCTGCGCGATCTCGTAGCGCTTGTCGAAGGTGTTGTTCAGGCGCGCCGCGAGCGTCCACTCGGGCGCGACGCGCCAGCCGGCCGTCAGGTGCAGCAGCACGTAGCCGCCCATGCGCGAGGCCTCGGTGTTGGCCACCGTGCCGAAGCGTGCGCCGCTGGCCACCAGCTCGGCGCCGGCATGCCAGGCGCCGGCGTCATGGTCGAGCGCGGCGCTGCCGTGCTGGCGCGCGCGGCGCACCAGCAGGTGCTCGCTGGTCTCGTCCTGCGGCAGCTGCAGCGTCGCCTCGCCACGCAGCCGCCACGGCCCGCTGCGCCAGGCGCCGTCGAGCGTGAGGCCGCGGATGCGGGCGCGGTTCACGTTGATCACGGTGGTGAAGCTCGGGTCGACGGCGATCAGGTCGCGGATGCGGTTCTCGAACAGCACGAGGCCGGCCCGGCCGGCTGCGCCATCGTAGCGCGCCGCGAGCTCGGCGCTGCGCGAGCGTTCGGGCTGCAGCTCGGGGTTGCCGGAGAAGCCGAAGCTCTCGGGGTAGTACAGGTCATTGAAGCTCGGCGCCTTGAAGGCCGTGCCGGCCGCCGCCGAGACGCGCCACTCGGGCGTGAAGCGCCAGCCCCAGCCGAGCCGGCCGCTGCCGTGGCCGCCGAACTGCGAATCGTGGTCGTGGCGCAGCGAGGCCTCGATCAGCTGCGCCCCGAGCTGCCCGTTCCAGCCGCCGAACACACCCCACTGGCGGCGCGAGCTGCGCGTGTAGGCGGTGCTGCTCTCGACCTGCTCGCGCCGGCCTTCCAGCCCGGCGCTCAAGGTGCCGCCGAACAGGTCGAGGTCGTTCTGCCAGGTGGCCTGGTCCTGGTCGGTGTCGAAGAAGCCGGGGAAGGCGCCGGTGGTGTCCAAGTGGTCGGTGCCGCGCGCCAGGCGCAGCAGGCTGCGCCAGCCGGCGCCGATGCGGTTGCGGCTTTCCAGCGTCAGCTGGCCGAGGCGCTGGCGGTTCACGTCGTCGCTGCCCGGGCCGCTGTCGAAATCGGTGGTGCCGCGGGCGGCCGTCAGGCGCAGCGCCAGCGTCTGGCCGGCCGCCAAGTCGTGTTCGGCGGCGAGGCCGAGGCTGGTGTTGCGGTAGGCGTCGTCGTCCGGGTTGAAGACGAAGGCCGAGGCCGCGTCGTTGGTGGCCGAGAAGCCGCTGCTGCGCTGCGCCGCGGCCTGCAGCGACAGGCGCGTCGCGCCAAAGCTGCGGCCCAGCCCCAGGCTGGCCTCGCGCAGCCCCCAGCGGCCCACACCCAGGCTGGCCTGCGTGCGCGGGCCCTGCTTGGTGAAGACCTGGATCACGCCGCCGATCGCGTCGGCGCCGTACAGGCTGCTGCCCGGCCCGCGCAGGATCTCGATGCGCTCGATCTGCGCCAGCGGCAGGTGCTCGAAGGCGTTGGTGCCGGTGGTGGCCGAGTTGACCCTCACGCCGTCGACCAGCAGCAGCACGTGGTTGGTGTTGGCGCCGCGCAGGAACAGGCCCGACACCTGGCCCGGCCCGCCGGTGGTGCTGATCTCGACGCCGCCGTGCACCTGCAGCAGTTCGGCCAGGCTGAGGGCGCCGGCGCGTTCGATGGTCTCGGCGTCGATCACGCGCAGGTCGGCCAGCACCGCGGTGACCGGCTGCGGCGTGCGCGTGGCGGTGACGACCACCGGCGCCAGCGCGGTGGCGTCGGCGGCGTGTGCGCCGAGGCAGGACAGGAACAGGCCCAGCCCGCACCAGGCGGACGGGCGACGTCGGAGGGATGGCATCACGAGGCTCCAAGCAGCCAGCGTCCCCGCAGGCTGCGTTGTTGGCAAAACCGGGGCCCTCGGCGGGCTCCGGCGGCTGCGCTTGGCAGGCCGGTATCCGGGCTCGCGGGCCGGCGCGACTCGCATCGCGCCGCGGCCATCGCCTTCCCACGGGTTCGCACCCGCAGTGGCATCGTGATGACCGTGTGACCGCTTACCGGTGCGGGGGCAGCGCAGGTGTCGCACCTGCTTCCCGTTCAACCCCCGGCCGCGGAACGACCGGAGGCACCTCAAGCGAAAAGGATGATAGCGGTCAATCCAGCGGCGGCACCGATTCGGACACCGTGGCGCGGCGCGACGGCGCCGCGAATTGCGCCAGCGCAACCCCGGCCAGCGTGATCGCCGCACCGAGCAGCTTGACCCAGGTGTAGCGCTCGCCGGTGGCGCCCCAGGCCACCAGCGCGGCCACCGGCGGCATCAGGTAGAGCAGCGGCGCGCTGCGCGCCACGCCCCGCACCGCGTTGACCCAGCCCCACACCAGCCAGCCGAGGAAGGCGGAGACCAGCACCGAGTACAGCGTGCCGAGCCAGATGGCCGGTGGCACCGCGGCCCAGTCCACCTGGAGCCCGGCCGGCAGGCTCACCGCCACCACCGGCGCGCTGCCCAGCAGGGTGCCGTAGGCCAGCACGGTGACGCCGCCGTGGCGCTCGATCAGCGGCTTGGCGGCCACCGTGTACCAGGAGAAGAACGAGGCAGCGATCAGCAGCACCAGGTCGCCGCCGCCGGCGCGCCAGTGGCCGCCGCTCAGCTTGTCGGACAGGAACACCAGCACGCCGACCACCGCGACGCTGACGCCGGTGACCTGCGCGCGGGTCAGGGTCTCGGTGCCGTGCCAGCGCAGGATCAGCAGCGTGAACACCGGCCCGCAGGCCAGGATCAGCGAACTCGAGAACGCGGTCGACCAGTGGATGCCGTAGGTGACCAGGCCCACGTGCAGCAGGTGGCCGACCAGGCCCAGGCGCAGCAGCTCGAGCAGCTCGGGCCGCGTGAGCCGCGGCCAGGCCGTGCCGTGGTGGGCCGTGAGCAGCGCCGCCGCGGCCAGCGGCAGGATCAGGTAGCGCACGAACAGGAAACCGCCCGGCGAGAGCGCCTCGAACACCGCCTTCTGCACGCTGAAGTTGCTGCCCCAGGCGAGGATCAGCGCGAGCGCGGCCCACAGGGCAAGGCGCTCGCGGCGGTACTGGCGATCAATGCCCTCCATCACCCACCTCTGGGTCGCCGAGCAGGCCCTGCGCCTCGTCCTCGCGCCACCCCTCCAGCGGCGTGGCCCGCGCCAGCGCCATCCAGGTGGGAAACGGCAGCCGGCAGGCGCGCCGCGGGGCGGGACGCGCCACCTCCAGGCCGGCGTCATCCGCCAGCAGCACGCCGCACTCGGGCGGGATCTCCTCCGGCCGCGCGATGCCGGCGCGGATCACGTACCAGCACTGGCTGGCCAGCTGCAGGTAGGCGGCGCGCTTGCCTTCCCGCTTCAGGTCGGCCAGCAGGTCGGCGCGCTGCACCTTGATCTCGTGGACGATGGGCTCGAGGTAGGCCTCCACCGTGGTGTGGCGCACCGAGAACACATCCGGCATCGCCATCACCCAGGCGCCCTCGTCCCCGTCGGGCACACGCGCGCGCAGCGCCAGGCCGCGCCAGGCGAGCCGGCCGGCGCGGGTCATCTCGCGCGCCACGCGCTCGACCAGCGCCTCGTGCGCGTCGCGCCGCGCGCGGTGGCG
>KZ836166.1 GCA_003265685.1 Piscinibacter caeni | reverse complement strand
TCCAGCGAATCGTTGCCGGCGCCGCCGTCGAGCATGTCGCGCCCGCCGTTGCCGGCCAGGGTGTCGTTGCCGGCGTTGCCGGTGAAGGAGTCGCCCCAGCGCCCGCCGGTCAGGGTGTCGGCGGCGCTGCCGCCGCGCACCGACCAGCGCTCGATGCCGGTCAGGCTGACGTTGCCGAACAGCGTGCTGGTGCCGGCCGCGTCGCTCACCGTCAGGTTCACGGCGACGGTTTCGCCGGCCAGGTCGATGTCCAGCAGGTCGAGGCCGAGGCCGCCGTCCAGGCGGTCGCCGGCGCGCTCGGCGGCCGTGCCGAGCATCAGCATGTCGTCGCCGGTGCCGCCGCNCCGTGCCGAGCATCAGCATGTCGTCGCCGGTGCCGCCGCGCACGATGTCGGCGCCGGCGCCGCCGCTGAGCAGATCGTCGCCCGAGCCCCCGTCGAGCTGGTCGGCGCCCAGGCCGCCGAACAGCCAGTCGTCCTGGAATTCGCCGAACAGCCGGTCGGCGCCGTCGCCGCCGTCGAGGTTGTCGCGGTTCATGCCGCCGTACAGCCAGTCGTTGCCGGCGTCGCCGAACAGGCCGTCGCCGCTGTCGGCGCCGCGCAGGGTGTCGGCACCGGGGGTGCCGGGAAAGAAGGCCATGTGCAATCTCCGTGGGGTCGGTGGAATGCACGCAGTCTTCCCGCCGCGGCGCGGCGGGGCATCGCCCGAAGGAGCCAGCGGCGGGCCATGGCCCGTCGCCAGCGGGTCTCAGCGCGGCGCGCCGAGGTCCATCGTCCAGTAGCTGCGGTAGGTCGTGGACGCGGTGCCGCTGACGCAGGACAGCCCGACTTCGCTGAAGCCCGGGTTCAGCAGGTTGGCGCAATGGCCCTCGCTGGCGATCCAGCCGTCGACCACCTGGTTGATGCCGGTCTGCCCGGCCGCGATGTTCTCGCCCAGGCTGCGCCAGTCGTAACCCGCGGCGCTGACCCGGCTGCCCAGCGTGCTGCCGCCGGTGCCGGTGTGCGAGAAGAAGTTGTTCGCCACCATGTCCTGCGAATGGGCCTCTGCCGCCTGGGTCAGCCGGTTGTTCCAGGCCAGTGCCGGCGCGGGCGCGAAGACTCCGCGCGAGCCGCAGGTCGCGCCCGAGGCGCGCCACTGGTTGATGCGGGCCATCGCCGCCGGCAGGAAATCGGGCAGGCCGCAGGTCGAGGCCGCGGCCGGCGTGTCGGTGGGCGCCGGGGCCGGGGCGGGGGCGGGCGCAGCCCCCGGCGCCGGGGCATCACCCCCGCCGCCGCCACACGCCGCCAGGCTGGCGGCCATCCACAGCAGCAGGGTTCGGGAAGACAGCTTCGGGCAGGACATGGCCGCAGGCTAGCGCCGCGCCGGTGCGCCGCGGTGAACAGACGTAAGCCGGTGTGCGCCCCGCGGCGCTGGCGTGACAAGCCGCACGCAGACCACCGCGCCGTCGGGCGCCGCTCAAGTCGGCCTGCGCCGCGGCCGATAGCACGTCGACGCCCGACGTCGCCCTACCCATGTCCATTCGCCTGCGCCTCGCCCCCTGCCTCGCCCTGCTCGCCGTCCCGGCCGCGCAGGCGGGCACGCTGGTGGTGGCGATCGCCGATGCGGCCGGCCAGCCGCTGGCCGACGCGGTGGCGCTGCTCGAGCCGGCGTCGGGCCGGCTGCCGGTCAAGCCGCTGGCCGACGTGGAAATCTCGCAGGCCAAGCGCCGCTTCCAGCCGCGCGTGACGCTGATCACGACCGGCACCAAGGTGAACTTCCCGAACTTCGACACGGTGCGCCACCACGTCTACTCCTTCTCGGCCGCCAAGACCTTCGAGCTGAAGCTCTACGCGGGCGTGCCGGCCGCGCCGGTCACCTTCGACAAGCCGGGCATCGCGGTGCTCGGCTGCAACATCCACGACCGCATGGCCGCCTGGGTGGTGGTGGCCGACACGCCGTTTGCCGCGCGCAGCGGCGCCGACGGCCTGGCGCGCCTTCCGGACGTGCCGGCGGGCGACTACCGGCTCACCGTCTGGCACCCGGGCCTGCCGGCCGCCACGCCGGCCGCGCCAGTGGCGCTGACAGTCGGTGCCGGCGACACCCGGCACAGCGCGCGCCTGCCGGTCAGCGCCGAGCCATGACACGCTGGCTGTCGCCGCTGCATCGTGCGTGGACCGGCTCGCTGCGCGGCCGCATGGTCGTGCTGTTCCTCGGGCTGCTGGCGCTGGTGCAGGTCGCCAGCGTCGCGGCCATCAGTGCCGGCCTGGCCGGCCACGCGCGCAGCAGCCTGCCGGCGCAGCTCGAGGTCGGCGACCGCGTGCTCGGTCGCCTGCTCGACCAGCGTGCGCAGACCCTGATCGAGGGCGCGCGCCTGCTGGCCAAGGACTACGGCTTCCGCGAGGCGGCGCTGACCAACGACACCGAGACCATCGCCTCGGTGCTGGAGAACGCCGGCGAACGCATCGGCGCCAGCGAGGTCGCCTGGCTGGACACCGGCCTCGCGCTGCGTGCCACCGCCGGCACGCACGGGCAGCGCCGCGAGCTCGCCGCCGCGGCCAGCGCGCTCGGCCTGCGTGCGGCCGCCGGCGGCCGTGCCACCGGCCTGGCGCTGCTCGACGGCAAGCCGCACCTGATGGTGCTCGTGCCGATGGAGGCACCGCGGCTGGTGGGCTGGGTGCTGATGGGCTTCGTGGTCGACGAGCAGCTCGGCCGCGACATGCGCCAGCTCTCGGCGCTGCACCTGACACTGCTGACGCGCAGCGCGGCCGGCGCGCCCTGGCAGCCGGTGCTCAGCACGCTCGCGCCGGCGCAGGCGCAGCAGCTCGCCGCCCAGCGCTGGAGCGCCCAGGGCGAGGCGGTGGCCGGCATGCGCGCGGTGCTGGTCGACGGCGAGCAGCTCGGCGTGTACGGCCGCTGGCTCACGCCGCTGGCCGCGCCCGGCGCCGACGCGGACGCCGAGACCCACGCGGCGGTCCTCGCGCTCGTCTCGCTGTCCATCGATGCCGCGACGCAGACGCCGCGAGAGCTGCAGCTCGGCCTGCTGGCGATCACGCTGGTCGGCTTCGCGATCTTCGCGGCCGGCAGCCTGGTCACCGCGCGCCGCGTGACCACGCCGCTGCGCACGCTGGGCGCCGCGGCCGAGCGCCTGGGCGCGGGCGACTACGCGACGCCGGTGCCCGGCCTGCAGCGCGCCGACGAGATCGGCACGCTGGCGCAGAGCTTCGAGACCATGCGGGTCAACGTGGCCGACAAGGACACGCAGATCCGTCGCCTGGCCTACTGGGACACGCTGACCGGGCTGCCCAACCGCGCGATGTTCCGCGACGCGGTGCTCGAGTCGATCGAGCTGGCGCGCCGCGACGGCGCCTCGGTGGCGGTGCTGATGCTGGACCTGGACCGCTTCAAGCACGTCAACGAGGTGCTCGGCTACCACTTCGGCGACCTGCTGCTGCAGGGCGTGGCCGAGCGGCTGACGCAGCAGGTGCTGCGCGGCCACGACCTGGTGGCGCGCCTGTCGGGCGACGAGTTCGCGGTGCTGCTGCGCGCAGGCGACGCCGCGCTGGCGCGTTCGGTGGCGCAGCGCATCGCACGCGCCTTCGACCGGCCGGTGGACCTGCAGGAGCACAAGGTCGACCTGGGCGCGGGCATCGGCATGGCCTGCTGGCCCGAGCATGCGGCCGACGCCGACACGCTGCTCAACCGCGCCGAGGTGGCGATGGTGGCGGCCAAGCGCGGCGCCGCCGGACCGCTGATGTACGACGCGGCGATCGACGCCGGCAGCGCGCAGACGCTGTCGCTGCTGTCGGAGCTGCGCCACGCCGTCGAGCACGGCGAGCTGCGCCTGTTCCTGCAGCCCAAGCTCGCGCTGGACGACGGCCACGTGGTCGGCGCCGAGGCACTGGTGCGCTGGCAGCATCCGCAGCGCGGCCTGGTGCCGCCGCTGCAGTTCATCCCCTTCGCCGAGCAGACCGGCTTCATCCGCGTGCTCACGATGTGGGTGTTCGAGGAGGCCGCGCGGCTGTGGCTCGCGCTGCAGGCGCAGGGCGCGCGGCTCAAGCTCTCGGTCAACCTCTCGACGCGCGACCTGCTCGACCCCGAGCTGCCGGCCAAGTTCGACGCGCTGCTGCTGCGGCACCGCGTGCCGGCCGAGGCCTTCTGCCTCGAGATCACCGAGAGCGCGATCATGGACGACCCGCAGCGCGCGCTGGCCACGCTCAACAAGCTCAGCGCGATGGGTTTCCGGCTCTCGATCGACGACTTCGGCACCGGCTACTCCTCGCTCGCCTACCTGAAGCGGCTGCCGGTGGACGAGCTGAAGATCGACAAGAGCTTCGTGACCAACATGGAGCGCGATCTGGACGACGCGACCATCGTGCGCTCGACCATCGACCTGGCGCACAACCTGGGCCTCTCGGTGGTGGCCGAGGGCGTGGAGAACGCCAAGGCCTGGGACCTGCTGCGCGAGCTGCGCTGCGACGAGGCGCAGGGTTACCACATGGGCCGGCCGATGCCCGCGGAGGAATTCGGCAAGTGGTCCACGCTGTGGATCGAGCGTCGCCGGCCGTTCGCCGCCAGCAGCCCGATGCGGCTGCACTGAGCCTCGCCGGCGCTAGCATCGGCGGGCCCGTCCGCCGACCCCGCGCCGCATGTCCGACCCGCCTTTCGTCAAGCTGCTGCTGACCGCCCTCGAGGCCGCCGCCACCGTGGCCTTCGCGCTCTCCGGCCTGCTCGAGGCGGCGCGCAAGCGGCTCGATGCGGTGGGGGTGTGCATCGTCGCCGGCCTGGCCGCCTTCGGCGGCGGCACGCTGCGCGACGTGCTGCTGGACCGGCGGCCGTTCTTCTGGGTCGAGCATGCGCTGTGGCTGTGGGCGCTGCTCGGCCTGTGCGTGGCGGCAATGGTGCTGCTGCGCGCGCGTCACTTCGCACCCACCGAGCGCGCCATGCAGTGGCCCGACGCGCTCGGCCTGGGCCTGTTCAGCGCCGGCGGCACGCAGCTCGCGCTCGAGCAGTCGCTGCCGGCCATCGTCGCGGTGCTGATGGGCGTGGTGACCGCCACCTTCGGCGGCGTGCTGCGCGACATCGTCTGCAACGAGATCCCCAGCGCCTTCCGCGACCACCGGCCCTACGCCGTGTGCGGCTTCGCCGGCGGCTGGGCATTGGTGGGCGCGCGCGCGCTCGGCCTCGACGACGGCACGGCGCTGCTGGCCGCCGCAGCGCTGACCTTCGGCCTGCGCGCCGCGGCACTGGCGACCGACTTCCGCCTGCCCGCCTGGTCGCCCGGCGGCGAACGCGGCGGGTGAGCCGGCGGGGCCGCCGATAGAATCCCCCGGTTCTCGCGCACGCGACGCGGTGGAGGGATGAAATGCTCGATCAGGAAGACGAAGGCACACGCATCGGGGTATGGGTGGTCCTGGGGGTGGTGTTCTTCGTGTTGACAGGCGTGATCGGTGGCCTCGCGCTGCGCCAGCTGCATGCGGGCAAGGCGGCTGCCTCGCCCGTGGCTGCCGCTGCGACTGCCGTTGGGGCGGGTGACGAGCTGATCGACGCGCCCCTGACCGGCGAGCTGCTGGGCAAGCTCTACTTCGAGCTCGGCCAGGCCGCGCTGCCGGGCGACGCGGCGGCGACCCTGTCCGCCGCCGCCAAGGCCCTGGCCGACGCGCCGGGCAAGCGGCTGGTGCTCTCCGGTTTCCACGACACCAGCGGCGACCCGGCCAAGAACGCCGAACTCGCCAAGCAACGCGCCATCGCCGTGCGCGAGGCGCTCAAGGCGGCCGGCGCGGATGCCGCCCGCCTCGCCCTGCGCAAGCCCGAGAGCACCGCCGGCGGCGCCGACGCGCAGGAGGCGCGCCGAGTCGAGCTGCGCCTGGTCGACTAGGAAACCAGCGGCCCGAGCCGGCGCGCGGCCGCGCGCAGCTCGGCCGGCGCATAGCCGGCATAACCGAACACCCAGCCGCGCCGGCGCGACTCGATTGCGTAGGCCGACAGCGGCGCGAGGAACACCCCGGCCTCGCGCGCCTGCGCACTGAGCGGCACGTCGGGCCGGCCTGGCGCGATCTCGTGCAGCAGGTGCATGCCCTGCATGCTCGGCGCGAGGCGCAGCGCCCCGCCGCTGGCACGCGCCAGCGCCTCGATCAGCAGCGCCTGGCGTTCCTGGTAGGCCTCGCGCATGCGGCGCAGGTGGCGCAGCAGGTGGCCCTCGGCGATGAACCGCGCCAGCGTCTCCTGCGCAACGCCCGGGCTGTGCCGGTCGGCCAGCGCCTTGCCCGCCGCGAAGGCCTCGACCAGCGCCTCGGGCAGCACCACGAAGCCCAGCCGCAGCCCCGGGTGCAGCGTCTTCGAGAAGGTGCCGACGTAGATCACGCGCTGCGCGTCGGGCAGGCTGCACAGCGCCGGGATGCGGTGCGGGCCGTACTGGAACTCGCCGTCGTAGTCGTCCTCCACGACCCAGGCCGAGCGCTCGCGCGCCCAGGCCAGCAGCGCGAGCCGGCGCGCCAGGCTCATGTGCACGCCGAGCGGGAACTGGTGCGTCGGCGTGACCACCGCCAGCCGCGCCGCGGGCCAGCGCGCCGCGCCGGCGTCGATCGCCAGCCCCTGCGCATCCACCGGCAGCGGCCGCACCGCCAGGCCATGCGCCTGCAGGCAGGCGCGGATGCCGGGGTAGCCCGGGTCCTCGACCAGCACCTCGTCGCCCGGGTCCAGCAGCAGCCGTGCGACCAGGTCGATGGCCTGCTGCGAGCCGGCGCAGACCAGCACCTGCTGCGGCAGGCAGCGGATGCCGCGCGAGACCAGCAGCCACTGCGCGATCGCCGCGCGCAGCGGCGGGTGGCCGGCCGGATCGAGATAGCGCGCGAGCGCCGCGTGGCCGCGCGGCCCGGCGCGGCGCGCCAGCCGGTCCCACAACGCAAACGGGAACAGGTCGACGGCGGGGTAGCCGATGCGAAACGGCAGCGGCGCCGCGCTCGGCGGCTGCCAGCGCAGTGCGGTGTCGGCGATCAGCCGGCCGCGCGCGGAAAGCAGCGCGCCGGCCGCCGGC
>KZ836165.1 GCA_003265685.1 Piscinibacter caeni | reverse complement strand
TTCCGCATTGTCGGCTTCATCATGAAGCTCGCGCCGATCGGCGCCTTCGGCGCGATGGCCTTCACGATCGGCAAGTACGGCGTCGGCTCGCTGCTGTCGCTGGGCAAGCTGATGGGCACCTTCTACGCCACCTGCCTGATCTTCGTGTTCGTCGTGCTCGGGCTGATCGCCCGCTTCCACGGCTTCTCGATCTGGAAGTTCATCAAGTACATCAAGGAGGAGCTGTTCATCGTGCTGGGCACCTCCAGCAGCGAGAGCGTGCTGCCGCGCATGATGGCCAAGCTCGAGAACCTGGGCGCGAAGAAGTCGGTCGTCGGCCTGGTGGTGCCCACCGGCTACTCGTTCAACCTGGACGGCACCTCGATCTACCTGACGATGGCCGCGGTGTTCATCGCCCAGGCCACCGACACGCCGATGACGATCACCCAGCAGATCACCCTGCTGCTCGTGCTGCTGCTCACCAGCAAGGGCGCGGCCGGCGTCACCGGCAGCGGCTTCATCGTGCTGGCGGCCACGCTGTCGGCGGTGGGCCACGTGCCGGTCGCCGGGCTGGCGCTGATCCTGGGCATCGACCGCTTCATGTCCGAGGCGCGTGCGCTGACCAACCTGGTCGGCAACGGCGTCGCGACGGTGGTGGTCGCCAAGTGGTGCGGCGAGCTCGACGAGGCGCAGATGATGCAGCACCTCGAGCACGAGACACCCGAGGAGGCGGCCGAACCGGAGGTGGTGCTCGACGCGAAGGAAGCGCACCTCGCGGCCTGAGGGTCGGGGCGGCAGTGGCCGGGGTGGGCGCGCCTATAATCGCGCTTTACCACCTCGGCAAACGCAAAAGCGCTTGCCGCCCCCCATGACCAAGTTCGTCTTCGTCACCGGCGGCGTGGTGTCCTCGCTGGGCAAGGGCATCGCTTCTGCANCCCATGACCAAGTTCGTCTTCGTCACCGGCGGCGTGGTGTCCTCGCTGGGCAAGGGCATCGCTTCTGCAAGCCTCGCCGCGATCCTCGAATCGCGCGGCCTCAAAGTCACCCTGATCAAGCTCGACCCGTACCTGAACGTCGACCCGGGCACGATGTCGCCGTTCCAGCACGGCGAGGTGTTCGTCACCGACGACGGCGCCGAGACCGACCTCGACCTCGGCCACTACGAGCGCTTCATCACCACGAAGATGCGCCGGGCCAACAACTTCACCACCGGCCAGATCTACAAGAGCGTGCTCGAGAAGGAGCGCCGCGGGGACTATCTGGGCAAGACGGTGCAGGTGATTCCGCACGTCACCAACGAGATCCAGGAGTTCGTCAAGCGCGGCGCCGGCCTCGGCACCGATCACGAGGTGGACGTGGCGATCGTCGAGGTCGGCGGCACGGTGGGCGACATCGAGTCGCTGCCCTTCCTCGAGGCCGCGCGCCAGATGAGCCTGAAGATGGGCCCGAACCAGAGTGCCTTCGTGCACCTGACCTACGTGCCCTGGATCGCCGCGGCCGGCGAGCTCAAGACCAAGCCGACCCAGCACACCGTGCAGAAGCTGCGCGAGATCGGCGTACAGCCCGATGCGCTGCTGTGCCGCGCCGACCGCCCGGTGCCCGACGAGGAGCGCGAGAAGATCTCGCTGTTCACCAACGTGCCCTCCTGGGGCGTGATCTCGATGTGGGACGTGGACACCATCTACAAGGTGCCGCGCATGCTGCACGAGCAGGGGCTCGACGGCCTCATCTGCGACAAGCTGCGCCTGGCCACGCCGCCGGCCAACCTGAAGCGCTGGGACGCGCTGGTGCACGAGGTGGAGCACCCGCAGGCGCAGGTGAAGATCGCGATGGTGGGCAAGTACACCGACCTGTCCGACTCCTACAAGTCGCTCAATGAGGCGCTGCGCCACGCCGGCATCCACAACCACGCGCGGGTCAACATCGAGTACGTCGACTCCGAGACCATCTCGCCGGACAACGTCGCTCGGCTCGGCGAGTTCGACGCCATCCTGGTGCCCGGCGGCTTCGGCAAGCGCGGCATCGAGGGCAAGGTGTGCGCGGCGCGTTTCGCGCGCGAGAAGAAGATCCCCTACCTCGGCATCTGCCTGGGCATGCAGGTGGCCACGATCGAGTTCGCGCGCCACAAGGCGGGTCTCGCCAACGCCAACAGCACCGAGTTCGACGCCTCGACGCCGCACCCGGTGATCGCGCTGATCGAGGAATGGCAGGACCGCGACGGCTCGATCCAGAAGCGCAGCGCGACCTCCGACCTCGGCGGCACGATGCGCCTGGGCGCGCAGAGCAGCGACGTCAAACCCGGCACGCTGGCGCACGAGATCTACGGCGACGTGGTCACCGAGCGCCACCGCCACCGCTACGAAGCCAACGTGCACTACCTCGACCGGCTGCAGGAGGCCGGCCTGGTGATCTCGGCGATCACGCAGCGCGAGAAGCTGACCGAGATCGTCGAGCTGCCCAAGGCCGTGCACCCGTGGTTCATGGGCGTGCAGTTCCACCCCGAGTTCAAGTCCACGCCCTGGGGCGGGCATCCGCTGTTCACCTCCTACGTGGCGGCGGCCCTGCAGCACAAGGCCAGCCGCCTGGGCACGGGCGAGAAGGTGGTCGCATGAAGCTGTGCGGATTCGATGTCGGCCTCGGCCGGCCCTTCTTCCTGATCGCCGGGCCCTGCGTGGTCGAGAGCGAGCAGCTGCAGATGGACGTGGCCGGGCGGCTGAAGGAGATCACCTCGGCGCTGGGCATCCCGTTCATCTTCAAGTCCAGCTACGACAAGGCGAACCGCTCCAGCGGCAGCTCATTCCGCGGCCCGGGCATGGACAAGGGCCTCGAGATCCTGGCCAAGGTGAAGCGCGAGCTGAAGCTGCCGATCCTGACCGACGTTCATTCGGAGGCCGAGATCCCGGCCGTGGCGGCGGTGGTCGACGTGCTGCAGACGCCCGCCTTCCTGTGCCGCCAGACCGATTTCATCCGCGCCGTGGCGCAGAGCGGCAAGCCGGTGAACGTCAAGAAGGGCCAGTTCCTCGCGCCGCACGACATGAAGAACGTGATCGACAAGGCGCGTGCGGCGGCCAAGGAGAAAGGCCTGCCGGAAGACAGCTTCCTCGCCTGCGAACGCGGTGCGAGCTTCGGCTACAACAACCTCGTGTCCGACATGCGCAGCCTGGCGATCATGCGCGAGACCGGCGCGCCGGTGGTGTTCGACGCCACCCACTCGGTGCAGCTGCCCGGCGGCCAGGGCACGAGCAGCGGCGGCCAGCGCGAGTTCGTGCCGGTGCTCGCGCGCGCGGCCATCGCGGTGGGCATCGCCGGCGTGTTCATGGAGACGCACCCCGATCCGGCCAAGGCCCTCTCCGATGGCCCGAACGCGGTGCCCCTGAAGCACATGAAGGCCCTGCTCGAACAGCTCGTCGCGCTCGACCGCGTGGTCAAGGCCCAGCCGCTGCTCGAGAACGACTTCAGTTGCTGAGCCTCGGTGCAGGAAGTACCCGGCCGGTAATCGAAACGACCACACAATCCCGGAGGCGGCCGCCCGCGGCCCGATCCCCGACAGCCCCAGACAGGAGAAGACAGAGATGAGCGCGATCGTCGACATCGTCGGCCGAGAGATCCTCGACAGCCGCGGCAACCCCACCGTCGAGTGCGACGTGCTGCTCGAGTCCGGCACGATGGGCCGCGCGGCCGTGCCCTCGGGCGCCTCGACCGGCTCGCGCGAGGCCATCGAGTTGCGCGACGGCGACAAGAGCCGCTACCTCGGCAAGGGCGTGCTGAAGGCGGTCGAGCACATCAACACCGAGATCAGCGAGGCCGTGCTGGGCCTGGATGCCTCCGAGCAGGCCTTCCTCGACCGCACGCTGGTCGACCTGGACGGCACCGAGAACAAGAGCCGCCTGGGCGCCAACGCGACGCTGGCGGTCAGCATGGCAGTGGCGCGCGCCGCGGCAGAGGAATCCGGGCTGCCCCTGTACCGCTACTTCGGCGGCTCGGGCGGCATGCAGATGCCGGTGCCGATGATGAACGTGATCAACGGCGGCGCCCATGCCAACAACAACCTCGACCTGCAGGAGCTGATGATCATCCCGGTGGGCGCGCCGAGCTTCCGCGAGGCGGTGCGCTACGGGGCGGAGGTCTTTCACGCCCTCAAGAAGATCATCGACGGCAAGGGCATGACGACCGCCGTCGGCGACGAAGGCGGCTTCGCCCCGAACGTGCAGAGCCATGAGGCGGCCATCCAGCTGATCCTCGAGGCGATCGACAAGGCCGGCTACGAGGCCGGGCGCCAGATCGCCATCGGCCTGGACTGCGCCGCCAGCGAGTTCTACAAGGACGGGCAGTATGTGCTGGAAGGCGAAGGCGGCCTGAAGCTCAGCGCCGCGGCCTGGACCGACATCCTCGCCACCTGGGTCGACAAGTACCCGATCATCTCGATCGAGGACGGCATGCACGAGGGCGACTGGGCCGGCTGGAAGCACCTCAACAACGCCCTGGGCAAGAAGGTGCAGCTGGTCGGCGACGACCTGTTCGTCACGAACACCCGCATCCTGAAGGAAGGCATCGAGAAGGGCGTGGCCAACTCGATCCTCATCAAGATCAACCAGATCGGCACGCTGACCGAGACCTTCGCCGCCGTCGAGATGGCCAAGCGCGCCGGCTGGACGGCCGTGATCTCGCACCGCTCGGGCGAGACGGAAGACAGCACGATCGCCGACATCGCGGTCGGCACCAACGCCGGCCAGATCAAGACCGGCTCGATGAGCCGCTCCGACCGCATCGCCAAGTACAACCAGCTGCTGCGCATCGAGGAGGACCTCGGTGACGTGGCCAGCTACCCCGGCCGCGCGGCGTTCTACAACCTGCGCTGACGCCGGGCGATGCGCCTGCTGACGCTCGCCCTGCTGGCGCTGCTGGCGCTGGTGCATGCCGAACTGTGGTTCGGCAAGGGCGGCGTGCCGCGGGTCGTCGAGCTGTCGGGCAAGCTGCGCGAGCAGCAGGCCGCCAACGAGGCGGCGCGCGTGCGCAACGCGCAGCTGCTGGCCGAGGTGAGCGACCTGAAGGAAGGCCTCGAGATGGTCGAGGAGAAGGCGCGGTCCGAACTGGGCATGGTCAAGCCGGACGAGATCCTGGTGCAGATCACCGCGCCGAAGCGCTGAGCCTCGGCCATGGATACCCTGCTGCACGCGCTGCAGCCGCTGTTCGCGCCCGCCTTCACGCTGTGGGGTGCGCCGGTCACGCGGCTCGAGATCGTCGCCTTCGTGCTGGCGCTGGCGATGGTCGGCTTCAACATCCGCGTCAACCCGCTCGGCTGGCCGCTGGCCATCGTCAGCTCGCTGCTGTACTTCTTCCTGTTCTGGGACAGCCGGCTCTACGCCGAGGCGAGCCTGCAGGTCTTCTTCGCCGTGGTCGCGCTGTGGGGCTGGTGGCAGTGGCTGCGCGGCACCGGCGCGGACGGCGCCGCCTTGCGGGTGCGCTTTCTCGGCACCCGAGGGCGGCTCGGCTGCCTGCTCGCGCTGGCGCTGGCCTGGCCGGCGCTCGGCCTGTTCCTGAAGCACTTCACCGACTCCGACGTGCCCTGGTGGGATGCCTTCCCCACCGCCGGCAGCCTGGTCGGCCAATGGCTGCTCGGGCGCAAGTACGTCGAGAACTGGCCGGCCTGGATCGTGGTCAACATTGTCTCGGTCGGGCTGTTCGCCTACAAGGGGCTGTGGTTGACGGTGATGCTCTACGTGGTGTTCGTCGTGCTGTCGGTGGTCGGCTGGCGGGCCTGGCGGCGGCAGGCCGCGATGGCATGAGGCGGGCCGAGCGCCGGGCCGCTCCCAAGCCGGCCCGCATCCCCTCGGGGGATCGGCCGACGTACCCGTCGGCCGAGGCGCTGTCATGAGAAGCGCCTTCGTCATCGGGCTGCTGGGGGCCGAGAGCACCGGCAAGACGACGCTGGCCGTCGAGCTCGGCGCCGCGCTGCACGGCCCGGGCTGCCGCGTGGCGGTGGTGCACGAATTCCTGCGCGAGTTCTGCGACCGCCACGGCCGCACGCCGCAGATCCACGAGCAGCGCGCGATCGCCGCGGAGCAGACCCACCGCATCGACGCCGCCGCGCAGGAGCACGACCTGGTGATCGCCGACACCACCGCGCTGATGATCGCCGTCTACAGCGACCAGGTGTTCGGCGACGCCTCGCTGTACGCCGAGGCGCTGCGTGACCATGCACGCTGCGACCTCACGCTGCTCACTGCGCTCGACCTGCCCTGGCAGGCCGACGGCCTGCAGCGCGACGGCCCGCACGTGCGCGAGCCGGTCGACGTGCGGGTGCGGCGCGCGCTGCAAGGCGCCGGCCTGGCGTGCTCGGTGGTGTTCGGCCGCGGGCAGGAGCGCCTGGCCAATGCGCTGGCGGCGTTGGAACGGGCCCGCCAGGCGCCGCCCGACACCACGCGCTGGCGCTGGGTGTGCGAACGTTGCGGTGACGCAGGCTGCGAACGCCATTCGCGGCTGCCGCTCTGATATCGTTCCGGCCCGATTGCGGAGGGAGCCATGCCGATCGCCTGCACACAATGCGGGACCCAGAATGCCGAGGGAGCACGTTTCTGCCACGCCTGCGGCACGGCGCTGGCCGGACAGGGCCAGGCCACCCCGCTGGAGAGTTCCGCCTTCGACAGCGTCGCCTGCGACGACTGCGGCCACCTCAACGCGCCCGGCACGCGCTACTGCGCCAAGTGCGGTTACAGCCTGGTGGGCACGGTGATCGTGTCGCGCAAGGACCTGCACATGCCGCCGCTCGCAGCCGCGCCGGTGATGCCGTCGGCCGCGCCGGCTCCCAAGGGACGCGCGCCGACCCCGGACGAGGACACCTTCGACCCGCTGCACGCCCCGACCCAGGTGATGGGCGCGGAGACCTCGCCGGGCCGCTTCAGCGCGATGGCCGCCGCCGGCACGGCCGCATCCGCTGCGCCGCCGCCGGGCGCCCGCGTCGGCAAGGGCGCGCTGATCGCCATCGTTGCCGCCGTGCTGGTGCTGGGCGGCGCGGCGGCCTGGTGGTTCACGCGCCCCGCGG
>QJOU01000228.1 GCA_003265685.1 Piscinibacter caeni | reverse complement strand
GCCTCCTCGGTGACCGGCCGCGGCGCCGGTGCCGGCGGGAGCGGCACGGTCGCGCCATCGCCGGCGCGATGCAGCAGCAGCCAGGCCGCCCCGCCTCCGGCCAGCAGCGCCGCCGCGCCGGCCATCCACACCAGCCGACGGCGCCGCGGCGCATCGTCCTTCGCCGACGGTGACGGCCGCACCTCGGTGCGCGGCCGGGTCGGCACGAAGGCCTGCTTGTCGAAGCTCGATTCCGGGAAGGCCGAGTTCGGAAAGCCCGACGGCCCGAAGCCCGAGGCCGACAGGCGCTCGGCGCTGTCTTCCGGCAGCTCGGCATCGAGCAGCGCGCGGAACTCGGCCACGCTCTGCGGCCGCTCCTTGGGCCGCACCGCCAGCGCCTGGTCGATGGCGCGCAGGAAGCCGTCGCGGTAGCGCCCGGCGACACGCTGCGCGAGCGGCTGCAGGGTGTCGTCCATGATGCGCTCGACCGAGCTCGGTGGCGCGAAGCCGCCGGTGATCGCGTAGTGCACCACGCTGGCCAGCGCGTACAGGTCGGTCCACGGCCCTTGCGCCATCGCGAGCGATTCGCCGTACTGCTCGATCGGCGCGTAACCCGGCTTGAGCACCACGGTCAACGCATGCGTCATGTCGCCGATCACGCGGCGCGCGGCGCCGAAGTCCAGCAGCAGCGGGCCGCGTTCGGTGAGCAGGATGTTGTCCGGCGCGATGTCGCGGTGGAAGCAGTTCTCGCGGTGCATCAGCGCCAGCGCGTCGAGCAGCGGGCGCAGCCAGCGGCGCAGCAGCGCCTCGTCGGGCGGGTGCCCGAGCGCCTCGAGCGCGGCCTTCAGCGTCGGCCCCTCGTAGTAGGGCATCGCCATGTAGGCGGTGCCGTGGCCCTGCCAGAAGCGGTACACCTTCACCAGCGCGGGGTGGTCGAAGCGCGCCAGCAGGCGCGCCTCGTTGACGAAGCTCTTCAGCCCGGCCTCGAAGGTCTCGCGGTGGCGCTCCGACTTGACCGAGATGTGCGCGCCGTCGCGGCTGCGCGAGGCCAGCGTGGACGGCATGTACTCCTTGATCGCCACGCGCCGCTCGAGCGAGTGGTCGTAGGCCAGGTAGACGATGCCGAAGCCGCCCTCGCCGATCAGCCCGATGATCTCCAGCCCCTCGAGCCGCGTGCCCGGCGCCAGCACGTGCCCGGGGCCGCCGCGCGGGGCGGGGCGGATCACGGTGCGGTCGTCGTCGGCATCCATGGCCCGGCCGATGGTGCCAGAGAAAGCCCCGCGCGCCACCCCTTGCTGCGAGGCGGCGCTATCCTTCGCGCCCCGCCATGGCCGCCCTGCACATCACCGACATCGAATCGGCCATCAACTGGTGGCGCGAGCGCAGTCCGTCGCCCGACGGCATCACCGCCTGCCCCGAGGTGCGCGCGCTGGCCGAGGTGTACGCGCTGATGGTCTACCGCCACGAGCACACGTGGGACGAGGACGCCCTGCCGCCGCGCGCCCGCCAGGCCTGGCTGGACTGGTACGCCAGCACGCCCGACGCGCCCTGCATCGCGATCTGCTCGACGGTGCAGGGCGACGCGGTCTGCAAGGGCTGCGGCCGCAGCGTCGACGAGGTGCAGCACTGGCCGGTGATGACCCCCGGCGAGAAACGCGCCGTCTGGCGCCGCATCACGCTGCAGGGCACGGCCTGGCGCTTCAACCGCTACGCGGAGCGCGCCGGCTCGTGAGGCGGGGAGGACTGCTCGCCAGCGCGCGCCGCATCGTCCCGCTGGCCTGGCCCGTGATGATCGGCCAGCTCGCGGTGCTGGCCTTCAGCACCATCGACACCATGCTGGTCGGCCGCGCCGGCGCCGCCGACCTGGCCGCGCTGGCGATCGGCAGCTCGGCCTACGTGACCGTGTTCATCGGCCTGATGGGCGTGGTGCTCGCGGTCGGGCCGATCGCCGGGCAGCTGTTCGGCGCGAAGCACCATGCGCAGGCCGGCGCGCAGCTGCACCAGGCGATGTGGCTGGCGCTGCTGCTGGCGCTGCCGGGCTGCCTGCTGCTGCTGTTCCCGACACCGTTCCTCGCGCTGTCGCGCGCCGAGCCGGCGGTGGCGGAGAAGGTGCGCGGCTACCTCGGCGCGCTGGCCTTCGCGCTGCCCTTCGCGCTGCTGTTCACCGCCTTCCGCGGCTTCAACACGGCCGTCTCGCGGCCCAAGATCGTGATGGCGCTGCAGCTCGGCGCGCTGGCGCTGAAGCTGCCGCTGTCGGCCTGGCTGGTGTTCGGCGGGCTCGGCCTGCCGGCGCTGGGCGCGGTCGGCGCCGGGCTGGCCACCACAGTGTGCATGGCGCTGCAGACGGCCGCCGCCTGGACGGTGCTGCGGCGCGACCCGTTCTATGCGCCGTTCGCGCTCGGCCCGCGGCTGCAGCGGCCGCACCGCGCCAGCCTCCTGGCACTGCTGCGCCTGGGCGTGCCGATGGGCGGCTCGGTGATGGTGGAGGTGACCGGCTTCAGCCTGATGGCGATCTTCATCGCGCGCCTGGGCACCGTGCCGGTGGCCGGCCACCAGATCGCGCTGAACCTCGTCTCGGCCATGTTCATGGTGCCGCTGGCGATTGCCAACGCCTCCGGCACCCTGGTCGCGCAAGGCATCGGCGCGGGCGAGCTGCGCGAGGCGCGGCGTGTCGGCTGGCATGGCCTCGAGCTCGGCGCGCTGGTGGCCGCCGCGATGGGCGCGGCCGTCTGGCTGCTGCGCGAGACCATCCTCTCCGCGTACACGCGCGACGCCGCGATCGTCGCCGCCGCGCTGCCGCTGCTCGCCTGGGTGGTGCTGTTCCACATCGCCGATGCAGCGCAGACCGTGGCGGCCTTCGTGCTGCGTGCCTGGCGCATCGCCGTCGTGCCGATGTTGATCTACGTCACCGCGATCTGGGGTGTCGGCCTGGCCGGCGGCTACGCACTCGCCTTCGACCTGCTCGGCACGACGCCGCCGGCGCTGCGCGGCGCCCCCGGCTTCTGGGCTGCCGCCACCGCCGGCCTGGTGCTCGCCGGTACGGCGCTGAGCGGCTTCCTGCTGTGGATGCTGCGCCGCCAGCGCGCCGCGGCGGCGAACTAGAGAGCGCCCCCAGGGCCGGGCGGAGCCCGGCCCGCCCCCCGCGGGGGTCAAGGAAACTTGGGGCGGCCCGGCGTTTCCTAGAGAGTCCGCTCGACGCCCCTCCGCGACAAAGCCGGGTTAGCCCTTGCCCGGCCGGCGGAACCCGGCGGCTAAGCTCGACAGGCTCTGACAACCACAAGGGATGATCATGCGATTCTTCCGTTGGACCGCCGCGGCGATCGCCGCAGCCGCGCTGGCCGCCTGCGGCGGCGGCAGCGACGACGATGCGCCGGCGCGCGGCGCCCTGCTGAACAGCCTGGTGCTCGGCCAGGCGACCACGGTGCAGATCGATGCCGGCACTGCAGCCTCGGGCGCCCAGGCGCTGACCGGCGCGGCGCGCTGCGACGTGACGATCCGCTACGTGCAGTACTCGACCCGCGCGCCCGGCGGCGAGGCGGTGCGCGCCTCGGCCGGCGTGCTGGTGCCCGGCGGCAGCGCCCCCGGCTGCACCGGCGAGCGCCCGGTGGTGCTGTACGGCCACGGCACGGCCTACGAGAAGTCCAAGAACATGGCCCAGGTCAGCAGCGACACCGAGGCGTCCACCCTGATGGCCTTCTACGCCGCGCAGGGCTTCATCGTGGTGATGCCCAACTACCTCGGCTACGACGGCTCACTCGACTGGCACCCGTTCCTGAACGCCAAGGCACAGGCGACCGACATGATCGACGCGCTGCGCGCGTCCAAGTCCGCGTTGGCCACTGCCGGCGGCACCACCGCCTCGGCCGCGCTGCTCGTCACCGGCTACTCGCAGGGCGGCTTCGTCGCGATGGCGACGCACAAGGAAATCCAGGAGAACTACGGCAGCGAGTTCACGGTCACGGCGTCGGCTCCGATGTCCGGCCCGTACAACGTGGCCACGTTCTTCGACGTCGCGGTGGGTCCGGGGCCCATCCCCGCCGGTGCGATGTCCTTCGCCCCGCTGCTGCTGACCAGCTACCAGCGCAGCTACGGCAACATCTATTCGTCGCCGTCGGATGTCTACCAGGCGCCTTACGCCGCGACCTCGCCGACGCTCTTCCCGGGCGCTCTGTCGCCCACCGCGGCGATTGCCGCGGGACTGCTGCCGAACGACCCGACCCAGCGGCTTCTGTGGGGTGACGGCGCACTGCTGACCGACTCGTTCAGGGCCGGTTATGCGACGTCGGCATTCCGCGCCGCGACGGTCACCAACACCCTGCTCGGCTGGACGCCGACGCGGCCGATGGCGATGTGCGGCGGTGCGCAGGACCCGACCATCTTCTTCAGCGTCAACACCACGGCGGCGCAGGCCGACTTCGCCTCGCGCGGCGCGCAGGTGCCGGCCTTCGACCTGGAGAACCGTGCCACGCTGCCGGCCGGGGCCACTGGCGACCTGCTCTACGGTGGCTTCCAGCAGCAGAAGGCCGCGGCGGGCGCCAACGCCACGGCGCTGTACCACGGCACGCTGGTGCCGCCGTTCTGCATCGCGCTCACGCGCGGCTTCTTCGCCCAGGTGCTCGCCGCGGCGCCCTGAGGCTCAGCCCTCGAGCGCGCACTCCACCGGGTGCGCGCCGAGGTGCTCGACCAGCACGCGCGGCTCGATGCCCACCAGGAAGCCGCGCCGCCCCCCGTTGATCAGGATCCTCGGCAGCGCCAGCACCGAGGACTCCACGTACACCGGCATCGCCTTGCGCGTGCCGAACGGCGAGGTGCCGCCGACCTGGTAGCCGCTGTGGCGCTGCGCCACTTCCGGCTTGCAGGGTTCGACCGACTTGGCACCGATCGCACGCGCCAGGTTCTTGGTGCTGACCTGCCGGTCGCCGTGCATCAGCACGATCAGCGGCTCGGCCTTCGCGTCCTGCATCACCAGGGTCTTGACGACGGCATGTTCGTCCACGCCGAGCTGGCGCGCCGATTCGCCGGTGCCGCCATGCTCGACGTAGTCGTAGACA
Organism: Piscinibacter caeni; assembly: GCA_003265685.1. Lineage (GTDB taxonomy): Bacteria > Pseudomonadota > Gammaproteobacteria > Burkholderiales > Burkholderiaceae_C > Piscinibacter > Piscinibacter caeni. The sequence continues at coordinate 2,177 of QJOU01000228.1, read as the reverse complement.
TGCTCGCTGAACGCCACGCCCTGCTGCTTCAGCCAGGCGGTGGCGGGCGTCTCGCTGACGTGTTTGTCCTTCTTCGCCATCGCTGCGTCCCGGTGCCGGTCACTGCGCCGGGTCGCGGTGCGTCCAGCGGATCGCGTCGATCTCGGCCAGCAGCTCGGGCGAGAGCGTCGTGTCCCAGGCGGCGAGGTTCTGCTCGAGCTGGGCGCGCGAGGTGACGCCGACGATCGTGCTGGTCACGCGCCAGCTGCGATAGCAGAACGCCAGCGCGAGCTGCGCCGGCGCGAGGCCGTGGCGGCGTGCCAGCGCGTTGTAGAGCTTCGCCGCGGCCAGCGCCTCGGGCCGCGCCCAGCGCTGCTTCTTCATCGTGTCGAACAGCGCCAGGCGGCCGGGCCGCTCGGCCGCGTCGAGGCCGGTCTCGTCGTACTTGCCGGTCAGCGCGCCGAAGGCCAGCGGCGAGTACGCGAGCAGCCCCACCTGCAGCCGGTGCAGCACCTCGTCCAGGCCGTTGTCGAGCGCGCGGCTGGTCAACGCGTACGGGTTCTGCACGCTCGCGATGCGCGGCAGGCCGTGCTGCTCGGCCAGGCGCACGAACTCCATCACGCCCCAGGGCGACTCGTTCGAGAGGCCGACGGCGCGCACCTTGCCGGCCTTGACGAGATCCGCCAGGCCCTCGAGCTGCTCGTGGATGGAGGCGTAGGCGCGGTCCTTGGACGGGTCGAAGTAGAGCGCGCCGAAGGTCGGCACGTTGCGCGCCGGCCAGTGGATCTGGTAGAGGTCGATCACGTCGGTGCGCAGGCGCTGCAGGCTCGCGTCGCAGGACGCGACGATCTCGGCGCGCGTCAGGTCGGCGCTGCCGTTGCGCACCCAGTCCATGGCGCGCGACGGGCCGGCCACCTTGGTCGCCAGCACGACCTGGTGGCGCCGGCCCGGGCGCGCCGCGAGCCAGCTGCCGAGGATGCGCTCGGTCGCGCCGTAGGTCTCGCGGCGCGGCGGCACCGAGTACATCTCGGCGGTGTCGATGAAGTTGATGCCGCGTTCGAGCGCGAGGTCGAGGATGGCGTGCGCGTAGGCTTCGCCGACCTGCTCGCCGAAGGTCATGGTGCCGAGGCAGACGGGCGTCACGCGCAGTTCGCTGCGCCCGAGGGAGACGAGGGGAAGGGTGTTCATGGCGGAAGTGTACGGAGCACCGCGGGGCATTGATTACTTACTGTTTTACGATAAACTTTTGTCGACCAACGGCAAACTCCGACCATCATGGCCTTGCCCTCCCCTCCCGCCGGCGCCGCGCCGCCGCTGTCGGCCCGGCTGGTGCTGTTCGTGCGCGCGATGTGCGTGCTGGGCGCGCTCGGCCTGCTCGCCGTGCCGCTGTGGTTCTGGAGTTCGCCCGAGGCGGTGCGCACGCTCGCGCCGCAGTTCGCCGGCGTGCAGGCGGTGACGGTGGACACGCGCGCGCTGCTGCTCGGCGCGCTGCTCAGCGTCGCGCCGGTGGCGCTCGGCCTGTATGCGCTGTGGCAGCTGTGGCGCCTGTTCGGCGAGTACGGCGCCGGGCGCGTGTTCGGCCGGCCGGCGCTCGCGCACCTGCGCCGCTTCGGCTGGGCGCTGCTCGGCTCGGCCCTGCTCGCGCCGCTGGTGCGTGCGGCCGGCTCGGTGGTGCTCACGCTCGGCAACCCGCCCGGCCAGCGCATGCTGGTGCTGGGCCTGTCGTGGAACGACTACCTCGCCGTGCTGCTGGCCGCCGTGCTGATCGCCATCGCCACCGTGATGGCCGAGGCGGTGCGCGTGGCCGAAGAGAACCAGGGCTTCGTCTGAATGGGCCACATCGTCGTCAACCTCGACGTGATGCTGGCGCGGCGCAAGATGCGCTCGCGCGAGCTGGCCGAGCGCGTGGGCATCACCGAGCAGAACATCTCGCTGCTGAAGGCCGGCAAGGTGCGCGGCGTGCGCTTCGAGACGCTGGCGCGCATCTGCGAGGCACTCGACTGCCAGCCCGGCGACCTGCTCGAGCACCGCCCCGGCGACGCGCCGGACTGACGCGGCATGAACGCCCTGCCGGCCTGGCGCCGCGACCGCCGCCGCGCGCCGGTGCTCGCAGTCGTGCTGCTGCTGCACGCCGCGGGGCTGCTGCTGTGGCTCGCGCAGGCGCCGGAGCGGACCGCGCCGCGCGAGGCACCGCGCGT
>KZ836164.1 GCA_003265685.1 Piscinibacter caeni | reverse complement strand
GCGCGCTCTCGAAGGCCTGCTGCGCGGCGCCGTCACCGAGCGCCTGCAGCGCCTCGGCGCGCAGCAGTTCGCTGCGCAGCTCGCCCTGCGCCTGTCCGGCGGCCTCGAAGCCGGCGCGGGCGGCCTCGGCCTGCGCGCGCGCGCCGGGCGCGTCGCCGCGCGCCAGCGCCCACTCGCCCTGCGCCAGCGCGAGGGTCGCGGCGCCGACCGCATTGCCCTGGGCGCGGAACAGGTCCGCGGCACGCGCGAAGCTGTCCGCCGCGGCCGGCTGGCCGAGCAGGGCCTGCGCGCGCGCCCGCTGCAGCAGCGCCCAGGCCTGCTCGTCGGGCAGTTCCAGCCCCGCGAACTGCGCCGCGGCCGCCTCGAACAGCGCGAGCGCCTCGCCGGCCAGGCGCAGCTCGAGGTAGGCGTCGCCGAGCTGCTTCTCGGCGATCGCCAGGTACTGCGGCAGGTCCATCGCGGCGTAGCGGCGCCGCGCCGATTCCATGCCTGCCAGGCCGTCGCGCCAGCGGCCGGCCGCCAGGTCGAGCAGCGCCAGCGACTCGTCCACCAGTGCCGCGGGCAGCGCGAGCGAACGCCGCTGGGCGCGCAGCCGGGCGCGTTCGTAGATGCGGCGCGCCTCGTCGAGCTCGCCCAGCACTGTCATCGCGTCGCCGAGCGAGATGTCGGCCAGCACCGAATGCTGGTGGTCGGCCGCGCGTGCGAACAGCACCGCCGCGCTGCGGAAATGCGCCACCGACTCGCGGTAGCGGTCGCGCCGGAACAGCAGGTTGCCGAGGTTCAGGCCGACCCGCGCCGCCGCCGCGCTGTTGCCGAGCGCACGCAGCACGCGCAGCGCGTCCTCGGCGCAGGCCACCGCCTCGTCGTGCCGGCCGAGCAGCGACAGCGCCATGATCTTCGGCACGCGGGTCTGCGCCGCCGGGTCGGGCCGGCCGGCGCGCTGCAGGCCGTCGTGCGCCGAGTCGAAGGCCTGCACCGCCTCGGCGAAGCCGCCGCGCGTGAGCGCCGCGATGCCGGCGGTCCATTGCGCCAGCGCCTCGATCTCGTCGCGCTCGGCGGCCGCCGCGCCGGGCACGAGCGCACGCAGCTGCTCGGCGGCCCGCACCGCCTGCGGCGGCGCCTGCTGGAAGGCGGCGTAGCAGCGCTCCTTCAACGCCCAGGCCTGCTCGAGCCGCCCGGCGCCGGCGTCGGCGGCCGGGGGGTTCACGGCCCGGTCCGGTGCAGATCCAGCGGCGGCAGCTCGATGGCCTCGTCGGCCACCTCGNGTTCACGGCCCGGTCCGGTGCAGATCCAGCGGCGGCAGCTCGATGGCCTCGTCGGCCACCTCGAAGCTCAGACGGTAGCGCCCCGGCGCGAGCCCGCGCAGGCGGAACTCGCCGAGTTCGTCGAGCTCGGCGCCGAGCGGCGCGCCGCCGGCCTCGGCCAGCGCCTCGACACGCCCGCCGGCCGACGGGCCGAGCAGCTGGCCGGCCAGGTCGAAGCCGGCACCGGCCACGCTGATGCGCAGGTCGACGTCGTGCGCACCGGCGCTGAACAGCAGGTGGCGCGCGGCGCCGCCGGCGCTGCGCAGGCCGAGCGCCGGGGCGGACAGCGCCGCGCTGTCGAAGCTCAGCACCGCGAGCACGCGGCGCAGCTGCGCGGCCGCGCGCTCGAGCGGCCCGGGCCACAGGCCGACGGCGGCCTGCTGCCAGGCCAGCGGCGCATCGGGCAGCGCGCGCACCGCGCGCCGCACCAGGGCCTCGAAACCGTCGTCGCCGGGATCGGTGGTGGAACTCATCGCGCCTCCGGGAATGTCTGCACGACAGAGCGGCACGGGCCGCGCCGGATACATCGTTTCATGCGCGGCCCCCGGCACCGTCGTAGAGCTTGCGCAACTTGCCCAGGCAGCGGCTGCGCGTCGGCCCGAGGCTGCCGCGCGGCATGCCCATGCGGGCGGAGATGCTGTCGTAGTCGAGCGCGTCGTCGTCGTCGCGGAAGGTCAGCAGCAGCAGCTCGCGGCAGCGCTCGTCGAGCCGGTCCAGGCTGTGGCGCAGCAGGTCGAGCGACTGCAGCTCGGCGAGCTGCTCCTCGGCGCGCGGGCTGTCGTCGGCCAGGCGTTCGTGCAGCGCGGGGCGATCGCCGTCCTCGTCGTCGCCGGCGTCCAGCGTCTCGTGGCGGCCGACCCGGCGGATCTCGCGCAGCGCCTCGCGCCGCGCGGTGGTGACGATCCAGGCCTGCAGCCGCTCTGGCTGGGCCAGCTTCGGCAACTGCTCGTGCAGGCGCTGGAACACCGTCTGGAACACGTCGGCCGCGGTGTGGCCGTCCAGCCCGGTGCGCGTGACCACCGCGTAGACCAGCCGCTGGTAGCGCTGCACCAGCGCCCGCCAGGCCGCGCCGTCACCGGCGCGGCAGCGGGCCACCAGGCGGGCATCCTCGGCCCCGGGAACCTCCCCTTCGCTCATGGGCGCATGGTAGACCCCGGCGCTTATCGCTCACTTGCGGCGGATGCGGCAGGCGACGGTGTCGCTCGCGACGGTGTTGCCGGTCGCGTCGACCACCTTGCCGGTGACCTGGCCGTTGACCACGAAGGTCGACGGGATCGCGGTGGCGCCGGCGGCGATGTCGGCCGGGTTGCTGTCGAAGTCGAACTCGACCTCGCCGGCGACAGCGGCTTCGGCGGGCGCCGCGGCGGTGCTGCCGCCCGAGACGATCATGCCGCGGTACATCCCGGCGGCCAGGCCCTTGCCGTCCACCGAGGCCTTGGCGCGCGTGCCGCGCACCTCGCAGGTGACGCGGATGGAGGTCGAGGCCGCGCTGGCGGCGAACGAGGCGCCCAGCAGCAGGGTTACGATCGAGGTGGTGGCGAGGCTCTTCAGGTTCATGGCGGTACTCCGTGCGATGCCTGTCGCGGAGACCGGCCGCCGGGGGATCCGGGGCACTCGACATCGTCGCGACGCCTGCGACAGAGCCGCGGCGCGGCGCCCGGATACACCGCCGAGTTGTAACGGATCGCTCTCGCCGTCGATCAAGGCGCCGCGAAGCCGTGCCGCGCCAGCACGGCCTGCCCGGCCGGCCCGAGCAGGAAGCGCACGAAGTCCTGCGCCGGCTCGCCGGCCCCGTTCAGCAGCGCGACCCCGTAGCGCGCCGCGACGTTCACCGCGTCGGGCACCTCGATGCGCCGCAGCCCGGGCACCTCGCGCACGGCGATCACCGCGTTCGTGCAGTAGGTGATGAACACGTCGGCCTGCCGTGCTTCCATCAGCGCGCCGTACACGCTGCGATTCGCCGGCGGCGGCGGCGAGGCCGGGCCACCGGCGAGCTGCAGCGCCTTGCTCGAGAGCGTCTTGAAGGCGCCGGGGTGGCCGTGCTGCTCGATGCGCTCGAACATCGTCCAGGTGTAGTCGCCTGACGGATCGGCCTTCGGCGTGGAGGTGCCCACGCGCACCGCCGGGTCGAGCAGCCGCTCGACCAGGTTGGCGCTCGTGACGCCCGCCTCGGCCGGCGCCAGCGCACACAGCCGGTTGCTCGCGAAGGCCTGCGGCGCCGCCGCCCGGCCCGCCGCCGCGAGCGCCTGCGGATGCTCCATGTTGGCCGAGGCGAACACCTGGGCCACCTCGCCGGCCAGCAGGCGGTCCTTCAGCAGCCCGGAGGCGCCGAAGCCGAGCACCGCACGGCGCCCCGGCGCCTGCGCCTCCCAGGCCTGCGCCACCTCGCCGAGCGCAGCGCGCAGGCTGCCGGCCGCGAGCACCTTCACGTCGGCCGGCTGGGCCAGGGCCGCCGCCGCGCAGGCCATGGCCGCCGCCCCGATCACGAGCGCACGCATCGCCTCACTTGCCCGCGTTCGGGAAGAACAGCTGCTCGCCGCCGATCTTGTAGGCGGCGATGCTGGCCTGCCCCTCGGGCGAAACCACCCAGTCGGCGAAGGCCTGGGCCAGGTCCTTCTTGACGTGCGGGTGCTTGGCCGGGTTCACGACGATCACGCCGTACTGGTTGAACAGGCGCTTGTCGCCCTCCACGAGGATGGCCAGGTCGGCGCGGTTCTTGAACGCGAGCCAGGTGCCGCGGTCGGCCAGCACGTAGGCGCCGGTCGAGGCCGCGATGTTCAGCGCCGGCCCCATGCCGCAGCCGCACTCCTTGTAGCCGGCCACCTTGCCCACCGGCGTGTCCAGGCCGGCGGCCTTCCAGTAGCGCAGTTCGGCGGCATGCGTGCCGCTCTTGTCGCCGCGCGAGACGAACTCGGCCTTGCCGGCGGCGAGCTTCTTCAGCGCCTCGACGATGTCGTTGCCCCTGGTGCCGGCCGGGTCGCCCTTCGGGCCGATCAGCACGAAGTCGTTGTACATGACCGGGCGGCGCTCCAGGCCGAAGCCCTCGGCGACGAACTTCTCCTCGGCCACCTGGTCGTGCACGAACAGCACGTCGGCATCGCCGCGCCGGCCCATGTCCAGCGCCTGGCCGGTGCCCTGCGCGACGACGCGGATCTCGATGCCGGACTTCGCCTTGAAGGCCGGCAGCAGGTGCGCGAACAGGCCCGACTGCTCGGTGCTGGTGGTCGAGGACATCACGATGAACTTGTCCTGCGCGTGGGCGCCGAGCGCGGCGAGGGCGAGGCCGAACGCGGCGAGCGCGCGGCGGGTCAGTCGATGTGCCATGGCAGTTCTCCTTTCAGGAATTGGGCGGCGCGCTCGGGCAGCGGGCCGTCGAAGAAGCGGTCGGTCGGCAGGTCGGCATGGATGCGGCCGTCCTCCAGATAGACCACGCGGGTGGCCAGGCGCTTGGCCTGGCCGAGGTTGTGGGTGCTCATCACGAGCGTCATGCCGTCGGCGGCGAAGCCGGCCAGCAGCGTCTCGACCTCGCGCTTGGCGGACGGGTCCAGGCTGGCGGTCGGCTCGTCGAGGAACAGCAGGCGCGGCTGCACCGCCCAGGCACGCGCCAGTGCCAGGCGCTGCTGCTGCCCGCCCGAGAGGGCGCGCGCCGGGCGCTCGCCGAGCCCCTGCAGGCCGACCCGCGCGAGCGCCGCCTGCGTGCGCTCGGCCCACTCTGCGCGCGGCACGCCGCGCAGCCAGAGCGCGAGCTTGAGGTTGTTCGCCACCGACAGCCGCATCACGAACGGGCGCTGGAACACCATCGCCTGCGCACGCTCGGGCACCTCGACGCGGCGCCGGCCCTCGTGGCGCAGCAGCCCGTGCAGCACGCGCAGCAGCGTGGTCTTGCCCGAGCCGTTGGGCCCGACCAGCACCACCACCTCGCGTGGCGCCACCTCGAGCGAGACCTGCTGCAGCGCCTGCACGCTGCCGAAGCGCACCGAGACGTTCTCGAGGGCGAGCAGGGTCATGGTTGGCCTCTAGCGGACACCGGCCAGCGCCGAGCCGTGGCCGCGCTGCGCCAGGCCGAGAAAGACGTTGACGATGCCGACGACCACCAGCAGCACGATGCCCAGCGCCATCGCCAGCGGCAGGTCGCCCTTGCTGGTCTCCAGCGCGATCGAGGTGGTCATCACGCGCGTGATGCCGTCGATGTTGCCGCCGACGATCATCACCGCGCCGACCTCGGCGATGGCGCGGCCGAAGGCGGCGATCAGCACCGTCAGCACGGCCCAGCGGTCGTGCAGCAGCATCAGCAGCGCGCAGGTCAGCGGGCGTGCGCCCATCGAGCGCAGCTGGTCGCCGCCGTCGCGCAGCGCGTCGCCCACCAGCTGGCGCGTCAGCGCGGCGATCACCGGCGCGACCAGGATGGTCTGCGCGATCACCATCGCGGTGGGCGTGAACAGGATGCCCCAGTCGCCCAGCGGCCCGCTGCGCGACAGCAGCAGGTAGACGATCAGCCCGACCACCACCGAGGGCAGCGCGAGCAGCGTGTTCAGCAGCAGGATCAGCGCGCGGTGGCCGGGAAAATGTGCGACGGCCAGCCAGGCGCCCGCGACCAGCGCGAACAGCGCCGACAGCAGCGTGGCCGAGCCGCTGACGCCCAGCGAGAGTGCGACGGTGCGGGACAGGACGGGATCGGCATGCAGGATCAGGTCGGTGGCAGTGCGGACGCTCTCGAGAAAGGCGCTCATCCGGGATCTCTCATACTGCGCGGGATTCTCCACGGACCCGCGAAACCCAGACCATATGAACCGTCATGCATAGGGTCCAGCTGACCTACACGCTCAGCGGCGAGCAGAGCGCGCAGCGCGACCTGCACCACCCGCTGATGGCGCTGCTGGGGGCGGTGCACGACACCGGCTCGATCAGCGGCGCGGCGCGCACGCTGGCGCTCTCCTACCGCCATGTGTGGGGCGAGCTCAAGCGCTGGGAGGGCGAACTCGGCCAGGAGCTGGTGCTGTGGGTAAAGGGCCAGCCGGCGCTGCTCTCCCCGTTCGGCGAGAAGCTGCTGTGGGCCGAGCGGCGCGCCCAGGCGCGCCTGGCACCGCAGATCGAGGCGCTGCGCAGCGAGCTGGAGCAGGCCTTCGCGATCGCCTTCGACGAACGCGCCGGCGTGATCCCGATCACCGCCAGCCACGACGACGCACTGCCGCTGCTGCGCGCGCTGGCCCAGCGCGAGGCGCAGCTGCACCTGGACATCGCCTTCAGCGGCAGCGTGGACGCACTCGCCGCGCTGAACGACGGGCGCTGCCTGATGGCCGGCTTCCACGCGCTGATCGAGTCGCCGCTGCGCTCGCCGACCGCGCAGGTCTACCGCCCGATGCTGCGGCCGGGCCAGCACAAGCTGGTGTCGTTCGCGCAGCGCATCCAGGGCCTGATGGTCGCGCCGGGCAACCCGCTGCATCTGGCCACGCTGGCCGACCTGCAGCGCCCCGGCGTGCGCTTCGCCAACCGGGCGCGCGGCACCGGCACGCGCGTGGTGTTCGACGAGCTGCTGGCGCGCAGCCGTCTGCTGCCGGCGTCGATCGCCGGCTACGAGCAGGCCGAGCCCTCGCACCGCTCGGCCGCCGAGGCGGTGGCCAGCGGCATCGCCGACGCGGCGCTGGGCATCGAGCCGGCGGCGCGCTCGCGCGGGCTGGACTTCGTGCCGCTGGCGCTGGAGCACTACTTCCTCGTCACGCTGCAGCACGCACTCGACCAGCCGCCGGTGCAGGCCCTGCTCGCGCTGCTGCGCAGCGAGGCCTGGCGCGCCCAGCTCGAGGGCTTGCCGGGCTACTCGGCCGAACGCAGCGGCGAGGTGCTGTCGCTGCGCCGCGTGCTGCCGTGGTGGACCTACAAGACGCCCAAGGCCTGAGCGTGCACCTTCACCTGAGCGGCCAGCCGCGCATCGAGCGCGCCGACGGCTCGGCCCATGCGCTGGCCGAGGTCGACGCGCTGCTGCTCGCCTACCTGGCACTGCAGGGCCCGACCGCGCGCCGCACGCTCGGCGCGCTGCTGTGGCCCGAGAGCAGCGAGGCGCAGGCCGCCAGCGCGCTGCGCCAGCGGCTGTTCCGGCTGCGCCGCCTCCTCGGCGCCGAGGTCGCACTGGGCGCGCCGCTGCTCGCGCTGGCGCCCGGCGTGGCGCACGACCTGGCCGATGCCGACACGCTGCTC
>KZ836163.1 GCA_003265685.1 Piscinibacter caeni | reverse complement strand
CCTCAGCTCAAACGTTAGGCGTCACAGCCTCCACCGCCGTGCCCCAACTCCGCGTCTTCTTGTCCTTGCTCTTGTCGGCAACTTTGTCCGCCTGCGATGGAAGGACGGCCACGGTTCCTCGGCCCGCTCCGGCGGGCTCGAACGTGAGCATTGTTGGCATCGTTCCGACTAGCGACACTGTCTTAGTCGCTGGCATGTCTACCAAGTTTGAGGTGAAGGTCGCGTACACACTCTCGGTTGACGCCGGAACGATCGACGCGATCTTCCAGGATGCCAAGGGGCAGGTTCTTTCCCTCACGCGTACCAAAGTGAACAAGGGCATAGGCAACGAAGACTTCACCNACGCGTACCAAAGTGAACAAGGGCATAGGCAACGAAGACTTCACCGTCGAGTTCAAGGTCCCGGAGACCGAATCCATTGAACTCTTCGTACCGCTTGCAGCGGAAGGCCAAAGTGCCACATCAACAATCGCAACACGCACCTACAAGGTATCCAAGAGGTAGAGAGCGCTCGTAGACCGCGAGTGACGCCTAACCCTTCGCTCGAGGCGACCCTCCGCGGCTTGGCACTTGGGCCGCGAGACGTCCAGTGTCATCATCCGCCTCGCGGCCCAAGCGCCAATCCGCTCCGGTCGCCTCAGCTCAAACGTTAGGCCTCGCAACCCCGCCGGAGAAATCTGTGTCGCACCCGAAGATCGCTTTCGTCGTTGGTCATGCGAGTTGGGGCAAGTCGAGGACTCTCCGAGCGCTTACCGGTGGTAGCCAGTACGTTAGGGCGATCGAGATCAAGAGAACTCGGTTTCTTCTCCGCCGAATGTCGAACGACGATCGTCCCGCCAGCTTCAATGCGCTGATGAGTCGCCTCGACCCATCGTCTTGGTCTTACGCTATCGCTGCGCTCTGTCCGAACTTTGCTGACAGCGAGTTCCCTCTCGGGCATGTCCTCGAGAATCTGCGCGCCAAGGGCTACAGGCTCTACTTCTGGGTCATAGAGCATCAGTTCGGAACCTCTGCAAAAGTGCTTTCCCCGGAACTCGCCGCACTCCGGCGCTTCGGCCAAGTGGAGGTCTATTCGGAGCGATCTGAAGCGCAGGTCAGAGCCGAGACGTTCCAAGCGTTCATCAAGCAAGTCGTGCTAGCGTAACGGCGAGGCCTAACCCTTCGCTCGAGTGGACTCGCTCCGGCATGGCACTTGGCCCGCCTCCCGGTTTGGTACATCGTCCGTCCGGCGGGCCAAGCGCCATGCCTACTCTCGCCCCTCAGCTCAAACGTTAGGCAGCACAGCCACCCACTGCGCTCACCGCGAAAGTTCTTGGAGACAGTCAATGCACGAAGGCTCCTGCCACTGTGGCGCGGTTCGAATGACGCTTCCGGAAACTCCCACGGTAGCAACAGCCTGCAATTGCTCGCTGTGCCGTCGTATCGGTGGGCCATGGGTCTACTTCGAATTCGGCACTGTCAAGATCGAGGGGCACCCTGAGGCCACCGCCGAGTACATCTGGGGCGACAAGACACTACGCACAATTCATTGCAGGCACTGCGGCTGCGTCACGCACTGGGAGCCTCTCGAACTCAAGCCTGGCGCCAAGCATGGCGTGAACCTGGGGAACTTCGATCCCGAGCTTATTGCCTCTGTGCGCGTTCGTCGCTTCGATGGCGCGGACACCTGGCAGTTCATCGACGAGTAGTCCACCATTCAGGCTGTTGCGTGCAAGAAGTGCTGCCTAACCCTTCGCTCGAGCGGACTCGCACCGGCATAGCGCTTGGCCCGCGAGGCGCTCGCTGTCATCATTCGCCTCGCGGGCCAAGCGCTATCCCGGCGCTCTCCGCTCAGCTCAAACGTTAGGCCTCATGCTCGCGTGGTCCGGCGACTGCGCCGCAGAGGACAAGACTCATGTTCAAGCTTCTAGGCACTCATCTTTTGGGGCCAGCGCCCGGTTAAGATGCTATTGAACCTACTTTTGCCCTTCCACGGAGTCCTTTAAATGCGTCTTCTTCGGATCCTCGCTGTTCTAGCAACTTTTTTCCTTGTGGGATGTGCACACCTTCCATCCATTTCTCAAGCCGGTTTAAAGCCTGCAAGCCCGCAGAGCCCTTCTGTGGAGCTATTTCAGGAGATTTCCTTTCCGACTCGACTCGGATGGAGCAACGGATTGGCAGTCGGTCTAGCGAAGGGTATTTATGTGCCAGTACTTGAGGACGAGAGAGGCACCTACTTCAAGGGACCGACCGATTGCGTTCTTATCACGGTGCGCGAAGGTGGCAAGCTAGTAGATGCACGCGACGGCGGTTTCTGGCTTCCCAAGAACCCTGTACCCAACCAACTTCTCAAGATCTACTCCTACGAGTTTACTGGTATAGAACATAGAGCTCGTGAGGCAGCAACCAAGCCCGCAGCAGGTTCCGCCGCTGCAGCAACCGCTAACCAAGCCGCAGTAAGCCCACCGCCGGGCATGTCCTCTGTTGGTGCTGGAGTCACCGCTGGGGTTGTTACTGGAGTGATGATGGCAATCATTGAAGCAAACAAGGACAGCACGAACATGATCCTGATGACAGATGCATTGCCAAACGAAACTTTGCAGAGTGCCCTTCGCAAGCGCGATTGAATGAGAGCGAGAGGTTCTCATCGCGGGCGTCTTTGATGAGGCCTAACCCTTCGCTGGAGGCGACAGCCACCGGCTTGGCACTTGGCCCGCGAACCCGTGGTTCCTATCATCGGGCTCACGGGCCAAGCGCCAACCCGGCAGCTGCGCCTCAGCTCAAACGTTAGGCCTCACACCGATCCCGAGCGTCCCGTCCAAGGCACCTATGTCCACCTCCAGTCCCTCCGGTCCACCCGCGGACTTTGACTTCATCATCGGCGACTGGGACGTTCGTCACCGGCGGTTGAACTCACGCCTCTCCGGATGTACAGAGTGGACCGAGTTCCAGGGTACGTCGTCTACGCGAAAGATCCTCGGTGGGTTTGGCAACGTCGAAGACAACCTCCTTCGCTTTCCACAAGAGCAAGTCCGCGCGGCAGCCTTCCGCTCGTTTGATCCCAAGTCACAGTCGTGGTCAATCTGGTGGCTTGATGGGCGCGCCCCTCACAACCTCGACGTTCCCGTCGTTGGCACCTTTGCCAACCAAGTCGGCCTCTTCTATGCCAATGACACACTCGATGGGCGGCCCATCAAGGTTCGGTTCACCTGGTACGCGAATCTCGGCGGCAATCCGCAATGGGAACAAGCGTTCTCTGGCGACGGCGGTAGCACCTGGGAAACTAACTGGACGATGGAGTTCCTTCGCGGTGAGGCCTAACCCTTCGCTCGAGGCGACAGCCACCGGCTTGGCACTTGGCCCGCGAACCCGTCGTTCTTATCATCGGGCTCGCGGGCCAAGCGCCAATCCGGCGTCTGCGCCTCAGCTCAAACGTTAGGCCTCGCGTTCACCATCCAGCATTCGCAATCCATGTTTGACCACGTCGTCTTTGGAGTCAGTGACTACGCCGCCAGCAAAGCCTTCTTCGTCAAAGCGCTTGAGCCACTAGGTGTGACCATCGCCCACGAGGGTCCACTCGGGCTCGAGCTTTGCCGCAAGAACGAAACCGCCTCGTTGTGCATTCGCCTACAACCTGAACCAAGGCCTTCGCACCTTCATCTGGCATTCCAAGCGTCGAGCCGTGAGCAAGTTCAAGCCTTCTATGCCGCAGCGCTGGCGGCCGGAGGCAAAGACAACGGAGGCCCTGGCCTCCGCCCTCAGTACCACCCGAACTACTACGCTGCGTTCATCATCAGCCCCGACGGCCACAACGTCGAAGCCGTGTGTCACAAGCCAGCGTAGCTCTTCCACTTCGTACCGCCCGTCGTGCCCCGCGAGCGAGGCCTAACCCTTCGCTCGAGGCGACAGCCACCGGCTTGGCACTTGGCCCGCGAGGCTCTCACTGTCATCATCCGCCTCGCGGGCCAAGCGCCAATCCGGCGTCTGCGCCTCAGCTCAAACGTTAGGCAGCAGCGGGTAAGTCTGGCGGTACGCCGTCGCCGCACGCGGCCATGGGCCGCGCAGACACGGCTTCGAGTGCCGCTCGCTGCCCAGTCGCTTCGGATCCGTTGGCTCGGCTCGGTACAGCGGTCCGCATCGAGCACGAGTGCTCCGCCAGAGGGCCAGTTGTCCGCAGCCAGGAAGTGGTGCCCGGCCGGCAGCCCAGAGCACCCGCCGAAGTACCGAGGCCGGCACCGAGTAGTGGGTGGCCTGCGTGGCGCCATTGAGTTCTCGTTCCGTGCCGTGCTGCCTAACTGGTCGCTGGAGCGGGACCTCCACCGGCATGGCACTTGGCCCGCGCGCCGTTGTGGTTCATCATCCGTCGCGCGGGCCAAGCACCATCCCGGTTCCGGCCCCTCAGCTCAAACGTTAGGCTTCATGAACTCCTCCGAGTACGTCTACCACTACACGTCGCTTGAGTCGTTGGCGCTAATCCTCAAGAGCGGCAAGATCCGTTTCACACGGCTCGATCGCCTTGATGACGTGACGGAGGCACAGCGAATAGCTGGAATCGACTTTGGCAAGTATGTCCTCGTTAGCTGCTGGACCCTGGAGGCCGAGGACAGCCTACCTCAGTGGCACATGTACGGCGCCGGTATGGGAGGCGTCCGCCTGCAGCTTCCTAAGCAAGTGTTCTCCCAAGTTCCGTACGTTGTCCCAAAGGGTCTCCCGAGCTTCGAAGTCAACGACATATACCTAAGCCCGATTTCCTTTGAACAGGGTCTGGCAGAGAATTGCCTTGTTACTCCACTGCTCTTCGAGCATGAGCTGGCCGGTGCAGTCGAATACGTGGACAACGTAAGGGAGGCCATCGCTCGACACCTGTACCCCGGCAAAGACAGCCAGGGGTCGCCAACAACAACTATTGGCAAGACGGGTCGCGTGGTTCGCTACAAGGCAAAGACTTGGGCCTTCCAGAATGAGTACCGCTTCGTATTGGCGGCCCTGCCCACGTTTGGCCCGCCGCTACAAGGCTTGGGAAACATTGTTGGCGCCCTACGCGCAGGAGTTGATCATGGACTACACCATTTCGACGTCCCAATCGCCCCGGAGAATCTGAAAGAGCTGGTGGTAAGAACTGGTCCGTTGTGCACGGCTGGGACCGTCGCCTGCATTGAGGCATTGCTCTCTAGGTGGGCGCCAAGAGCCACGCTCGAGGCAACCCCGCTGGCCGGCACTATTCGCCGCAAAGGTGCATGAAGCCTAACCCTTCGCTCGAGCGGACGGCCAACGGCGTGGCGCCCTGGCCGCGAGGTGCTGAGGTACATGTTGCACCTCGCGGCCAGGGCGCCACGCCGCCGTCCGCCGCTCAGCTCAAACGTTAGGCGTCACACACCCCGAGTGCGCATGGAGTCGCTTCTTTTCTGGGCTGTTCTCCTAGGAGGTCCGGCATGCGCCATTGCCGCGATCCTTGCCGCACGCGGCAGAAGCCAGTCGCATTGGTTGAACCTCGGCACCGTAGTGGCGCCACCCGTTGTGTTCTTCGCTGTAGCGGCTTCTACCGGTACACACGACCGAGGACTCGGGCTTGGTCTGTGGCCGGTGGTTGTGGGCCTGGTAGCCTGCTACGCGGTGGCCGCCAAGGTGTTCGCGGTCGACCGTCTTCCCGGTGTGTCCGCACGCACAACAAGCGTTGCGTGGTTCTTTGTGTTGTCGCTGGCTTCTGTGGTTTTCGCATTGCTGGCGCCGGCCTGGCTCAAGTAGCCAAATCCAAGCCGAAGCTTCGGTCCTGCGCAGCTACGCCAGTGACGCCTAACCCTTCGCTCGAGGCGACCCTCCACGGCTTGGCACTTGGGCCGCGAGGCGCTCGCTGGCATCATGCACCTCGCGGCCCAAGCGCCAATCCGCTACGGGCGCCTCAGCTCAAACGTTAGGCCTCACGACCAACATGCGTGGCAATCGCATCGCCCTCGTAGTTGCAGTGGTTCTTTCCGCTCAGTTTGCTGCAGTCATCGGCTTCCGTGCGTTTGTCTACGCCGACATGTACATCGCGCCGGATGCTCCGTATGGCATCTCAGACGTCATCGAACTGGTGCTTGGGGTTGTGCTTCTCGCGCTGGGTGCAGTCGCCGTCGTTATCGCCCTCACACTCATGGCTCGTGGGCCAAAGAGCAATCGTGTGGCAGGTGCTCTGTTGGGCTCACTTGTCCTTGTACTCGCGCTCGTGCTCGATCCTTTGCACAACGCTGCAGCAAAGTGGAGCGCACGCCACGAGAGAACCAGCGCCATATCGCTCCTAGCGCCTGCCGAAATCACCACCAGCCAGTCAGTACTTCGGCTCGCAGCACAAAGCTGCGCCAATGCGAGTCTCCACAGTGAGGCCTAACCCTTCGCTCGAGGCGACAGCCACCGGCTTGGCACTTGGCCCGCGCACCGGCCAGTGTCATCATCCGTCGCGCGGGCCAAGCGCCAACCCGGCGCCTGCGCCTCAGCTCAAACGTTAGGCCTCACGAAGAACGTCGGTGCGCGCTCTCGAGAATCGCCTTCCGCCTCCCGTCGTAGCCGTGCTCATCGCGGCAGCCATGTGGGCTTTCGCACGATGGTGGCCACTCGTTCGGTTCGAGGTTCCCTGGCCTACGCTCCTTGGCCTGGTCGTAGCTTCGTTGGGCGGAGTCATCAGTGGCGCTGGTGCGCGCGAGTTCAAGCGCGCCAAGACAACGGTCAACCCGTTGCATCCGGAGCGCGCTACGTCCGTGGTCACAACCGGCATCTACCGGTTCACGCGAAATCCCATGTACGTTGGCATCGTGTTCGTGTTGCTCGGCTGCTTCATCGCGTTCGGCGGCGTGAGTTCAGCGCTGGGCCTACCTGCGTTCATCGCCTACATCACGCGCTACCAAATTCGGCCCGAGGAGCAAGTTCTCCTCGCCAAGTTCGGCAGTGAGTACGCCGCCTACAAGGGTCAAGTCCGGCGTTGGCTGTGAGGCCTAACCCTTCGCTCGAGGCGACCCTCCACGGCTTGGCGCTTGGGCCGCGAGACGCTCGCTGGCATCATCCGCCTCGCGGCCCAAGCACCAATCCGCTCCGGTCGCCTCAGCTCAAACGTTAGGCCGCACAAGTCCCTTCGATAGCGTCACATGCAACTGCGCACGCCGGCTCTACAGCTCGAACTCTCGTCCAAGCGCATCGCAGATCAGGAAGACTGGTGTCGCGTGTGGGTCACGGCCCAAACGCCAGCGTTTCAAGGCGAGTTCGAAGGCTGGTTGCAGTCAGCTGACTTGGCGCGCTTCGCCGAAGAACTGGACTCCATGCAAGTCAACGTTGGCAAAGCATGCACCGCTACGCTGTCTTCTGCCGAGCCAGACATCCATCTCGAACTCAAGATGCAAACGCTCGGTGGTGTCTCGGGCGCATTTGCGCTTCGGCCGGACCCGCAAGCGGGCGGTACCACGTCGCTTTCAGGTACGTTCGAAGTCGACCAAAGCTACCTCGGGCCGTTGCTGGCAAGCGTTCGAGCGCTCTGCACAGTGCTGCGTGGCGGAAGTGCGGCCTAACCCTTCGCTCGAGGCGACCCTCCACGGCTTGGCGCGTCGGCCGCGAGCCGCTATGGTCCATGTTGCGCCTCGCGGCCGCC
>QJOU01000223.1 GCA_003265685.1 Piscinibacter caeni | reverse complement strand
GCCGCCCTCGCCCAGCTCGAGCGCAGCGCGGGCGCCGAGGCTGCGCCCACGCGCGAGGCGCGGGCGCTGCAGGCGGCGCTCTGAAGGAAACGCCGGGCCGCCCCAAGTTTCCTTGACCCCCGCGGGGGGCGGGCCGGGCTCCGCCCGGCCCCGGGGGCGCTCAGTACAGGGTGAAGTCGTTGGCCGACAGCGAGGCCGAGCCGCCGGTGATGAAGTTGCTGATCGACGCGAACAGGATGCTGTCGTCTTCCACGTTGTCGGTCGGGTTGTAGTAGAGGTTGCCGGTGACGGTGTCGAGGTAGATGCCGATCCCGTCCGTCTCGGCGTTGCCGGTCAGGTCGACGCCTTCGGCGTACTGGTCGAGCGAGCCGCCGGTCACCGAGAGCCCGGCGAAGACCGCGTCGTCGAGGTAGATCTCGTCGTCCACGCCATCCGCGGTGTTGAAGGTGGCGACCTCGATCTTGTCCCAGTTGTCCGCCGCGGCCGGGTCGGTGCTGAAGTAGAAGCGGTCCTCGACACCATCGTCGACGCCCGGCGTGTCGTCCACCGCGCGCAGGGTGTCGTTGCCCAGGCTGCCGTACAGCTTGTCCGCACCGCTGCCCCCCTGGACGGTGTCGTCGCCGCCCTTGCCGACCAGCGTGTCGTTGCCGTTCATGCCCTTCAGCAGGTTGTCCGCACCGTTGCCGTTGATGGTGTTGTTCAGGGTGTTGCCGGTGCCGTTGATCGCCGCCGTGCCGTTCAGCGTGAGCTTCTCGACGTTCACCTTGAGCGTGTGCGTCACGGTGGCGTACACCAGGTCGGTGCCGGCGTTGGCGTTCTCGGTCACCACGTCGCCGGCGTTGTCGACGTAGTAGGTGTCGTTGCCGGTGCTGCCTTCCATCGTGTCGGCGCCGGCCTTGCCGTCGAGCACGTTGGCGCCCACGTTGCCCTTGATCAGGTTGTTCGAGCTGTTGCCGGTGCCGTTCAGGTTGGTGATGCCGGTCAGCGTCAGGTTCTCGACGTTCGGGTCCAGCGTCTCGCTGATGCTGGCGTAGACCGTGTCGACGCCCGGCGGCAGCACCGAGACGATCGCCGAGGCCTCGACGACCACGTCGCCGATCTGGTCGACGTAGAAGGTGTCGTCACCGGCACCGCCGGTCATCGAGTCGTCGCCGGATCCGCCATAGAAGGTGTCGGCCCCCTCACCGCCGAGCATGGTGTCGTTGTTGTCGTCGCCCCAGAGCCTGTCGTCGCCGGCGCCGCCGTCCAGCGAGTCCTTGCCGTCGCCGCCGAACAAGGAGTCGTTGCCGTCCATGCCAAGGATGGTGTCGGCGCCGTCCCAGCCGTAAAGGTAGTTGCCGTTCGAGTTGCCAGTGATGGTGTTGTCCAGGCCATTGCCCGAGCCGACCACGGCCACCGGCGCGCCCAGGCTGAAGGCCAGGGTGACCGTGCCGTTGGCGTTCAGCGTGCCGGAGCGGTCCTGCTCCTGCAGCACGAGCTTCTCGACGTTGTCGGTCAGCGTGTAGCTGTAGATCTGCGACACCACGGTGTCGATGCCCGAGGACGGGGCGTCGTCCTCGAACACGATGTCGCCGATCGAGTTGACGTTGTAGGTGTCGTCCCCGTTGACGCCGATCATCAGGTCGTCGCCGGCCAGCCAGCCGGAATTGATCACGTCGTTCGGGAGCAGCGGGTCGCGGTCGCCCAGCAGGGTGTTGTTGCCGGCGGTGCCGAGGATGTTCGCCATGATGGTTTCTCCAGAGGATTGAAAGGGTGTGAAAGGGACGTCGGGCACGCTCGATCGCACGCGAGGGAAGCGGCCGCGTGCCCGGCCGGCCGCCCCTCGACAGGGAACTCAGGGCTCGCGCATCGCCCGGCGGGCGAACACGCCCAGCGGCTCGAGCAGGTACTCGAGCAGGCTGCGCGGCGGCGTGGTGACGAACACCTCGGCCGGCATGCCGGCGCGCAGGCGCAGCTCGGCATGGCGCGCCAGCTCCGCGGCCGCCACCTCGACCTGCGCGCGGTAATGCGGCCGTCCGTCGGCATCGACCATGGCGTCGGGCGAGACCGCGCGCACGCGGGCCGGCAGCAGCGGCACGCGGCGCTGCTCGTAGGCCGTCAGCCGCACCTGCGCCGCGCCGCCGACCTGCACGTGCGCCACGTCCTGCGGCTCGATGCGCGTCTCGACCACCAGGGTCTCGTCGCTCGGCGCGATCTCCAGCAGCGTCTCGCGCGGCCCGACGGCGGTGCCCGGTGCGCTGATGCGCAGGCCCATCACGACGCCGTCCACCGGCGCGCGCACGGTCTGCCGCTCGACCTGGTCGACGCCGGGGCGCAGGCGCTCGTCGAGCTCGGCCAGGCGCGCGCCGGCCTCCTTCAGCTCGTCGGCGGCCTGCCGGCGGTACTCGGCGCGCGCCTGCGCCACGGCGCTGGCCAGCGCCGCCAGGTCGCCGCGCACCTGCGCCGCCTGGCCGCGCGCCGCGGCGCTGCGGCCCTGCGCGTCGGCCAGGCTGCGCTCGAGGCCCATCAGACGCGTCTTCTGGATGAAGCCGGCGTCGACCAGCGGGCGGTGGGTCTCCAGCTCGGTGCGTGCCAACGCGGCGGCGGACTGCGCGGCCGCTGCCTGCTCGTCGAGCGCGACCAGCTGCGCGCGCAGCGCCGCCTGCTGGGCCTGCAGCGCGGCGCTGCGTTCGCCCAACGCGCGGCGGCGCGTCTCGAACAGCTGCTGCTCGCGCTGGGCCGCCTCGTCGGCCGTGGCCCGCGCGTCGACCGGCCAGTCGACCGTGCCGGCCAGCGCCAGCTCGGCCGTGGCACGCGCGGCGCGCAGGCGCTCGGCCTGCTGCTGGCGCCTGAGCAGCTCGAGCGCGGCGTCGCTGCGCAGGTCGCCGACCACCAGCAGCGCGTCGCCGCGCCGCACCGGCTGGCCGGGGCGCACGTACAGCGCCCGCAGCAGCCCGCCTTCCTGGTGCTGCACCTGCTTGCGGCCGAACTCGGCCTGCACCTGCCCGGCGGCGATCACCGCGCCGGCCAGCGGGGCGGCGGCGCTCCACGCGGCCAGCAGCGCCGCGGCCGCCAGCGCCGGCAGCAGCACCGCATGGCGCAGGCGGCGCTGCAGGCCGCGACCGTCCGGGTCGGCCGCGGCCCGGTCCAGGCCGGCGGCCAGCGTGGCCGCGCCCGGGGACATCGTCAGGATGTTCATGCGCGGCCTCCTTGGACGGTGTGGGCGGCGTGGGCGGGTTCGGCCGGGCGCAGCGGCAGCACGGTGCGGCCGCTCAGGCGTGCCTGCACCTCCTCGCGCGGGCCGCAGATCTCGAGCGCGCCGTCGCGCAGCACGGCCAGGCGGTCGGCATGGCGCATCAGGCGCGTGCGGTGCGACACCAGCACGACCGTCACGCCGTCGGCCTTCAGGGCCTGCAGCGCCGCGTCGAGCGCCTGCTCGCCCTCGGCATCCAGCCCGGCATCGGGTTCGTCGAGCACCACCAGGGCCGGGTCGCCGTACAGCGCCCGCGCCAGGGCGATACGCTGGCGCTGGCCGCCGGACAGGCGCACGCCGTCGGCGCCGATCGTGGTCTCGTAGGCCTGCGGCAGCCGCGCGATCAACTCGTGCACGCCGGCGCGCCGCGCGGCGCGCAGCACCCGGTCGGAGTCGACCGGCCCGAGCCGCGCGATGTTCTGCGCCACGCTGCCGTCGAACAGCGCGCCATCCTGCGGCAGGTAGCCGACCGCCGCGGCACGCTGTTCGGCCGGCCACGCGGCCAGGTCGGTGCCGTCGAGCCGCACGCAGCCGAGCTGCGGCTCGCGCAGGCCCAGCATCAGGCGCAGCAGCGAGGTCTTGCCGGCGCCGCTCGGGCCGACCAGGCCCAGGCATTCGCCGGCCGGCAGCACCAGGCTGACCGACTTGATGATCGGCGCCGCATCGGCCGCGCCGCGCAGGCAGACGCGCTCCAGGCGCAGCTCGCCGCGCGGGCGCGGCAGGCGCACCGCGGCGGCCGCCTGCGGCTCGTCCGGCGCCGCGCTCAGGCGACGCCAGGCGGCGCGCACGTCCAGCAGCGCCTTCCAGCCGGCGATCAGGTGGTCCACCGGCTGCAGCGCGCGGCCCACCAGCACGGTGGCGGCCAGCATGATGCCCGGCGAGGCATGTTCGGCCACCACCAGCCAGGCGCCGAGACCGAGCATCGCCACCTGCACGCCCTGGCGCAGGCCGCGACCGAGCGCCGCCAGCCCCGCGTGGGCGCGGCCGGCCTGCGACTGCGCCTCCAGCGCGCCCTGGTGGCCGGCCGCCCAGCGCGCCAGCCCGTGGCCCAGCATGCCCATGCCGAGCAGCAGTTCGGCGTGGCGCGACAGTGCGTCGACCTGGCCGGCCGCGCCGCGGGCCGCGGCGGTGGCGGCCTCGGCGGGGGCACGCAGCAGCCGCTCGCTGACGAGGCCGAGCCCGAACAGCAGCCCGGCCGCGGCCAGCGCCAGCGCGCCCAGCGCCGGGTGCAGCGCGGTGATCACCGCCAGGTACAGCGGCAGCCAGGGCGCGTCGAACAGCGCCTGCACCGCCGGCCCGCCGAGGAAGCCGCGCAGCCGCGCCACGTCCTGCAGCGCCTGGCGGTCGAGGCGGCCGCGGCCGGTGGCCGCATCCACCAGCAGCGCGCGCAGCGCTGACGGGGCCAGCGCGGCGTCGAGGGCGCGGCCGGCGGCGTCCAGCGCCAGCGCGCGGGCTCGGTCCATCGCGCCGGCCAGCAGCAGCGCACCGGCCGCCAGCAGCGTCAGCAGCGCCAGCGTCTCGATGCTGCGGCTCGCGAACACGCGGTCGAACACCTGCAGCATGTACAGCGCCGGTGCCAGCAGCGCCAGGTTGAGCAGCAACGAGGCCAGCGCGGCCGTCGCGATGAAGGGTCGGATGGTGGGGGCCAGCAGCCAGCGCATGGGGACTCCGTCGGGTGGCCCGGCCGGCGGGTGCCGGTCGGTGGAGTCATTGCAGCGGCGTGTAGCTTGCGATGCGATGCGGCCGGGCTCGGCCCTTTGGGGGAGGCGTGCGAACGATGCGCGGGCGATCGCGCAGGCGACCCCTGCGCCGCGTCCAGCGGCCGCAGCCGAGCGAACACCGCGGATCCGGCTTTGCCGGTCCGCTGGTGTTGCCCCCTTGAAGGGGGCGCGCGCAGCGCGTAGGGGGTGGTCGTCAGTTCAACCCGACGGCTGCGCCCGGTCGAAGCGCGGGCTGCCGGGGATGCGCGCCGGCCGCAGGCCCTTGAAGGGCTGGTGGCGGTGGTATTCGATGATGAAGTCCACCCACGCGGTCTTCTTCAGGAAGTCGATCACGTGCGGCTGCACCGCCGGCACGCGCGTGTCGGCATCGGGCTGCAGGTAGAACGGCGCGCGCCAGTCCCACAGGCCGTGCAGGCCAGGGTCGGGCAGGAAGACGTTCATCGACAGCTCGGCGCGCGAGAAGTCCCAGTGCACCTCGGGCGCGATCCAGGGGTTGCCGCTGTCGCCGTAGACCTTGATGCCCTTGAGCGCGCGCGCGAGCGCCTGCGCGGCAGGCTGCACCTCGGCCGCGTTCTCGGGGAAGCTGCTCAGCACGGTGGCGAAGCTGCCGAGGTCGGTGAGCTCGTCGGGCGCCTCCAGGCGCACCGGCAGGTGCGTGTCGTACTGCTGCGCGCCGCGGATGGCCTCGCGGATCTTCAGCGCCACGTCGAGGTGGTGCTGCTTGTCGCCGGCGGTCAGTGCCCCGATCAGCGCCTTCGCGAGCGCGTCGAGCCGGCGCACGATCAGCGGCAGGCGGCTGAGCTTGATCACCGAGCCCACCGTCGGGTGGTGCGACTTGGCCCGCAGCACGCGCCCGTTAGCCTGCACCAGCCCGCTGGCGAGTTGCTGCGTGTCGGCCCGCCCGCCGGCGGCCTTCAGCGCCTCGAAGGCCAGCGCATAGGCCTCGCCGGCGGTGAAGAAGTTGTAGTTCGCGAAGCCGCCCGCGAACTCGGCCAGCGGTGCCACCGTGTGCAGCACCTCAACCGACATGTTGAAGCAGCTGTTGAACAGCAGCACGCCGAGGCGATCGGACTCGTCCTTCAGGCCGTCGCGGATCGCCTGGCCGAGCGCCCAGGTGGACAGCGGCCGGTTCGTGGTCGGCAGCACGGGCGAGCCCATCGGCAGGACCGGCGAGCCCATCGGCAGCACGGGCGAGCCCATCGGCAGCACCGGCGCGCTCGACTCCTGGCCCATGTGCCACTCGTACTCGCCATGGTTGGTCACCTGCTCGGCGGTCAGCACGTTCAGGTCGATCTCCGGCAGGTAGCCGGCGCCGTGACCCTCGAGCCCCAGCACGAGCCGCGTGCCGGGGTGCTTCTCGCACGCGTAGCGGATCAGCCCGCGCAGCGGCTGCATCGCATCCATCTGCTGCTTCCAGCGGGTGGTGAAGCTCGGGGTGCGCCGGTTGGCGCGGAACTCGACCAGGCAGGTGCCCTCGTCGACCAGGTCGACCAGCGCGCACACGTGCACGCCGCAGGCCGCCACCCGCGCCAGGTTGGCCACCAGCGGGTGCTGCGCGATCGTCGTGCGCGCATCGCCGGGGTAGCCGGTCAGCTCGAGGTCGGTACCGTACGGGGCATAGACCAGCAGGGTGACGCCGTCGCTGGGCGCCGCCTTGGGTCGGGTGGAAGTCAACTGCGCCAGGGCCATGGAATTCGCTCCGCGAAGGAGGGCGGGGGCAACACAGGCCGAGGCCGGTGCCGCCCGCCCGGCCGGCACTCGGGAAACCGGGATCCCGGCCCGCGGCCGCACACTAAGATGCGGCGTCCTTGCAAATCCACGCGCGTCCGCCGTGGGCTCCGGGCCTCGCGGCGGTCGATCGGCGAATGATGCGAAGAGCGAGCGTTTCCCGCGCCCCTAGCTTGAAGCCGCCCCGGACGGCGGCCACCCCGGGATCGCTGCTCGCGCCGCTCGCCGACGCCCTGCTCGCGGCGCAGCGCGCCGGCACGGTGGCCGCGCTGCTGCAGGCCCACCCGCGCCTGGCGCGGGGGTATGCGCGCCGGCTGCTGCGGCCGCTGTGGGCGGTGGCCGGCGATGCGCTGCCGCACGACCCCGCCGCCGCCATGCCCTGGCAGTTGCTGCTGCGTGCCCTGCTGGCCGGCCTGCGGCCGGACCGACAGCCCGGACTCGATGCGCTGCCCGAGGCGGCCTGGCTCGCCCCGGCGGCGGACTGGCGGCCCCTGCTCGCGCTGGCCTGCCATCACGGCGTGCTGCGCGTGGCGCAGTTGCCGGCGCGCTACCGCGCTGGGCCGCGCGAGACGGCGGCCGAGCAGCTGTGCGGGCTGTGGGACGTGGCGCCGAGCACCGTGTACCGCAGCATCGAACGCGGCCGCCGCCTGCTCGACGAGGCCCTGCACCGGCCGCTCGACGGCGGCGCCCGGCTGGCGCGCCTGCGCGCGCTGCAGCACGAGGTGTACGGCCTGCTCGGCCTGGCGACGGCGCAGGCGCGTGCGGCCTGGCACCGGCGGCAGGCCGAACAGGCGCTGGCCGGCCCGGACGGGCTGGCCAGTCTGTGGCACCTGCTGCACGCGGGCGACGGCGCCGCCTTCGCGGCGGGCCTGCAGCGCCTGGCCGCCGGCCTGCACGAGGACGCCGACCTCGAGGCCCTGCTGCTGCAGGCCGCCACCCTGCCGCTGGCGCCGC
>QJOU01000222.1 GCA_003265685.1 Piscinibacter caeni | reverse complement strand
GCATCCCTGAACTCGGTCGCTATCAGGGCTGGTCTCCCATGTCCGAGGCAGAAGCGCTCAAGTTCCTCGACCAGGTGAGCAATGCTCCCTTGTTCGTCACTGGTCAGTGGGTACAGCTCGGTATCGCCGAACCGGTTTCCGACCGTCTAGTCGGCGACATCGGCTTGTACCTGTCCGAGGACGGCAGCAGCGGAGAGGTTGGCTTCACGCTCGAGCCGTCCGCGCAGGGTCGCGGCATCGCGAGCAGCGCCGTGCGGGAAGCTCTGCAGTTGATGTTCTGCACCACCAAGGTCGCACGGATCCTGGGCATCACTGACGAGCGCAACCTTCCAAGCATTCGCCTTCTGGGGCGTCTTGGCTTCGAGTTCATCGAGAGCCGTCGCGTTGTGTTCCGTGGCGAGCCATGCACGGAGCTGGTGTACGCGCTACCGCGAAATGACGGCTAACCCTTCGCTCGAGGCGACCCTCCACGGCTTGGCACTTGGGCCGCGAGGCGCTGTGGTCTATCCTGCACCTCGCGGCCCAAGCGCCAACCCGCTCCGGGCGCCTCAGCTCAAACGTTAGGCATCTCAACACACAATTCGCGGCAACATCGCCGCGTTGTTCCAACTACATCACTACGGAGGAGAGAGATGGCGACCAAGTCGACAAGCCCCAAAGCTGCAAAGAAGGCGTCCACCGTACTCACCAGCGCATCATCCGGCAAGGCGTCCAAAACAGCCGCTGGAAGCGCGCTCTCGCAGGTGAGCCCAAAGAAGGTGACATCAAAGGAGGCTGCGTCAAAGGCGTCGAAGGTCCTGCGCGACGGCCGCACGAGTTCCTCATCAAAATCCGCGGCGGGCTCAGCCCTATCCCAGGCCACTGGCAAGAAGTCTTCCAGCGGTAGTTCCGGAACCAACAGCGGCGGCCCGAGGAAGAAGAGGTAGCGCATGAAGCTCAAGGACGCGCGAGATCTCTACTACTTCTACTCTGGCAAGACCAGCGATCTGATTCGTCAACTGGGCTTGGCCGGCATCGCGGTCATCTGGATCTTCAAGTTTGAAGCGCAAGGGACGCCGAAGATTCCCCAAGCACTTGCCCTTCCGCTTGTGCTGATTGTCATTGGTCTTGCGTTTGATCTTCTCCAGTACGCCATTGCCACCTCCGTTTGGGGCATCTTCCAGCGCAGGAAGGAACTCAGCGGCATCGGCGAGGATGCCGAGTTCAAAGTCCCGCGCCAGTTCAATTGGCCAACGATCGCCCTTTTCTTGGCAAAGGTCCTCGCCATCGTCGCTGCATACGTTCTCTTGCTGGGGCACTTGGCGGCCACTATCGTCTAGCAGAGATGCCTAACCCTTCGCTCGAGGGGACTCGCTCCGGCATGGCACTTGGCCCGCCTACCGGTGTGGTACATCATCCGTCCGGCGGTCCAAGCGCCATGCCTACGCTCGCCCCTCAGCTCAAACGTTAGGCCGCACAGCAAATGCAGTTGCTCTTCGTGTACGGGTCCCTCAAGGAAGGCTTCCCGAATCAGCATGTGAACACCGGTCGCCGAGTCGACGGCCAGTTCCGCACTGTCGAGCGCTTTCCTCTGTACCTGCTCGGTAACGGTGAGGTTCCTTGCCTTCTCGCGCCTCCCGGTAACGGGTACCACGTCATCGGAGAGCTCTACGAGGTAAACGCCGACGAGCTCACGCGCATGGATCGACTCGAACGCCTAGGTGAGCCAGGTGGGTACGAGCGCGTGGAGGTCAAAGTGCAACCCCTCAGCTCGTCTACCACGCAGGCGCTAGAAGCACTCGTGTACCTCAAGCAGGAAGCCAGCATTCCATCGGACACAGCGCGACTCGGACCTTTCGAGCAGTACACCTTGGAGCAAGCAGCAAGGTTTCACTGGCAAGGTGCGGCCTAACCCTTCGCTCGAGGCGACAGCCACCGGCTTGGCACTTGGCCCGCGAAGCGCTCGCTGTCATCATCCGCTTCGCGGGTCAAGCGCCAACCCGGCGTCTGCGCCTCAGCTCAAACGTTAGGCGTCAGCAGGGAGCTGTCTTCGAATGAATCTGCCAAAGGTCTTCTTGAGTTCAACAACCGCAGACCTCGCTCAACACCGCGAGCTTGTGTCGCGTACCCTACGCGCCCTGCGAATGTGGGTGACGACGATGGAAGACTTTGTACTTGGTGGCTCGGTTCGTACGCCGCTCGACGAGTGCGTCACTCAATTGACCTCATGTGACTTGTATGTCGGCGTACTCGGAGCAAGATACGGCTCGGTACACCAGAGCGGTCTTTCGTATACGGAGCTTGAGTTCGACGCAGCCTCGCGCCTTCAGATCCCGCGACTGATTTACATGCTTTCCTCGACGGCGCCTGCTCTATCGTTGGATGATCTGGAGGACTATGACAGCATTCAGAAGCTAAGACTCTTTCAGCAGCGCGCGAAGCAGCATCTCATTGCACGCTTCACAACACCAGAAGAACTTGCGCTGAAGGTCGCAACGGGCGTAATCAACACCTTTCTCCATGGACCCGTTGTTAATGAAGCCCAGGAGAAGGTTCAAGAGGCCTTGAGCCAGTTGTCAGTGCAAACCGGCTACGCCGTCGGGCTTGTCCCAGTGAGACGGGCACTCACGAAGTTTCTTGCCCCAGATGGCGCTGGTAATCAGCGTTTCCGCAACCGACGATCTGAAACACTAGTTGGAGCGGCGCTGATCGCCGCGGAAATTGCGGACGGCGACGTTTCGGTTCTAGACGGTTATCTATCGTTCGATCGGGACTTCTGGGTCGCACTTGTAGCGCTGCTCCGTGCAACTGAAGTTGACCCTGAAATC
The DNA here is from genome assembly GCA_003265685.1 of Piscinibacter caeni. Lineage (GTDB taxonomy): Bacteria > Pseudomonadota > Gammaproteobacteria > Burkholderiales > Burkholderiaceae_C > Piscinibacter > Piscinibacter caeni. Next base: position 4,912 of record QJOU01000222.1, on the reverse strand, counting down.
CTTGCGAATGCCATCAGAACCGAGATCGATGGCCAGAAGCTGCGAGTCCTAATCTCGCTAGCTGGGCGACTCCAACTCTTGGAGTGCGTTCAGCCGATGTGTCACGTGCTTCTTCATCGCAGGACACTCGCACGCGAGTTTGATATTGCCACGGGGCCTCAGGCAACGCCCTTCGTAGAGACTATCGTCAACGCGCTATCTTCGATGCCCGCCGCGGCACTTCCGACGGTACAGACCTTCCACGAACAGGCACGAACGCTTAAGCGTTGGCCCCAGAAGCGCGCCTTCGAGAAGGCCATCAAGCACCTACACAGTGGGGCTACTGACGCCTAACCCTTCGCTCGAGGCGACAGCCACCGGCTTGGCACTTGGCCCGCGAAGCGCTCGCTGTCATCATCCGCTTCGCGGGCCAAGTGCCAATCCGGCGCCTGCGCCTCAGCTCAAACGTTAGGCCTCCAAACCGAGAACGAACGTGCCCCATCGCGCAATCTCCTCGCTTGCCATCTTGATCGCTGCCTCGTCCTTTGCCTCGCCGGCTGCTGCCGCAAGCGCATGTGAGGGAAGCGAGCACCGTCAGTTCGACTTCTGGCTCGGCGAATGGAACGTCCGTACGCCCGATGGAAAGCTCGCCGGAGTGAACACCATATCCAGCGAGTACGGCGGCTGCGTGCTGCATGAGCGTTACACCACCAGTCGCGGCTACAGCGGCGAGAGCCTCAACATCTTCGACTCCACTCGAAAGATCTGGCATCAAACCTGGGTCGACAGTTCAGGTACGTTGCTTCTTCTCGAGGGCGTCCTTCGCGGCAAGAGCATGGTGCTCGAAGGTCAAACCGTCGGAGCAGAAGGTCAGGTCACCAAGCACCGCATCACCTGGACGCCCAACGCCGATGGAAGCGTTCGCCAGCATTGGGAGTCCACTGACCCAAAGGGTCTCTGGAGCACAGCGTTCGATGGTTCATACACGAAGAAGTAACGCCGGGAGCTGGAGGCCTAACCCTTCGCTCGAGTGGACTCGCTCCGGCATGGCACTTGGCCCGCCTACCGGTGTGGTACATCATCCGTCCGGCGGTCCAAGCGCCATGCCTACGCTCGCCCCTCAGCTCAAACGTTAGGCGTCACAGGAGAACCGTCGTGCGTCGCGAAGTCTTGGTGACTGCAACCGTCCTCTCGTTCCTTCTTGCCGGATGTGCGTCGACAACATACGACGCTGGCAAGTCAGAAACGGTACTCAGGCTGCAGCGTGCGTGGGTCGACGGCAAGCAAGTCGAGTACGTGAGCACGGATGTCTCCGATCCGGGCGCCGCGCAGCAAAACGGTATCAACTACGTCCCTCGATTGGCGGACGCAATCCCCGCCGACGGTCGTAAGTCGCTCGTGGAACGTGTATACAAGTTCCCCAAAGGCGAGCAAATCAGCGTCTTTCCCTCAGCGCCAGCCCCGGCCGGCGGGGCAAACACCGACGCGACCTACAGCCCACTCTGGCGTCTCGTCATGGTCACGTGGCTCAAGCCTGAGAAGACGCGCGAACTCAAATCAGAGGAAGAGCTGCTTGCGGCCGAGGAACGTGGCGAGATCTCGCTGCGTGTCACCAACATCGTTGCCAACTGCCCGATAGTCCGAGCCGCAGACGGTTCAAGGCTTGCCGGCTCGCGGTGACGCCTAACCCTTCGCTCGAGGCGACCCTCCACGGCTTGGCACTTGGGCCGCGAGCCGTTGTGGTTCATCATCCGTCTCGCGGCCCAAGCGCCAACCCGTGGCGGTCGCCTCAGCTCAAACGTTAGGCGTCGCGATGCGAAACGGTGGCTACTGGAAACTGGTGCTGTCACTCCTCGCTTCTGCTGCCTTAGCTTGGGTGAGCCTCGACGCATTGCCACGGTTTCCTGACAACGTCGCTTGGCCGCGCACCGTGAGTTGGCTCGCCTTCGCGTCCGCGGTAGCAACCCTCGTCCCTTGGTTCGTCCTCGTTGCTTGGCTCGTAGAGCGAGCCAGTCGCTGCAGGGCGCTTACACGAACCGTACTTCTCGCAGTCATTGCATTGGCTGGCAGCGCAGCCTTTGTAGCTCCGTTGCTGCTCGCTATGCTGTTCCTCGGCACATGCCGCGTCGCACTTGACTGCGACACCAATGCCCAGGGGTTCTTCAACGTTCTGAGCGTCTTCGCACGCTACCTGAGTGTCGGCTGGTCTCTACTCACGAGCATTGTGTTGGTCGCACTCGCGGCTGCAATCTCACAGAAGCTACACAGGTCCGTCAGGTTGTCTTCCCCCGCGCCAAACGTCGGAGCCAGCGACGCCTAACCCTTCGCTGGAGGCGACAGCCACCGGCTTGGCACTTGGCCCGCCGGCCGGTGTAGGTCATCATCCGTCCAGCGGGCCAAGCGCCAACCCGGCGTCTGCGCCTCAGCTCAAACGTTAGGCCTCAGAAACAGCATGCAGCCCCAACGAGCAATCCAACTCGCGATCGGTTTCTTCTTGCTTTACGTCTTGGGAGTGTTGGGCTTCTTCGTCTGGAATTTCCACGCCAGCCCATTCGAAGTTAAAGATCCTGCTGCCTGGGGTCAATTTGGTGACTACTTTGGTGGACTACTGAACCCTGCACTCGCCGCGCTAAACGTAGCGGTCATTGTCTACCTAGCAATTGAAGTGCAACGGCTGAGTGAGGCTCAGCGAGATCGAAAGCACGAATCGGCGCAGCGTGTTCAGACGGCGGTCGAGCTACATAGGGAGTGGAATAGCGAAGGGCTCTATCAGTCTCGCACTAGCGCCGGAAAGCTCGTTCGACGGTTCCCTGAGCTGAGCTACTTCGAAATCGAGAACGACGTGCCATACGAAGAAGCCTCACACATCTGGGTAGTCGTCGGCTTCTTCCAGAGGCTCGAGTTTTTGGCCAGGCACGGGAAGCTTGACTCTGAGATGGTTCGAGAGCTCTTCGGTGAACTCTTCATTTGGTGGTGGGTTGTATCGTTCTCTACACAGTTGGAGCGCTGCGACTGCGACGCGAGAGCCCAGATGATGCGCCTGAAGGATTGGTTCTATGCGTTGACTTCTGAGAAGCAGCGTACGCCTTGGCTTGAGCGCGCAAACCGCGATCTCCAGAAAGCTCGGGAACAGGCTAACCTCCCGCCTTTCGTAGTCCTCGGCTGAGGCCTAACCCTTCGCTCGAGCGGACCTCCACCGGCTTGGCACTTGGCCCGCGAAACGGCCAGTGTCATCATCCGTCTCGCGGGCCAAGCACCAATCCGGTGGGGTCCGCTCAGCTCAAACGTTAGGCCGCACGACCCCTGATCCTCGGCGTCTCGGTGCTTCAATCCATTGACATGCGCCTCAAGACTCAACTACAAGCGGCGGCACTATGAGCAAGACGTCCACACGAAAGCGAGTCACGTTCTCGGCTCAACCCACGGCGGCAGCAGAACTCTATCTCTGCCATATGCGGCTCGAGGACCTCGACGACACGAGTCATCCTGAGGTCAAGTACTGTAAGAACTGCGCGCGAAGTGTCTACCGCGCGAGAGACATTCACGGGTACCTCCAACTCGTCGCGGCCGATAGGTGCGCTTGGGTATCACCCGATGATCACAATGACGGAGACAGGCCGCTCTTGGGCGTACCTTCGGGGGACGACTCAGGCTAGAAGGTCTGACAGACCTGCCCATCCGCCGTTCCATCTGGGCACCTGGGCCGCGGTCAATTGCTCAGTTGCTGCGCGAGGTGCTTTACTACGGTGCGGCCTAACCCTTCGCTCGAGGCGACCCTCCACGGCTTGGCACTTGGGCCGCGAGGCGCTCGCTGGCATCATCCGCCTCGCGGCCCAAGTGCCAACCCGCTCCGGTCGCCTCAGCTCAAACGTTAGGCGTCGAGAAGCACGCGTAAGCACATGCCTGAGAAGTACCTCTTTGATGTCGCCTTTTACTGGTGTGCAGAGGAGGCGTTCTATCGCGAGTATGACAAGCGATTGGCTGAACACCTCGCCGACTTTGAACGGACGACCGGCTATCCGCTAACAGAGAACTTGCGCATGAGCTTGACCGACAGCTTCTGGAAGAACTACATCGCGCCTTGGACGTTCAATCAGGCCGTCGGTTGGGTTCGCCTCTACAAGCTTGGCTCTCAGATTCGAGGTGAACTCTGGTACATGAACGCCAAGCGTGCAGGTCGTCAGCTTACAAAGAAGCATTTCTCATCTCAAGGCAAGGCATTTGAGCTGCATGTCTACCCAGAAGACACCTCTGAGGTGATCTACAAAGCAGTGCTCGCGGACCTGCAGTCGTTCGCGAAGGCCTTTCGCCGAAAAGTAGTCCTCGATCTTGAGGCCTTTGAACAGCTGGGCCCCTATGTCAACTGGCGAGTTCTCATGAACGACGCCTAACCCTTCGCTCGAGGCGACCCTCCACGGCCTGGCACTTGGGCTGCGAGGCGCTCGCTGGCATCATCCGCCTCGCAGCCCAAGCGCCAACCCGCTACGGGCGCCTCAGCTCAAACGTTAGGCATCACACCACACACCTCGGCGAACGGGAGCGAATCGATGTCGGAGCAAAGCCGCGCTCTCATCCAGAGGCACTGGAACCTAGCCAACGCGCGCGACTGGAGCGCGTTCGCTCAGTTGCTTCACCCAGGTCTGCTCTACGAGGTTCCGCAAACTCGCGAGTACATCGAAGGTGGCCAGGGCTACCTCGAGATGTTCAGTACTTGGCCCGGTGACTGGACGGCCTCAGTCAAGCACCTGGTGTACGAGGAAGCCAAGGCAGTCTGTGTCATCGACTTCGTGGTCGGAGCCGAAGTCATCACAGGAATCTCCATCTTCGAGGTGAGCAAAGGGCTCATCACTCGGGTCACCGACTACTGGCCTGAGCCGTATGAGCCGCCGGCTCGTGCTACTCCACACATGAAGCGCCGGCCCGAGTGATGCCT
>KZ836162.1 GCA_003265685.1 Piscinibacter caeni | reverse complement strand
GTTGACTCTCAAGACGGTTGCTTCGGTAGCCGCTAGTAGCGGCTGGGCGTGTCGTCCAGCCGGGCCAGCAGGTAGTGAGCGCCCGGGATCGGGTTGTAGTAGTAGGGCGCGGTTTCCTCGAAGCCGAGCGAGGCGTAGAGCTCGCGCGCGGCCTCCATGTCGTCCAGCGTGTCGAGCAGGATCACCGAATAGCCGCCGCGCCGCGCCTCGTCCATCAGGGTCTGCGCGAGCAGGCGGCCCAGGCCGAAGCGGCGGAACGCCGGGCGCACGTACAGGCGCTTCATCTCGCAGGCGTTGGCGTGGTCCACCTCGTGCAGCGCGCGGAACGCGCCGCAGCCGGCCAGCGCACCGTCCACCAGCGCCAGCAGCACGCAGCCCTGCGGCTCGGCGTAGTCGCCCGGCAGGCTGCGCAGCTCGTCCTCGAAGTTCTGGAAGCACAGGTCGACGCCCAGCGAGGCGGCGTACTCGCGGAAGATCTCGCGCACGGCGTCGAACTCGGCCGGCTGTTCCGGCCGCACGAGGCGGATGTCGGGGCCGATCATGCTCACGGGAGCGGTGACAGGACCCCGACGATAACCCGAGCCGGCCCTACCGGGCTCGCCCCAGCCCGCGCGCCGGCATGCGCGCGGTCCTTCGCCAGGCGCACGGATGTCCGCAGGGACACCCATGCGTCCGGGCTCAGCCCCCCGCCAGCACGCGCGCGAACACCTCGCTGTCCACGTTTCCCCCGGTGAGCGCCAGGCCGATGCTGCGTGCGCTGCGGCGCGTGCGCTGCTGCAGCGCGGCGGCCAGCGCCGCGGCGCCGGCGCCCTCGGCCACGTTGTGGGTGGCGGCGAACAGCGCTCGCATCGCCGCGGCCACCTCGTCGTCGGTCACGGCGACGATCTGGTCGACCTCGCGCCGGATGATCTCGAGCGCGGCCGGCTCCGGCACGCGGCAGGCCATGCCGTCGGCCAGCACCGTGCTGACCGGCGCCTCCACCGCCCGCCCGGCCTCGAAGGAGTGCAGGTAGGCCGGCGCGTGCGCCGACACCACGCCGACGATGCGGCTGGCCGCGCCGCTGGCCGCGCGTGCCGCGGCGCAGGCGCAGATGCCCGAGCCCAGGCCGATCGGCACGTACACCACCTCGGGCTGCGCGGCCTCGAAGAACTCCATCCAGTAGGTTACGACGCCGCGCACCAGGTCGGGGTGGAACGAGGGCACCATGTGCGCGCCGCGCGCGGCGGCCAGCGCCTGCGCGTGTTCGCGCGCGGCCTGGAAGTCCTCGCCGTGCTCGACCAGCTCGGCACCGAGCGCGCGCATCGCCGCGTTCTTCTCGACCGAGTTGCCGTGCGGCACGACGATGGTCGCGCGCAGGCCGTGGCGCGCCGCGGCGAAGGCGACCGACTGGCCGTGGTTGCCGCGTGTCGCGCTGAGCACCTCGCGCAGACCCGGCTCGCGCCGCACCAGCGCATCGAAGTACACCAGGCCGCCGCGCAGCTTGAAGGCGCCGACCGGGCCGTGGTTCTCGTGCTTGAGCCACACCGGCACGCCCAGGCGCGCCTCCAGCAGCGGCCAGCGGTGCTGCGGCGTCGGCGGCACGTGTTCGCGCACCAGGGCGCGGGCGGCGTCGAGTTCGGTGCGGGTGAACATGGATCAGTCTCCGGGCAGGGTCAGGCGGCGTTCGCCCAGCGGTGTCGCCAGCACGGCCTCGAGCGGCGCGCCGGCGTCGTCCGCGGCGGCGATGCCTTCGGGCAGGGCCGCACGCAGCAGCGGTGGCAGTGCGCGCACGGTGAGCGACTGCAGCACCACCGGGCTGGCCGGCAGGCTGTCGCAGGGATGGGCCTCGCCCCATTCGATCAAGGTCGGCCACTGCCCCTGGGCGAGGCGGGCGCCGTCGGGCCGCACCGCGATGCGCCAGCGCAGCGTGCCGCGGCTGGCGGCCAAGGCCTCGCCGCGTTCGATGCCGCCTGCGCGCCACGCGGCGCAGGCGGCGTCGAGGTCGTCGACCCGTGCCACCCAGTGGATCAGCGCCGGGCCGCGCGCCAGGCGCGCCTGCAGCGCCGGCTCATCGAGGTCGAACCAGCGCACGCGGCCAGGCGGCGGCGCGGCCGGGTCGATCGCGATGATCTCCAGGTAGGCACGCGGGAAACCGGGCGCATCGACACGCAGCAGGCGGTTGTGCGTGCCCATCAGCGGGTGCGCGCCGCCGGCCGCAGGCGTGACGCCGAGCGTCGCCTCGCACCACGCCACGCCCTGCGCGAGCGAGGCCGCGCCGACCACCAGGTGGTCGAGCGCCAGCCTCACAGGGCGACCTGCCCGGCCACGACCTCGACGCAGTCGCCGCCCACCCAGACCTGGCCGTCGATGCGCTCGACGTAGACGCGCCCGGCGCGGCCCAGCGCCGTGCCCTGCGCGGCCACGTAGCGCTCGGGCGCCAGGCCGGCGCCGATCAGCCACTGGCCCAGGCTGGCGTTCAGGCTGCCGGTGACCGGGTCCTCGGTCGGCCCGACGCCGCGGATGAAGGCGCGCACCTCGAACTGTGCATCGTGCCCCGGCGGACAGGGCGCGACCACGCCGATGTCGGCCGGCTCGAGTGCCGCGAAGTCCGGCTTCAGCGCGAGCAGCTCGTCGCGCGAGCCGAGCAGCACGGCCACCCAGCCCGGCCCGTTGTCGATCCACTGCGCAGCGCGGATTGCGTCGGCCGGGATGCGCAGGCTGCGCGCGATCGAGGCCCGCGTGGCGGCATCGACGTCGCCGCCGCGCAGCAGCTTCGGCGCAGCGAAGGCGAGCCGGGCGCCGTCGCGCCGCACCCGCACCAGGCCGACGCCGCATTGCTGCACCACCGCATCGGCCGACTTCGGCCGCCCGCCGGCGGCCAGCCAGGCGTGGCAGCTGCCGAGCGTGGGGTGGCCGGCGAACGGCAGCTCGCGGTCGGGCGTGAAGATGCGCACCCGGTAGTCGGCCTGCGGCTCGGTGGGCGGCAGCAGGAAGGTGGTCTCGCTGAAGTTGGTCCAGCGCGCGAAGGCCTGCAGCGTCGCATCGTCCAGGCCGGCCGCGTCGTGCACGACGGCCAGCGGGTTGCCCTTCAGCGGCCGGTCGGTGAAGACGTCGATCTCGTGATAACGATGAACACTCATGCGAACTCCTTCAAGGCCTGCGCCAGCAGCTCGACACCACGCTCGATCTGCTCCGGCGCCACGGTGACGAAGCTCAGCCGCAGCGTATTCGCCTGCGGCCGCTCCGCATAGAAGGGCGCGCCCGGCACGAAGGCCATGCCGCGTTCGACGGCGCGCGGCAGCAGCGCCGCCGCGTCGACGCCCTCGGGCAGCTCGACCCAGAAGAACATGCCGCCGCGCGGCGCGTTCCAGCGGCAGCCCGGCGGCAGGTGGCGCGCCAGCGCCGCGGCCATCGCGTCGCGCCGCGCGCGGTAGCGCGCGCGGATGGTCGGCACGTGCTCGCGCAGGAAGCCGTCGCGGATCACCTCGTGCACCACGCGCTGGTTGAAGCCGGGGGTGTGCAGGTCCGCCGCCTGCTTGGCCTGCAGCAGCTTGGGGAAGACTTCCGGCGGCGCCACCACGTAGCCCAGGCGCAGACCCGGCGCCAGCACCTTGGAGAACGAGCCGAGGTAGATCGTGTTGAGCGGGTGCCGGGCCGCCAGCGGCGGCGGCGGTTCGCTGTCGAACCACAGGTCACCGTAGGGGTTGTCCTCGACGATCGGCAGGCCCATCGCGGCGGCCGCGTCGGCCACCGCCAGGCGCCGCGCCGCGCTCATGCAGCGCCCGCTCGGGTTCTGGAAGTTCGGCAGCAGGTAGAGGAAACGCGCGCCTCGCGCCCGCTCGAGCGCATCGAGCCGCGGGCCGTCGTCGTCGCACGGCAGGCTGATCGTCTCGGGCTCGTAGGGCGCAAAGGCCTGCAGCGCGCCGAGGTAGGTGGGCGCCTCGACGGCCACGCCGCTGCCGGGATCGAGCAGCACCTTGGCCACCAGGTCCAGGCCCTGCTGCGAGCCGGTGGTGATCAGCACCTGCCCCGGCGTGGCCGCGAGGCCTTGTTCGTTCAGCTGCGCCGCGACCCACTCGCGCAGCGGCGCGTAGCCTTCGCTGGCGGCGTACTGCAGCGCCTCGCGGGGTGCCTCGCGCAGCACGCGCTCGGTGGCCGCGCGCATCGCCTCGACCGGAAAACTCTCCGGCGCCGGCAGACCGCCGGCCAGCGAGAGGATGCCCGGACGCTCGGTGACCTTGAGGATCTCGCGGATCACCGAGGGGTTCATGCGCGCCGCACGGCGCGCGAGGGTGAAGCTCATGGCATCGTCCTTTGCACCGGCCGCACGGCCACCGGCATCTTCTTGCCCACCAGCACCGTTCCCACCACGGCGAGCGCGAAGGCGACGGTCAGCGGGTCGAGCGTCTCGCCCAGCAGCGGCACCGCCGCCAGCAGCGAGAGGAAGGGTTGCACCAGCTGCACCTGGCTCACGCGCACCGTGCCGCCCAGCGCCAGGCCGCGGTACCAGGCGAAGAAGCCCAGCCACATCGAGAACAGCGCGACGTAGGCGAAGCCGGCCCAGGCCGCGGCGCGCACCGGCGCGGCCGGCCAGGCGTGCAGCGCCACCGGCAGCGTGAGCGGCAGGCTCAGCACCAGCACCCAGCAGATCACCTGCTCGGCCGGCATCTGCGTGGCCAGGCGTGCGCCCGAGACGTAGCCGAGCGCGGTGCAGGCCACCGCGCCGAGCAGCAGCGCATCGGCCGCCGTCAGCGCGCCGCCGCTTTGCACCAGCGCGAACGCCACCACCAGCGCGCAGCCCGCGCCGGCGCAGGCCCAGAAGCCGGCCGACGGGCGCTGGCGGAAATGCAGCGCCGCCGCCACCGCGGTGGCCAGCGGCATCAGCCCGGTGACCACGGCGGCGTGCATCGCATCCACCTGGCGCAGCGCCAGGCCGATGAAGAGCGGGAAGCCGACCACCGTGCCGAGCGCCGAGGCGGCGAAGGTCGGCAGCTGCCCGGCACGCGGGCGCGGCGCCCGGGTGGCCACGAGGTACAGCAGCGCCAGCAGCCCGGCCACTGCGGCGCGGCCGGCGGTGACGAACAGCGGCGGGAGTTGCGGGTCGTCGGCCGGGCCGACGGCCAGGCGCGTCATCGGCAGCGTCAGCGCGAAGATCGCGACGCCCAGCAGCCCGAGCCAGAGGCCACGGGACTCGTCGACAGTGCGGGGGTGGTGCGGCATGGTCGGTCCAGTCTAGGCGCGCGACCAGCACAGAACCAGTACACTGCCGGTACAGATTCAGCGAACTGTACTGCCTTCCGCATCAGCACAGATGACCGAGCCCCTGCTCTCGCGCGGCGCCGACCGCAGCCTGACCGACCAGCTCGCGACGCGTTTCGCCGAGCGCATCCGCCAGCGCCTGCTCGCGCCCGGCGCCCGCCTGCCCTCGGTGCGCGAATGCGCGCGCCGCCATGAGGTGAGCCCCACCACCGTGGTGGCGGCCTACGACCAGCTGCTCGCGCAGGGCCTGGTGGAGGCGCGCCGGCAGCGCGGCTTCTTCGTGCGCGGGCCGCAGGCCGAGCCGCGCGGCGCGCCGGCCGAGGCCAGCCCTGCGCCGCTGCACCGCACCCCGCTGCCGGTCAGCGCGACCACGCTGATCCGCGGCATGTTCCAGCCGCCCGGCGCGCAGCCGATGCCGGGCCTGGGCACGCTGCCGGTGGACTGGCTGGACGCCGGACTGATCGGCAGCGCGCTGCGCAAGGTGAGCACGGCGCCCGGCCGCGCCGCGCTGCAGTACGGCGAGCCGGCCGGCGAGGCGCGCCTGCGCCGCGCCCTCGCCACCCGCCTGGCCGATCTGGGCGTGCGCGCCGCGCCGGAGCAGATCGTCACCAGCGTCGGCGCGACCCATGCGCTGGACATCGTCACCCGCACGCTGGCCAAGCCGGGCGACAGCGTGCTGGTCGACGAGCCGGGCTGGTCGGTCGAGTACGCGCGCCTGGCCGCGCTCGGCCTGCGTGTGCTGCCGGTGCCGCGCGGGCCCGAGGGGCCCGACCTGGCGGTGATGCAGCGCCTGATCGAGGCCCAGCCGCCGGGGGCACGGCCGCGCCTGTACGTCACCGTGTCGGTGCTGCACAACCCGACCGGCGCGTCGCTGTCGCTGCAGTCGGCGCACCGGGTGCTGCAGCTGGCGCAGGCGCACGACCTGGTGATCGTCGAGGACGACACCTACGCGCATTTCGCGCCGCCGCACCTGCCGCGCCTGGCGGCACTCGACGCGCTGGAGCGCACCGTCTACGTGGGCGGCTTCTCGAAGATCCTCACGCCGAGCTGGCGCGTCGGTTACCTGGCGGCGCCGCCCGCGCTGGTGGACCGGCTGGTCGACGCCAAGCTGCTCTCGACCCTGACCACGCCCTCGATGACCGAGCTGGCGCTGGCGCACTGCCTCGAGCAGGGCCTGCTGCGCCGCCACGCCGAGCGCGTGCAGCGCCAGCTCGACGACGCGCGCACCCGCGCGGTGCGCCTGGTGCAGGCGCACGACTGCCGCCTCGCCGCCGAGCCGCGCGGTCTGTTCGGCTGGGTCGACGTCGGCGTCGACACCGAGCGGCTGTCGCAGCTGCTGCTGGACGACGGCTGGCTGATCGCTCCCGGCGCGCTGTTCCACGCCACGCACCGGCCGACGACGCTGATGCGCATCAATTTCGCCACCACGCAGGAGGCGCGTTTCTGGCGCGCCCTGGTCCGGGCCCGGGCTACGATGGCGGGCCTTTCGTGACCAGCGGTAACAGCGCAGAATCGGCATCGCCATGCACAGCGAGATGTTCGAGCCCACCATCCCGTTCGGCGAGCCCGAGCTGATGCGGGTGAGCGCGTACCGGCGCTATCTCGACGAGATGAAGGCCGATACCGCCCAGAACCGCATCAGCACGCGCATCTCGCAACTCAGCCCGTCGCTGCAGGCCGACCTGCTGCGCTTCGGCCAGGACGGCGAGGAGTCCGAGGTGGTCGAGGTGCTGGCCGCCTGCGTGCGCCACGGCAAGCGCGTCACCATCCACCTGCAATGCGGCCAGCGTGTCGTGCCGCTGACCGTGTTCGCGCAGGAGCGCCTGGTGCACTGCCCGCTGTCGATGGACGAGCTGGCCGGCAAGCACCTGCTCGAGCTGCGCGTGATGCATGTCGAGCCGGCGCTGCTGCGCCCGCCGGGCGACGCCGAGGCGGCGCTGGTCGGCGCCGACCACATGCATTCCCCGCTCGGGNATGCATTACCCGCTCGGGCCGCTGCTGTGGGAGCTGGCGATGCGCGGGCCGCGCCGCGAGCTGCTGCCCGAGATCGCCGGCCCGGCGGTCTACCGCGTCGCGCCGGGGCTGGACCTGCGCTCCATTTCGATCAGCGGCGCGCTGCAGGCCGCCATCACCCGCCTGGCGCGCCAGCCGGCCACCCTGCGCGACCTGGCCGACTGGCCCGGACTGGACCGCGAACGCGCCACCCGGCTGCTGAATGCGCTGTACCTGCAGTCGGGCCTGATCGTCAGCCGCTCGCACCCCGACGCAGTGCGCGACACCTGGTTCTGACGGGCACCCGGGGGGCGGTAGACTCCACGCCCTTCAGCGGAACTTTCGACTGGCACCCATGCTGCACGGGTCAAGCGACCCGGGCGTCGCCGGTTCGGAGCTCACCCGCCTCCTCGCCCGCCTCGCGGAAACGCCCACGCCCCCGGCCGGCGCGGCCTTCTCCGAGCGCCTGGGCCACTGGCTCGGCTGGACCGGCGCGATCTCGCTGGCCGCGGTGCTGCAGGCGCCGCCGGCCGCGCAGCGGCCACGGCCGGCCGGCGCGCCGACGCGCGAGGAGGCGGACTTCC
>QJOU01000219.1 GCA_003265685.1 Piscinibacter caeni | reverse complement strand
CGGCCGGCCTGTTCGAGGAATGCGGCAAGGCGGTGCTGTTCCGCCACGCCCCGGCGCGCTACAAGCCGCTGCTGAAGGCCGCCGAGAACGACGAGGACCTGCTGCTGCTCGAGCACGACGAGTTCGGCGTCAGCCACGACGCGCTCGGCGCCGCGCTGTGCGAGACCTGGGGCCTGTCGGCGCCGGCGGTGTCCGCCGTGCGCTTCCACGTGATCGTCAACGCCACGCTGCAGCTGCCGATGCAGCTGCCGCGGCGCGCCATCTGCGCCCTCTCGGCCCTGGCGCACGCGCTGATGACCAACCCGGACTCGCTCGACGTGGTGGCTGCCAAGGTCGCGCCGCAGGCCGACCTCGACCCGCAGCTCGTGCTGCGCGGCGCGCGCAAGGTGCAGGAGCAGATCGAGAACGCGGTGGAGCGCCAGCGGGCCGCCTAGCCCGCGTCCACCATGCCCTGGTGGTGGCTGAGGTAGACCCGGCCGCGGAACCAGTCCTCGAAGCCGCCGGCGCGCAGCCGGTCCATCACCGGCCCCTTCACCTCCGAGAGGTCGAGCCGGATGCCGCGCTCGGCCAGCATCGCGTGCAGCGCGCGCAGCGCCTCGTAGGCGCTGAAGTCGATCGAGTTCACCGGCGACATCTGCAGCAGCACACGCCGGGTGTCCGGCAGCGCGGCCAGGTGGTGGTCCACCACACCGGTCAGGCGCCGTGCGTTGGTGAACAGCAGGCTCTCGTCGATGCGCAGCGCCAGCACGCCGGGCGTGCACTGCACCGCGTGGCGGTCGACGTTGCGGTAGTGCTCGGTGTCGCCGACCCGGCCGATGCGCGCCACGTGCGGATTGGCGCTGCGCTGAAGCAGCAGCCCGATCGACAGCGCCACGCCCACGCCCAGCGCCCATTGCGCACCGGTGAGCAGGGTCAGCAGCGCGACAACCAGCATGACCCCGAGTTCGGCCGGGGCGTAGCGCCAGGCCTGCGCGAAGGCGCGCCACTCGACCACCCCCAGCACCGCGACGACAATGCTCGCCGCCAGCACCGCCTCGGGCAGCCAGGCCAGCGGCGTGGCCAGCAGCAGCATCGCCAGCGCCATGAACAGCGCCGTCCAGGCGCCGGCCGCGCGGGTGCGCGCGCCCGCCTCGGCATTGACCGCCCCGCGCGAGAAGCTGCCGCCCACCGGCATCGCCTGCGCGCAGGCGGCCGCGAGGTTGGCCGCGGCCAGCCCGGCGAGCTCGCGGCGGGCATCGACCTGCTCGCGCCGGCGCAGCGCCAGGCCTTCCGAGACGGCCAGGCTGCTGACGAAGGTGACCAGCGCGAGCGGCAGCGCGGCCGGCAGCAGGGCGACCCACAACGCGGCGTCCAGCGGCGGCCAGCCCAGCGGCAGATGGAAATCCGGCAGGCGGCCGACCAGCGCCACGCCGTGCCGGCCGGCGTCGACCGCCACGGCCAGCACGATGGCCAGCGCGATCACCAGCAGCGGCGCGCAGCGCGCCGCCAATGCCGCGGTCGGCGCGGCGAGCACGCGGCGCAGCAGCGGCTGTGCGTGGCGCCGCGCGAGCAGCAGCAGCGCCAGCGCCGCCACGCCGAAGGCGGCGGTGGCGAGGTGGCCGTGGCGCGGCGCCTGCCACCAAGACTGCAGCAGCTGCGGCACCGTGGAGCCTTGCGCCGCGCCGCCCAGCAGCGCGGGCAGTTGCGAGCAGGTGATGGCCAGCGCGGCGCCGGTGGAGAAGCCGTGCAGCACCGGGGTGGACAGCAGCGCGGCCAGTGCGTCGAGCTTGAACAGCGCCGCCGCGGCCAGCAGCAGCCCGGATTCGGCCGCCAGCACCAGCGCCGCGTGCTGCACCGGCACGCCCTGCGCGGCCAGCGGCTGCAGGGCCTGGACCGTCATCAGCGCCACCACCGCCACCGGCCCGACCGAGTTGACCGGCGAGGAGCCAAGCACGGCGTAGGCGAGCATCGGCAGCAGGCTGGCGTACACGCCCACCTCGGGCGGCAGGCCGGCCAGCAGCGCGTAGGCGAGGCTCTGCGGGATCAGCAGGATCGCGACGATGAAGCCGGCGACGAGGTCGTCGCGCAGCGCGGTGCTGCAGTAGTCGCGGAGGCGTTCGGCGGGCATGCGCGCCGAGTATTCACCGAGTCACCGCTGGGAACCGACACCGGAAAAAAAGAAAGGGAAGCGGGACAGTGGCCCGGGGCTCGCTCTCAACCTCCCCGGATTGCCCGCTTCCCTGGTGGACAGGTGTCAGTCCGCAAAAAACTTTCAGCGTGCGCCGCTCGGGCGCAGGAACAAGGACAGCTGCTCGGGCGCTCGGCCGCTCTGCAGCACCTTCGACGGCCGCGAGGCGTCGGTCGGCTTCAGCACGGGCGCCTTGGGCGCGATCCGCGTGACCACACGCGGCGTGTTCGGCAGGGTGCGTGGCGGCATGGTGGCCTCGCTGCGTTCGGTGGTCGGCTCAGCTGCTCAGCTCGCTGGCAGCGAAGGCCGGGAAGCGCCGCTCGCCCACGCCCAGCATGCCGGCCGCCTTGTTGATCCAGCCCGACAGGTCCGGCGCCTTGGGCAGGCGCGGCGTGGCGGGCTGCGCCAGGCGCAGCAGCGACGACGCGCCGCCGCGGCAATGCGGGCCGGCGGGGCGGAGGCGGCGGACAGGCGTGGGGGTGGAGCGGCTCAGCGGCATGGTGTCAACGACGTCCTGGTCTGTTGGCCATGCCAGCGCAATCGCCGTGCCATGCCGTTGGCGACCGCTCACGGCCGCGCAGGTGTGGCAAACCGCACGCAGCCGGACGCATTTCGGCCGGACCAGCGGGCCGCGGCGGCCGAATCGTGACCGAAATGTAAGTGCTTCGATACAAGCCCGACGCGAATCGTCGCGTCGGCGTGGCCACGCGGATCAGGCGGCCGCGCGGTACCCGCGCGGGATGGCCCCGAGCAGCCGCCGGGTGTAGTCCTGCTGCGGCGCCTCGAGGATCTGCGCCACCGGCGCCTGCTCGACCACTGCACCGTCCTTCATGACCAGCACCTCGTCGGCCATGAAGCGCACCACCGCCAGGTCGTGGCTGATGAAGATGTAGGTCAGCCCGAGCTCGTCCTGCAGGTCCTTCAGCAGGTTGAGCACCTGCGCCTGCACCGAGACGTCGAGCGCGCTGACCGCCTCGTCGAGCACCAGCAGCTCGGGCTCGAGCGTCAGGCAGCGCGCGATCGCGATGCGCTGCCGCTGGCCGCCGGAGAACTCGTGCGGGTACTTGTTCAGTGCCGTGTCGTCGAGCCCGACCTGCGCGAGCAGCTTGCTGGCGCGCGCGCGGCGTTCGGCCTCGTCGGCGCCGATGCCGTGGATGGCCAGCGGCTCGAGCAGCGTCTGCGCCACCGTGAAGCGCGGGTTCAGCGAGGCATACGGGTTCTGGAACACCACCTGGATGCGCCGGCGCATCGGCAGCATCTGCTCGCGCGAGAGCGCCAGCAGGTCCTGGCCGTGGAACAGTGCCTGGCCGCCCACCGGCCCGCCGGCCGGCTCGTGCAGGCGCAGCAGCGCCAGGCCCATGGTGGTCTTGCCCGAGCCGGACTCGCCCACCACCCCGAGCGTGTGGCCGCGCCGCAGCCGGAAGCTGGCGCCCTTGACGGCCTGGAACTCGCGCCGGCCGAACACGCCGCGGCGGATCCAGAAGCCCTTGGTCAGCGCCTTCACCTCGAGGATGACCGGGGCCGCCGGGTCCTTGGGCTTGGCCTCGTGCCGGGCGGTGCGGCCGTCGATGTGGTCGTCGATCACCATCAGGCGCGCCTCGCGCTGCGCCAGCGTCGGCCGGCAGGCCAGCAGCGCCTTCGTGTACGCATCCTGCGGGCGCTCGAAGATCTCGGCCACCGGCCCCTGCTCGCGCACCGTGCCCTGGCGCATCACCACCACCCGGTCGGCGATCTCGCCCACCAGCGCCAGGTCGTGGCTGATGAACAGCATGCTCATGCGGTGCTTGTCCTTCAGCCGCGCGAGCAGCTCCAGGATCTGGCGCTGGATGGTCACGTCCAGCGCGGTGGTCGGCTCGTCGGCGATCAGCAGCTTGGGCTCGCAGGCCAGCGCCATCGCGATCATCACGCGCTGCTGCTGGCCGCCGGAGAGCTCGTGCGGATGCGCCGCCAGGCGCCGGCGCGGCTCGGGCAGCCCGACCTCGGCGAGCAGCTCCTCGGCGCGTGCCATCGCCTGGCGGCGCGTCAGGCCGAGGTGCTGCCGCAGCGGCTCGCACAGCTGGTGGGCGATGCTGAACACCGGGTTCAGCGAGCTCATCGGGTCCTGGAACACGCAGGCGATCTCGCGCCCGCGCAGCGCCTGCAGCTCGGCGAGGGGGGCCTGCAGCAGGTCGCGCCCCTGGAAGCGGATGCGGCCCTCGCGCTGCGCGTTGTCCGGCAGCAGGTTGAGGATGGACATCGCCGTGACGCTCTTGCCCGAGCCCGACTCGCCCACCAGCGCGACGGTGCCGTTCTCCGGGATCTCGAAGCTCACGCCGGTGGCGCCGCGGCCCACCGCCTCGCTCCAGCTGGCGCGTGCGCCGCGCCCGAGGCGGAAGCGCACGCGCAGGTCGTCGATCTGCAGCAGCATCACTCGGCCCCTCTGAGCTTCGGATCGAGCGCGTCGCGCAGCGCGTCGGTCATCAGCGAGAACGCGGTGACGAACACCGCCATGAAGAGCGTGGCCGCGGCGAGCTGCCACCAGTGGCCGAGGATCAGCTCGGTCTGCGCCTCGGCGAGCATGGTGCCCCAGGAGACCTGGTCGACCCGCACGCCCAGGCCGAGGTAGGACAGGATCACCTCCGCCTTGATGAAGCCGACCACCAGGATCGACAGCTGCACCAGCACCACGTGGCTGACGTTGGGCAGGATGTGGCGGAAGATGCGCGCCGCCGCGCCGGCGCCGATGGCCTCGGCCGCGCGCACGTAGTCGCGCACCGAGTGCTTCAGGAACTCGGCGCGCACCAGGCGGTAGATGCCGGTCCAGCCGGTCAGCCCAAGGATCAGCACCACCGACTCGACGCCGCGCCCGACCACCGCCGCGAAGGCGAAGATCAGCAGGATGTCGGGCACCGAGGTGAACACGTTGTAGAGCCACTCGAGGAAGTCGCCCACCTTGCCGCCGAAGAAGCCGGCCAGCGCGCCCAGCACGGTGCCGATCAGCGTGGCCAGCAGCGCCGCGGCGACGCCGACGAACAGCGAGATCTCGGTGCCCTTGATGGCCTTGGCCAGCACGTCGCGGCCGAGCCGGTCGCCGCCGAAGGGCAGCGTCTCCTGGCGCTCGAGCTCGGCGGTGCGCAGCTTGGCGGCGCGTTCGGCCCATTCGGCGTAACGCGGCGCGAGCGGGTCGACGTCGGAGATGTCCACGTTCGGCCCGCTGGGCACCGGGATGGCCTCGACCGCCTGCTTGTCGGCCGGGCCCATGAAGCTGGGCGGCGCGTTCGGCACGCCGCGTTCGGCCTGCCAGTCGCCGGCCACCAGGCCCAGCGCGGTGGCCAGCATCAGCAGCGCGAAGGCGGCCACGATCGCCAGCGAGACCATGCCGACGCGGTCGCCGCGGAAGCGCCGCCAGGCGGCGGCCCAGACACCTTCGGAGCGGGAGGCCGGCGCCGTGCCGGCGGCGGCAGACAGCACGGCACTCATTTCAGCACCACCCGCGGGTCGACCAGCTTGTAGAGGACGTCGGTGGCCAGGTTCACCACCATCGTGATCACCGCCAGGTAGATCGTCACCGCCTGGATCACCGGGTAGTCGCCGCGGTTGACCGCCAGCAGCACCTCGCGGCCCAGGCCCGGGATCGAGAAGAACACCTCGATCAGGAACGAGCCGACGAAGATGCCCGGCAGCGACACCGCGACGTTGGTCAGGATCGGGATCATCGCGTTGCGCATCACGTGCGTGAGCAGGATGCGCGGTTCGGTCAGGCCCTTGGCGCGCGCGGTGCGCACGTAGTCCTGGCCGATCTCGTCGAGGAAGAAGGTGCGGTAGAGCCGGGTGCGCGGCGCCAGGCCCACCATCACCGCCAGCAGCACCGGCAGCGGCGTGTAGACCGCCAGGTTGGTGGCCAGGCTGTCGGTCCAGCCCTGTACCGGGAACCAGCCGAGCCGGAAGGCGAAGACGTACTGGCCGACGATCACGTAGACCAGGAAGGAGATCGACAGCGCGACCGTCGTCGCCACCATGATCGCGCGGTCGGTCAGCGAGCCGCGCACGTAGGCCACCAGCAGCGCGATCGGCACCGCCAGCAGGGTGTCGAGCACCAGGATCGGCAGCATCACCGTCAGCGTGGCCTGCACGCGGGTGGCGAACAGGCTGGAGATCGCCTCGTTGGTGGCCCAGCTGCGGCCCCAGTCGAAGGTGACGATCTGCTTCAGGAAGATGGAGAGCTGCACCCACCAGGGCTCGTTCAGGCCGAGCTGGGTGCGGATCGCCTGGATCTGCTCGGGCGAGGCGCCCAGGCCGCCGATCACTTCGGCTGGGTCGCTGCCGAACCACTTGAACAGGAAGAACACCAGCAGCACGACGCCGAACAGCGTCGGCACCATCTGCCACAGGCGCCGTATCAGGTATGCGGCCATGCGCTCCGGGTGGTTCGTGAAACTGCGCGAGTCTAGGGGCAGCGCGGGAAGCCCCTGCACCGCGTTTGCCCTCGGCCGCCGGATGCAATCCGCATGCCGCGAACGAATAGACTTTGCGGCCTCTGCCCAGGAGTTGCCGTGAGGTTCATCCGTGCGCTGGTTCTGTTGCTCGGCTGCGGGGCTGCGCTCGCGCAGGCGCCGGCCGACCCGCCGCCCGACGGGCCGCGCGTTCTGCGCTACGCGTTCCCGATCGCCGAGACCGGCTTCGACCCGATTCAGCTGTCCGACCTCTACTCGCGCACCGTCACGGCGGGCATCTTCGAGGCCCCGCTGGCGTTCGACTTCCTGGCCCGGCCGTTCCGCATGAAGCCGCTGACGGCCGAGGCGCTGCCGCTGATCGAGGACGACTTCCGCAGCTTCACCTTCCGCATCAAGCCCGGCATCCATTTCGCCGACGACCCGGCCTTCGGCGGCAAGAAGCGCGAGCTCACTGCGGCCGACTACGTCTACACCCTCAAGCGCCACTACGACCCGCGCTGGAACAGCCCGAACCTCTACCTGCTGGAGAACGCCAAGATCCTCGGCCTCTCCGAATTGCGCAAGCAGGTGCTCGCGACCAAGCAGCCCTTCCCCTACGACACCGAGGTCGAGGGCGCCAAGGTGCTGGACCGCTACACCTTCCGCATCCGCATGGCCGAGCCCTCGCCGCGTTTCCACCAGGGCCTGATGACCGACAGCTCGGTGTTCGGCGCGATGGCGCGCGAGGTGGTCGAGTACTACGGCGACAAGATCATGGAGCACCCGGTGGGCACCGGGCCGTTCCGCCTGGCCGAGTGGCGGCGCAGCTCGAAGATCGTGCTCGAGCGCAACCCCGGCTTCCGCGAGCTGCGCTACGCCGAGCAGGCGCCCGATGACGATGCCCGCTCGCAGGCCATCGCCAAGCGCCTGGCCGGGCGCCGCATGCCGATGCTCGACCGGGTGGAGATCGCGATCATCGAGGAGAGCCAGCCGCGCTGGCTGTCCTTCCTGAACGGCCAGGCCGACCTGATGGAGCGCCTGCCCAACGAATTCGCCCCGCAGGCGATCCCGAACAACCGGCTCGCCCCCAACCTCGCCAAGCGCGGCATCGGCATGGACCAGTCGCCGCTCGTGGACATCACGCTGGCGGCGCTGTTCAACCAGGACAACCCGGTGGTCGGCGGCTACACGCCGGAGAAGGTGGCGCTGCGCCGCGCCATCGCGCTGGCCTACGACAGCGACGAGGAG
>KZ836161.1 GCA_003265685.1 Piscinibacter caeni | reverse complement strand
CCTGAAGGTGGCCGGCGGCGAATTGAAGTCCCTGATGAAGAAGGCGCTCGCGGACGTATTGCCCCCCGAGGTGCTGTACCGGCCCAAGCGCGGCTTCGGCGCGCCGATGGGCGCCTGGCTGAAGGGCGCGCTCGCGGAGATGCTCGGCAACGCGCTCTCGCGCGAGAGCCTGGAGTCGCGCGGCCTGCTGAACGCCGCCCCTGTGGCGCAGCTGATCGAGGACCACCGCGCCAACCGCGTGGACGGCACCGACAAGCTGCTCGCGCTGCTGAACCTGGAGATCTGGTGCCGCGTCTACCTCGACGGCCGCAGCTCGGCCGACGTGGCCGACCAGCTCGAGGAGGCCGTGGCGTGAAGATCCTGTACGTCTGCCACCGCTTCCCGTACCCGCCCAAGCGCGGCGGCACGATCCGGCCGTTCAACATGATCAAGCACCTGCACGCCGCCGGCCACGAGGTGGTGGTGTGCTCGCTGACGCGGTCGGACGACATGACGAAGGAGGCGCAGGGCATCGCGCCCTTCTGCAGCGAGTTCCACATCGGCCAGGTGGACGACCGCATCCAGACCCTGCGCATGCTGGCCACCGTGCCGACGCCGTGGACGGCCTCGGAAGCGTTCTTCCACTCGAGCAAGCTCGACCGCACCATCCGGCGACTGCTCGCCGAGCGCAAGTTCGACCTGATCTTCGTGCACTGCTCGTCGGTGGCGCACTACGTCGAGCACGTGCAGGGCATCCCTAAGATCCTGGACTTCGGCGACATGGACTCGGCCAAGTGGCTCGAGTACGCACAGCACAAGGCCTTCCCGCGCTCGCTGGGCTACTGGTGGGAGGGCATCCGCCTGCGCGCCGAGGAGAAGCGCCTCGCAACGAAATTCGACCTGTGCACGACGATCACGCGCGCCGAGTGCCAGACCCTGATCGACTACGGCACCGGCGCGCCGACCGACTGGTTCCCCAACGGCGTGGACAACCTGTTCTTCGCGCCCGAGACGAGCGACTACGACCCCGACAGCATCGTCTTCATCGGGCGCATGGACTACTTCCCGAACCAGCAGGGCATGCTCGACTTCTGCCGCGACACGCTGCCGCTGCTGCGCACACGCCGGCCCTCGGTGAAGCTCACCATCGTCGGTGCCGAGCCCTCGGCCGAGATCCNCGCACACGCCGGCCCTCGGTGAAGCTCACCATCGTCGGTGCCGAGCCCTCGGCCGAGATCCGCGCGCTGGGTGAACTCCCCGGCGTCACCGTCACCGGCACGGTGCCGGACGTGCGGCCCTACGTCACCAAGGCCGCACTCACCGTCGCGCCGCTGCGCATCGCACGCGGCACGCAGAACAAGATCCTCGAGGCGATGGCGATGGGCATTCCCGTCGTCTGCAGCCAGATCGCCGCCGGCGGTGTCGACGCCATTCCCGGCGAGCACCTGCTCGCGGCCGATGCGCCGGCCGACCAGGCCTCCGCCATCCTGAGCATCCTCGAAGACCGCGCGCTGCGCGAGCGGCTCGCCAAGGCCGGCCGCGAACGCGTGCTCAGCAACCATGCCTGGCCGAGCTCGATGCGGCGGCTCGATGCCATCATCGAGCGCTGCGTCGCCGGCTACTCCTCTTCCTCTCAGCTACAAGCCCAGTCGTCATGAAAATCAGCGTCTTCGGTCTCGGTTACGTCGGGGCGGTTTCCTGTGCCTGCCTGCCCGAACTCGGCCACGAGGTGATCGGCGTCGACACCAACCCGAGCAAGGTCCGCATGATCAACGATGGGCAGTCGCCGGTCGTGGAGGAGGGCATCAACGAGCTGATCTCGGCCGCGGTGCAGGCCGGCAAGCTGCGCGCGACCGACGATGTCGAGACCGCGGTGCTCGGCTCGGAGGTCTCGCTGATCTCGGTGGCCACACCGTCGAACCCGAACTACACGCCCAACCTCACGGCGGTGGACACGGTGATCCGCTCCATCGGCGCGGCGATCCGCAAGAAGGACGGCCACCACACCCTCGTGCTGCGCAGCACCGTGCCGCCGGGAACGACGGAAGACCGCATCCAGCCGCTGCTGGAAGAGGCCGTGGGCCGCAAGGTCGGCGACCGGCTCTCGCTCGTCTTCAATCCCGAGTTCCTGCGCGAAGGCTCGTCGGTGAAGGATTTCCACCAGCCGCCGCAGACCGTGATCGGCAGCCTCGACGAGGCCGGCTACCAGGCGCTCGAACGCATGTACGCCGGCCTGCCCGGCGAGATGGTGCGCACCTCGTGCCGCGTGGCCGAGTCGGTGAAGTACCTGTGCAACGTGTTCCACGCGATGAAGATCGTGTTCGCCAACGAGGCCGGCTCGGTGCTCAAGGCCTGCGGGCTCGACGGCCGCGAGGTGATGAAGATCTTCTGCCAGGACAAGCAGCTCAACATCTCGCCGGCCTACCTGCGCCCGGGCTTCGCCTTCGGCGGCTCCTGCCTGCCCAAGGAGGTGAAGGGCTTCCTGACGCTCGCGCGCGGCAAGGACGTGCCGATCCCCGCGCTGGCCGGCCTGCTCGACAGCAACGAGGCGCACATCGAGCGCGCCTACGACATGATCGCGCGCGACGGCCGGCGCAAGGTCGCGCTCTTCGGCCTGGCCTTCAAGCCCGGCACCGACGACATGCGCGACTCGCCGCTCGTCACGCTCGCCGAGCGGCTGATCGGCAAGGGCTTCGAGCTGGTGATCTACGACAACTTCGTCAAGATCAGCCGGCTGCTGGGCAAGAACAAGGAGTTCATCGACCGCGAGATCCCGCACCTCGATCGCCTGCTGCAGGAGACGCCCGAGCAGGCGCTCGAAGGCGCCCAGGTGGTGGTGATCGGCCATGCCGACGCAGCCGCACGCCAGGCCATCGTCGCGCAGGCGGCAGGCAAGCGCATCGTCGACCTGTCGGGCTATGCCGAACTGCGCGACGCCGGCGCGGCGGAATACGAGGGCATCTGCTGGTGAACCCCGCGCGGCCCCGGCTCGCGTTCGTTTCGCCGAGCTTCCTGTTCCCGAACGACACCGGCGGGCGGATTCGCACCACCAACATCCTGCGCGGACTCAAGGGCGGGGCGTTCGAGGTGACGCTGCTCGCCCCGGCCAGCGCTGCCCAGCAGCGCGACTGGGCCGCCGAGATCGCCGGCGTGTGCGACCGATTCGTCGCCTGGGAGCCGGAATCGGCACGGCCCCAGTGGGTGCGTGCGCTGGGGCTGTGGCGTGACCTGCCGGTCAACGTGCAGTCCGACCGCACGCCGGCCGGCCTGCGCGCCGTGCACGAGCTGCTGGCGGCCGAACGCTTCGACGTGGTGGTGTTCGACTTCGTGCACGCCGCGGTGCTGCGTCCGGCCCATGTCGACGCGGCCACCGTCTGCTTCACGCACAACGTCGAGGCCGAGATCTTCGCCCGGCACGTCAAGGCGGCCGGCAATCCGCTGATGCGCGCCGTCTGGGCCAGCCAGGCCGGCAAGATGCAGCAGTTCGAGCGCACCGCGCTGCGTGCGTTCGATGCCGTGGTGGCCGTGTCCGAGCGGGACGCGGACTGGTTCCGCGCGCACTACCAGCTGGCGGCGGTGGACACCATCCCGACCGGCGTCGACCTCGACTTCTTCGACTGGCGCGAGCCGCCGCCGATCGACGCGGCGCACCCGCCGACGCTCGTCTTCACCGGCTCGATGGACTGGGCCGCGAACATCGACGGCATCCGCCACTTCCTGGCCGAGGTGTGGCCGCGGGTCCAGCAGGCGCGACCCGACGCGCGCCTGGTCGTCGTCGGCCGCCGCCCGCCGCCGGCGATGGTCGAGCAGGTCAAGGCACTGCCGGGCGTGCAGCTGACCGGCTACGTGGACGACGTGCGGCCCTACGTGCACTCGGCGCACGTGTTCATCATTCCTCTGCGCGTCGGCGGCGGCACCCGCATCAAGGCGTTCGAGGCCATGGCCATGGGCTGCCCGGTGGTCTCGACGGCGATCGGCATCGAGGGGCTGGACGTGTCGCCCGACGAGCACTTCGTGCTGCGCGATGCCGCGCCCGAGCAGGCCGAGGCGATCCTGCGGCTGTTGGCTGACGAGGCGCTGCGCCGTCGCCTGTCCGTCCAGGCGCGTCGTTGCGTGGAGGAACGTTTCGGCCACCGTGTCGCCGCGCGGGTGTTCGAACGCATCTGCCTCGAAGCGCTCCAGCGGCGCGCGGGCGCGACGATCGCCGCCTGAGCAACGGGCGATGGCGGCCCTGCGTGTCCTCACGTTCACCTCGCTGTTCCCGAGCGATGCGCGCCCGCGGCACGGCATCTTCGTCGAGAACCGGCTGCTGCACCTGCGGCGCGACTGCGACGTCGATGCGCGCGTCGTGGCTCCCGTGCCGTGGTTTCCGTTCACGGCGGCGGCCTTCGGTGGTTACGCGCGCTTTGCCGCCACGCCGCGCCGTGCGGTGCGCGCCGAAGGTCTGGCGGTGTCCTACCCACGCTACCTGATGCTGCCGCGCATCGGCGTCGCGCTGCAGCCCGACAGCATGGCGCGTGCCGCGCTTCCCGACGTCCGTGCGCTGATTGGCGGTGGCTGGCAGCCCGACCTGATCGATGCGCATTACCTGTATCCGGACGGCGTCGCCGCCGGATTGCTGGCGCGACGCCTCGGGCTGCCGTTCGTGATGACGGCACGCGGGACCGACGTCAACGTGATTGCCCAACAGCCGGGGCCGGGCCGGCGCATCCTGGAGGCTGCCCGGCAGGCCGTTGGCGTCATCGCGGTGTCCAGGCCGCTGAAGGACGCGCTGGTGAGGATCGGGGTGGACGAGGCCAAGATCGTCGTGCTGCGCAATGGTGTGGACGTGGAGGTGTTCCGTCCGGCCGATGCCGCGGAGGCACGCCGCCGCCTCGATCTGCCGATTCAAGGGCGCCTGCTGCTCAGCGTGGGAAACTTGGTGCCCGAGAAGGGCCAGGCGCTCGCCGTCGAGGCGCTGCTCCACCTGCCGGGCTGGCGGCTGCTGGTGGTCGGCGATGGACCGGAGCGCACTTCTCTGCAGGCGCTCGCCAGGCGCCTGCGTGTGGCAGAGCGTATGGAGATTCGCCCGCCGATGCCGCAGGCCGAACTGCGGTATGCCTACGCTGGTGCCGACGTGCTGGCGCTGACCTCGACTCGCGAGGGCTGGCCCAACGTCGTGCTCGAGGCGCAGGCCTGCGGCACGCCGGTGGTGGGTTTCGACGTGGGGGCGGTGTCCGATATGCTCGGCGACGTCAGCGTCGGACGCTTGGTAGAGCGCCGCGACGCTGTCGAATTGGCGAGCGCCATCGCGGCTCAGGCCGCGCTCGGCCCGGCACGCGATGTCGTCCGGGCCCATGCAGCGGCGTTCGACTGGCACGCGATCTCGCGCGGCCAGTGGGAGCTGTTCCGGCGCGCTACGCCTTGTAGACCTTGACCGTAGGAGTGCCGGCGCTGGCCGTCTGCGCGACGAACAGCACCACTCCGTAGTCGGGCACGGTGACACCGAACCACAGGTTGGTGGCGCCGCCGATCTGGTGCGAGCCGGCCGAGGCCCAAGACGTACCGTTGAAGCGGTACACCGTGCCAGTGCTGCCCTGCGTGAACAGCAGCAATTGGTTGCCGTCCGGGTGGCGCATCACGATGCCCTCGCCGACACCGGCCGCAATGGGCGTGCTCGGCGCCGCGGCAATGGCGCCTGTGGCCGACATGCGGTACATCGTGCTGGATCCGTTGCCGCCGCCGAAGTACAGGGAGCCGCCGGCCGTCGCGGCCCAGTTGTGGTAGTTGCCCAGGCCCGCGATGGACGTGCTGCGCTGCGTCCAGGCATTGCTCGAGGCGTTCCAGGTCTCGGCGCTGATCACGTCGCAGAAGACCAGGCCGCCGGCACCGTTGTTCAGCGCCGGGAACCACTCCAGCCCGCCGGCCACCTGGTTGCCGGCGTTGTTGCAGTTGACGATGCCGGTCCACGAACCGCCGTAGGGCTTCTTGCGGATCGAGGACGTGCCGTAGCCGCGCAGGTACAGGTCGCCGGTGGCCGGGTCCAGCGCGAGGTGGAAGTAGCCGTGGCCGATGCTGCCCAGGCCGGCGCCGGGACCGGTGGACCACTGATTGGTCGCGTCATCCCAGGTGATCAGCTTCTCGCCCGAGTAGTGGCCCTGGCCCCAGTACTGGATCTTCTTGTGCACCGGGTCCCAGTGGCCCCGCGCGGAGAACTCGGTGATGGAGTGGCCGCTGCCGGCGTCCAGGAGGCTCAGTCCCATGCCGCCCATGGTGAAGTTGGCCCATTGGCCCGAGGACATCGATGCGGCGAGGGCAGCGAGCGCGGAGCTGCCCGCCGGGCTGGGGCACGACGGCGACGTGGCCGTGGCCGTGCCGGCGGTGACCACAGGCGGCGGACAGGGGACCGTGGCTCGCGCGGACGGGACGATGAGCCCGCCGGCGATGCCCGACGACGCGAGCAGGAAGTTTCTGCGGTTCATGGAGAGGTGATTCGAGATTCGGCGGTGTTGCGACATGGGCGGCTCACTGGATCGTGACGGCGGCGACGCTGGAGGAATTGCTGGCCTGGCCGGCCGAGTTGACGGTGCTGACGGCGAAGTAGTAAGTGGCGCCGATCGTGAGGCCGCTGATCACGGTGCTGGTGGTCGACGGGCCGGTAACGCTGACCGCCTGCGACAGGCTCGTGGCGCTGGTGCCGTACAGCACGCGGTAGCCGCTGATGTCCGTCAGCGCGGAGCCGTCGATGTTGCTGGTCGGCTTGGTCCACGAAATAGTAGTGTTGCCGGTTGGCGCAGGTGCAGGAGCCGGCGCAGGTGCAGGAGCCGGTGCAGGTGCAGGAGCCGGTGCAGGTGCAGGAGCCGGTGCAGGTGCAGGTGCAGGTGCAGGTGCAGGTGCCGTCGTCGTGGCCGTCGACGCCACCGGATCGGCGATCTTGTTGCGCGAGATGATCAACTCGTCGTACCACGTGTAGGCAACCGGGTTGGTGACCGACGAATCCTTGTTCGTGTTGTAGGGCAGCAGCCAGAGCTTGCCGTAGGTCTGGTTCTCGGCGGCCGAGCCGGCGCTCAGGTTGTACGGGCCCCACGTGATCGCCGCTTCGGACGGCTTGCCGTCACGCGCGATCCACAGCGTGATGTAGCTGTTCGTGAACTCGTCGCCGACGCGCGGGCCCGTCTTGATGCGCACCTGGAAGGTCATCCACTCGTTGGCGACGAAACCGAAGCAATTGCCGGTGGGTGCGAAGTACGAGGTGCTGCCCTGCGAGTACAGGCAGTAAGGCGACGGACGGCCGTTCTGCAGCTTGAAGTCGTAGCCGTTGAACGACTCCTCGAACGGGTTGTACGGGCCGTGCGAGGTCGAGCCGGTGCACGAGTTGTACATGTGAGAGAAGCCGCGGTGGTACGTGTTGACCAGAACGACCTCGAGCGCCGTGCAGGACGAGTACCACTGGCCGGGTTTGTCGCCGGTGCCGATGATGATCTGCTTCCAGCCGTCGCCGCCGGCGTACTTGGTGTTTATGAATTCGGGGCTGAAGCGCTGGCGCCACTGCACGTAGAACTCGGAGTTCTCGCCGAACTGGACCGACAGGTCGTTAGAGAAGTTCGTGAAGTACGAGCCCGAAGAGTCCGACGGGGAATTGGGCGGGATCGTGAACTTCAACGAGCTACCGCCCGAGGCCTTGATGCTTGTATCCTGGGTGGCGCGGGTGTAGTCCGACGTGCCGTACGGCGGCAGGATGCCGGAGTTCTGCTTGTAGGCGCCGCTGGTGCCGCCCGAGCCAATGTTGAAGTCGGAACCGGTATCGAAGCCCACGCACTTCACCACTCCTGCCGCCGCGCAACGGTCGGCGAAGGACTGCGTGGAAGCGGTCGGAGCAGGTGCGGGGGCAGGAGCGGGCGCCGGTGCCGGAGCGGGC
>QJOU01000216.1 GCA_003265685.1 Piscinibacter caeni | reverse complement strand
GCCCGCCGGCAGCGCGCCGCCGCGCAGCGCCTCGCGGGCCGCCGCCCAGCCGGGCAGCGCCGGCGCCCACAGCGCGATGCCGTCGAGGTAGAGCGTCATGCCGACTCGCCGCGCCCGAACAGCAGCACCGCATTGCTGCCGCCGAAGCCGAAGGAATGGCTCGCCGCGATCTGCGTCGGCGCCTGCGCCGGTGCGAGCCGCAGCTGCGCGGCGAAGCGTTCGCCGAGCGCCAAGTCGGGCGCGGCCGTGTGTGCGCTGCCCGAGCGCAAGCCGTGGGCCAGCGCCGTCCAGCACAGCGCCGCCTCCACCAGGCCGGCCGCGCCCATGGTGTGCCCGGTCAGGCCCTTGGTGGCGCTGGCGTGCACGCCGGCCGGGTAGTGCCGCGCCACCAGCGCCGCCTCGACCGCGTCATTCTGCGGCGTGGCGGTGCCGTGCAGGTTGAGGTAGTCGATGGACTCGGGCGCCAGCGCGGCACGCGCCAGCGCGTCGTCCAGCGCCGCCTCGGCACCCAGGCCCTGCGGGTGCGGGCCGGACATGTGGTGCGCGTCGTTCGACTCGCCGTAGCCGAGCAGCTGCAGCGCGCCCGTCCCGCGCTCCAGCAGCGCGAAGCCGGCCGCCTCGCCCAGGCTGATGCCCTGGCGCTGCGCATCGAAGGGCCGGCACGGCTCGGGTGCCACCAGCCCGAGTGCGCGGAAGCCGTACAGCAGGCTGCCGCACAGCGCATCGACGCCGGCCACCACCACCGCGTCGGCGAGGTCGAGGCGCAGCCAGCGCTCGGCGCAGGCGAAGGCCTTGGCACTGGACGAGCAGGCCGTCGAGACCGTCAGGCAGGGCCCCTCCAGCCCGAGCTGCGCCTGCACGAACAGCGCCAGCGCATGCGGCGTGTTCAGGCGCGGGCTGCGCAGCGGCGCCGGGAAGCCGCCGTCGGGCGCGAGCGTGCGGTACGCCTGCTCCGAGGCGCCGATGGTCGAGGCGGCACTGCCCAGTACCAGCCCCACCCGCGCGGCACCATGGCGCGCCAGCGCGGCCTGCACCGTGCCGATGAAGCCGTCGAGCCGCAGCGCCTGCCAGGCGAGCCGCGTGGCGCGGCAGTCCCACTCGGCCAGCGCGGCCGGCAGGGGCGTGTCGTCCAGCGTGTCGATGCGGCCGGTCCAGCAGTCCAGCGGCAGCGTGGCGTCGCGGTTCGGCCGCAGGCCGCTGGCGTGCGCCGCCACGGCGTCGCGCAACGCCGCCTGACCGGCACCGGCGGCGCCGAGCAGCGTCCAGGCGGTGATCGCGACCGGCGCGATCGGCGCCGGCCGCGGCGGGCTCAGCGGTAGCCCGGTTCGTTGGCGTTGTGGATGATCCAGATGAGGTGGCCGCTGTTGACGTCCATGCCGCCCGGCCCGGCGAAGATCAGGCGGCCCATGCCCTTGTACACCAGCTCGTGGCGGTAGCGGTCGGAGCCGAAGAAGAACGGGATCCAGGCCTTGCCGGTCATGTAGGCGCCCTGGTCGGTGGGCTGGCCGGCGATGTCGGTCGCCTGCTTCATGCTCATGCCGATCTGCAGGCGCGGGAACTTCGAGCCCGGCGCCGGCTTGCCGGTGATCTCGCCTTCCCAGTCGTTGATGCCCTTGACCTTCTGGCCCGAGCCGGATTCGACCTTGCTCGAATCGACCACCTCGCCGCGTTCGTTCATGCCCGGCGGCACCTTCGACGTGGCCGGTGCGGCGGCGGGCGCGGCGGCCGGCTTGGCGTCGGAGCCCGACGACGACTGGCCCGGCATCGTGACGCAGCCGGCGAGCAGCGCGAACGTGCCGGCCGCCGTGCAGCCGGCGGCGAGCTTGCGGGTGATTCGGTGCATGGTTCCTCCCCGTGTTGACGACATCGCGGGGCGCATGCCCCGTGCAGGGATGCTAACGCGCGAACTGAGCGTTAGTACATCCCACCATCGATGGCGATCACCTGGCCGGTGAGGTAGCCCGCGGCCGGGCTCGCCAGGAAGCCCACCAGCGCGGCCACCTCCTCCGGCGTGCCGGCGCGCTGCACCGGCACGAGGCGCTTGATGGCCTCGGCGTCGAACACGCTGTCGGCCATCGGCGAGGCGATGATGCCCGGCGCCACCGCGTTGACGGTCACGCCGCGGCTGGCCACCTCGAGCGAGAGCGCCTTGGTGGCACTGTTCAGCGCGCCCTTGGCCGCGGCGTAGTTCACCTGCCCGCGGTTGCCCGCCAGCGCCGCCACCGACGACAGGTTGACGATGCGCCCCCAGCGCGTGCGCAGCATCGGCAGCAGCAGCGGCTGCGTGACGCGGAAGAAGCCGTGCAGCGACAGGTCGATGACGCGGTACCACTGCTCGGCGCGCATGCCCGGGAACACCGCGTCGTCGTGGATGCCGGCGTTGTTGACGATCACCTGCACCGGCCCGCCGACCAGCATCGCCTCGCAGGCACGGCGCGTGTCTTCGTCGCTGCCGAGGTCGAACACGCAGCACTCGGCGCGTCCGCCGGCCGCGGCGATCTGCTCGGCCAGCGCCTGCACCGCGGCCGGGCGCGAGTGGGCGTGCAGCAGCACGTGCAGGCCGTCGGCGGCGAGCCGGCGCGCGATCGCGCTGCCGAGGGCGCCGCTGGCGCCGGTGACGAGCGCGCGCTTGGGGGTCGGTGCATTCATGGTGTCAGGGGCGTCAGGGACGCAAGGGGCTGTCGAACACCACCGCGGCGCGGCCGTCGACCAGCGGCTGGCCGGCCTCGTCGCGCAGCGCGAAGCGGTACAGGGCCTGGCGCGTGTCGCCGGCCACGAGCGTGGCGTGCACGTGCAGCGCGCCGGGAATCTCGTCCAGCCGCGCCACGTGCAGCCGCACCTGGCGCGCGCTGGCCAGGAAGCCGGGCCGCGCCGCGCCTCCGGCCGGCGCGTTGAGTGACCCGTGCAACGCCATCGCCTGCGCGGCGTACTCGATCGCGCAGGGCGCCACCAGGCCGAGCCGGCTGCGCAGCGGGTGGCGCGGGTCGCCATGGCCGCGCGCGAGGCAATGGATCGCGCCCGCGTCCCACGCGACCAGTGCATCGAGCAGGCACATCCGGCCGCGATGCGGGATGCGCGCCTCGATGCCAGCGTGGTCGAGCGTGGCGGGCGCGCTCACCGGACTACCCTCCGCCCTGCGGGCTCCGGGATTCGCGCTTGGGAGCGGCCCGGCGCGCTCATGCGAAGTCCAGCGCCAGCGCGAGCGACTGGCCCGGCGGCCAGTCGAGCTGCAGCGGCCCGGCACGGCGCCGCGCCAGCGCCTGCAGCAGCGGCAGCACACGGGCCGCCGGGATCGCGCGGCGCAGCGCCTCGAGCGCCGCGTCGTCGCAGGGTGTGGCGGCCGCGTCGGACAGGGCGCCGAGCGTCAGCCGCGCACCGGGGCCGCCGGGCGGGCCGAGCACCAGGGCCACGCCGAAGCTGTCGGGCAGCGGCCGCACCGCGTGCAGCGGCTCGGGGTACGGCACGTCGCAGGCCACCAGCAGCACCGGCGTGGCGCGATCGGCACAGATCGCGGCAGCCTCCAGCAGCCCGGCGGCGAAACTCGCGTCGAAGGCGCCCAGGCTGGTGGAGTCCTGCATCGAGCGGGTGGCGATGTGCCAGTAGCCGCCCGCCGCGTTGTGGACCGAGTTGGTGAAGCGCGTCGGCGACACCAGCCGCTCGGGCGCGGCCAGCGCCTCGCACAGCGCGTGGCAGTTGCCCGGCTCGCCGGTGGACGACGTGAACATGCTGGGCAGCTCGGCGGGGTCGCGCCCCGCGGCCAGGCAGGCCTGGTCGGCCAGCGCGACCGAGGCCTTGACCAGCGGCCCGGCGCGCCGGCGCTCGGTGGCCGGCAGCCGCGCCGGCGCCGGCACGACGGTCGGCCGCGCCACCCAGCCGGCCGGATCGGCCAGCAGCGGCGCCGCCTGGGCCCAGTCGTCCAGCCCCGGGCCGAGCAGGCCGACGCCGAGCAGGCGCAGCGACAGGCTCATCGCGCCGCCCCGAACAGCAGGCAGGCGTTGCTGCCGCCGAAGCCGAAGGAGTTGCTCGCCACCGTGGCCAGCGGGCGCACCAGCGGCTCGCGCAGGTAGTGCACGTGCAGCGCCGGGTCGGGCGTTTGCACGTGCAGCCCGGCCGGCGCCAGGCCGTGCTCGAGCGCGAGCATCGCGATCGCCGCCTCGACGCCGCCGGCCGCGCCCAGCGTGTGCCCGGTGTAGCCCTTGGTGCTGCTGCACGGCAGCGTGCGGCCGAACACGCGCTCGACCGCGATGTCCTCGGCCGCGTCGTTGTTTGGCGTGCCGGTGCCGTGCAGGTTCAGGTAGTCGACCGCCTGCGGCGCCAGCCCGGCCTGCGCGAGCGCGGCGCGCATCGCCCGCACCGCGCCCTCGCCCTCGGGGTGCGGGCTGCTCATGTGGTGGCCGTCGCTGCTCTCGCCGGCGCCCAGCAGCCAGGCGCGCGGTGCGGCCGTGTGGCGCTCGAGCAGCGCGAACGCGGCCGCCTCGCCGATCGACAGCCCGGCGCGCTGCGCATCCCAGGGCCGGCAGACGTCGGTGGCGAGCAGCTCGAGCGAGTGGAAGCCGCACAGCGTGGTCAGGCACAGGCTGTCGACGCCCCCGACCACCGCGGCGTCGATGACGCCCAGGCCGATCAGCCGTGCCGCGCTGGCGAACACCTTGGCGCTGGACGAGCAGGCCGTGGACACCACCCAGGCCGGGCCGCGCAGGCCGAGCCGCTCGCGCACGTAGCGTGCCGCCGAGTAGGTGTTGTGCGTCTCGGGGTAATGCAGGTCGGCCGGCAGCGCGCCGCTGGCCGGGTCGCGCCGGCGGTAGGCCCGTTCGGTCTGCAGGATGCCCGAGGTGCTGGTGCCGAGGAACACGCCGACCCGCTGCGTGCCCCAGCGCTGCGCCGCCTGTGCCGCGCGCGTGGCGAAGCCGTCGCTGCGCAGGCCGAGTTCGGCGAGCCGGTTGTTGCGGCAGTCGAAGGCGGCGAAGGCGTCCGGCCAGTCGAGCGCGTCGAGCCCCTCGACCACGCCGAGCCAGCTGCCCAGCGTGGTGCCTTCGAACTCGGCCTGCGCCAGCCCGCTGCGCCCCGCGGCCAGCGCGGCCCAGTTGGCCGCGCGGCCCTGGCCGAGCGCGGTCACCAGCGTGAATTCGGCGACGGCCAGCGGGGTCATGTGGGCCCCCCGCGTGCCGGGTACGGCCCGCGGCCCCCCGAGGGGGCCTCGCCCGGCTTGGGGCGGCCCGGCGCCGGGCTCGCCGGCGAGTGGTCACCGTGCAGGTCCGCCACCAGCAGCACGTTGGCGAACGGCGTGCCGGCGCTCATCGGCGCGCTGCGCACGGTGAAGCCGAGCGAGCCGAGCAGCGCGACCCAGTCCTCCAGCGTGCGGCCCCAGGTGGGCGGCACGCGGTGGCCGCGCACGCCGGTGACGACGCGGTCGACCCACTGGCTGATCGCGTAGCCGCGCCGCTGGGCCAGGTCGCCGATGCGCAGCAGCAGCCGCCCGTGCGGCTGCAGCGCATCGCGCACGCGCGCCAGCAGCGCGGCCTGGTCGGCATGGCCGACGTAGTGCAGCACGTCCAGGATCACGACCAGGTCGCAGGCGGGCAGCGCGGCCTCGCGCATGTCGGACGCGACGAAGCGCGCCGGCAGCCCCAGCGGGCCGAGGGCGCGCTCGGCGCGCGCCACGTCGCGCGGCATCAGCTCGATGCCGGTGTACTGCTGCAGCGCCGGCGGCGCGGCCCAGCCGCCCGGCCACTGCCCGGCCTGGTGCAGGGCCGCGCAGGCATGCAGCAGGCTGGCCAGCAGTCCCTGGCCGCAGCCGATGTCGACCACCCGCGCCGCGTGGCCCCACTCGCCGCGTTCGACCAGGGTGCGGAACACCGGGTCGCGGCCGAGCTTGCCCCGCGCGAAGTGCCAGGCGAAGCGGCCGGCGCCGCGGTAGGGCGCGCTGGCGCGGCGCAGCAGCGCGTGCCAGGACGCCTCGCTGCCCGGCACGCGGACCGGGCGCGTGCCGGCTGCCAGGGTGCCGTCGGTCATGACGGCGCGTGGCGCGGCGGCAGCGCCTCGGTCAGCGTGACGGGGCGCAGCCCGGCGTCGTGGCAGCGTTGCAGCAAGGCGGGCAGCACGTCCAGCAGCACCGGCCGCCCGGCCGCGCTGCGCTGGGCGTGGCCGTCGTGCAGCAGCAGGATGTCGCCGGCGCCGAGCCGGCGCGTCAGGCGCGCCAGCACCCGGGCCGGGTTGCGGTCGCGCGTGTCGAAGCCGCGCCGCGTCCAGCTCACCAGGTTCAGGCCCTGGCGGTGCAGCACCGGGTCGAGCAGCGGGCTGCGCAGCCCGGCCGGGGCGCGGAAGCAATGTGGCCGCACGCCGGTCAGCTCGCCCAGCAGGTCCTGCGCCGCGGCGATGTCGCGCTCCAGCGTCCTCGGCCCGAGCAGCGAGAAGTCGTGCCGGTGCCGCAGGCTGTGGTTCTGCACGCTGTGGCCGGCGGCGACGATCTCGCGCAGCAGCGAGGCCTGCGCGCGTGCGCGTTCGGCGATGCAGAAGAAGGTGGCGCGCACGCCCGCGTCGTCCAGCCAGCGCAGCACCGCCGGCGTGGTGTGCGGATCGGGCCCGTCGTCGAAGGTCAGCGCCACCGTCGGCCCGGCCGCGGCCGGCAGGCGCGTCACGTTCGGGCCCAGCACGCGGCTGCGCGGCCACAGCCCGGCGGCGGTCAGCAGCGCGTGGTTGGCCACCAGGCCACCCAGGGCCCACGGGCCGGTCTCCGGCGCCCACAGGGCCGTGCCCGCCGCGGCGGCGTGCAGCAGTGCGCTGCCGCGCAGCAGCGGGGGCCAGGGCCACGCGGCCGGGGCGGGCGGCAGGGCGGCGGGGACGGTGGTCGTCATGGGGTACGGCGGGGCGTCGGAAAATTCTGTCACAGCCGCGCGGCCGGCTTCGGCGCACAGGCCGCCGCGATCAGCAGCGCGAGCAGTGCGCCCGGCGCGACCACGCGGCCGATGGCCGACAGCGCGGGGATGGCCGACAGCGCCAGCAGCGCGAACGACAGCACCGTGGTCAGGTTGGCCAGCGCCAGCGAGGCGAGCGTGTCGTCGTCGGCCGGCCGGCCACGCAGCAGGTCGAAGAACAGCGCGTAGTTGGAACCCACCGCCACCACCAGCAGCAGCCCGACCAGGTGCAGGATGCCCAGCGGCTGGCCGAGCGCCGCCAGGCCGCCGATGGTCAGCAGCACGGCCAGCGCGAGCGGCTCGCAGGCGGCCAGCACGCGGCGCGGGTCGCGCAGCGCGACGGCGATCAGCAGCAGCACGCCGAGCCCGCCCAGCAGCGCCTGCACCCCGGCCTCGTGCAGGTACAGCGTGTAGAGGCGGCGCAGCTCGCTGCCGATGTCCAGCAGCTGGGTGTCCGGCAGGCCGGCGAGTGCCTGCTGCACCGCCGCCGTGTCGAGCGTGCTGCCGACCGGCTGCAGCGGCAGCAGCGCGGTCCAGGTGCCGTCGCCGCCGCGGGTCAGCAGCGCGTCGACCAGCGACGCGACCGGCGTGCCGCGCAGGCTCTGCGGCGTCTCGGGCGTGCCCTGGCGCGCCGCGGCGACCGCGGCGACGAAGGGTTCGAGCCGCTCGGCCCGCAGCGGCCCCCCGCGCGTGGCCTCGGCCAGCGCGGTGCGCAGCGCGGCCGGTTCGGGCAGGCTGGCCAGGCGGGCGCGCTGCGTGGCCACGCTGGGCAGCACACGCGTGACGCTGTCGAAGCCGGCCAGCACGCGGCGGTCGACCAGCGTCTCCAGGCGCGCCGCGGCGGCCTCGGCGCGCTGCAGCACGGTCTCCGCATCGCCGCCCTGCACCACCACCAGGCCGCCGCCCTCGCCGCTGGCCAGCTCGGCGCGCAGGCTGGCCTCGAGCGCCAGTTCCTGCGGCGGGATCGGGCTGAGCGAGGACAGCTCGGCCTCCCACAGACCGGGGCGCTGCCACAGCAGCACGGCCGCAGCCACGCCGAGCGCCGGCCAGAGCCAGCGCGTGCGCGGCAGCCAGGCGACGCCGGCGCGCGCCGCCCGGCCGAGCTGGCG
>QJOU01000215.1 GCA_003265685.1 Piscinibacter caeni | reverse complement strand
CCACTCGAGCGAAGGGTTAGGCGTCACCGTCAACTCCACCAAATGCGGACCCTTCTTCCCTTCACTGAGAACTCAGATGCCTTGAGCTTCTCTACGAAGACACTCTTGAGCTCTTCTATGAACTTCTCGTTCTCTGCATCTGGAATCTTGACGCCCATGCCTTCGGTGAGCGTCTCCTCGCGCTGATGTGTCCAGTAGGGAAGTTCGAGAAAGAGCACGGGGGATCCGTCGCGCCCGAACTCGACTCCCGAGACCTTGCCGCGCAGCTGTTGTACAGCTACAGCTACGCGCTCGCCTTCGAACTCGTTGTACTGCTTGACCAGTCGAATCAGCGGTACAGCCTGAACGGTCCTTAGCCTTGGCGTCAGGAAGTCCGTCGACTGGAACCCCTTCTCGATGCCAAAGCCGATACGAACGAAGGTCTCTGCGAGCTTGGGGTCGACTTCGAGGGGGAGAACGAGTTCTGGCGGACGAGGCGCGCCAGGAATAGGCGCTGAGGCGGACGCTCGCGCTGGAATGTAGTTCTCTCCGCCGTTGTTGCAGGCCGAAGCGAGAAGCGCCACGAAGATGGTGATGAGTGCGCGCACGGGAGGTGAATGTGACGCCTAACGTTTGAGCTGAGGCGACCGCCGCGGGTTGGCGCTTGGGCCGCGAGGTGCATGATGCCAGCGAGCGCCTCGCGGCCCAAGTGCCAAGCCGTGGAGGGTCGCCTCGAGCGAAGGGTTAGGCCGCACCGTTGGAGTAGGTGCATAGTTGCACAAGGGCTGTGACACGGGAGCGCGGAGGAGCCTCCGCTGCGACGCACGGTCCGAGGCACGAAGCGATGGACTCACGGAAGGAGCGCACTATGGCTACACCTGTTCGGGCCAGCAACACGCCGTTCCCAGTTGCCGTTGAAGCGGGCAAAGACTACTGGTGGTGCGCCTGTGGGCAGAGCAAGAACCAGCCGTTCTGTGACGGCTCGCACAAAGCGGCGGGCCAGTTCACGCCGGTGAAGTACACCGCAGGCGAGAGCACGACTGTCTACTTCTGTGGGTGCAAAGGCAGTGGCAATGCCCCGCTGTGCGACGGGACGCACAAGAGGACAACATAGCGTCGACGCCAGACTCGAACGGGCACCCTCGACCGGGTTGCCTTGGGTGCAACCGGAATTCAAACCAGATGCAGCTGGCGCTGCGATGACGCGCGCGTCTTCCGTCGTGCGGCCTAACGTTTGAGCTGAGGGGCGAGCGTAGGCATGGCACTTGGCCCGCCGGACGGATGATGTACCACACCGGTAGGCGGGCCAAGTGCCATGCCGGAGCGAGTCACCTCGAGCGAAGGGTTAGGCCTCATTCGCCACTCGGCTACCTGAGACATGCGGAACAGTCTCTGCAGACGGCGCTGATGCCGGTGCACACGCGGGCGGCTCCGGCATGGCTGGCTCATCTGTGGGCGCGAACATGCTGACTCGCTACGCCCACTTGTCGAAGAAGGCCCAGCCGGCATGTTGGTGTGGATTTCTGTCGTCGTCAGTCTGGAAGAGCACTGCAATTGACTCGAGAGCGAAAGGCAGCTGTTCGTGCCCTCGCATTGCGATGATCGCTGTCGCGTTCGAGATCAACAGACCATCGTAGACAGAACCATCTTGAAGCTGTGCATGGCATTGCGCTCCGCCGTTGGAGAACTCCTCAAACAGTGCCGATTGAGCGGCAAGTCGCTCGGGGAGCGGATATCGGTAGTTCATGAGGCCTAACGTTTGAGCTGAGGCGCGAGCGCCGGGGTGGCGCTTGGCCCGCGAGGCCGATGATAAGAACCACGGCTTCGCGGGCCAAGTGCCATGCCGGTGCGAGTCGGCTCCAGCGAAGGGTTAGGCCGCACTCCCCAGCGCCCGCTCAAGCGCCAGCACTTGTGAGATGACGGACCCATCGGCGTATGGCTTGACCTCGCCGGTTGCCATGAATCCCACGCTGTGCCAGAAGGGAAGCACCTTACTATTGGCCTCTACTACGCCGATACGGACGGAGCGAATCTCCGGCCATTGGCGAGCAACTTGCTCTACCAAGCAATACGCTTCCCGGCCGATGCCGCAACCTTGGCAAGACTCGGCGATGAGCAGCAAGCCAAGCATGGCCTTGGCTGGCGACGGGTAGCCGCGGATGAGGTCCACTACACCAACAGCCTGGTCGTCGCGATAGACGGCAAACACAAACTTGTCTTGGTAGTCTTTGCCCGGGGGAAGCGCCTCAAAGATGAGGCTGGCCGAATCCGGCTCCGGCTGTGACCCGCACGTGATCTCGGAGTACTCCGGCGCGGCATCAATGACAGCTTGGACCAACCCGATGGCTTCGGCTGTTGGACTCAGGCGTCGTAGGGTGATCGACCGTTGCACGTGCGGCCTAACGTTTGAGCTGAGGCGCAGGCGCCGGG
This sequence comes from Piscinibacter caeni, assembly GCA_003265685.1. Taxonomy (GTDB): domain Bacteria; phylum Pseudomonadota; class Gammaproteobacteria; order Burkholderiales; family Burkholderiaceae_C; genus Piscinibacter; species Piscinibacter caeni. The sequence goes on along the minus strand of QJOU01000215.1, from coordinate 5,740 downwards.
TTGGCGCTTGGCCCGCGCGACGGATGATGACACTGGCCGGTGCGCGGGCCAAGTGCCAAGCCGGTGGCTGTCGCCTCGAGCGAAGGGTTAGGCCGCACTCGGGACGGCACTCCAGTGGAACAGCTGCGATTGCGTACCGTCCGGGTTGGCGCGCAGTTCAGACCGGCGCATGCCAGCTTTGAGCAACACCTTGTGCGAGGCAACGTTTGCCGGAGCTGCTGTTGCGATGAGGAAGCCCAAACCGTGGATTCGGCCTGCGTAGGCAATGAGACCAGACAGAGCTTCGGTGGCAAAGCCTCGGCCCCAACATGAACGCAGGAACGCATACTTGACCTCAGGCTCGACCTGGCCGCCTGGATGGACGATGCCGCAGAAGCCGACAACGCCTGGCTGAGCCAACTGCTCGATGGCAAACATGCCGTACCCGCGCTTCTCGTAGTTGGTGCGAGTCACCTCGAGCCACTGGATGCATTCCTCCCGCGTAATGGCTCTACCTTCCCCGACCCAGCGCATCGCATCTGCATCTCCGTAGACAGCGAGCAGTGCTTCAAGGTCTGTGTCGAGCCAGCGGCGCACGAGAAGGCGCTCGGTTTGGAACTCTGGCTCCGACACTCGCTGTCGCTCCCTGTGCGGCCTAACGTTTGAGCTGAGCCGCGAACGCCGGCGTGGTGCTTGGCCCGCGAGGCCGATGATAAGAACCACGGGCTCGCGGGCCAAGTGCCATGCCGGTGTGAGTCGGCTCGAGCGAAGGGTTAGGCGTCATTCGGCGACCATGAACCGGCATTAGCACTGAGAGCGAAGCGTGCTTGTGAGGTTGAACCTCTCGTGCCAACGCCTTGCGGTCACTGAGCTCTGCTACTTGTACGGCGGCGGGGGAAAGCACAGCCAGGCAACTGCTTCTGGCGTGGTGGCGTAAGCCTGAAGCCGAGGCTCCCAAACTACGAGGTGCTGCGGAGCTGGTGAACCGAGTCGAGCACAGTGCTCGCGTGTGCGGCGCTCGACAGCCCGCCAGAACACAGCGCTGACTCCCGCCTCATGCTGGCGAGCCAAACGCGCCGCTTTGTGGCAAGCGTGCCGGGCCCAGTACTCGTGATTGGACCTGCGGTAACGCCTCCACCATCCGCTCCTATGTGCTTTCGAGTTGTGGCGACGCGCAGTGATGGACATGACGCCTAACGTTTGAGCTGAGGCGCAGACGCCGGGTTGGCGCTTGGCCCGCGCGACGGATGATGACACTGGCCGGTGCGCGGGCCAAGTGCCAAGCCGGGGGCTGTCGCCTCCAGCGAAGGGTTAGGGCGCACTGCGCTTGAACCGCCGCATGCAGTGCGAGTTGATCTCTGCCTCCGTGTAACCAAGAAGGGTACCTTCGACTCGTTCACATGATTCGTTCCACCCTCCGCCGGCGTGCACAGCGCGCACCAGCACGGCCATGAGTTGGGCTCGCCATTCCTCTCCGGGCAGGGCGTACATAACGTACTTAAGAACGAGGGGAACACCGGACGGCGCAACGCTTTCGATCTCGTACTCGAATCGCAACAGGCGGCCTTCGCATACGTGTTGCCTGAACGCCTCCTCGGGAATCAACTCTTCCCAGGGCAACTCTTGCGCTGCCGCATAGAACACTGCGAGCGGCTTCGTACCCGCAAGCATGAGTTCTAGTTCGCACCCTGTGTGATCAGTCGGTTCGCTCACGAATGTGCGCTCTAACGTTTGAGCTGAGGGGCCGTAGCCGGGAAGGCGCTTGGCCCGCGAGGCGGATGATAGGAACCAGCGCCTCGCGGGCCAAGTGCCTTGCCGGCGGAGGTCCCGCTCCAGCGAAGGGTTAGGCCGCACTGAGCGACCCGTGCCTGACGTCGCCTTCGAGCGACTTGGACGAACAAGGTTCTGAGACTCTCGGCCAACCTGGCGGGCAGCAGCCAACTACGAAAGTACGTCTCGGATCGACGGGTCCTTGCTGAACTGAGCCTTGGCGAACGGACAGAGCGGAATGACTTTCGTCTTGGTGTTTCGGGCCCAGCCCACAAGAGCGTTCAGCAGCGTTCGCCCAACGCCTTGACCAGCAAGGGAAGGATCAACTTCCGTGTGATCGATGATGATCAACGACTCGTTGGTTCTGCTGTACGTCATTTCTGCTAGGCGAGTACCGGCCTCGCCTTGAACGAAGAACGCACCCTTGGAACCGGCCACGTGATGCTGAACAGTGTGCTCCATGCGTGCGATTGTGCACGGGCCTTCCGTCGTGCGGCCTAACGTTTGAGCTGAGGCGACCGCCGCGGGTTGGCGCTTGGGCCGCGAGGCGGATGATGGACCACAACGGCTCGCGGCCCAAGTGCCAAGCCGTGGAGGGTCGCCTCGAGCGAAGGGTTAGGCTTCACCGGTGTTGCGCAACTCTTTGCGCACTGCGAGCTTAAGGCCCGACCAAACCTCGCTGACCGCACAGACCTTAATGTCGACGAAGCCGAGCGGAAGGGCGATTTCGCGAATGGTGTCTTCCGTGACCTCGCTTGGAACTTTGGACGACTTCTTCGGCCACGATACCCAGACCGCTGCCTCGGCGTCGAGCTTGGTTCTCAGATTGGCGAGGTGGCGCGCAAGCTCTTGCCGCTTGGTGACGAAAACATGAACGAGGTTGGTGGACTTCGACAGTGCGGTCTGCTTCTCCAGCCCGAGCGGCAGCTTTCCGAGTAACGCTGCGTACTCCTCGGGTTCATTGAGCACGACCAGGCGAGTGTCGTCCTTGAGCCCGAGCTTCTTGGGCAGCGGGGTTCCAGAGTAGCCGACCGGCACGGGGTTGCCCTGTGAAGCCTAACGTTTGAGCTGAGGCGACCGCCGCGGGTTGGCGCTTGGGCCGCGAGCCCGATGATATGCACCACGGGTTCGCGGCCCAAGTGCCAAGCCGTGGAGGGTCGCCTCGAGCGAAGGGTTAGGCGTCGTCGCGGTGTTTGATGCAATGGCCAAGATTCGGGCCGCCTCAGCTCATGCGCTCAACCAAGTGGCGGCGGTTCTCTGCGGGAGCGAACGGCTCAGGCCAGTACTCGACCAGGCGCACGACCTTGCCGGCGCGAACCGTGAAGAACGAGATGGGCTCGGCGGATTGGGTTCCGTCGCTCAGGCTCACCTGGGTGACAGCCTCTTCTCCGTTGGCGACCAACCGGTTGATGCTGAACTGCCAGCGCCCGCCGGTGGGGTACTCGGCGTTCATGCGGGCGAAGTTCTCCGATCCGCAGATGCGCTCCTGCGACTGTGGCCACTCAACTACGAGCTCCGGCGCCAGGACGGCTTTGACGGCGTGGAAGTCGTTGGTGCACATGAGGCGCCAGAACTCGCGGACCACGGCTTCGGCAGAGAGGCTCTCGGACATGCGCAGACGGGGAATTCGACGCCTAACGTTTGAGCTGAGCGGACGCCGCCGGCGAGGCGCCTTGGCCGCGAGACGGATGATAGGCCTGGCCGGCTCGCGGCCAAGGCGCCTCGCCGGTGGAGGTCCGCTCGAGCGAAGGGTTAGGCGTCACTTCGCGCGCGGCGAATGGTTCTTGAGTTGATGCGCGCGTAGTACGACCGCGACATGGCAAGCGGAGGGCTGTGCTCGACCAAATGTTGATGCGGAGGTGCTACGTTGGAGATTGATTCCGTCGCAGGAGCCAGAGCACGGCATAGGGAACGGCGATGAAGCCGACCGCGAACGAGCCCCAGAACCACAGCACTTGCGCTCGGATGAGAGGTGCGAAATAGTGGCCGACCAGTTCGGCGGTGGTGAGTGTGATGGCCCCGAAAATGATTACTCGGATGATCAACTCCAGGAGCTGATTCTCTTGCCTCAGGCGAGCGGCTGCCAACCCAGAGAGAACGACTGCGGCAAAACAGACGCATCCAACAAGCAATCCGAGTATGGACGCAAGCGCAGAAGGGTGCATGTGGGGTTGGTTCGTGACGCCTAACGTTTGAGCTGAGGCGCCCGTAGCGGACTGGTGCTTGGGCTGCGAGGCGGATGATGCCAGCGAGCGCCTCGCAGCCCAAGTGCCAGGCCGTGGAGGGTCGCCTCGAGCGAAGGGTTAGGGCGCACGCGCGAGCCTGCCAGTTGCTCCCGGCGCTTGTGCTCAGGCATGGTGCTCTGCTGCCGAGCAACTAGCCGCCAAGTAGCCGATACGCCAAGTAGAGCAGCAGCGCTGCCACGACCCAGCCCCAAAAGGTGGACTCCGTTCGCGGCACTTCGCCCGGAGAAAGCCCGTCCCGCCTGTTGACCGGCAGATCAACGGGAGGCGGTGTCGTAACGGCCGCCTTGGTGCCACCTGGCGGCTGATTGATGGCCAAGCGAGTGGGGGACGTTGGACTGAGCTGCCCACTGGCGCGGATACGAAGAAGCAGCTTGATCGCCTCGATCGGCTGGCGTCGCGCGAACGCCGCGAGCACCTCGGGGGGAAGTGAATCAGGTGCGTTCGCCATGGTGCTGACGCGAGGTGAACCTCTGACTGGGAATGTGCGCCCTAACGTTTGAGCTGAGGGGCGCGCGTAGGCGTGGCGCTTGGCCCGCCAGGTCGATGATAGGCAGCACGGCTTGGCGGGCCAAGTGCCATGCCGGAGCACGTCCACTCGAGCGAAGGGTTAGGCCTCACGCCGCCCACAGTACGTTTCGATCATTCGACGGACTTGCGCATGAGCAGACCTTGACCAAACCGGGTTTCCTGGACGCCAAGCATGTGAAAGCCGCACGCGGTGTAGAAGTGTTCAGCATGTGGGTTGCCAATGACATGCAAATGCTTGGCTCCAGAGCTCGCGGCAACTTCGGCAACATGCTCGACGAGCGCACGGCCGATGCCTTGGCGCCAGCACTCAGGCTCTACGAAGAGTGCGTCTAGTTCGACGTTGCCATCTTGTCGCGAAAGCAGTGCTGAGAAGCCTTTGATTCGACCGGCCTGCTCCGCTACAAAGACCTGACCGTTCAGGATTTGATGGAGCGGTAGTTCGATCGCGTCTGGATTGGCAAGCAAAGCGGCGCGGTCATTCGGGTTGTTAAGCGAGGCGCGCCATTGCAGCGCTTCCAGCGCCTCGCGTTCGGACGCTATTGCGCGGCGAACGGTTATCGGGGACATCGTGAGGCCTAACGTTTGAGCTGAGGCGACCGCCGCGGGTTGGCGCTTGGGCCGCGAGACGGATGATGGACCACAACGCCTCGCGGCCCAAGTGCCAAGCCGTGGAGGGTCGCCTCGAGCGAAGGGTTAGGCCTCAGTTCGCGGTGCGTACGCATTGGCGTTTGCCACTCTGCCTCGAAGCATGGTGAGCCAAAGCCGCTGCTGCCTTTCGAGCGGCAGAGCCTCCCAAGACAGGAGTTCGATTCCGGCTGATGCGTAGTCGCCCTTCGCTCGCATTGCCTTGTAGTTCTCGCTGCGCGTAACGATGTGAACTTGCTCGAACTCCACGACGGTTCTCAGAAAGTCTTCTGTGTCGGTGAGGCCATCGCGCCGATGGCGCTCAACTAGCTGTGACAAAGTGGTTTGGATTCTCATGAAGTGCTCAAGCATCAGGGGCTCGTTCGTCGCGGCTGCCGCCTCTGCTGATACCTGCCCAGTGAATCTGCGGAGCTGGCGCTTCACGCTCTCGGCCATGATATGTGTGTACCAAGCCCGGGCGCGACCTGGCGTGACGTTTGGCCGTTGAGCCAACCACATGACTTCCTCGTAGATCGAGGAGAGTGCGGCGCGGAGCTCGGGCGAAAGCGTCACAGCGGGTGGGTTCTGAGGCC
>QJOU01000214.1 GCA_003265685.1 Piscinibacter caeni | reverse complement strand
GCTCGCGGCGGCGGCCGGCAGTGACGGCGCGCCCCGCGTCGCGGCCCCGGAGCCGGCCGCGCGCAGCAGCGCTGCGCCGTCGCCCGCGTCGATGGCCGCCACGCGCTCGCGCCTGAACCCGTCGCTGACCTTCGACACCCTGGTGCCAGGCCGCGCCAACCAGATGGCGCGCACCGCCGCGCTGCACGTGGCCGGCGCGCCGGGGCAGATGTACAACCCGCTGTTCATCTACGGCGGTGTCGGCCTCGGCAAGACGCACCTGATCCACGCGGTCGGCAACGCGCTGCTGGCCGACCGGCCCGACGCCCGCATCCTCTACCTGCACGCCGAGCAGTTCATCACCGACGTGGTGCGCAACTACCAGCGCAAGACCTTCGACGAGCTGAAGGCCAAGTACCACTCGCTGGACCTGCTGCTGATCGACGACGTGCAGTTCTTCGCCGGCAAGGAACGCACGCAGGAGGAGTTCTTCAACGCCTTCGAGGCGCTGCTGGCCAAGCGGGCGCACATCATCATGACCAGCGACACCTACCCCAAGGGCCTGGTCGACATCGACGAGCGGCTGACCTCGCGCTTCGACGCCGGGCTGACCGTGGCCATCGAGCCGCCGGAGCTCGAGATGCGCGTCGCGATCCTGATGCGCAAGGCCGAGCAGGAAGCCTCGCCGATGCCCGAGGACGTCGCCTTCTTCGTGGCCAAGAACGTGCGTGCCAACGTGCGCGAGCTCGAAGGTGCGCTGCGCAAGATCCTGGCCTACTCGCGCTTCAGCCACAAGGACATCAACATCCAGCTCGCCCGCGAGGCGTTGAAGGATCTGCTGTCGATCCAGAACCGCCAGATCGGCGTGGAGAACATCCAGAAGACGGTGGCCGACTTCTACAAGATCAAGGTCGCCGACATGTACTCGAAGAAGCGCCCGGCCAGCATCGCCCGGCCACGCCAGATCGCGATGTACCTGGCCAAGGAGATGACGCAGAAGAGCCTGCCCGAGATCGGTGAGCTGTTCGGCGGGCGCGACCACACCACGGTGCTGCACGCGGTGCGCAAGATCTCCGGCGAACGCCAGAAGAACGCCGAGCTGAACCAGCAGCTGCACGTGCTGGAACAGACCCTCAAAGGTTGAAGACCGTCAAGTGACAAGCCTGGGGACAACCATCGAACAAGCCGGCACTGCTCCACAGGCGCTGCGCGGCGCGCCGACTTGTTGTACCGCCGTCCCGGGCGTGCCAGGTGTCCGGCCCACAGGGTTTGCGGCCGCCAAGCCCTTGTCGGAACAAGCGAAAATCCGCCTTTCCACAGGATCGGCCGCCCTCTACTAAAACGACCAGCTTAAGAGGTTCACATGATTGTCTTGAAGGCAACTCAAGAAAAAGTCCTCGGCGCGCTGCAGGCGGTGGCCGGCATCGTGGAACGGCGGCACACCCTACCCATCCTGGCCAACGTGCTGATCCGCAAGACCGGGGCCCAGGTCGAGCTGACCACCAGTGATCTCGAGATCCAGGTGCGCACCACGGCCGATCTGGACGGCGACGCGGGCAACTTCTCCACCACCGTCGGCGCGCGCAAGCTGATCGACATCCTGCGCTCGATGCCGGCCGACCAGACCGTCACGCTCTCGAGCGCGCAGAACAAGCTCACCCTGCAGGGCGGCAAGAGCCGCTTCACGCTGCAGACGCTGCCGGCCGATGACTTTCCGCTGGTGCAGGAGGCCGCCGACTTCGGGCCGATGTTCAGCGTGCCGCAGAAGACGCTGAAGCTGCTCATCAACCAGGTGCACTTCGCGATGGCGGTGCACGACATCCGCTACTACCTCAACGGCATCCTGTTCGTCGCCGAGGGCAAGAGCCTCACGCTGGTGGCCACCGACGGCCACCGCCTGGCGCTGGCGCAGGCCACGCTCGAGGTCGAGATCCCCAAGCAGGAGGTCATCCTGCCGCGCAAGACCGTGCTCGAGCTGCAGCGCCTGCTGCGCGACGAGGACACGCCGATCGAGATGCGCTTCGCTGGCAACCAGGCCAAGTTCGTGTTCAGCGGCATGGAGTTCGTCACCAAGCTGGTCGAGGGCAAGTTCCCGGACTACAACCGCGTGATTCCGAAGAACCACAAGAACTCGGTGACGCTGGGGCGCGCGCCGCTGCTGGCCAGCCTGCAGCGCGCCGCCATCCTGACGAGCGAGAAGTTCAAGGGCGTGCGGGTCAACATCGAGCCGGGCATCCTGCGCATCGCGTCGAGCAACGCCGAGCAGGAGGAGGCCAAGGAAGAGCTCGAGGTCGACTACGCCGGCGACACCATCGAGATCGGCTTCAACGTCACCTACCTGATCGACGCGCTCACCAACATGAGCCAGGAGATGGTGCGTGTGGACCTGCAGGACACCAACTCCAGCGCGCTGATCACGGTGCCCGAGCAGGCCGGCTTCAAGTACGTCGTGATGCCGATGAGGATCTGAGGCCGTACCCGGCCCACCCACTGCAAGCGGGCCGCGGCCCGCTTGCGCGTTTCTCCCGACCGGCGACCCCGGTGCGAAAGCTGCGATGAGCGACCTTCCGAACACTCCCGACAACGCGGGCCGGCCCGACAACTCCGGCTACGGCGAAGGCTCGATCCAGATCCTCGAGGGGCTGGAGGCGGTGCGCAAGCGCCCGGGCATGTACATCGGCGACACCTCCGACGGCACCGGCCTGCACCACCTGGTGTTCGAGGTGGTCGACAACTCGATCGACGAGGCGCTCGCGGGCTACTGCGACGACATCGTCGTCACCATCCACACCGACAACTCGATGTCCATCATCGACAACGGCCGCGGCATCCCCACGGGCGTGAAGATGGACGACAAGCACGAGCCCAAGCGCAGCGCCGCAGAGATCGCGCTGACCGAGCTGCATGCCGGCGGCAAGTTCAACCAGAACAGCTACAAGGTCTCGGGCGGCCTGCACGGCGTCGGTGTGAGCTGCGTCAACGCGCTGTCGAAGTGGCTGCGCCTGACGGTGCGCCGCGAGGGCAAGGTGCACTACATGGAGTTCCGCAAGGGCGTGCCGCAGGAGCGGGTGCTCGAGCAGCGCGAGGGCTTCGAGGTCTCGCCGATGAAGATCCTGGGCGACACCGAGAAGCGCGGCACCGAGGTGCATTTCCTGCCCGACGAGGAGATCTTCAGCAACGTCGACTTCCACTACGACGTGCTGGCCAAGCGGCTGCGCGAGCTGAGCTTCCTGAACAACGGCGTGAAGATCCGCCTGGTCGACGAACGCAACAACAAGGAAGACAACTTCGCCTTCGCCGGCGGCGTGAAGGGTTTCGTCGAGTTCATCAACACCGGCAAGAAGGTGCTGCACGGCAACGTGTTCCACGCCACCGGCGAGAAGAACAGCGACCAGGGCAGCACCATCACCACCGAGGTGGCGATGCAGTGGAACGACGGCTACAGCGAATCGGTGCTCTGTTTCACCAACAACATCCCGCAGCGCGACGGCGGCACCCACCTGACCGGCCTGCGCGCGGCGATGACGCGGGTGATCAACAAGTACATCGAGGACAACGAGCTCGCCAAGAAGGCCAAGGTCGAGATCTCCGGCGACGACATGCGCGAGGGCCTGTGCTGCGTGCTCAGCGTCAAGGTGCCCGAGCCCAAGTTCAGCAGCCAGACCAAGGACAAGCTGGTCTCCAGCGAGGTGCGCGGCCCGGTGGAAGACGTGGTGAGCAAGGCGCTGACCGACTACCTGCTCGAGAACCCGAACGACGCGAAGATCATCTGCGGCAAGATCGTCGAGGCGGCGCGGGCGCGCGAGGCGGCCCGCAAGGCGCGCGAGATGACGCGCCGCAAGGGCGTGCTCGACGGCATGGGTCTGCCCGGCAAGCTGGCCGACTGCCAGGAGAAGGACCCGGCGCTCTCGGAGATCTACATCGTCGAGGGCGATTCCGCCGGCGGCTCGGCCAAGCAGGGGCGCGACCGCAAGTTCCAGGCGATCCTGCCGCTGCGCGGCAAGATCCTGAACGTCGAGAAGGCGCGCTACGAGAAGCTGCTGTCGAGCGACGCGATCCTCACGCTGATCACCGCCTTGGGCACCGGCATCGGCAGCGAGGACTTCAACATCGACAAGCTGCGCTACCACCGCATCATCATCATGACCGACGCGGACGTCGACGGCGCGCACATCCGCACCCTGCTGCTGACCTTCTTCTACCGGCAGATGCCGCAGCTGGTCGAACGCGGCTACGTCTACATCGCACAGCCGCCGCTCTACAAGGTCAAGCTCGGCAAGGCCGAGCAGTACCTGAAGGACGACCACGAGCTCGACGCCTACCTGCTGCGTGTGGCGCTGACCGATGCGCGCCTGGAGACCGGCGTGCCCGGCGCCGCCGTGCTGCAGGGCGACGCGCTCGAGACGCTGGCGCGCCAGTACGTGCTGGCCAACCACGTGGTGCAGCGCCTGTCGAACTGGATGGACGTGGAGGCGCTGCGGGCGCTGGCCAACGGCCTGGAGCTGAACCTCGACACGCTCGAGGCGGCCGAGGCCTCGGCGCTGGCCATGAAGCAGGCGTTGCACGGCGCCGAGGTGGTGGCCGAGTTCGACACCCGCACCGACAAGCACCACCTGCGCATCAGCCGCATGCACCACGGCAACGCGAAGAGCAGCGTGATCACCGCGGACTTCGTGCACGGCGCCGACTACGAGGCGCTTGCCACCGCGGGCCGCACCTTCAAGGGCCTGGTGGCCAGCGAGGCGGTGGTCAGGCGCGGCGAGGGCGAGAAGCTGAAGGAGGCCAAGGTCGGCGATTTCCGCCAGGCCATGGCCTGGCTGCTGCAGCAGGCCGAGAACGCGGTGGGCCGCCAGCGCTACAAGGGCCTGGGCGAGATGAACCCCGAGCAGCTGTGGGAGACCACGATGGACCCGACCGTGCGCCGCCTGCTCAAGGTGCAGATCGACGACGCCATCGAGGCCGACCGCGTGTTCACCATGCTGATGGGCGACGAGGTCGAGCCGCGGCGCGACTTCATCGAGAGCAACGCGCTGCGGGCGGCGAACATCGACGTCTGAGGAACCTTCGCCCGCGATCCGCTTCTGACGCGTTCCCCGGTCCGGAAGGGATGTACATGACAGAAGCGGAAACCCGTGCCATCGTCGCCGTCAGCCTGCTGGCGGCGTTTGCCGATGGCAGCAAGCACGAGCGCGAACGCGCCGAGATCAAGCGCATCGCCGAGGGGCTGTCGCAGGCCGACGGCGTGCACTTGCCCACGCTCTACCAGGACGTGCTGATGCAGCGCGTCACGCTGGCGAACACGGTGCCTGCGCTGGCCAGCGCCGCGGCACGCCAGCTCGCCTACGAGATGGCGGTGTGCGTCTGCGATGCCGACGGCGCGCAGTCCGAGGCCGAACGGGCCTTCCTCGCCGAGCTGGCGCGTGCACTCGGCCTCGACGAGTCGTCCGCCGGCGCCTTCGGCCGGCAGGCGGAGGCGATCGCGGCGGCGCCGCTGGCGGTGCAGGCCGCGCCACCGGCCGCGCCGGCCGTCGACGAGGCCGTGCTGGACAAGGCCATCCTCGACGCCGCCATCGTCAACGGCGCCCTCGAGCTGCTGCCCGAGACACTCTCCACGATGGCGATCATCCCGTTGCAGATGCGCCTGGTCTTTCGCATCGGCCAGGCCTACGGCTACCCGCTCGACAGCGGCCACGTGAAGGACTTCCTCGCCGCCGCCGGCGTGGGCCTGACCTCGCAGTACCTCGAGCAGGCCGGCCGCAAGTTGCTCGGCGGGCTGCTCGGCCGCGCCGGCGGCGGCCTGCTCGGTGGGCTGGGCCGGCAGGCGGTCAGCTCGGGCATGAGCTTCGCGGCCACCTACGCGCTCGGGCATGTCGCGAAGCGCTACTACGCCGGCGGGCGGGTGCTCTCCACGCAGATGCTGAAGGAGGCCTACGCCGGCATGGCGCGCGAGGCGCAGGGCCTGCACCAGCGCTACCTGCCGCAGATGCGCGAGCAGGCGCGCACGCTCGATGCCGGCCGCGTGATGCAGCTGGTGCGCGGCAGCTGATCGGTAGCGGCCCCGCCGGGGGATGGAATTCCGGCCGCGCGCCGGACGTAAGCTGCGCGGCGCCCCCGCGCAGCCTGCGAACCACCCCAACAGGAGACCACCATGCCCCGTGTGACCCGCAAGACCCCGTACGCCGCCGCGGCCGCCGCCGCCCTGCTGCTGGCCGCCTGTGCCGGCCTGCCCGGCGGCAGCGGCGGCATGAGCTTCTTCGTCACCAGCACCGGCGCCGGCAATGGCGCCGACTACGGCGGCCTGGCCGGCGCCGACGCCTACTGCCAGAAGCTCGCCACGGCGGCGGGTGCCGGCGGCAAGACCTGGCGTGCCTACCTCAGCACCCAGGCCAAGGACGGCCCGGTCAACGCGCGCGACCGCATCGGCAAGGGACCCTGGCACAACGCCAAGGGCGAGCTGATCGCCCGCGACGTCGACGATCTCCACGGCCCCGGCAACAAGATCACCAAGCAGACCGCGCTGAACGAGAAGGGCGAGCTGGTCAACGGCCGCGGCGACACGCCGAACCGGCACGACATCCTGACCGGCTCGCGGGTCGACGGCACCGCCTTCTCGTACAACGACACCGACATGACCTGCGGCAACTGGACCCGAAGCGGCGCCGAGGGCGTGGCGATGGTCGGCCACCACGACCGCAGCGGCCTGACGCCGGACCCCTGGTCGACCTCCTGGAACTCCTCGCACCAGTCGCGCGGCGGTTGCAGCCAGCAGGCGCTGCGCGGCACCGGGGGTGACGGGCTGCTGTACTGCTTCGCGGCGAACTGAACCGCGCGGTGCCGCGCCGGCATTGAGGTCACTCAGGCCGGCGCCGCGCCGCAGGCGAACAATCGGGCCGTTGCCGCGTGACAGGAGCCCCGCGATGAACGCGCCCGACCCGACCTTCCGCCCGCTCGACCCGGGCCGCATCAACCCGATGGACCCGACCGAGATGGCCTGGTGGTGCAGCCAGCTCGGCTGCAGCCTCGTCGAGCTGAACGCCGCCATCGAGCGGGCCGGCGAGCATGTCAGCGCGGTGCGCGCAGCGCTGCAGCAGGCGCGCTCCGGCGCCTGATCAGCGCCGCCGCCGCCAGGCCTTCTCGATCTCCACCACCACGAACACCAGCGCCGCGGCGGCCAGGCAGATCGCCAGCTCGGCGGCGCTGAGCGCCTCGGTGCGGAACACCGGCTGCAGCGCCGGCAGGTAGATCACGGCCAGCTGCAGCACGAAGGTGAGCACCACCGCGCCGGTGAGCGCCAGGTTGCTGCGCAGCCCCTGCGCGAACAGCGACTGCGTCTCGGAGCGGATCGCCAGCACGTGCGCCATCTGCGCCAGCGTCAGCACGGTGAACACCATGGTCTGGCCATGCGCGCCGGCCTCGATGGCCCAGGCCTGCACGCCCAGGCACAGCCCGCCGATCAGCAGGCCGACCCACAGCGCGTGCTGCCACAGCCCGCCGGCGAACACGCTCTCGCCGGGCGGCCGCGGCGGGCGCTGCATCACGCCGGGTTCGGCCGGCTCGGCGGCCAGTGCCAGGCCGGGCAGGCCGTCGGTCACCAGGTTGACCCACAGGATGTGGATCGGCAGCAGCGGGATCGGCAGGCCCAGCAGCGGGGCCAGGAACAGCGTCCAGATCTCGCCGGAATTGCCGGTCATCGCGTAGCGCACGAACTTGCGCACGTTGTCGAAGATGCGCCGGCCCTCGCGCACCGCGGCCACGATGGTGGCGAAATGGTCGTCCAGCAGCACCAGGCTGGCGGCCTCGCGCGCCACGTCGGTGCCGCCGGCGCCCATCGCGATGCCGATGTCGGCGCGCTTGAGCGCCGGCGCGTCGTTGACGCCGTCGCCGGTCATCGCGACGAAGCCGCCGAACGACTGCAGCGCGGCGACGATGCGGATCTTCTGCGCCGGGTCGACGCGTGCGTAGACGCACGTCGTGCGCACCCGCAGCGCAAGCGCTTCGTCGTCGAGCGTGGCCAGCTCCGGGCCGGTGAGCACGCCGTCCTCGCCGGGCGCCAGGATGCCAAGCTCGCGCGCGATGGCCCGCGCGGTGGCCGGGTGGTCGCCGGTGATCATCACCACCGCGATGCCGGCGCTGCGGCACTCGGCCACCGCGGCCGCGGCCTCCGGGCGCGGCGGGTCGGCCAGGCCCACCAGGCCGAGCAGCGTCAGCCCGCGTTCGGCCGCGTCGGCGTCCAGGGCCGAGGGGTCCGCCGCGACGCTGCGCCGCGCCAGCGCCAGCACACGCA
>KZ836160.1 GCA_003265685.1 Piscinibacter caeni | reverse complement strand
GCCGGCTGCGCCAGGCCTGGGAGGGGGCGCTGGTGGCCGCCGTGATCGGCGAGGCCGGCATGGGCAAGAGCCGGCTGCTGGCCGGGCTGGCCGAGGCCTCGCCCGCCGTGGTGCTGGCCGCGGCGCGGCCGGGCGATGCCGGCGTGCCCTTCGCCACCTTCGCGCGCCTGCTGCGCCAGCTGCTGCAGCGCGCCCCCGGCCTGACGCTGGAGCCCGGCACGCGGGCGCAGCTCGGCCGCGTGCTGCCGGAGTTCGCCGGCGCCGCCGTCGCGCCCGGCGAGGCGCAGGCCGCGCCGCTGCAGCGCGCAGTGCTCGAGCTGCTGCGCGCGCTGCCGGCGCTCGACGGCCTGGCGCTGGACGACCTGCATTTCGCCGACGCGGCCAGCCTGGAGCTGCTGGCGCTGCTGGCCGATCCCGCCAGCGGCCTGCGCTGGGCGCTGGCCTACCGCCCGGCCGAGGCCGGCAGCGCGCTGCGGGCGCTCGAGAACACGCTGGCNCCGGCCGAGGCCGGCAGCGCGCTGCGGGCGCTCGAGAACACGCTGGCGGACGCGGCCCTGCTCGCCCCGGTGCCGGTGGCGCCGCTGACGCCCGAGGCCGTGGCCGAACTGGTGACCCAGCTCGACCTCGGCATCGACGCGGCCGCGGTCGCGCCGGCGCTGCACCGGCGCACCGGCGGCAACCCGCTGTTCGTGCTCGAGACGCTCAAGCAGGCCTGGGTCGAGGAGACCTTGCCGCAGCTGGCCGACAGCATGCCGCGCCCGCCCTCGATCGAGCGGCTGATCGACCGGCGCATCGCCCAGCTCTCGGCCGGCGCGCTGGCGCTGGCGCGCGTGGCCGCGATCGCCGGCGTCGACTTCGGCATCGCGCTGGCCGAGGCCACCTTGCAGACGTCGGCGGTGCTGCTGGCCGATGCGCTCAACGAGCTCGAGGCGGCCCAGGTGCTCAAGGGCGAGCAGTTCGCGCACGACCTGGTGTTCGACGCCGTGCACCGCAGCCTGCCCGCGGCGATCGCCCGCCACCTGCACGGCAGCGTGGGCGACTGGCTGGCGGCGCACGACGGCGAGCCGGCGCGCATCGCGCAGCACTACCTCGAGGCCTGCCGCGACGCGGCGGCGATCGAGTGGCTGGGCCGCGCGGCGGCGCGCTCCGAACAGGCGCTGCGCCTGCGCGAGGCGATGGGTTTCCTCGAGCAGCGCTCGGCGCTCGAGGCGCAGCGCGGCGACACCGCAGCCGCGTTCGAAAGCGCCCTGCAGGCGGCGCGCATCAGCGCCGGGGTCGACCACGAGGCGGCCAGCGGCGACGCGCGCTGCGACCGGCTCGACGCGCTCGCCGCCACGCCGGCACAGGCCATCGCCGCGCAGCTCTGGCGGGCCCACCTGGCCGAGCTGCGCGACGCGCCGGAGAGCGCCGAGGCCGCCCTGCGCGACGCGCTGCAGCGCAGCCTCGGGCTCGGCGACGCGGCGCTGATCGCGCGCTGCCGGCTGCGCCTGGCGGCCGGGCTGGCGATCGCCGACCGGCTCGACGAGGCGGCCGAACATGCCGAGGCCTGCCGCGCCTGGTTCGACGCGCAGGGCAGCGACGACGAGCGCGGCGAGCTGCACGCGGTGCTGGCGCAGATCCGCGATTCCGACGGCCGGCTCGAGGAGGCGCGTGTGCACCATGCCGCCGCCGCGGCCTGCTACGAGCGCGCCGGCCGGCACGTCAAGCTGGCCGATGCACACCGCGACCTGGCGGCCAACTACCTGTTCCAGGGCGACTCGCTGCACGCGCGCGAGCACCTGCTGCAGGCGCTGCGCGGCTACGGCCAGCACGACGAGGACGCCGCCGCGCGCGGCCCGGTGCTGGCCACGCTGGGCGCCTGCAACACCACGCTGGGCCGCTTCGACGAGGCGCTGCAGCGCCTGGCCGAGGCGCGCGAGCTGCTGGCGGTGCACCAGCCGTCGGCGCTGCTGTTCCTGGCGCTCTACGAGGCCTCGTGCTGGCGCCACCTGGGCCAGTGGCAGCGTGTGCACCAGTCACTGCGGCCGCTCGACGAGCAGGACAACCTGCCGCTCACCGTGCGCGCCGGCGCGCTGCTGCAGCGCCACCACCAGGCCAAGGCCGCCGGTCGGCACGACCCCGCGCTGCTGCGCGAGGCGCTGGCGCTGCTGCCCGACGGCGCCCGCACCACCTTCCGCATGCTGATCGAGGTGGAGCACGCGCTCGACCTGGCGCCCGAGGCCGGCCTGGCGCTGCTGGACGACGTGGCCGAACGCGCCACGCGGCTGGGGCACGGCGGCGTCCGCCTGGCGACGCGGGTGCGCGCCGCCGAGATCGCCGCGGCCGTCGACCCGGCCCGCGCGGCGCGCGAGGCCCGCGCGGTGCTCGAGGGCGTGGCGCACCACGCCTACACCGGGCCCTACATCGTCGAACCCTGGCTGGCCGCGGCGCGGGCCTTCATCGCCGCACAGGACGAGGCCGCGGCGCAGGCCGCGCTGCGCGCCGGGCTGGAATGGGTGTCGCAGACCGCGCAGCACCGCGTGCCGGCCGAATTCCGCGCCGGCTTCCTGGAGCGCAACCCGGCCAATGCGGCGCTGCTGGCGCTGGCGGCGCGGACGTCGACACGCTGACGGCGCCTCCACCATCGGGAGGACACCACACGGTGCCTTCCCGGGCGCCCGAGCGACCGGTCGCACAGAATGGATCGACGCCGAATCGGCGGCGCCTGGGAGTGCTTCGATGGCACGGATCTTCATCTCCTACCGACGCCAGGACACCGAACCCTACGCGGCGGCGCTGAAGGCGGAACTCGAACGGCGCTTCGACGCCGGTTCCGTCTTTCTCGACACCTCGTCAATCGATTGCGGCACCGACTTCCCCGACGAGATCGGGCGGGCGCTGGGCCAGGCCAGTGTCGTCCTGGTGCTGATCGGCCAACGCTGGCTCAGCTGCGTCGACTCCAGCGGCGTCGCGCGCCTCACGCGCGCCGACGACTGGGTGCGCCGCGAGGTGCGTGACGCGTTGCGGGCGCGCCAGGCAGGCCGCGTGCGCGTGATCCCGGTGCTGCTGCAGGACGCCCGGGTACCTGCGGCGGACGACCTGCCGGACGACCTGCGCGACCTGTCGGACCTGAACGGCTTCGTCCTCGGGAGCGTGGCCGTGGATACCGCGCGCCTGGCCGACATCATCGAGCGTCGCTACTCCGTGCTCGAACCGGCGATCGTGATGGCGATGGCGGCCGGCATCGGCATGTCGGTTCGCCATGCGCACCGCTGGGTCTCGCGAGGCGTCGGCCCCGAAGAGTTCGTCGGCAGCAGCCTGGCCGTCGCGCGCTGGTTCCTGGAATTGGCCGGAACCTCGCTGTACTACGCGATCCTCGTGCTGGGCGTGATGGTGGCGGTGCGGGCGCGCACGGGCTGGCGGGCGCAGGAGATGGCACGGGTCGTGGCCTGCACGGCACTCGGGATCGCAGCGGCGCACACGGTCTTCGCGCCACTGCTGTCGCGACTCGGCTCGCTGTCGTCCGACGAACGCGTGCAAGCGCTGTACGGCGCCATACCGACGGCCGTCTCGTTCGCCGGCGCGGCGCTCGGCTCGGCGATCGGCATCGCGCGCTATGCACCCACGTTGCGCGTGCCCGCCGGTCAATGGTGGCGCATCGGAACGACCGTCATCGCCTTGGGGGCGCTGGGAAGCGTGCTGCAGTACCTGGCCGTCTCGGCCATCGATGCGGGCGCGTGGTTGCGAAACCCGCGCACCCTCTTCTGGGGCCCGGTGCTGCTGGGTTTCGCGGCCGTGTGGCAGTCGCACCTCCACAACGCCGGACGAGCGCCGGGTCGCCGTGTCCGCTGGTCCGTCGTCGCGCCCGTGCTGCTGGCGATGCTGGCCGCCGACGCCATCATCGTGCTCACCAGCCCCTGGCTCACCGGCCGGTCGATCACCCCTGCCGGCTGGCGCCTGGTCGACGCCAAGGAGGCCTGGAACCACGCCCTCTTCTTCGGCGTCGTCGCGGCGGTCACGGTCTGGCGGCTCAATCGCGAGGTGCACGAGGAGGTGGCACCCGACGCCGCTCGGCGGCCGGCCTGAGCCAGCGCCTGGTCCCGTGCCCGCCTACGGCGCGCAGCTGCGGAAGCCGCAGAACAGGTGGTCGGCCTCGGGCGGCGCGAAGGCGCGGAACTTGGCGCTGCGCATGCGCCCGCGCGTCGCGAAGGACGCGCCGCGCAGCACCTTGTGCGTGCCGAACGCGGGCTGCGAATAGTCGCGCTGCGGCCCGGGCGCGAAGCCGCGGTAGGGCTCGAAGCTGCTGGCCGTCCACTCCCACACGTCGCCCCAGCGGTAGCCGCGGCTCGCCCCGAGGTGCGCGGCCGCCTCCCATTCGGGCTCGGTGGGCAGGCGCCGCCCGGCCCAGCGGCACCAGGCGTCGGCCTCGTACCAGCCGACGTGCAGCGCCGGCTGCGCCTGCGGCACGCGCGTCAGCCGGCCCAGGCGCTGCTGCAGCACGCCGTGGCGGATCTGGTCGACATGGCGCGGGCAGCGCCGGCCCTCGCGCTGCAGCAGCTCCCAGCCCGTCGGGTGCCACAGCGCGCTGCGGTCGTAGCCGCCGTCCGCGACGAACTCGGCGTACTGGCCCCAGCTGACCGGCTGCGCGTCGATCTCGAACTCCGGGATCGGCACGTCGTGCACCCACTTCTCGTTGTCGAACACGAAGCCGCCGGGCTCGCAGCCCATCGGCCAGACGGTGGCGGGGAACAGCAGCGGCTCGCGTGCATTGACCGCGGCCGGCGAGCCGAGCAGCCCGGCGTCGAAGCCGAGCGTCTGCGACATGTGGGCGAACTTCTCGCCCAGCATGTCCTCGTGGAACAGCGCGAGGCGGTAGAAGTACAGCGCCTCGTCGTCGTCGTCGGGCGCGTTGTCGAGCAGCTCGAGCGTGGTCTCGAGCGTGTCGACGAGGTACTGGCGGATCGCCTGCAGCTCGGGCAGCGCCAGCGTCCAGCGCTGCGCATGGCCGACCTGCGCGTCGTCGAACCAGCGGTCGGCCTCGGCGAGGATGGAGGCCAGGCGCGGCTGCGACGGGTCGCAGCGCGCGCCGCGCTGGCGCTGCACGTTGCGCGCGATCCAGCGCTCCTGGAACCAGCCGGCATGGCCGAGCTCCCACAGCGGCGGGCTCAGTTCGGGCTGCTGCGGCACCCGCATCGCGCCGGCCTCGAGCTCGCGCTCGTAGGCGGCGATCCAGCGCAGCGTGTGGTTGCGCGAGTCCATCAGCGCGAGCGACAGCAGCTCCTTGCCCGCGCGCCGCATGCGCGCGGAGTCGACGTTCGGGGCTTCGATGTCGAGCAAGGCCGGGTCCTCGGGCGTGGGCCGATTGTGGCACCGCTTGGAAGCGGCTCAGCGCGCGGCCGTCCCGCGCATGCGGGCGGTCCGCGCCTGCTGCGCCGCGCAGCGCGGGCCGACGAACTCCGCGGCCAGCGCGTCGAGGAAGACACGCGTGCGCGCCGGCATCAGGCGCCGTCCCGGGAACACCGCCCAGGCCGGCGCGCCGGGCAGGTCCCACTCGGGCAGCACCGGCACCAGCTCGCCGGCCAGCACGTGCGGCTCGGCGAAATGGTCCGCCACCGCGGTGATGCCCGCGCCCTGGCGCGCCAGCAGCGTCAGCAGGTCGGGCGCATTGGCGGTGGCGCGTGCCGGCGGCGCGAGTTCGCACCGCTCGCCGCCGCGGCTCAGGATCCACGGCGCCGGCTCGCCCGAGCGCGTCAGGATGCGCAGCGTGTCGTGCGCCAGCAGTTCGTCCGGATCGCGCGGCCGGCCGCGCCGCTTCAGGTAGGCCGGCGAGGCATACAGCCCGTTCGAGAAGGTGGCGATGCGGCGCGCCGCGAGCGTCGCGTCGTCGGCCAGCTCGCCCATGCGCAGCGCGAGGTCGAAGTTCTCGCCGATCAGGTCGACGCGGCGCGGCGAGAGGTCGAGCTCGAGCGCGATCGCCGGATGATCCTGGACGAAACGCGCCAGCAGCGGGCCCAGCACGGTGGTGGCGAAGTCGGCCGGCATCGAGATGCGCAGCCGCCCGCTGGGCTGCGCCTGGCGGTGCTGCGCGAGCGCGGCGGCCGCCTCGGTCTCGTCGACCACCTGGCGTGCATGCTCGAGCACGGCGTGGCCGATGTCGGTCAGCGTCAGGCGGCGCGTGGTGCGCTGGATCAGCCGCTCGCCGAGCTGCGCCTCGAGCGCTGCAAGGCGGCGCGACACGGTCGACTTCGGCAGCGCCAGGCGCAGCGCGGCGGCGCTCAGGCTGCCGGCCTCGGCGATGCGGGCGAACAGCAGCAGGTCGTTCGGGTCGAGGGTCATCGTTCCACCGGCGCAACGATCATATCCAGCCCACGCTCTTCTCGCGGCGCAGGGGCGCACCTAGATTTCCTGCATCCCCGAACTCCACGAGAACCCGCGATGAACATCCTGCAGATCAACGCCAGCGCGCGGCGCGACGGCTCCGTCTCCACGCTGCTGGCCGGCGAACTGGTTGCCGCGCTGCGCGAGCGCCATCCCGGCGCGACGCTGACGCTGCGCGACCTGGCCACCACGCCGCACCCGGCGCTCGACGAGGCCACGCTGCAGGCGCTCTTCACGCCCGAGCCGCAGCGCACGCCGCAGCAGGCGGCCCGCGTCGCGCTCGACGACGCGCTGATCGCCGAGGTCCAGGCGGCCGACGTGCTGGTGCTCGGCGTGCCGATGTACAACCTCGGCGTGCCCGCCGGGCTGAAGCACTGGATCGACGCGATCGCCCGCGCCCGCGTGACCTTCCGCTACACGGAGAAGGGTGCCGAGGGCCTGCTGCAGGGCAAGCAGGTCTACCTGGTGCTGGCGCGCGGCGGCGTCTACCGCGACACGCCGGCCGACACGCAGCTGCCCTACCTTCGCTCGGTGCTCGGCTTCCTCGGCATGACCGACGTGGAGCCGGTGTATGCCGAGGGCCTGTCGATGGGGCCGCAGGCCGAGCGGGCCGCCCTCGCCGCGGCGCGCGAGCGCATCGCCGAACTGACGGGCGTCGCGGTCGCAGTCGCGGCCTAGCAGGCCACGATCTTGAACTCGACGCGCCGGTCGAGCGCGTCGACCGCGTCGTCCGAGCCGCTGCCCACCAGGTTCTGGCGGAAGCCCATGCCCGTCGGCCTGGTCCGGCCGCCGAGCTCGGCCGACTCGCCGATCAGGCGCTGCCGGATCGTCGTCGCGCGGCGCAGCGAGAGTGCATCGTTGTAGGCCTCGGTGCCGGTCTTGCTGGTGTGACCGACGACCTCCATGCAGACCTTGGCCGTGCCGGCCTCGCGCGCGATCTGGCGCAGCCACATCTGGTAGGGCCCGCTGATCTTCGGGTCGGACCAGAAGTCGGTGCTGTTCGGGTTGAACAGGAACTTGACGCCGAGCTCGCGCGCGGCGATGCCGAAGGCCACCACGCGGCCGAACGCGGCCTCGGCCTCGGCCGGGCGGTTCAGCTTGCTGGTGGAGAGGTAGATGCCGTTGAGCACGCGCATCTGCTCGCCCGCCGGCGTGGCCAGCGCGCTGCGGTACTGGCCGAGCGCCTCCTCGTAGCGCTCGGCGTTGTAGCTGACCATCGCCTCGTTGATCACGGTGGCCGCGGCGATGCGCTCGAGGTAGGTGGCGTCGCCCTTCTGGCCGACCGGCGTGGCCGAGGTCAGCACGTAGCCGTCGATCACCTTGTCCTTCACCAGCACCGGGCTGTCGCGGTAGTAGGGCAGCGGGCTCATGTCGACGCTGGCCTCGGTCGCCACCGCCGAGGCCTGCGCGGCGACCACGCCGGTGGCCAGGTCGGTGGCCGCGAGGTTGATGCGGTAGGCCTGGTTCAGGCGCGTCAGCGTGCCGGTCAGCAGCAGCTGGGCGCGTGCCAGGTTGGCGGCGCGGAAGGGCAGCACCTCGAACTGCTCGGCGCGCGCGGCGAGGCGCTCGCTGGCCAGCCGGTCGAGCTGCTGCGTGCCGGCGGTCTGCTGGCCGCTGCCGGCATCGAGGGAAGGATCGAGCACGATCGCGCGCCTGGCCGGCTTGGCCTGCAGCTGGGCCAGCAGGCCGGCCGGTTTGGCCGGCTGCAGCTGCGCGGCCAGCGCATCGGCGGCGGCGGCCACCGCCTGCTCGAAGGGCTGCGGCTGGTTGCTCGGCGGCGGCGGAGGTGCTGGCGGCGGTGGTGCGGCACAGCCGCCCAGCAGCAGGGCCGTCAGCAGGAGCGCGCCACGGCGCAGGACGAGGAAGCGGTTCATCGGCACTCCCGTTGCAGGTAGGCGGTCTCCTCGGCCGTGAGCGGCTCGAGAGAGCCCTTTTGCAGAATATCACCGCACCTCGCCGGCACTTTCTGCGGTTTGGGGGATGGCGCGACCGGTGCGGCCGCCCTTGGCGCTGGTGCTGGCGCGGGAGGAGGAGGAGGTGGTGGTGGTGGTGG
>QJOU01000211.1 GCA_003265685.1 Piscinibacter caeni | reverse complement strand
GCGGCCAGCGCCTTGCCGTCGCCGGCGGCCGGCAACGAGCTGCTCAGCGAACGCGAGCGCGAGGTGCTCGAGCGCATCGCCGCCGGCGACAGCAACAAGCTGATCGCGCGCGCGCTCGACATCAGCCCGCACACCGTCAAGCGCCATGTCGCCAACATCCTCGACAAGCTCGCGCTCGGCTCGCGCGGCCAGGCTGCAGCCTGGTGGCGCACCCAGGTTTGATTCCGGAGTGACAATCGCCCCATGATGAACCGTCGACACCTGCTCTGCCTGGCCGCGCTGCTGGCCGCCTGCTCGAAGAACGACGCCGCGTCGCCTGCCGCCGCCGCGCCGGCTGCCAAGCCCGCCACCGCGGCCGACGCCTACGCGCTGGCCGCCACCGGCCACGGCTTCACGGTCGGCTCGATGATGGCGGCCAACACCGTCTACGTGTTCTTCGACACCACCTGCCCGCATTGCGCCGAGCTGTGGAAGTCGTCCCAGCCGCTGCTGAACCGGCTGAAGATCGTCTGGATGCCGCTCGGGCTGCTGCGCCCGCAGTCGGGCCCGCAGGGCGCCACCATCCTGATGGCCAAGGACCCGGTGGCCGCGATGAACGAGAACGAGACCAGCGTGCTGGCGCGAGGCGGCGGCATCAGCGCCAGCCAGAGCATTCCCGACGACGTGATGGCCAAGGTCAAGGCCAACACCGAGATCTTCAATCAGCTCGGCGCCAACAGCGTGCCGCTGATCGTCTACAAGAACGCCCGCACCGGCCAGGCCGGCCAGCACGCCGGCGCGGTGGACACCAACGGGCTGGCGCAGCTGGTCGGGCTGTAAGCCCCGGCCCGGGCTCAGCGCAGGCGCGCGAACAGCACGCCCCAGGGCTCGAAGCGCAGGGTGTCGCCGTCCACGCGGGCGCCCTGCGTCGCCGGCCCCTCGATCACGCACTGCAGCCAGTCCGGCGCGCGCCGCTCGAGCGTGAATTGCGCCGGCTCGGCGCTCAGGTTGAAGGCGCACAGCAGGCCGCCGCCGCTGGCATCGCGCCGCAGGTAGGCCAGCACCTGCGGGTGCGCGGGCAGCAGTTCGAGGCTGCCGTGCCGCAGTGCCGGCTCGCCGCGGCGCCAGTGCAGCAGGGCGCGGTAGTGGTTCAGCAGCGACTGCGGGTCGGCCTCCTGGCGGTCGACCGCGAGTGCGCGGTGGCTCTCCGCGATCGGCAGCCAGGGCCGCGCGGGGCCGCTGCCGAAGCCGAGGTCCGGCGCGGACGAGTCCCAGGCCATCGGCGTGCGGCAGCCGTCGCGGCCCTTGTACTCGGGCCACATCGCGATGCCGTACGGATCCTGCAGGTGCTCGAAGGCCAGCTCGGCCTCGGGCAGGCCGAGCTCCTCGCCCTGGTAGACGCAGACGCTGCCGCGCAGGCTGGCCTGCAGCGCGGCCCCGAGGCGCAGCAGGCGCGGGTCGGGGTTCGTGCCGCCCCAGCGTGTCGCCCAGCGCATGCAGTCGTGGTTGGAGAGCGCCCAGCACGGCCAGCCGGTGCCGGGCAGGGACTCGAAGCGCTCGATCACCTTGCGCACATACGGCGCGCTGTGGTCGGCGGAGAGCAGGTCGAAGCAGTAGCCCTGGTGCAGCTTGTCGCCGCCGTCGGTGTACTGCGCGACCATCGCCACGCCGGCTTCGTCGCCGATCTCGCCCAGCAAGGTCTTGCCGCCGTAACCGTCGACCAGCGCGCGCAGGCGCCGCAGCACGTCCAGCGCCTCGGGCTGGCTCCTGTCGTACAGGTGCTGCTGCCAGCTGCAGGGGTTGGAGGCCGGCGCGGTGGGGTCGTCGCCCGTGGGCATGCCGCGGGCGGGGTTGTCGCGCAGCAGCCGGTCGTGCACGCAGAAGTTGATCGCGTCGAGCCGGAAGCCGTCCACGCCCATCTCCAGCCAGCGCGTCAGGCTGGCCAGCAGCGCCGCCTGCACCGCCGGGGTGTGGAAGTTCAGGTCGGGCTGCGCGGCCAGGAAGTTGTGCAGGTAGTACTGGCGCCGGCGCGTGTCCCACTGCCAGGCGCTGCCGCCGAACACGCTGAGCCAGTTGTTGGGCGGCGTGCCGTCGGGCTTGGCGTCGGCCCAGACGTACCAGTCGGCCTTCGGGTTGTCGCGGCTCGCGCGGCTCTCGCTGAACCAGGGGTGCTGGTCGGAGGTGTGCGAGAGCACCTGGTCGATCATCACCTTCAGCCCGAGCGCGTGGGCGCGCTGCACCAGCGCGCGGAAGTCCGCCAGGGTGCCGAACATCGGGTCGACGTCGTCGTAGTCGGCGACGTCGTAGCCGAAGTCCTTCATCGGGCTCTTGAAGAAGGGCGAGAGCCAGACGGCATCGGCGCCCAGGCGCGCGATGTGCTCGAGCCGGGCGGTGATGCCGGGCAGGTCGCCGATGCCGTCGCCGTTGCTGTCGGCGAAGCTGCGCGGGTAGACCTGGTAGATCACCGCGCCGCGCCACCAGTCGTGGTCCTTGGGTTGCTGCTGTTTCATGGCGGACCTCAGAACCAGCCTTCGATCTGCATGCCGTAGCTGACGCCGTGGCGCTTGTCCTTGAAGGCGTCGATCGGCGTGTTGCAGTCGCGCCCGGTGCAGGCCACGCTGCCGGCCTTGGCGGCGGCGCCGTTCCACTTCGCGTAGGTCGTGTAGAAGCGGATCGCCGGGCGCGACCAGATGCTGCGGCCCATCGAGAACTGCGTGCCCAGCGTCAGCTTGGCGAGCTTGCGCCAGCCGAGGCTGTCGTTGTCGGCCCGGGCCTGCTGGTAGCCGCCCTCGGCCATCAGGCTCCAGATGTTGTTGATGTGGTACTGCGGTCGCGCGCCGATCCAGTACTCGGTGGTGTTCACCGCCTGCGGATTCGGCACCGCCGCGTTCGGCTCGGCGGTCACCTTCGCCTTGCGCATGCCGGCCGTCATCGACGCGGTGACCGGCAGGCCCTTGGGCTCGATCACCCAGTGGTCGAACAGCAGGTATTCGTTGCGCTTGTCGGTGCTGCCGGCGATGCCCCAGCCGCGCAGCGTCATCGCGTCCTTCGCATACTTGAACACCACCTGGTTGAAGCCGCCGAGCCCGAACAGGTCGTCCTGCGTGTGCTGGACGTGCAGCCCCAGGCCGTTCTTGCCCTTGCCGTTGTCGATCGTCTTGGTGACCGGCGTCAGCACGGTGATCGGCACGTTCGGCGTGGTCGGGTCGTTGTCGTCGTCGACGTAGACCGTGCGCGTCTCGTTGACCGTGTAGCTGCTGGTGCCGTCGCGGTTGTCCGCCATCGAGAGGTCCAGCCCGAGCGAGACCTTGCCGCCCGGATTGGTCTCGATGCCCTCGAGGCGGAAGTCGTGCACGCTGACCATGCGCGAGCCGCCGCCGATCAGGTCCGGGTTGAAGCCGCCGAGCGCCGGGTTGATGCCGTAGCCGGTGAAGTCGCCGATGCGCATCAGCGCGTAGGAGAACTTGCCGGCCTTGCCCAGGTCGACGTTCTCCAGGCCGAAGCCCACGCCCTGGTTCGGCTCCCAGAAGCCGTAGTCGAGCATGTGGATGTCGCGGTTGCCGTAGAAGCGCTTGCCGGCCCACAGCGAGGCGCCCTTGAGCGCGGGCATGGCCATCGCCGCGCCGATGTCCTGCGCCTCGACGAATACCTCGCGCCACGACGGCGAGGTCTGCTCCCAGTTGGCGATGCCCTGGGTGCCGTACGAGAAGCGGAAGGTGCTCTTGAAGGTGGTGCCGTCGACCTGGCCGAGCGTCGAGCGGAATACCAGGTCGGCGTAGGTGTCGCACTCGTTGCCGAGGCGGAACCACAGCACCGAGCCGGGCAGGCGGTAGCAGGCTTCCTTGCCGCCTTCGCTGCTGCTGCCTGCGCCGCTGCGGAAGTAGCCGCCGAAATCCACCGGCGCGGCGCTGGCGCCGCCGGCCAGCGCGGCGAGCAGGGTGCTGGCGATCAGGTGTCCTGTGGGGGTCTTCATTCCGGATGTCTCCTCAGCTTGTCGGTTGGCCCTTCGACGGAGCGGCAGCGCGACGGGCCGGTCGGTGCCGTGGCGCTATTCTTGAGCAAATGCGCAAACGTTTGCACAATGGAACGCACGGATGGATTTCCGCCGAGTTACCGGCTAAAGTTCGTCACTTTTGCCGCTCTCGCGCAGGCGACAGGATTCACTTGCGCAATCGAATGCGCATGAAACGCCATGAAATCGAGGCCGGTGCCGGATGCGGTAGAACCGCCGTCTGACCTGCACCCAGCTCCCATGACCCGCACCAAGCCTCCGGCGCCGCCGGCCGGCGAGCCCGGGGCCCGCAAGCCCTCGCGGCTGCAGATGGCCGACATCGCGCGCCTGGCCAACGTGTCGATCTCGACCGTCTCGCGGGCGCTGTCCAACCATCCGCGCCTGAGCGAGCAGACGCGCGAGCGCATCAACGAGCTCGCCCGCTCGCTGAACTACTCGGCCGATGCCGGCGCGCAGATGCTGCGCGGCAAGCGGCTCAACACCGTGGCGGTGGCCTTCCCCTACCACCCGCAGCAGCGCCAGCACTTCCGCGACCCGTTCTTCCTGGCGCTGATCGGCCGCATCGGCGACGCGCTGATCGACCGCGGCTACAGCATGCTGGTGGTGGGCGTGGAGGAGGCGCAGTTCGAGCGCATCACCGCCGCCTACGACACCCGCCAGGCGATCGGCACGATCCTGCTGGGCCAGGAGAACTACCACCGGCGCATCAACGAACTGGCCGTGCGCGGCGTGCCCTTCGTCGTCTGGGGTGCGCGCCTGCGCGACCAGCTCTACTGCACGGTGGGCAGCGACAACCTGCTGGGCGGCCGGCTGGCCACGGAACACCTGCTGGCCGCCGGGGCGCGGCGCATCGCGTTCTTCGGCGACCCCACGCTGTCGGAGATCGCGCAGCGCCACGAGGGCTGGATCGCGGCGCAGCAGGCGCGCGGCCTGACGCCGGACCCGCGCCTCGTCCGCCCGATGCCGTTCGAGGCCGAGGCAGCGCGCCGCGAGGTCGACCGGCTGATCGAGGACGGCGTGGACTTCGACGCCGTGTTCGCCGCCAGCGACGTGCTCGCGGTGGCGGCCCTGTCCGCGCTGAAGTCACACGGCCGCCGCGTGCCGGAGGACGTGCAGGTGGTCGGCTTCGACGACATCCCGCTGGCGGCCCAGGCCAGCCCGGCGCTGACGACGGTGCGCCAGGACCTGGAGGCCGCCGGCCGCGCGCTGGTGGACCTGCTGCTCGCGGCGCTGGACGGGCAGGCCATCGAGCCGCTGATCCTGCCGACCACGCTGGTGGTGCGCGACTCGACGCGCACCCCGGCGTGACCGCGCCTCAGACGATCACGAAATCCGTGACCGTCAGCGCGGTGCCTGCGGTGAGGGTGGCAAACAGCACCTGCGCCCCGGCGCCGTTGCCGTCGGCGTCGAAGTAGAGCTTGCCGGTGGCGCTGTCGTAGATCACGCGGTCGCTCGCGTCCGCCGCGGCGGTGCCGGTGCGGAAGGCGCCGGCGGACAGCGCGCCGAGCGGGCCGACCCCGGCGAACACCGCGTCGTCGAGCTGGATCGTGTCGTCGGCGACGACGAAGTCGGTGATGCGGTCCACGTTGGTCGTCGCGTTGAGCGCGGCGCTGAAGCGGAACAGGTCCAGCCCGGCGTTGCCGGTCAGCACGTCCTTGCCGCTGCCGCCGATCAGCAGGTCCGCGCCGCCGCCGCCGAGCAGCGTGTCGTTGCCCGCGCCGCCGGACAGCGTGTCGTTGCCACCCTGGCCATCCAGCAGGTTGGCGAGCTGGTTGCCGGTGAGCTTGTCGGCGAAGTCGCGCGAGCCCTGCACGTACTCGATGTCGCGCAGGATGTCGGTCGTGCCGTAGCCGTCGCTGGCGCTGCCGTCGGCGCCGTTCAGGCCGAGCGTGACGGTCACGCCCGAGGTGGCCTGGAAGTAGCCGGCCCGGTCGAGCCCGCCATTGCCGTCGATGATGTCGTTGCCCTTGCGGCCCTCGAACACCTCGAGCGTGGCGATGTTGCTGCCGGTCAGCGTGTCGTTGAAGTCGGAGCCGCGCACGCCCTCGATGTTGAGCAGCGTGTCGGTGCCGTAGGTCGCGCCCACGGTGCCCGCGGCGACGACCTGCCCGCCGAGGATCGCCTGGCCGTCCTGCGCCGTGCCGGCCGCTGCGCCGCCGAGCGTCACGGACACGCCCTTGACCGAGTCGACGTAGTCGACCCGGTCGTAGCCCGCGCCGCCGTCGATCGTGTCGTCGCCGCCCATGCCGCGGAAGAACTCGAGCGCCGCGTTGGCCGCGTTGCCGCCGGTCAGCGTGTCGCCGAAGTTGGAGCCGCGGATGCCCTCGAAGTTGGCCAGCGAGTCGACGTCGCCCGCGCCGGCGTTGCCCACGCCGGTGGCCAGGTTCACGTTGACGCCGGCGGCGGCGTACTGGTAGCGCACGAAGTCCGTGCCGCCGCGGCCGTCCAGCACGTCGTTGCCGCCGCGGCCCTCGATCTGCTCGGTGATGGTCGTGCTGTTCGAGCCGCGGATCGTGTCGCCGAGGTTGCTGCCGCGCACCTGGTTGATGTTGATCAGCGTGTCGCTGCCCTGCCCGGTGGCGGTGCCCGCCTGCAGGTCGACCACCACGGCGGCGCTGAGCTGGTCGTAGGCGACGCGGTTGCCATCCGTGCCGTTCAGCGTGTCGACGATCACGCCGCCGTTGATCGTGTCGTTGCCGCCGTTGCCCCAGAACTGCTCGAAGCCGCTGCCGAGGCCGGTCTTGCCGGTCAGCGTGTCGTTGAAGGCCGAGCCGCGCACGAAGTTGATGTTGCGCAGCGTGTCGGTGCCGCCGAAGCCGTCGTTCGCAGTCCCGGTGGCCAGGTTCACGCTCACCGCATTGCCCGAGTTGATGTAGCCGACGGTGTTGCCGTCGATGTAGTTGACCTTGTCGGTGACCGTGCCGCCGTCGATCGTGTCGTTGCCCTGGCCGGCCGTCGCGGACGCGCCGGCGCTGGCGTCGAAGTAGTCGCCGCCGGCGCCGCCGAGCAGGCTGTCGTTGCCGGCGTCGCCGACCAGCGTGTCGTTGCCGGCGCCGCCGTTCAATACGTTCGCGCCGGCGCTGCCGAGCAGGGTGTCGTTGCCGTTGCCGCCGGTCGCGCGCTCGATGTCGAACAGGGTGTCGTTGCCGACGTTGGTCGCGCCGACGCCGGCCCCGGTGCCGGCCAGCAGGTTGACGCTGACACTGCCGTTGGCGCCCGTGTAGGAGACGGTGTCGGTCCCCGCGCCGCCCCACAGCGTGTCGTTGCCCGCGCCGCCGATCAGCAGGTCGTTGCCGTCGCCGCCTTCCATCTCGTCGTTGCCGGCCAAGCCTGACAGCGTGTCGTTGCCGAGCTTGCCGCCGAGGTAGTCGTCGACGGCGGTGCCGACGAGCGAGTCGTTGGCGTCCCAGCCTTCGACGTTGCCGTGCATCAGCACGTCCGAGGTGTTGTAGACCAGCACGCGCATCACGCCGTTCGTGTACGTGAAGTTGGCGTGCCCGTCGGCCAGGTTGAGGCGGTCGATCACGCCGCTGCCGTCGGCGGCGAAGAAGTTGACGACGCGCACGCCGCCCAGGGTGGTGACGGCGGTGCTGTCGTTCCAGTCGGTGGTCGGCTGCAGGTACAGGTAGAAGTCGTTGCCGACCCGCGTGCCGTAGACGTAGTCGATCGCGACGTTGCCGAAGTTCAGTGTGTCGAAGCCGCCGTTGGTGGTGATGGTGTCCAGGCCGCGCCCGGCCGTGATGGTGGCGCCGCTGAAGGTGACGTTGCCGTAGTTGTAGACGTCGTCTGCCGCCGTGCCGGTGAACGTGTTGTTCCCGACCGTGCCGTTGAAGGTGGCCATCTGAGAGATCCCCCCGGAGGTTCGTGTTGACGGCGCCCTCGCAGCGCCTGCCCGTCAGGCTAACGGACCCGCAGACGATACGGCAAGCGGGACGCGGTCGAGCCTCAGCGCGGCGTGGCAGGCGTCACGAGCGCGCGTCGCATTTCCGCCAGCTTCGCCTTCAGCCGCAGCGCGTTGTCGCTGCCCATGCGCAGCAGCATCTTCTGTCCGGCGGAGAGACCCTGGAACGCGGGGTCGACGAACTCGTAGCGCGTCCAGGGCGGAGACGCGTCGCCCGGGGTGCGTTCGGGCAGGCGCACCGCGGCCGCCGCTTCGGGCACTGGGGTGGCCAGCAGCAGGTCGATCACGTCGACCAGCCGGTCGTTGAAGTACACCCGCGGGTACCCGAGCGCCGAATACGCCTGCTGGAAGCGCGGGTAGAAGCGCACGTACAGCGCCACCGCGGCCGGCGTGTCGATGCCCTCGGCCAGCCGCACGAAGGGCTGGTAGCGCGCCGCGTTGGTCGGTGCGATGCGTTCGGCCGCCCCGTCGCGCTGGGTGGCGAAGCGCCCGCCGGTGGGCTGCACCGGCCACAGCCGCGGCGTGGCGTGCTCGCGGCCGAGGTTGTCCACGGTCACGACGATGCGGTCGATCAGGTCGTCGCCCTGCAGCAGCGCGGTGGCGCGGCCACCGAGCAGCGCGCGCAGCCGGCCGGCGAAGTCCGTCGCCGCGGCCGGCGCGTCGCCGGCGGCGGGCGCGTCCGGC
>QJOU01000210.1 GCA_003265685.1 Piscinibacter caeni | reverse complement strand
TCGTGGCCTCTAGCTCTTGGAAGAGTTGGTCGCTAGGGGCAGCGGCTTGGATACTTGAGTTTTGCATGAGCGTGCACGACGCACGGGCTGTGAGGCCTAACGTTTGAGCTGAGGGGCTAGCGTAGGCATGGCGCTTGGCCCGCCGGACGGATGATGTACCACACCGGTAGGCGGGCCAAGTGCCATGCCGGAGCGAGTCCACTCGAGCGAAGGGTTAGGCCTCTTCGCCAAAGCGGTGCCCAACCATTCTCGCCGCGGAAATGTAGACGACAAGTGTCCGAATGCAGTCGGCGACCGCGCGATGATTGTCACCAACGTCGTCTATTGAACGTGCTATGTCTGCGAGTTTGTATGACTCGCGGTCGGGCCAAGCGGCACGTGCAAGCTCCAGCGCGCAGATTGTAGGGTTGGACAGCCTCAAGCCAGTTCCAGCCATCGCAGCTTGGAGGAATCGAACGTCAAAGCTAGCGTTATAGGCAACCAAGGGGCGTGAGCCGACAAAGTCGACAAACTCCCGCAACGCTTCTGTAGGTTCGACGCCGGCTTGATCGATCATTGACTGCGTGATGCCCGTGAGATCCGTGATACGTGAGGGGATCGGTGTTGAATGACGAAGAAGGCTTTGAAGAGACAGGAAGTTCTTGTCTCCAGCAAGAACCTGTGCTCGGCTCACGCGTATCGCACCTATTTCGATGATCTCGCAAGACGCCGGGTCTAGACCAGTAGTCTCAAGGTCAAAGACTACAAACTCGTCCGGTATGTGGCTGCTGTATTCAGCGAGATTGATCGGGGGTTGCGAATCGGCACAGGCTCTACTTGCTGGCTCAGCGTGGAGTTCAAGTACGTGCGCTGTTTCCTGAAGCGCTTTGTCGCATACGCTGCGAATGGTGCGGATCGTGAGGCCATTCGGGGCGTGATCGTTCGATGTCGGCCCAAGGAGGAGTGAAATGGCTCCAAGCGCGTTGCGGCAATTGAGAAGAGCGTCCAGCACGCGGTCTCGGTCTGCGTTTTCAGTCAATCTTGGCTCCTGTGCGACAGACTGCAGGTAAGAGGCCTAACGTTTGAGCTGAGGCGACCGGAGCGGATTGGCGCTTGGGCCGCGAGCCCGATGATATGCACCACGGGTTCGCGGCCCAAGTGCCAAGCCGTGGAGGGTCGCCTCGAGCGAAGGGTTAGGCCTCAGCGCGCTACGAGCTGCGATTGACGTGCGCTGCGCGCTCACTGCTCCGTACGCGTGAGCAACGCTCTGATGCGGCGAATTGCTTCAACGGACCCAATGCGGCCAGCTTGCTTGTAGATCTCGCGTTCGGCGTCTTCATCCGAGCAGACCAGGGAGAGGATGTCTTCCGCCACAACGCGGCGCGGTTCGATCAATACGTGGTGCCTCTCAATGAGGGCAAGTTCATCTTCATCGGACTCGTGTCCGTCCAGCGCGTAGAACGCATAGAAGTCATGGCACTTCTCGCAGAAGTCATCGAAACTCAGTTCGCCTGCGGCTACCGACTCAAGTAGTTGGTCGTGGAACTTGATGGCTTCAAGGAGTTCAGCTTCGGAGGCGAAGATGGGCATGCTTCTGAGGCCTAACGTTTGAGCTGAGCCGCGAGCGCCGGTGTGGCGCTTGGCCCGCTGGACGGATGATGGACCAGACCGGGAAGCGGGCCAAGTGCCATGCCGGTGCGAGTCGGCTCCAGCGAAGGGTTAGGCGTCACCTTGAGCCGATGCCAATGACTGCGACGCGATGAACGGAAGAATGTCCTCTTCGCCGAACAGTCGAAGGTCCGGATGCTTGGTCACCGGATAGCCGAAGACACCCGCTTGGCACGCGCGCTCGAGCCCGTGAACCATGTCTGAGAAGACCAGACGTGAGAGCCCGCTCGAATGTTCATCGAGTGCGGCACGGTAGAAGAGAGTCGTGGCTACGACGGAGTTTGGGAGTACATAGGTACGTCCCTCCGCCTCGAAGGCTGTGTCGGAGAAATGCTCGGTTCCGGCCGGAATGCGCCAAACGTAGTTGTTCCAACGCAAGGCGCGAACTTGGTAGCGCAAGCACGCGCGGATCCCTATCAGCTCTTGTGCAGGCATGCCCCGGCGGATGACTTCGGTTGCCATGGACAAGATGTGCAATGCGAACGCCTTACCCGCTCGTCCCGCTTCTCTGGACTTCCCGTATTCGGCGAGGTCGATCAGCGGAGGCTCTAGGAGATATGACATGTGACACTGCGCTCGGTCTTGGTCGTGACGCCTAACGTTTGAGCTGAGCGGAGAGCGCCGGTGTGGTGCCCTGGCCGAGAGGCCGATGATAGACAGCACGGGCTCGAGGCCAGGGTGCCATGCCGGTGCGAGTTCGCTCGAGCGAAGGGTTAGGCCACACCTCTCGCACCCTGAGCGTTGGACAGGAGTTGCTAGCAGTCCCCAACCCGCTTCGCCTTGAGAAGCTCACTGATGGGCTGGCCAGCTGTGGTGCCGGTGACCTGTACTGTGTACGAACTGTCTCCTTCGGCTGTAAGGACACTTTGGCTCTGCGAATGAAAGCCCTGGATTCGACATTCTGATGAGAACGTGTAGACATTGCCTTTGGTAGAAACTGGGGAGAACGTGCATCCCTGCTTGGCGAGCATGTCGTTCATTCGCTTCATATCGGCCGATGGGTCAGCGCACGCCCGATTGGTGAGCGTCGTGTTCTTGCCGCCCGTGCTCTGACCTGCGACGGTTCGATTGAACTCCCACATGCCCTTGCGGAACGAGGGCAAGTCGGCAGCTGAAGCCGTAGTCGCGACCAGCAGTGAAAGCGCGAAGGCGAATGACTGAAGCGGGCGATTTGAAGCGGAGGGAATAGCAATGGACTTCACGAAGTCTCCTCCTCGGTGTTGGTGGGGCCTAACGTTTGAGCTGAGGCGACCGCCACGGGTTGGCGCTTGGGCCGCGAGACGGATGATGGACCACAACGGCTCGCGGCCCAAGTGCCAAGCCGTGGAGGGTCGCCTCGAGCGAAGGGTTAGGCGTCATGGTGGTGCCGCCGCGCGACACGGGGATGCTTACGTTGCGGTTGGTCAACGGGTGCCGGTTCTTTCGGGCGGACAGTGAAGTCTTTCGTTCGAAGGAGTTCTTCATGAAGGTCGCAGCCATTGCCGTTTTCGTGGCGATCTTGTCCGGCTGCGCATCGCCGCCTGTGAAGCATGTACTGGGTACGGAGGGTACCAGCGAAGAGAATCTCGCCGTAGCTGCGATCATGACTAACGAGGTCAGATTGTTGGAACTGGACGGGATAGGCCCCGCACCAGACGCCGACAAGGGGGACTTCTTTCTACCCCCTGGGGCGCATCGCTTCGTGTTTAACTTGAGGTGGATTCAGCAGGTTTGCGCTGGAGCGATCTGCATGCCTGTCGTGACGAACTCGGACGTGCAAAGAAGCGCGTGCATCACAGCTGAACCTAAGTTCATCTACCACTTCTACGCCCGTAGTCCTGGCCCGAACTGGGTGCTTCGCGTGTCCAAGCGCCGAGTCGGCGAAAGCGATGGGCCCGACATTGATCACAGCTGTCGCTAAGGTTTCTGTGCCCCGCCCGGAGGCGAACCAGTGTGGTTGACAAGGATGTAATGCGGCCATTGCCGCCAGAGTGGGTCTTGACGCCTAACGTTTGAGCTGAGGCGACCGCCGCGGATTGGCGCTTGGGCCGCGAGGCGGATGATGACACTGGACGCCTCGCGGCCCAAGTGCCAAGCCGTGGAGGGTCGCCTCGAGCGAAGGGTTAGGCGTCACTGCGCAGGCGCAACCACTTCTCGAGGTGAACTCCGTCCAGCGTGCCGCTGTACATACGACTCTTGAGCCGCAGTTCGTGGTATCCGTGGGCGTTGTAGAAGCTGCGTCCTGCGACATTGTCTCGACGAGCCTCAACGCGAATTCGCTGGGACCCGGAGGCGATGGCCGAAGCCTCGAGCCAAGCGAGAAGTGAACTGCCGATTCCCTGGCGCTGGCGTTCCGGACCCACGGCAAACAAGACCAAGTGGGCATCTTCGTCCCAGTATTCCATGATGCCGAAGCCGACTAGCTCGTCTTGCTCTCGGACGACTGCGACGTTGGTGTTAGGCGAAGCAATCGCTCGAGCCACGCGCGCCGGCTGCCAGGACCAGGGCAAACCGTGCTCGATCAATCGGCGCGACATCGCCGCGATATCGGCAGCGTCGCTTCCCGAAGCGAGGCGGATGTGCAGGTCGGGGGTCACGTGACGCCTAACGTTTGAGCTGAGGCGACCGCCGCGGATTGGCGCTTGGGCCGCGAGACGGATGATGACACTAGCTGGCTCGCGGCCCAAGTGCCAAGCCGTGGAGGGTCGCCTCGAGCGAAGGGTTAGGCCTCACCTCTAGGCGAGAGATAGGCCAACTTTGGAGCCATCGGAAAGGCAGCGTGTGAAGCTGTGCCCGACACCGCCAGGATCACGCACCTCCAATGTGTCTACATTGCCGCTGAGGCGGTATCCGCCGCAGAGCATTTCAAGTCGCGTGACGAGAAGACCCTCGCCGGGCACAAACTCTGTGCGAAGCGCAATCTGTCCGGGGCCTTGACGTACCGTGATGGAGGGGCCGACAACTTCGACATCCCAGGAGTCGGCAAACACCTGCCACTCATTCCGGCGGATGAACAAGCTTGGCGCTCCTGCACTGTTAAAGAACGTCGCCGAGAGCCGATACGGGCCTCGCTCGACTTCGGCGTCTTGGATCGCGAGAACCGGGAACCCGCGCACCTCGAGCGGAATCTGGCAGTTCTTGAGAGTCATTCCGGCCAACTTGACGAAGGGTCGACGCGGTGTTCCTTCGACGTCCGAAAAGGCGTAGCGAACAGTCATTGCGGCGGGCGCTGCGTTGGCTTCACGAATGCGGCGCACAGAGATCAGGTTACGTGTCTTCTTCGCATGGCAGGTTGGGCACAGAAGCGTAATGCCATCGGCGCTGTGTCGCCGCGCCCGCGCAAACTCCGGATCGAAGTGCTCATACTCGACGATGGCACCAGCGCATAGTACGCATCCGAAGCCACAGCGTTGCCTTACTGCACGCTTTATGTCGGCAGGAATGTCTCGGGTGAGGCCGAACTTGTTGCGCACGTGAGGCCTAACGTTTGAGCTGAGGCGACCGGATCGGGTTGGCGCTTGGGCCGCGAGGTGCATGATGCCAGCGAGCGCCTCGCGGCCCAAGTGCCAAGCCGTGGAGGGTCGCCTCGAGCGAAGGGTTAGGCCGCACTCTCGCTAGCGAGCCAGGATGGCCCAGCGCTCATGATCGCGCCAGCGACCGCGAAGCTTGAGATACCGAGGCGAGTAGCCTTCCTGGTGAAAGCCAAGTGCCTTGACCAACCCGATGGAAGCGACGTTACCTGGTTGGATGTTGGCTTCGAGCCGATGCAGCTTGTGCACCTCCCAGGCTCGCTTGACGATGGTGGCAAGAGCCCACTTCATGTAGCCCCGGCCCTCGAATCCTTTGAACATGTAGTACCCGAGGTAGCCGCTCTGGAGTGGCCCTCGGACAATGTTCGTGATCTCGATGTAGCCGGCGATCCGAGTGGTTGCTACGTCGAAGATGAGAAAGCCGAAGTCCAACGGACCCTGCCTGCGACTGGCCAGCTCTGCAGCTGCAGACGTCTCCGTGGGTGGGCTCACCCAGCGTCCGTGAAGCGACTTGCTTCGGCGGGCGGCCTCGGCGAACTCCTTGCCGTGACGTTCTGAGAAGTGCGAGAGGGCTGGGCCCATGGCTGTGCGGCCTAACGTTTGAGCTGAGCGGCCGGAACTGGCAAGGCGCTTGGGCCGCGAGACCGATGATAGCCACCACGGGCTCGCGGCCCAAGTGCCTTGCCGGTGGAGGTCCGCTCGAGCGAAGGGTTAGGCCGCGGCCTGGTTTGGCAACTCGGCGCTGCACGGAGGAGGGCGTTGTGGCGCCAGCCAGCGCTTCCGCGCTTCTCCTGCGCCTGCACGGCGCAGGCCGTGGGCACGGCCGTCCATGGGCGCAGGAGTCAACTGACAAGACAACTCCGACAGTCGATGCAGACGTGCAACTGCTTCGAGAACTTGCAGACCTCGCCCTGTTTGACGCGGCGCGCGAGCGGGCAACGGAGCTGGTATTGCGTTGCAACCGAAGCGCAGGCCTTGGCAGAAGCTGCATTCATTTCTGGCCGAGGCGCTCATCTGCCACTTGTTCCGAGGCCTAACGTTTGAGCTGAGGCGCGAGTGCCGGTGTGGCGCTTGGCCCGCCGGATGGATGATGTACTACACCAGGAGGCGGGCCAAGTGCCATGCCGGTGCGAGTCGGCTCCAGCGAAGGGTTAGCCGTCACTGCGCTGCGCGAATGAGCCAAGCCGCGAGGAGCATGAGCGGTAGGCCTACTGCAAGATGCCAGAGTTCGGTGCCCAACCAAACGCCGACGCCGCCGATACCACCCAAGACCAAGGCGAGTACCCATGCGAGCACCCGCGTGAGGCTCTCGGCGGAGCCGTGTTCACTGGACATAGATGACCTGCACTGAGCAAGGCTCCGACACCGCAAAGGCTTCGGCGAACTTTAGGACCTCGGACAGCGTGCTTTCAGGATGCGCGGTAGTGGTGACGTGGTGCGTGCCGTTCCCATCCGGCCCGATGCACAGCCAGTCGAGCGCATCCTCCCACGCCTCTGCGTCCACTCCAACGGCGCAGAACAGTTCAACGCGATCACGGATCAGTTCTTGCAGCAGCGGGTCATCGCGTTCGGCCTGGTAGGCGGAGTGCGACTGAAGGACAACCTTGCGCGAATGCATGGTGTGACGGCTAACGTTTGAGCTGAGGGGCCGTAGCCGGGAAGGCGCTTGGCCCACTAGCCGGATGATGGACCACACCGGCTGGTGGGCCAAGTGCCTTGCCGGCGGAGGTCCCGCTCGAGCGAAGGGTTAGGGCGCACTCGCGTGCCGCCGACCGCCCCGCGCGCACTGAACTCAGGCTTGGCTGGACATACGGTTGGCCTTACGACATGCGATATGCCAAGTAGAGAACCAGCGCCAAAACTACCCAGGCCCAGAAGGAAGATTCGGTTCGAGGGACTTCACCCGGAGACAGCCTACTTTGACTAGTGGTGCCCGGTGTCTGCGCGGACGCGGCAGGTGGTGGCACGGCCTTGGTTGCACCAGGAGGCGACGCAGGTTGACGGGCAGTTGTCCTTTCTCTTCGAGTAGCTGCCTCGGCCTTCAAGCGAAGAAGCAAGCGTATGGCTTCGATAGGCTGGCGCCGCTCGAAGGCTGCGAGCACTTCTGGAGGAAGGGGATCCGGGGACTTGGTCATGACAACAGCACTTGCTGACTCTCCGATACGGGCCTGTGCGCCCTAACGTTTGAGCTGAGGGGCGAGCGGAGGCGGGGCGCTTGGCCCGCCGGACGGATGATGTACCACACCGGTAGGCGGGCCAAGTGCCATGCCGGAGCGAGTCCCCTCGAGCGAAGGGTTAGGCGTCACTCCCGCCAACTGAACTGGTACTCCTTGATAGAGCCGCTCTTCCATGCCGTGACGACACCTGCTACCGATGTTCCCTCGGAGGTGGTGTGGGAGCTCAGCGAGGAGACATGGAAGTTGTAGTCGTCACCGAGCGCAGTTCTGGCCTCAGAGATCGCGCGTGCCGCTGAGTCGGAGCGCTGAACAAAGTAGCTTACGGTTGCGAGCACTGCCGCGAGCCCAACTCCGACACAAGGTGCAACGTAGCTGGAACGACGTGGAAGACCGGCTTCGTGCCTAGCGTGAACGACCGCCGGTGAGCCAAGTACACGTATGAGCCACAGAAGCAAGCCGAGGGCAAGAAGGGAGAAGGACAGGGAGCCGATGGACAGGAGCGGGTTGAGTTGAATCTGAGTGACGAGCAGGCCCGGTGGGAGAAGTAAAGGCGACAGTACGGTGATCGCAACCATTGCGGCGACAAAGAACAGCGCAAACTGCTGCACCATTGAGGCAGCTCGGAGGCTGCCCTTGATGAGGAAGATGCCCGCAATGACGGCGAAGACGTTGAGGCTGGACGAGTAGGAGACGCTGCTCATGATGGCAACGACCATCAGTGCTACGTCGATCAGACCAACCACGACGAGAACGATGCCGGCCTTCTTCAACAATGGTCGATAGTCCATCAGGGTAGCTCTGTGACGCCTAACGTTTGAGCTGAGGCGCAGACGCCGGGTTGGCGCTTGGCCCGCGAGCCCGATGATAAGAACCACGGGCTCGCGGGCCAAGTGCCAAGCCGGTGGCTGTCGCCTCGAGCGAAGGGTTAGGCCGCAGCCTCGATGCGGAACTGCTGAACAACGCCCTGCCACCAGCCTTGAGTGACTTGGACCTCATGGAACTGCCCGCTTGTGGCTGTAGCAATGACCCGGCGCCAGAACGCCTGTGCAGCTACATTGGCTGGCATTTGACCCACCTCCCAGAGGCCGGGGTGGCTTTGGAAGGCATGTTGAGCCAGCTTGGCACCTGCTCCGGCGAGGCGGTAGCGCTTGAGGATGAAGAACTGTTCCATCCAGCAGCCTTCGGCTCGCGTGACGATTGCCGGTGAAACGAGCGCGAAGCCCACGTACTGAGACCCTTCCAGGGCTACATGAGCAAAGTGGCGCAGTGCTTCCTGA
>QJOU01000209.1 GCA_003265685.1 Piscinibacter caeni | reverse complement strand
GGCCGCGGCGCATCGAGCACCGCCACGGTGGTGGCCGGCGCCTCGTCGTGCCCCGGCCAGGCCAGCAGTGCCAGTGTCGCCGCGATGGCGAGCCCCAGCGCCCCGGCGGCGAGCCAGGCACGCCGGTCGCGTGCCGGCCGCCAGGCGGGCACCGGCGCGCCGCCGTAGAAGCGCTGCGCGTCGACCTGCGCCTCGCGCAGGTGGTCGTGCACCGAGAGTCGCGTGCTCACCGCCGCCTCACCAGGTCTGCAGCGCCGCGCGGATCTCGTCGCGGTACAGCTCGTTGGACAGGTTGCCGAACGCATTGTCGTAGGTGGTCACGATGGGCGCGCTCCAGTCGGTCACCGGCACGTCGGAGATCAGCCGACCGAACGCATAGGTGCGGTAGGACGTGGCGCCACCCACCTTGACCGGCAGGCGGATCAGCCCGGTGCCGGAGCGGATGATCACCTTCTGCCCGCAGTCGCCGGCCGAGTTGGGCAGGCAGGTGCCGTAGCTGCCGCCCTTGCCCCAGGTGCGCACCAGGCTGCCGAACTGCGCGGCAATCGCACTCTTGCCCAGCCGCGCCGCCTCCTGGTTGATGATCGCCTGCACGCCGGCGCTGGCGCCGTTGCGCGGGTTGGCCGATTCGAGGAACTCGGTGCGCGCCGAGTTCGTCGCGGTCAGCAGGGTGGAGTTCCATACGCCTTCGTAGATGCGCGCCAGGTCGGCCGCGGTGGTGTCGTTGCGCTTGGTCGTCGGTTCGTACTTGTCCGTGACAAGGTTTCGGTAGGCGCAGCCGATGTTGTGGCGCAGCGTGGTGCCCGTGAGGCCGGCCGCGGCCGCGGTGGTGTTGAACGGCGCGAAGCCCCCGTAGCGGATCACCGTGCCGCGGGTCGTGCGGTTGTCGGAGATGCTCATCATCTGGTCCAGGCCGGTCTCGAAGTTGTAGTTCGTCCGCCGGTTGCCGACCGTCTCGAGCGCCGGGTCCGGGCAGGCGTCCTTGCCCTTCACCGCGTCGTACTCGTAGTAGGTGAAGGCCGAGGCCAGCGTGTCGGTGCCGGCCTCGACGCGCCGCATCGCGTGCAGCAGGTGCAGCGACTTCAGCGAACTCGCGGTCTCGGCGCGCCGGCTCGCGTTCAGGTCGACCTTGACCGAGCCGCCCACCTGCTTCAGGTAGGCCTCGAAGATGCCGCGCGTCGGGTTGCCGTTGGCATCGAGGAAGGTCTGCCCGAACAGGTTGCGCATGCGGCGCGTGCTGGCGTTGGTGTTGTCGATGAAGGCCGCGTCCCAGCGGCGCTGGCCGAGCGAATTCAGGTAGGTGACGATGTCCACCGGCCGCACGCCCAGCTGATTGGCGTAGTTCAGCAGCGCCGTCGGCGAGGTGAAGCCGAACCAGTACCACCAGGCCGTCGCCTCGCTGCCGGTGTTGCGCACCTGGATGAAGTTGTAGCTGCCGTCGGCCTGCCGGTCGAGCTTGATCACGCGGCCGTTGAAGGCGCTCACCTTGGACGAGATCGACGCCGGCGTCTGGTTGAGCCACCACTCCCAGGCCTCGCTGTCGGTGCCGGTGTTGGCGATCATCACGGCCGTGTAGCGCTTGTTGGCGCCCGTGCCATAGCTGTCGAGGTCGATCAGCCGGCGCCCGGTCAGCAGGTTGGCGAGCTGCGCCGAGGTCTGGCCGTAGTACCACCACCAGGTGCGCGCCGCCGCGCCGGT
The DNA here is from genome assembly GCA_003265685.1 of Piscinibacter caeni. GTDB lineage: Bacteria > Pseudomonadota > Gammaproteobacteria > Burkholderiales > Burkholderiaceae_C > Piscinibacter > Piscinibacter caeni. The sequence continues at coordinate 6,927 of QJOU01000209.1, read as the reverse complement.
GTTGGCCACCATCACGACGGCGAAGCGGATGTTGCCGCCGCCGATGTCGTAGGGCTCGAGGTCGATGATGCGCGCGGTGTTCTGGTTCAGGTAGGTGGACACCTGAGCCGCCGTCAGGCCGTAGTACCACCACCAGCCGGGCACCGCGTAGGCGCCGCTGTTGCGCACCATGCGCACGGTGAAGGTCGGCACGCCGGCGCTGACCGACTGCACCTCGACGTCGGTGAGCCGCGCACTGTTCGCGCTCAGGTAGTTGCTCACCTGGGTGGCGTTGATGCCGGTGTAGAACCACCAGGCAGTCGGCACGTTGGTCGACAGGTCGGTGGTCGAGGCGCCGGTGTCCAGCGCCAGGGTGCCGGCCGACGCATCGGGCAGGCTCGCGCCGGGGGCGCCGAGCAGCGGCCCGGAGACGTCCTCGAGCGGGTCGGCCAGCGGCTGCGCGGCGAAGGCGAACGAACACGCGGCGCCAGCCGCGGCCAGTGCCCAGCAGCGCAGCCGGGCCAGGAAGGGTGAAGTCATCGGGCGATCCTCGCGTCGAAGGGGTGACGGCACTCTAGGCAGCGCGCCCTGCCGGGACCATCACCCCGCCCCCCTAGCCCGCCCCCCCAACACGTGTGATGGGATCAACCCGGCCGGCGCAGTTGCTGCAGCAGCGCCGCGTCCGGGCCGACGCCGCTGCCCTGCGCCAGCAAGGCGTAGAACTGCTCGGTGCTGCAGGCCCGCGACGCGGCCTGGCGCACCAGCACCTTGGCGATCGGCCCGACCTGGGTGGTGAGCACACGCGTCGCGTGGTCCAGCGTGGCGGCATCGAGCGCCCCGGTCGATGCCGCCGCGGCCACCGACGTGGCCGGGGTGGCCGCCGGCGCGGCGCCGACGCGGGCGAGGAAGGTCGCGCGCCGCGCCGGCTCGCCGATCTGCCCGGCCAGACCCTGGACCAGCGTGGCCCGGTCGGTGGCCGTCTGTGCGGCCTGGCGCAGCAGCACCTTCGCCACCGGCCCGATCGCGCTGGCCAGCGCCTGCTCGAGCGCCAGGCGCTCGTCCGCACCGAGGCTGCAGCCTGCCGGCGGCGGCGCACCCAGCACGCGCGTGGGCAGGTCGTCGAGCCGGCCGGCGGCCTCGCGCAGCGCGTCGCGCAGCGCCGCGGCGTCGGCAAAGCGCGCCGCCGGGTCGCGCGCCAGCGCGCGGGCGAGCACGGCGTCGAAGGCCGGCGCGGCGCCGTGCCGGCTCGGCGGCAGCGGGTTCTCGTGCAGCACCTGGTACATCACCGCGTCGGGCGTGCCGGCGAAGGCCGGCCGGCCGGTCAGCAGCCGGTACAGCAGCGCACCGGCGGCAAACAGGTCGGCGCGGTGGTCCAGCCCCAGGCCGGTGTACTGTTCGGGCGCCATGTAGCCCGGCGTGCCGATGCTGGCGCTGGTCTGCGTCAGCGCCACCTCGGCCAGCCGGGCGATGCCGAAGTCGGCGATCTTGAGCCGGCCCGCGCGCGTCAGGATCAGGTTGGCCGGCTTGATGTCGCGGTGCCACACGCCCTGGGCGTGCGCATGGCCGAGCGCGTCGAGCAATTGCTCCATCAGGGCCAGGATCTCGGGCAACTCGGGCGCCGGCCCGGCCCCGAGCCGCTGCGCCAGCGTGCGGCCCTCGACGTACTCCATCACCAGCCAGGCGTCGTCGCCCTCCTCTCCGTACTCGTACACCGCGACGATGCCCGGGTGCGCCAGCCGCCCGGCCGAACGCGCCTCGTGGCGGAAGCGCGCCGCGAACGACGCGCCCGCGTCGTCGGCGTCCCGCAGCGCGCGCTTGACGGTCTTGATCGCCACCACGCGCTCGATCACCGGGTCGACGGCGCGGTAGACCACGCCCATCGCGCCCTCGCCGAGCACGCCGGTGACGGGGTACTTGCCGATGCGTTCGGGCAATGTCATCTCATGCCCCGAGCAGCTTCATCGCGTGCACGAGGCTCGTGCGCATGCGGGTGATCGATTCGGCCAGCACGCCGATCTCGTCGCGCGAGCGCACGCCGAACTCGGGCGCGTCGAGCTCGCCCAGGCTGACGCGGTCGGAGATCGCCGACAGCCGGCTCACCGGCTGCAGCACCAGGCGCCACAGCATCAGGTTCAGCGCCAGGCCGATCAGCACGAACACCGCCGCCAGCAGGCCGACGACGACGCCGAGCGCCCGGTCGGCGCGCTGCAGCGGCACCGTCATCGGCACCGAGACGATGTGTGCACCGAGCGGCTCGTCGAGCGTCCAGCCGAAGCCGTTGTTCGGGCCGTAGCGCGCCACCAGCGTGGACGGCGCGGCCGCCGGCGTGCTGTGGCAGGCCAGGCAGGCCGGGTTCTTCAGCACGATCGCGCGGGCGATGTAGAGCGAGGGGCCGGTGGGCGTGTCGCGCACGCCGATCAGCTCGGGCTGCTTCGGGTGCTTGGCGAACTGCGCGATCACGTCCGCCTCCCAGTCGGCGGCGCGGTCGCGCGGGTTGGTCGGGTTCAGCACCGCGGCCTTGTAGAAGTAGTCGGGGTACTGGCCGCGCAGCGCGGCGAGCGTCTCGGTGGCGGCGTACTGCGGCACCGACTGCGGCAGGAAGTGGCTGGACATCTGCTCGCGCAGCAGCGGCGCCACCTGGCTGGCGGTGTAGCTGCTCGCCACCACCGCGCTCTCCATCAGCAGCCGGGCGCGCTCGATCACCTCGTGCTGCGCATCCTCGCGCAGCAGGGAGCGCGCGATCGTGGCGGCCAGCACCAAGCCAGCGGCAAACACCACCAGGAACACCAGGTTGAACTTCAGCAGCAGCTTCATCGGGATCCGCCTCCTCGGGTTGCTGCAGGCAGATACGACAGGCGCCGGCCGGCGGACGCGCCGGGCGCGGCCGGGGTTCACCCCCCCAGACGCAGGTGCGGCCCGCCCAGCGCGCTGCCGGCCGGCGAGGCGGCGAAGGCGATCGTGTCGGCCGCGCGCTCGGTGCTGACCCAGGCGCTGCGGTCGGCGTCGGGCATCGCGGCGCGGTTGGCCGGGGTGTCGAGCGTGGTCGGCGCGACGCTGAGCACGCGCAGGCCGTCGGCCGCCACCTCCTGCGCCAGCGTCTCCACCAGGCGCTGCAGCGCGCTCTTGGAGGCGATGTAGGCGCCCTTGAGCCCCTGCCCCGCCCCGGCCGCGGCGGCCGAGACGGCCACCACCACGCCGCTGCGCTGGCGCTGCATGGCCGGAACGACCGCATGCGCGAGCGCGACGAAGGACCACGCGTTCAGATCCATCATGCGCTGCCAGGAGGCGCGCGACAGCGTGGCCACCGTCTCGCCCATCTCGAAGCCGCCGGCCACGTGCACCAGCACGTCGATGCGGCCGAGCCGCTCGAGCGTGCGCGCGACCGCCGCGCCGACGCTGGCCTCGTCGCTGATGTCCGGTGCCAGCACCAGCGCCGCGGCCGGGAACAGGCCGGCCAGGGCCTTCTCGTCGCGGTCCAGCAGCACGAGTTGCACGCCGTCGGCGGCGAAGCGCTGCGCCACCGCACGGCCCAGGGCACCGGCGGCGCCGGTGATCATCACGACAGGCTTCATCTCAATGCTCCGGGAAGGCCCGGGCCAGTGCCTGGGCGAGGTCGTGCTTCAGGTCCTCGGGGTGCTCGAGGCCGACCGAGAAGCGCACGAAGTTGGGCGGGATGCCGGCCGCGGCGAGCTGCGCCTCGTTCATCGTGCCGGCCCACATCGCCGCGGTGTGCACCACCAGCGACTCGACGCCGCCCAGGCTGACCGCATGGGTGGCCAGCTCGAGCGCCGCCACGAAGCGGCCGGTGGCCTCGAAGCCGCCGCGCAGCGCGAACGCGATCACCGGCCCGCCGCCGCGCATCTGCGCGCGTGCCAGCGCGTGCTGCGGGTGGCTTTCCAGCAGCGGGTAGTACACCCGCTCGACGGCCGGCTGGCGCTCCAGCCACTGCGCCAGCGCCAGCGCGCTGGCGTTGATGCGCTCGAGCCGCACGTCCAGCGTGCGCAGCCCGCGCAGCAGCAGCCAGGCGTCCATCGGCGAGAGCACCGCGCCGAGCGTGATGTGCATGCGCCACAGTCGCTCGGCCTGCGCCTCGCTGCAGCAGATCACGCCGGCGGTCAGGTCGTGGTGGCCGCCGAGCTGCTTGGTGGCGCTGTGCACGACGATGTCGATGCCGAGCTCGTGCGGGCGCTGGTTGAGCGGCCCGGCGAAGGTGTTGTCGGCGATGGTCAGGATGCCGCGCGGCCGCGCCAGCGCCGCCACCGCGCGCAGGTCGGTCAGCACCAGCGTCGGGTTGGCCGGCGTCTCGAGCATCACGAGCTTCGTGTTCGGGCGCAACGCGGCCTCGAGCGCCGCCACGTCGCTCTGCTCGACCAGGGTCGCCTGCACGCCGAAGCGCGGCAGCAGTTCGTCGAACAGCTTGGCGGTGCTCATGTAGTGGCGCGTCTGCGCGACCACGTGGTCGCCGGCCTGCACCTGCGCCAGCACCGCGGTGCTGATCGCGCCCATGCCCGAGCCCGTCAGCAGCGCGGTCTCGGTGCCCTCGAGCGCGGCCATCACGCGCGCCACGCGCTCGTGCACCGGGTTGCCGTAGCGGGTGTAGTAGCGCGGGTGGCGCGGCTGGTTCGCCATCGCGGCGAACTCGGCCGCGTCGCGCGCGCGGAAGGTGGCGCTGTAGTGGATCGGCGGCACCACGGCCGCATCCTCGTTCAGCGCGGCGTCGTCGTGCAGCAGCCGCGTGGCGGCGTGCCAGGCCGGGTGGTCGTTCATCGTGCGTGGTTCAGCCGGGGTGCGTCGGGTCGACCCAGGGCACGTTCTCGGGCGGCTCGGCGGGCGCGATGTCGAGGTTGATCGCCACCGCCTCGCCGTCGCTGCGCACCAGCACGCACTCGAGCTTCTCGGTCGGGCTGGCGTTGATTTCCTGGTGCGGCACGAACGGCGGCACGTAGATGAAGTCGCCCGGGCCGGCCTCGGCGGTGAACTCGAGCCGCTCGCCCCAGCGCATGCGCGCGCGGCCCTTGACCACGTAGATCACGCTCTCCAGCGGACCGTGGTGGTGCGCCCCGGTCTTGGCGTTCGGGTGGATGTGCACGGTGCCGGCCCACAGCTTGCGCGCGCCCACCCGCGCGAAGGTGATGGCCGCCTGCCGGTCCATGCCGGGGGTCTGGGCGGTGTTCGGGTCGAGCCGGTCGCCCGGCACGACGCGCACGCCGTCGTGTTTCCAGCGCGGGGAGGAATCGGTCGTCATGCGGCCGATTCTGCCCCCGATCCCCTCACGTCCGCACCAGGTGGCGGCCGAAGAAGCCGGCCACGCGCTCGCCATAGGCCTGCGGCTGGGCCACGAAGGTGGCCACATGGCCCTCGGTGTCGCTCAGCCAGGCCTCGGTGCCGGCCGCATCGGCCAGGCGCTGCGCATGCTCGGCGGTGACGAAGCGGTCGCCCTTGGAGTGGATCAGCAGCAGCGGGCGACGCTGGAGCTTGCGCGCCAGCTCGGCCGGGCGGAAGGCCTGCAGCGCGACGCCGGTCCAGCGCCGCACCCACCACAGCGCGCCGGGCAGCAGCGCGAGCGCCAGGCGGGTGCGCATCACGCGCGGGAAGTTGTGGCGCAGCACCGCGGCGAAGTCGGCGAACGCGCTGTCGCTGACCACCGCGCCGATGGCCGGCTCCTCGGCCGCCGCGGCGATCGCCGCGCTGCCGCCCATCGAGGCGCCGAGCACGCCGATCGTGCCGGGCCGGTAGCCGCGCTCCACCAGCCAGTCGACCGCGCCGAGCACGTCGAGCCGCTCGTTGCAGCCGTAGGTCAGACGCGCCGGGTCGCTGTCGCCGTGGCCGCGCAGGTCGAGCATCAGCACGCTCAGCTCGTCGTCGAGCAGGCGGCGCACCAGGGCCATCGCCTGCACCGTCAGCTCGTGGCCCTTGCTCGCGCCGCGCCCGTGCACCAGCACCACCGCGCCGCGCGGGCAGCGTGCACCGAGGTACCAGCCGGCCAGGCGCACGTCGTCGCCGCGGGCGTGGAAGCGCACGTCCTCGTAGGCCAGGCCGGCGTCGCGCGGCGTGAAGCCGCTCGTGCCGCGCTCGGCGCTCGTGAAGCGCTCGGCCACCGCAACCGCGAGCATCGCGTAGCCCAGTCCGCCTGCCGTCATCAGCCCGCCCGTGGTGGCCAGCGCCATGTCGAAGATCCCGTTCATCTCGTCCTCCTGGCGCGAAACGTCGCGCTTGCAGGTCGGACGCGTGGGGAGCGCGGCGGTCAGGAAGGCTTTGTCAGCGCCAGTGGCCCCCTGGCGTCATCGCCAGTTTCCCATCAGCACGAACGGCGCCCAGTGGTAGGGCGCGCCCCAGTCGCGGCCCGGCGCGCGCAACCGCCCCTCGAGCATCGCCCGCTGGGCCTCGCGCAGCGCCTGCGCCTTGTTCAGGCCGCGCTCGCCGCGCAGCGCGTAGTAGCGCCGCATGAAGGCGGCGGTGCTCGCGTCGTCCACCTTCCACAAGGTCGCCAGCACCGCCTGCGCGCCCTGGTTCTGCGTCTTGGCCGACAGGCTCTCCATCTCCTGGCCGGTGGCGTCGCGCCCGCCGCCGCGTGCGGTCTCGCAGGCCGAGAAGGTGACCAGGTCGAATTGCGCGAACTTCAGGTCCTCGCGCGCGATGTCGGCCAGCGTCAGGCGGCTCTTGTCGCCCAGGTACAGGCGCGACTGCGCCGGCAGCCCGGGCTGCAGCACGAAATGGCTCGCCACGTGCAGCACGTTGTACTCGCGCGAGCCCAGGGTGCCGAGCAGGCGCGCGCGGTCGAAGGCGCCGTTCAGCCAGGCCGCGCCGCCCGCGCCGCGCGCGCTTACCACCGCCTCGAGCTCCTGCGGCACGGCCGCGAGCGCGGGCAGGTCGTCCACCGCCTCGGACAGCCCCATCGCCGCCACGTGCCAACGCGGCGCGGCCGGCTTCTCGAGCGCCTGGCGCGCC
>QJOU01000208.1 GCA_003265685.1 Piscinibacter caeni | reverse complement strand
GCTGCTCGGCGCGGCGCTCGCGTGGCGCGCCGGCACGCGCTGGCGCCGGCTGTTCGTCGCGGCCGGCTTCCCGCTGTCGCTGCTCGCCTCCGGCGCGGCGGCGCTGCCCGCCTGGGCCTGGCTGATGCCGCTCGCGCTGCTGCTGGCGCTCTACCCGCTCAACACGTGGCGCGATGCGCCGCTGTTCCCCACGCCGCGCGGCGCGCTGGCCGGCCTGGCCGAGCGTGTGCCGCTGCGCGACGGCGCCTGCGTGATCGACGCCGGCTGCGGCCTGGGCGACGGGCTGCTCGAGCTGCGCCGCATCTATCCGCATGCCCGGCTGCTCGGCCTCGAATGGAGCTGGCCGCTGCGCCTGGCCTGCGCGCTGCGCTGCCGCTTCGCCGGCGTGCGCCGCGCCGACATGTGGGCCGCCGACTGGTCCGACGCCGACCTGGTGTTCCTGTTCCAGCGGCCGGAGAGCATGGCGCGCGCCTTCGACAAGGCGCGGCGCGAGCTGCGCCCGGGTGCCTGGCTCGCCAGCCTCGAGTTCGCGGTGCCGGGGGTCGCCCCGCAGGCGCGGCTCGAGGCCGTGCCCGGCAAGCCGGTGTGGCTCTACCGCGTCGCCGCGGCCATGGAGCGCTAGCGGCCCTTCCAGAGCCGCGCCAGCAGCGCCTTGCGGTCGACCTCGTCGCCGGCCAGGTCCACCAGCGCGGCGAAGAACTGCTCGCGCGTGCCGGCCACGGCCGCGGCACGCCTGACGATCAGGCCGGCAAGCGGGCCGATCTCCTCGGCCAGCACCGCGCGGGCCTGGGCCACGACCTCCGGCGCCATCGGCGTGCTGCCGAGCACCGGCAGCGGGTGCGACGGCACGCTGCGCGGCGCGGCCGTTGCGGCCGGCAGGCGCTGTGCAGCCCGGGCGAGGAAACCGGGCCGTTCGTCCTCGTCGAGCGCCTGGTGCGCCACCTGGGCGACCAGCGAGGGCAGGTCGTGGCAGTGGCGTGCTGCGTCGCGCAGCACCAGGCGCGCCATCGGGCCGAGCAGCGGCCGCAGCAGCGCCTCGAGCGCGTCGAGCGCGCTGTGGTCGATGCCCGGCAGCGAGGGCAGCGAGGGCAGCGAGGGCGTGCCCGGCGCCGTGGGGCGCGGCAACACCTGGGTGGCCGGATGAGGGCGCGTGCGGCGCAGCGTCAACAACGTGTCGACCGAGAGCGTCGGGCGGATCGGCCGGTCGGCCGCGGCCAGCAGCGCCTGGCGCATCAGCGCGGCGCTGGCGTAGCGGTCGGCCGGCCGCTTGGCCAATGCCCGCTGCACCACTGCGTCGAAGCGCGCCGGCACCGCCGGCTGCAGCGCCAGCGTCGAGGGCAGCGGCGGATGCTGGTGCAGCACCTGGTACATCACCGCACTGCTGCTGCCGCGAAAGGGCGGCGCGCCGGTCAGCAGCTCGTAGAGCAGCACGCCGCAGGCGAACAGGTCGACACGCTGGTCGGGCGCTTCGTCGGTGTAGCGCTCCGGCGCCATGTAGCCCGGCGAGCCCAGCACGGTGGTGTGGTGCGTGCGGTCGGCCGAGTCGATGCGGGCGATGCCGAAGTCGCTCACCTTCAGCCGGCCGTCGGGCGTGATCAGCAGGTTGGCCGGCTTGATGTCGCGGTGCCACACGCCCTGGGCATGGGCGCACTCGAGCGCGTCGAGCAGCTGCAGCATCAGGCTCAGCGCGTCGTCCAGCGGCAGGCGCGGCGTGTGGCGCGCGAGTTCGAGCAGCGAGACGCCGTCGACGAACTCCATCGCGATGTAGCGCTCGTGGGGCGTCTCGCCGTATTCGTAGATCGAGACGATGTTCGGGTGGTTGAGCCGCCCGGCCGCCTGCGCCTCGATGCGGAAGCGCATCGCCGCGGCCAGGTCGTGCGCGCCCGGCGCGAGCAGCGGCGCGCGGATCGCCTTGACCGCCACCGGCCGGTGGATGTGCGGGTCGACCGCCTTGTAGACCACGCCCATCGCCCCCTCGCCCAGCACGTGCGAGAGCAGGTACTTGCCGAGCTGGCGTGGGGCGCTGTGCTGTGCCTGGGCCGGCTCGGGTGCAAAGTCGATCGGCCGCGCGCTCATGAAGGTGCACCTTCCAGCATTCGCATCGCCTGCACCAGGCTCTTGCGCATGCGGCTGAAGGACAGCGCCAGCCGGCCGATCTCGTCGCGTGCCAGGGCGCCGAAGGGCGGGGCGCCGAGCTCGCCCAGGCTCACGCGGTCGGCCAGGCGCGAGAGCTGCGTGACCGGGCGGATCACCAGCCACCACAGCATCGCGTTCAGCGCCGCCGCGATGGCGACGAACACCGCCGCGAGCATGCCCATGAAGAGCGCCCAGGCCGCATGCGCGCGCTGCAGCGGCACCGCCATCGGCACCGAGACCATCTGCGCGCCGACGATCTCGCCGTGCTGCCAGCCGAAGCCGTTGGCCGGGCCGTACTTCTCCACCAGCGTGCGCGGCGCCGCCTCGACGGTGCTGTGGCAGCGCAGGCAGGCGGCATCGGCGATCCTGATCGGCCGGGCGATGTAGAGCGAGCGGCCGCTGGGCGTGTCGCGCTGGCCGATGAACTCGATCGTCTCCGGCGCCTTGCGGAATTCGGCGATCACGTCGGCCTCCCACTCGACCGCGCGGTCGCGCGGGTTGGTCGGGTTCAGCGTCGCCTCCTTGTAGCTGTACTCGGGGTGGTTCTTCTGCAGCGTGGCGATCACCTCGGTGGCCGAGAAGGCCGGCACGGACTGCGGCAGGAACGCGTACTTCATCTGCGTCTCCAGCAGCGGGGCGATCTGCTTGGCGGTGTAGCTGCGCACCGCGAGCGCCTTCTCGAGCAGGAAGCGCGCGTGCTGCAGGACCTCCTCCTGCGCGTGGCGCTCGAGCATCTGGCGCGTCAGCACGCCGGCGACGCCCAGGCCGAGCAGGAACACCAGCACGAACACCAGGTTGAACTTGACCAGCAGCTTCATCGTTCCTCCGTCTCGGCCTGTGATGCGGCCGGCTCGGCGCGCCGCGCGACTGCCACGGCCACCGTCGACACCGACACCGCGGCCACCACCGGCCGGGGCCGGTACTTTTCCGGGAACAGCGTGCGGTCCCACTCGGGATGTGCGCGCAGTTCCGCCACCAGCGCGCGGCGGAAGGCCGGGTCGCGGGCGCGTGCCGCGAAGCGCGGCACGAAGGCGGCACGCAGCACCGGTTCGCCGTTCAGCCAGGCCGCCAGTTCGGCATAGGCCGGCTCCCCGGCCGGGCCCGGCGCCGCGGGCGACGCCGCAAAGCGCGCGCTGCGGCGCGGCAGCGGGTCGACGAAGCCGCGCGGCAGGCCCTCCAGCAGGTCGGCCGGCGGGCGCTCTTGCACGCTGCCTGTGCCGCCGTCGCGGCGCACCCAGGCATCGCCTTCGCGCAGCGTGTCGCGTTCGAGCTCGACCCGGCCGGCCTCCGCGAACACGAGCATCGAGCGCGCCGTCACGCGCACGACGGCGTGGCCGGCCACTCGCGCCAGGTCACCCTGCGGCGTGGCGATGCCGGCGGCCTCGGCGGCGCCCACCTTGAGCCAGCCGCGCAGCAGGTACAGCAGCGCCGCGCGCGGGCCGGGCAAGGCCTGCGGGCGCAGCAGCAGCTCGGTGTCGGGGCCGAGGTCGAGCGTCGTGCCGTCGCCCAGCTCGAGCCGGGCCAGCCGCGTGCCGGTGCCGCTGCGCACGATGTCGTCGGCCTGCAGCGCCACGCCTTCGCCGGCGGCCAGGCGCTGGCTGCCGCGCAGCAGCGCGAGCGCGCTGCCGTCGACGATGGTCACCAGCCCGAGCGGCGCCGCGCCGGCGAGCGCCGGCAGCAGCGCGACCAGGGTCGCGGTGGCGTGCAGCAGGGTTCGCAGGCGCATGGGTTCTCCGGCAGTCGGTGCATCGATCGGCGGTCGATTCAGGATAGGTTTCGGGGTCGGCCGCGGCTTCGTCCAGAATGGGGAGCCGGCGGCTTCGATCTGGGGGGCCGTCCTAGGGTGACGACTCGAGAAATCCCATGCCCCGTCCCGTACCGACCGAAGCGCAGGTGCGCATCGACCTCGCCGCGGCCTACCGCCTCGCCGCCCAGCGCGGCTGGGACGACACGATCTACACCCACCTCTCGGCCAGCGTGCCGGGCGAGCCGGGCTGCTACCTGATCAACCCGTTCGGCGCTCGTTTCGACGAGATCAGCGCCTCCAGCCTGGTGAAGGTGAACCGGCACGGCGAGGTGGTCGATGGCTCGGGCCGCGCGGTCAACCCGACCGGCTTCACCATCCACGGCGCGGTGCACGCGGCGCGGCCGGACGCGGCCTGCGTGATCCACCTGCACACGCCCTGGGGCGTGGCGCTGTCGATGCGGCCCGAGGGCCTGCTGCCGACCTCGCAGTTCGCGATGCGGCTGCACGGCCGGCTCGGCCGCCACGCCTACGAGGGCCTGGCGCTCGGCGCGGCCGAGCAGCGCCGCCTGGTGGCCAACCTCGGCACGCTCGACGGCCTGATCCTCGACAACCACGGCACCTTGACCGTCGGCCGCACCGTGGCCGAGGCCTGGATGCTGATGTACCTGCTCGAACGCGCCGCGCAGGCGCAGCTGACCGCGATGGCGGCGGGCCCCGGCCTGCGCGTGGTGCCCGACGAGATCGCCGCGCTGACCTACCGGCAGTGGGTCGGCGACGGCAGCGAGATCGACGGCGATCTGGAATGGCCCGCCCTGCTGCGCGGCCTCGACAAGACCTCCCCCGGCTACAAGGACTGACCTATGCCCACCATCCGCATCGAACTCTTCGAGGGCCGCACGGCCGAGCAGAAACGCGCGCTGGCGCAGGAGATCACCGCCGCCTGCGTGAAGGTGCTGGGCGGCAGTGCCGACGGTGTCGACGTCCTGTTCTTCGACATCCAGCGCCAGGACTGGGCCACCGGCGGCGTGCTCTGGTCCGACAAGGGCCAGCCGCCCAAGCCGGCCAGCTGATCAGCGCAGCGCCGGCCACAGCGCCGCGCACACATGGCAGCCACTGCCGGCCAGCACGAACAGGTGCCAGACGAAGTGGCCGAAGCGCAGCGAGGCGTCGAACATGAAGAACGCGCAGCCCAGCAGGTAGGCCAGTCCGCCGCCGAGCAGCCAGGCGAGCGATGACGGGTCCAGCATGCGCAGGCCGGGCAGGGCGGCCAGCAGCGCGAGCCAGCCGAGCAGGATGTAGAGGCCGGTGGACAGGCGCCGGTTGGTCAGGCGCCGGCGCAGCTTGAGCCACACCCCGGCCAGCGCCAGGCTCCACACCAGCGCGCAGGTGGCCGTGCCCGCCGGGCCCTGCAGCAACCCGAGCGTGAACGGCGAGCTGCTGCCGGCGATGAAGACGAAGATCGCCGCATGGTCGACCGAGCGCGCCCACTGCTTGGCGCGCCCGGGCGGCAGCGCGTGGTAGACGGTCGAGGCCAGGTACTGCAGCAGCATCGAGGCGCAGAACAGCGCCACGCCCACCATGCCGGGCGTGCCGGACTGGCGCTGCGCCGCGTCGGCCAGCAGCGGCCAGGCGAGCAGCGGGAGCGCGATGCCCAGGCCGTGGCTGAGCGTGTTGGCCCATTCCTCCGCGCGCGACTGCACCCGGTCCGCGGCGGCCGGGGTTCGCTCGAGCAGGAGGCGCAGGTCCATGTCGCCAATGAACGCTCGGCCGGCGCCGGCGGCACTCCCGCGTTTGCAGGAACCCCCGCAGGCACGGGACGCCGCTCGGCGCGGCAGGGAGCGCAGCACCGCGCAGAGCCGGCCCGGGCCGGGCGCGGCATGGCTCCTGCATGCCGCGGGTTTTCCCCGACCTCGGTTGATCGATATTTGCCTACATTGCTTGTATGCAAGCTTGTGATCAACACAGGCCGGCACCACCCCCCGCTGGAGAACCCCATGCCCTCATTCCTGCGTTCCCTGTTCGGCCAGGTCGTGCTGGCGCTGATCGTCGGTGTCGCGATCGGCCTGGCCGTGCCCGAGTTCGCCGTCAAGCTCAAGCCGCTCGGCGACGCCTTCATCAAGCTGATCAAGATGATCATCCCGGTGCTGGTGTTCTGCGTCGTCGTGCACGGCATCGCCGGCGCGGGCGACCTCAAGCGTGTCGGCCGGGTCGGCGTCAAGGCGCTGGTCTACTTCGAGGCGGTGACGACGATCGCGCTCGGGCTCGGGCTGCTGCTGGCCTTCGTGTTCCAGCCGGGCGTCGGCATGAACGTCGACCCGCACACGCTCGATGCGAAGGCGATGAGCGCCTACGCGGAGAATGCCAGCAAGCTCACCGGCGGCGGCACGGTCGAGTTCCTGATGAAGCTGATCCCGAGCACCGTGGTCAACGCGTTTGCCACCGGCGACGTGCTGCAGGTGCTGCTGTTCGCCATCCTGTTCGGCTGCGCGCTGGCGATGCTGGGTGAACGCGGGGCGCCGGTGTCGCAGTTCATCGACACGCTGTCGCACGTGCTGTTCAAGACCATGGGCATCATCATCAAGTTCGCCCCGCTGGGCGTGCTCGGCGCGATCGCCTTCACGGTCGGCAAGTACGGCGTCGGATCGCTCAAGCAGCTCGGCATGCTGGTCGTGCTCTTCTACGCCGCGGTGATCATCTTCGTCGTCGTGGTGCTCGGCGCGATCATGCGCATCTCCGGCTTCTCGATCTTCAAGCTGCTGCGTTACCTGCGCGAGGAGCTGACCGTCGTGTTCGCGACGACCTCGAGCGACAGCGTGCTGCCGCAGATCATGTCCAAGCTCAAGCGCCTGGGCATCCGCGACAGCACCGTCGGCCTGGTGATCCCGACCGGCTACTCGTTCAACCTCGACGCCTTCTCGATCTACATCACGCTGGCCGCCGTCTTCATCGCCCAGGCGACCAACACGCCGATCTCGATGACCGACCTGCTGACCATCCTGGCGATCTCGCTGGTCACGAGCAAGGGCGCGCACGGCGTGCCGGGCTCGGCGATCGTGGTGCTGGCCGCCACGCTGCAGGCCATCCCCGCGATTCCGGCGATCGGTCTGGTGCTGGTGCTCTCGGTCGACTGGTTCATGGGCATCGCCCGCGCGCTCGGCAACCTGATCGGCAACTGCGTCGCCACGGTCGCCGTGGCCGCCTGGGAGGGCGACATCGACCGCGAGCGCGCCCATGCGGTGCTGAATGGCACGCCGGTGCCGCCCACCGAGGACGACGCGGACGTCGCCGAGGCGCCCATCGCCGTGCCGGCCCGGGCCTGAACGGGCGCTACAGTCGCAGCCGAAATGAAGCCCCCACGCTCACTCCGTTCGCTGCCCCCCGAGGGGGCCGCTCAGTGGCTTCGGGCGGCCGGGCGCCACTGACATGGCCACCCAGACCGAGATCGCCCAGCGCGTCGTCGAATCCATCCTGGCGCAGAAGCTCGCGCCGGGGGAGCGGCTCGGCGAGCAGGAGCTGGCAGACCTGTTCGGCGTCAGCCGCACGCTGGTGCGCGAGGCGCTGATGCAGCTGCAGGCGCGCGGCTTCGTCGAGGTGCGCACGCGCAAGGGCTGGTACGTGGTCGAGCCCTCGGTGGCCGAGGCGCGCGACGCCTTCGCGGCGCGCCGCGCGGTCGAGTCCGGCCTGCTGCGCCAGGCCGGCGGCGAGCTCGAGGGCGCGCCGCTGCAGCAGGTGGTGCGCCGGCTGCGCCAGCACATCCAGGAGGAGCAGGCCGCGATCGACGGCGCCGACGCGGCGACGCGTGCCTTCCTGCTGGCCGACTTCCACGTCTGCCTGGCCGAATGCCTGGGCCACAAGCTGCTGTCGGACATGCTGCGCGACCTGACCGCGCGCACCACGCTGGTCGCCACGCTCTACCAGTCGACCCACGACGCGCGCGCCTCCTGTGCCGACCACGAGCGCATCGTCGAGGCGATCGAGCGCGGCGAGCTCGAACATGCCGCGGCGCTGATGCTCGACCACATCGGCAACGTCGAGGATGCGCTCGGCCACTCGGCCGCCGAATCGGCCGACACACGCGCCAGGCTGCGCGCCACGCTGGCGCCGCTGCGCGTGGCACGCTGACCCGCGCGCGCCGCGCGGCGCGGTGCTAAGGTCCGCGGGAGGCTCGACTCCCGCATCGTGGCTGCCCGCTCCGAAGCCCTCGCCAAGCTGACGCGTCCCAAGCTGCACGGCGCGCTGCCGCGCCCGCGCCTGTTCGCGCTGCTGGACGAGGCGGTGGCGGCCCGGCCCATCGTCTGGGTCAGTGCGCCGCCGGGCGCCGGCAAGAGCACGCTGGTGGCCGGCTGGCTGGAGGCGCGCGGGCGCCGCCACCTGTGGGTCCAGATGGACGCCGGCGATGCCGTGCCCGCCACCTTCGCGCATTACCTGCGCCTGGCGGTGCAGCCCTTCGTGCGCCGCCGCGCGCGCGCCCCGGCGCTGTTCCCGCCCCAGCCGCAGCAGCCGCTGGAAAGCTTCGCGCGGGCCTTCTTCCGCGACCTGTTCGCGCTGCTGCCGGCCGGCTGCGTGCTGGTGCTCGACAACTTCCAGGACGTGCACGGCAGCGCCGAGCAGCGCGCCGCGCTCGCGCTCGGGCTCGACGAGGTGCCGGAGGGGCGCACCGTGCTGGTGGTCTCGCGCAGCGAGCCGCCGCCGGAGTTCGCGCGGCTGGCCGCGGCGCAGCGCATCGCCCGTCTGGACGCGGCGGCACTGCGCTGCACCGACGCCGAGGCCGAGGCCATCCTCGCCGCCGGCGGGGCCAGCGCGGCGCAGATCGAGCGCATCCG
>QJOU01000207.1 GCA_003265685.1 Piscinibacter caeni | reverse complement strand
CGCCGACCAGGTGGAGAGCGTGCGCCGCTTCGGCTGGCCGGTGTTCTACGGCGACGCGTCGCGGCTGGACCTGCTGCGCACGGCCGGCGCGGCGCGGGCGCGGGTGTTCGTGCTGGCGATCGACGACGTCGACCAGAGCATCGCGGTCGCGAAGCTGGTGCGCGAGCATTTCCCGCAGCTGCGCATCGTCGCGCGGGCGCGCAACGTGACGCACTACTACGAGTTGCGCAACCTCGGCATCGACTGCGTCGAGCGCGAGACGCTCGAGTCGGCGCTGGTGTCGTCGCGCCATGTGCTCGAGCAGCTCGGCTTCCAGCCGCACCAGGCGCGCACGCTGGCCTGGCGCTTCCGCCGCCACAACGTCGCGCTGGTCGAGGCGATGCGCCCGCACCACGGCGACGAGGCCAAGCTGATCGCCATCGCCAAGCAGGGCCGCGCCCAGCTCGAGGAGCAGTTCGCGCGCGAGCGCGAGGCGGCGCAGCGGCGCAGCGGGCGCGCCGGCTGGGTGGTGCCGGCCGGCGACGAAGGCGAACGGTGAGCGCACCGGCGATCGCGCTGGAGGGCCTGCGCTTCGCCTGGCCGCGCGACACGCGCGACTGCCTGGCGATCGATGCGCTGCAGGTCGCGGCCGGCGAACGCGTCTTCGTGCACGGCCCGAGCGGCTGCGGCAAGAGCACCCTGCTCGCGTTGCTGGCCGGGGTGCTGCTGCCGCGCGCCGGCATGCTGGCGGTGCTCGGCACCGACTGGCGCAGCGTGTCGGCGCCGCGCCGCGACGCCTTCCGCGCCGAGCACATCGGCGTGCTGTTCCAGCAGTTCAACCTGCTGCCCTGGCTGCCGGTGCTCGACAACGTGCTGCTGGGCTGCCGCTTCTCGCGCCGGCGCAGCGCGCAGGCCGCGCATGCCGCGGGCACGCCGGCCGGGCATGCGCAGGCGCTGCTGGAGCGCGTGGGCATCGCGAGCGCGCTGTGGCGCCGCCCGGCGCGCGAGCTCTCGGTCGGCCAGCAGCAGCGCGTGGCGGCGGCCCGCGCGCTGATCGGCCGGCCCGGCCTGGTGATCGCCGACGAGCCGACCTCCGCGCTCGACGCCGCGCTGCGCGACGGCTTCATGGCGCTGCTGCTGGCCGAATGCGAGGCCGCGCGCAGCACGCTGGTGTTCGTCAGCCACGACGAGCGCCTGGCCACGCACTTCGACCGCGCGCTGTCCTTGCCGGCGCTCAACGGCGCGCTGGCGACGCCCGACGCGGCGGGCGGGCCGAGCGCCGGGCCGCTCCCAAGCCGGCCCGCCATCCCCCCGGGGGATCGTCCGGCGTACCCGCCGGACGAGGGGCGGTCATGACCAGCCTGCTATCCCTCGCCGCCGCCAGCTCCTGGAACCGGCGCGGCACGCTGGCGCTGGTGGCCGCGTCGATCGCGCTGGCCACGCTGCTGCTGCTGACGGTCGAGCGGGTGCGCCACGACGTGCGCGAGAACTTCTCGCGCGCCGTCAGCGGCACCGACCTGGTGGTCGGCGCGCGCACCGGCGCCGTGCAGCTGATGCTGTACGCGGTGTTCCACGTCGGCGGCGCCACCAGCAACATCCGGGTGCAGAGCCTGGACGAGATCGCCCGCCAGCGCATGGTCGCCTGGGTCGTGCCGCTCTCGCTGGGCGATTCGCACCGCGGCTTTTCGGTGCTGGGCACCACGCCGGCCTTCTTCGAGCACTTCCGCCACGGCGACCGGCAGGCGCTGCGGCTGGCCGCAGGCCAGCCCTTCAGCGGCACCCTCGACGGCCTGTACGGCGCGGTGCTCGGCGCCGAGGTGGCGCGCGCCCTCGGCTACCGGCTCGGCGAGCACATCGTGCTGGCCCACGGCAGCGGCGGGCCGCTGGCGGCCGAGCATGCCGACAAGCCCTTCACCGTGGTCGGCATCCTGGCGCCCACCGGCACGCCGGTGGACCGAACGGTGCACATCGACCTGAAGGCGCTCGAGGCGATCCACCTCGACTGGAGCGGCGGCGCGCCGCTGCCGGGCCTGGCCATCCCACCCGAGATGGCGCGCAAGTTCGACCTGCAGCCGAAGTCCGTGACGGCCGCGCTGGTCGGCCTGAAGAGCCGGTCCGCGGTGTTCGCGGTGCAGCGTTTCGTCAACGGCTACGAGGGCGAGCCGCTGATGGCGGTGCTGCCCGGCGTGGCGCTGGACGAACTGTGGGAGGTGGTGGGCGCCGGCGAGCGGGCGCTGCTGCTGCTGTCGGGCCTGGTGGCGCTGGTCAGCCTGGCCGGGCTGGTGGCCACCGTGCTGGCCGGGCTGAACGAGCGGCGCCGCGAGCTGGCGCTGCTGCGCGCCGTCGGCGCCGCGCCGCGCCACGTGCTGTGGCTGCTGGCACTGGAGGGCACGCTGGTGACGCTCGCCGGCCTGGCCCTGGGCCTGCTGGCCGGCGTGATCCTGATCGCCGCGCTCGGCCCCTGGGTGCAGGCACAGTACGGGGTGGCGCTGCGCCTGGCGGCCCCGACCGCGGCGCAGTGGCAATGGCTCGCCGCGGTGCTGGCCGCCGGCGTGCTGGCCAGCCTGGTGCCGGGCTGGCGCGCCTGGCGGCTGTCGCTGGCCGACGGGCTGTCTCCGAGGACCTGACGATGAAGCGATTCCTTCTCTTCCTGCTGCTGGCCCTGGCCGGCGCGACCGCGGCGCTGGCCCAGGCCGACAAGCCCCCGCCGCGCCCCGGCTTCGCCGAGATCACCTGGGACGACCTGGTGCCGGCCGACTGGGACCCGCTCAAGCAGTTCCAGGGCATGAACCTCGGCGTGCTCGGCGACGCCGACCCGCGCGCCCAGCAGATGCTCAAGAAGATGCGCGAGGTGTGGGACAACGCGCCGGTCAACGCCAAGATGGACGGCCGCAAGGTGCGCCTGCCCGGCTACGTGGTGCCGCTGGAGGAGAACGCGGCCGGGCTGACCGAGTTCCTGCTGGTGCCCTACTTCGGCGCCTGCATCCACACCCCGCCGCCGCCGGCCAACCAGATCGTGCACGTGCTGCCGAAGGCTGGTGCCAAGCTGAAGTCGATGGACGTGGTCTGGGTCGACGGCACGCTGAAGGCGCAGCGCAACGACAGCGGCATGGGCGTCTCGGGCTACCACCTCGACGCCGAGGCGGTGATCCCCTACGTCGAGAAGCCGGCGCGCTGAGCGGGGGCCTTCTGCGCCGATTGGGGGCGCCACTCCACCCCGCCGGGCGGGAGCGACCTAGCATCGCCGCATGACCCCGCACGACACGCCCGACGAGCTGCTGCTGGCCTTCGAACGCCAGCGCAGTGCCTGGGCCGCCGACCCCTGCCCCGACTGGGGTGTGCGCGCCGACCGGCTGCGCCGCCTGCAGGCGCTGGTGGCCACGCACGAGGCCGCGATCGCCGCGGCGATCGACGCCGACTTCGGCGGCCGGCCGGCGATCGAGACCGAGCTGGCCGAGGTCTGGCCCTCGCTCGAGGAGCTGAAGTCGGCGCTGCGCCACGGACGGCGCTGGATGGCGCCGCGCCGCGCGCCGGTGGGCAAGTGGTTCCTGCCGGCCCGCGCCGAGATCCGGCCGCGGCCGCTCGGGGTGGTCGGCATCGTGGTGCCGTGGAACTACCCGCTCTACCTCGCGATCGGCCCGCTGGCCGCGGCGCTGGCGGCCGGCAACCGCGCGCTGGTCAAGATGCCCGAGGCGACGCCAGGCTTCTCGGCGCTGTTCGCGCGCCTGGTGCGCGAGGCCTTCGCGCCGGAGGAACTGGCCGTCGTCAACGGCGGCCCGGAGCTGGCGGCCGCCTTCAGCGCGCTGCCCTTCGACCACCTGCTGTTCACCGGCTCGACGGCGGTCGGCCGGCGCGTGATGGCCGCCGCCGCCGAGCACCTGACGCCGGTGACGCTGGAGCTGGGCGGCAAGTCGCCAGCTGTCATCACCCCCGGTTACCCGATCGAACACGCGGTGCAGCGCATCCTGGCCGGCAAGCTGCTGAATGCCGGGCAGACCTGCATCGCGCCGGACCATGTGCACCTGCCGCGCGCGCTGCTGGGCGAGTTCGTCGCGGCCGCGCGGCGCGAGGCGCGGCGCGGCTACCCGGGTGGCCTGGCCGACGCGCACCTGGCCAGCATCGTCAACGAGCGCCAGTACCGCCGCCTGGCCGGCTGGCGCGACGAAGCCTTGGCGCGCGGCGCGCGCGTCGAGCCGCTGTTCGAGGGCCTGCAGCAGGACGACACTCGGCATCGCCTCGCGCCGCAGTTGCTGCTCGACCCGCCGGCCGACACCGCGGTGATGCGCGAGGAGATCTTCGGCCCGCTGCTGCCGCTCGTGCCCTTCGACCGGCTGGAGGATGCGATCGCCGCCGTGCAGGCCGGCCCGCGGCCGTTGGCGCTGTACTGGTTCGACCGTGACCGCGCGCGCACCGATGCCGCGCTGCGCGCGCTGCCGGCCGGTGGCGTGACGGTGAACGACACCTTGCTGCACATCGCGCAGGACGGCCTGCCCTTCGGCGGCGTGGGCGCCTCGGGCATGGGCCATTACCACGGCCGCTGGGGCTTCGACACCTTCAGCAAGCTGGTGCCGGTGTTCCGGCAGTCGCGCCTGAACGGCATGGCCTTGTTCCTGCCGCCCTACGGTGCCACCATGCGGCGCCTGCTCGGTCTGATGAAGCGCTGGTGAGCGACCGGCTGTCGATTCCGGCGCCGCCGGTTCGTCGTGCAGGGACCCCACGCCACGGAGTGCCTGCATGAGCAAAGTGAAGGTGATGTCGTTCTCGGTGTCGCTGGACGGCTTCGGCGCCGGCCCCGACCAGGACCTGCAGAACCCGCTCGGCGTGGGCGGCGCCGCGATGTTCGGCTGGGCCTTCGCCACCCGCACCTTCCGCACCATGTTCGGCCAGGAGGGCGGCTCGACCGGCGTCGACGACGGCTTCGCGCGGCGCGGCTTCGAGAACATGGGCGCCTGGATCCTCGGCCGCAACATGTTCGGCCCGGTGCGCGGCCCCTGGCCGGACGAGGCCTGGCGCGGCTGGTGGGGCGACGAACCGCCCTACCACGTGCCGGTGTTCGTGCTGACGCACCATCCGCGGCCTCCGCTCGAGATGCAGGGCGGCACGACCTTCCACTTCGTCACAGACGGCATCGAGGCCGCGCTCGAGCGGGCGCGTGCCGCCGCCGGCGGGCGCGACATCCGCGTGGGCGGCGGCGCCGCGACGATCCGCCAGTACCTGCGCGCCGGGCTGCTCGACGAGATGCACCTGGCCGTCGCGCCGGTGCTGCTGGGTCGCGGCGAGCTGCTGCTGCACGGCATCGACCTGCCGGCGCTCGGCTGGCAGGTCGCCGAACACGCGGCCGGCGAGAACGCGACCCACGTCGTGCTGGCGCGCCAGCCCCGTTGACCTGGAGGCCCCCATGCTCAAGACCCTGCTGATCATCGTCGTGCTTGCCGTGCTGGGCGTGCTCGGCTTCGCGGCCACGCGGCCGGATAGCTTCGTCCTGCAGCGCAGCACCACGATCGCCGCCCCGCCCGAGCGGGTGTTCGGGCTGATCAACGACCTGCACGGCTTCAACACCTGGAATCCCTGGGCCCTGAAGGACCCGACGACCAGGCTCAGCTACGAGGGCCCGGACAGCGGCCCCGGCGCGGCCTACCGCTGGACCGGCGAGAAGCTCGGCAGCGGCCGCATGCAGATCATCGAGTCGGTGCCCGGGCGCCTGGTGGCCGCGCGGCTCGAGTTCCGCGCGCCGATGGAGGCGACCAACCGGGTCGACTTCACGCTGCAGCCCGAGGGCAGCGGCACCCGCATCACCTGGGCGATGAGCGGGGCGATGCCGTTCGTCTCCAAGCTGATGTCGGTGTTCGTCAGCATGGACAAGATGGTCGGCCCGGACTTCGAGGCCGGGCTCGCCAACCTGAAGGCCGCGGCGGAAAAATCCTGACTAGGGCCTGTTCACACTGCGGATGCCAGTGCGAACAGGCCCTAACGCAGCCCGTCGTACAACAGCTTCGCGCCGGTGAGCCCCATGCCGGCATAGGCGAGCCGGTAGAACCAGGCCGACGGGATGCGCTTGGTGGCCCAGATGCCCAGCCACACGCCCAGCGGCGCGAGCGGCAGCAGCACCGCCGAGGTGGCCATATTGCGCACGTCGATCAGGCCGAGGAAGGCGTAGGGGATCCACTTCGACAGGTTCACCGCGGCGAAGAACACCGCCATCGTCGCCGCGTAGGTGAGCGGCGGCAGCTTCAGCGGCAGCACGTAGGCGTTGATCGGCGGGCTGCCGGCATGCGCGACGAAGCTGGTGAAACCCGCGGCGATGCCGAGCGCGAAGCCGGTGCGGCGTCCCGGCGGCGCGGTGTCGGCGCGCGGCGGGAACAGCAGCCGCTGGGCCAGGAACAGCAGGGTCAGCGCGCCCACCACGCCGGACACCGTCTTGGTGGACAGCACGCCGAACGAGAGCGTGCCCACCACCGTGCCCAGCAGCCCGGCCGGCAGCAGCAGCGTCAGCAGCGCGCGGTCGCAGGCGCGCCAGAGCTGCTGCAGTCCGGTGGCGTCCATCACCGCCAGCAGCGGCAGCATGATCGCCGCGGCCTGCGGCACCGGCACGGCCAGGGCCATCAGCGGCACCGCCAGCGAGCCGAAGCCGCCCAGGAAGCCGCTCTTGGACAGGCCCATCATCAGCACCGCCGGCACGGCCACGGCGTAGAACGCCGCATCCGTGATCAGCGGCAGGTCGTTCCACGCGAACATCCCCGTCCCTTCGTCGATCCGCCGACAATTGTCCGATGTTCGCCCCCTCCCAGAACGACGTGCGGCGTTTCTTCTGCGAGACGCTGCGCAAGCAGCGCGCCGCGCAGCCGCTCACCCCGATGGAGGCGCTGGCCGGCGACTGGATCGCCCAGCACCCCGAGTACCAGGCCGAGCTGGCCGATCTCGACGCCGCGCTGGCCGCGGTCTACGAGGTGGAGGCCGGCCGCACCAACCCGTTCCTGCATCTGTCGATGCACCTGACGATCAGCGAGCAGGTCTCGATCGACCAGCCGCGCGGCATCAAGCAGGCCTACGAACTGCTGGCCGCCAAACGCGGCTCGGCGCACGAGGCGCAGCACGAGGTGATGGAATGCCTGGGCGAGATGATCTGGGCCTCGCAGCGGAGCGGGTTGCCGCCCGACGGGCTGGCCTACCTCGAGTGCGTCAGGCGGCGCGCGACGCGATAGACGCGACCGTGCGCGTCGCCATGCGCGAGCCGTCGCGCGTCTCGCCGAACAGGGAATTGCGGAACACCGCCGATTCGGTGCGGTCGCCGATCGCCCACAGCAGCAGCGCGCGCGCGCTCATCGGCTTGGCGAACAGGAAGCCCTGCAGTTCGTCGCAGCCGAGCTCGACGAGGATCTGCTGCTGGCGCGGGTTCTCCACGCCCTCGGCCACCACCTTCAGGCCCAGCGCATGCGCCAGCTTGAGCACCGCGTCGACCACCGCACGCGCGTCGGCGCTGTGCTCGACGTCCTGCACGAACACGCGGTCGATCTTCAGCTCCTCGGCGGGCAGCTTGCGCAGGTAGGCCAGGCTCGAGTAGCCGGTGCCGAAGTCGTCGATCGACAGGTGCACGCCGAGCTCGCCGAGGCGGCGGAAGGTCTCCTGCGTGGCGCGCGTGTCCTCCATCGCGGCCGTCTCGGTGATCTCGAGCGTCAGCAGCGAGGGGCGGATGCGGTGGCGCTTGAGCGCGTCGGCGATGCGGTCGACCAGGTCCTCCTGGCGCATCTGGTAGGCCGACACGTTGATCGCCACGCGCATGCGCAGGCCCTTGTCGCGCCAGGCACGCGCCTGCTTGCAGGCGGCCTCGATGACCCAGTTGCCCAGCGGCCCGATCAGACCCGAGCGCTCGGCCAGCGGGATGAACTGTCCCGGCATCACCATGCCGCGGCTCGGATGCTGCCAGCGCACCAGCGCCTCGGCGGCGGTGACCTTGCCGCTGCGCGCGTCGATCTTGGGCTGGAAGAACAGCTCCAGCTCGTTGTTGGCCAGCGCCTGGCGCAGGTCGCGCATCATGTCGAAGTTCTGCTGCGCGTCGCTGTCCATCGCCGCGGTGTAGAACGCGTGGCGCGTGCCGCCGGCGCGCTTGGCGGCGTACATCGCGACGTCGGCGCGGGCGATCAGCTTAGCCGCGTCGCAGCCGTCCGGGTACACCGCGATGCCCACCGAGCACGAGATGCCGATCTCGCGCTCCTCCACCTTGTAGGGCCGCGAGAGCGATTCGATCAGGCCCTGCGCGGCCTGCGCCAGCACCTCGGTGGACGAGACGCCGGGCAGCAGCAGCAGGAACTCGTCGCCGCCGACGCGGGCGACCACGTCGCCACTGCGGCCGAAGGCCTTGAGCCGCGCGCCGACCTGCTCGAGCACGCGGTCGCCGCAGCTGTGGCCGAAGGAATCGTTGACCGGCTTGAAGCCGTCCAGGTCGACGAACAGCACCGCGAGCTTGCTGCGCTTGGCATCGCAGCGCTTGGCCGCCTGCGCGAGCCGCTCCTCGAAGAACAGGCGCGTGGGCAGGCCGGTCAGCCCGTCGATCGCCAGGCGCGCCTGGCGCACCGGCACCTCCGGCGCGTGCTCCTGGTCGGTGTGCCGCAGCACGGCCAGCAGCACGCCGGCCACGCCGACCAGCGCGGCCAGCACGGCCAGTTCGGCGAACGGCGTGCCGTTGCCGGCCGCCGGCGCGCTGGCGGCGATCGCCGACCCGAGGGTGAGCACGCCGGCCGCGGCCAGCGCCGCGGAGGCGCGCAGCACCCGTGCCGCCGCCGCGCTCTCGAGCCGGATGAACAGGCCCACCACCGCGATCGCCAGCGCCAGCACGGCCAGGCCGACGCTGAACAGCCCGCCGCCGGCGCCGAGGCGGAACAGCCCGGGCAGCGCCAGCATCAGCAGCGAGTACGCCGTCGCGAGCACCGCCGAGGCCGCGCCGACCATGCCGAGCCAGTGGCGCCGCGCGACGGCCGCCGCCGCGGCGGCGCCGA
>KZ836159.1 GCA_003265685.1 Piscinibacter caeni | reverse complement strand
CGACCGCGCTGGCGCTGGTGCTGTCGCAGCAGAAGGGCGACGCGGCGCTGATGGAGCTGGTGGTGAGTTCGCTGTTCGACACCGGCTTCTACCGCCGCGTGCAACTGGTCGGCAGCGACGGTACGGTGCGCTTCGCGCGCGAGGCCCCGGCTGCGGCGCAGGAGGCGCCGGGCTGGTTCGTGCGCCTGCTGCCGATCGAGTCCACCCCCGGCGTGGCGCAGGTCAGCGACGGCTGGCGCGCGATCGGGCGCGTCGAGCTGGAGAGCCAGGTCGCCTACGCGCACGACGAGCTGTGGCACGGCACTCAGCGCGCGGCGCTGACGCTGGCCGTGCTCGGCCTGCTGGCGGGCCTGGCCGGCGCGCTGGTGGTGCAGCGCATCCGGGTGCCGCTGGAGCAGACGGTGGCCCAGGCACGCTCGCTCGAGCGCGGCGAGTACCTGACGGTGGCCGAGCCGGCGGTGCCGGAGCTGCGCCGGCTCGCGCGGGCGATGAACTCGATGGTCGAGCGGCTGAAGATGGTGTTCGAGGGCCAGGCCCGCCAGGTCGACACGCTGCGCCGCCAGGCCACCTGCGACGCGCTCACCGGCCTGGCCAACCGCAGCCACTTCATGAGCCAGCTCGGCGCACTGCTGCAGCGCGAGGACGGTGTGGCGGAGGGCGGGCTGGTGCTGCTGCGCGTGCTCGAACTCGGCGAGGTGAACCGCGCGCTCGGCCATGCCAGCACCGACCGCATGCTGCTGACCATCGCGCAGGCGCTGCAGGCCTACACCGCGCGTGTCGACGGCTGCTTCGTCGGGCGGCTGAACGGCTCGGACTTCGCACTCTGCCTGCCCGCCGGCGGCGTGGCCGAGGAGACCGCGCGGGCGCTCACCGAGGCGCTGCGCCAGGTGCTGCCCGCCTTCGGCAAGCAGGCCGTGGTGGCCGCCGGCGCGGTGGAACTGCGCCGCGGCGTCGAGCTCGCGCCGCTGATGGGTGCGGTCGACCTGGCGCTGGCGCGTGCCGAGGCGCAGGGGCCGTTCGCCGTGGAGACCGCGGTCGAGCTGGGCGGCACGCTCGGCCGGCTCGGCGAGGGCGGCTGGCGCCAGCGCCTGCACGAGGCGTTGGCCGAAGGCCGCGTGGCATTGGTCGAGTACCCGGTGCGCGACCTGACTGGCCGCCTGATGCACCTGGAGTGCCCGCTGCGCCTGCAGATCGAGGCCGACGGCACGGCCGAGCCGGCGGCGCGCTGGCTGCCGCTGGCGGTGCGCGCGCGCCTCACGCCCGCGCTGGACGAACGCGCCGTCGCGCTGGCGCTGGAGGCGATCGCGCGCGACGGCCAGGCGCGCGCCGTCAACCTCGCGCCGGCCTCGCTGGCCGACAGCGGCTTCGCGGCGCGCCTGCGCGGCCGGCTGCTGGCGGCCCCGCGCGAGGCACGCCAGCTCTGGCTGGAGGTGCCGGAAGTGGCGGCGATGGAGCAGTTCGAGCTGCTGCGCGAACTGGGCCGGCAGCTGCGCCCGACCGGCGCACGCCTCGGCCTCGAGCATGCCGGCGAGCGGCTCGGCCGCATCGAGCGGCTGTTCGAGCTGGGGCTGGACTACGTCAAGCTCGACACCGCGGTCACCCAGGGCCTGGCCGGCGACAACGTGCGCTCCGGCTTCGTGCGCGGCCTGGCCACGCTGCTGCACAGCCTGTCGCTGCAGGTGATCGCCGAGGGCGTGGCGCAGGAGGCCGACGCCAAGGCCCTGCGCGAATGCGGCCTCGACGGGCTGACCGGCCCCTGGGTCAGCGCGCAGCCGGCCAGCCGGCCCTGACCCGCTGCGCGGCTCAGCTGTCGACGATCAGCTTCCCGCGCGTCAGCAGCTCCTGGATGATCTGGTCGTCGCTGGCGCCGCTGGCGAGGCCCAGCGCCGTCGGCAGGTTGACCCCCTGCAGCACGATCGCCTGGTCCTCCTGGCCGGACAGGTAGCCGCCGCCGGCGAAGCCGCCGCTCGAGCTGATGTGGATCGTCGTGCTGGTGACGCCGCCGCTCGTGCTGACGCTGAAGTCCAGGAAGTTGGCCAGGTTGCCCGCCGTGTTGCCCGCGCCTAGCGCGTCGCCGGCGAGCAGGTCGCGCAGGTCGAGCACGTCGCCGCCGGCCGACACCGCCGCCGCGCTGAAGTCGGTGATGGTGTCGGTGGCCGGCGTGCCCTTGGCGCCGGCGTCGGCCAGCGTCCAGGCGAACACGTCGCTGGTCAGGTCCGCCGTGCCCGGCGTCGCGCTNGCTGGTCAGGTCCGCCGTGCCCGGCGTCGCGCTGCCGGTCAGCGTGTCGTTGCCGGCGCCGCCGTGGATGCGGTCGCTGCCGGCACCGCCGACGATCGAGTCGTTGCCGGCGTCGCCGAACAGCAGGTCGTTGCCCGCACCGCCCTGGATGGTGTCGTTGCCGGCGCCGCCGCGGATCAGGTCGCTGCCGGCACGGCCGTCGATCGAGTCGTTGCCGGCCTGGGCGTCGATGTAGTCGGCGCGCGTGTTGCTGCCGGTGATGGTGTCGTTGCCGGTGCTCGAGCCCGGTGTCGCGGTGGTGTAGTCGGCCAGCAGCGTGACCGTGGTGCTGGTGCTCGCGGTCGAGCCGTTGCTGCCCTCGGTGGCGATGGCGTTGACGGTCAGCGTGGTGCCGGTGCTGGCGTAGCCGGCCGGCAGCGTCAGGCTCAGGTCGACCAGGTCGGCCGCGCCCACCGTCCAGGTGCCGGACGCATCGGCGCTGCCGTGGTTCAGCGTGGCGCCGCTCGGCAGGCCGGCGATGGTGACCGACAGCGTCTCGGAGCCGTCCACGTCGAGCAGGATGGCAAGCACCGGCAGCGCCAGGGTCGGCGTGCTGGCGTTGCCCTGGGTCACCGAGACCAGCACGGTCTGGCCCATGATCGCCGGCGCGTCGGCCACGGCGCGCACCGTCACCGGCAGGCTGCCGGTGGAGGTGGCGGTCGAGCCGTTCGAGTCGGTCGAGGTCGCGGTGACGCTCAGGGTGATCGTGCCCGACAGGTTGGACGGCGGCGTCAGGCGCAGGGTGGAGAGCGTCCAGCCCGTGATGTCGACGCTGGTCGTGCCGGCGCTCGCGACGAAGCTGTTCGTGCCGTCGCTCAGCGTCGCGCCGACCGGGATGTTGCCGATGCGCAGCGCGAGCGTCTCGGAGCCGTCGGTGTCGTTCAGCGTCGCGGCGATGTTGCCCAGCGCGATCGAGCCGTCCTCCGGGCCGGTGGCATTCGTCGGGTAGTAGCCGCCGTCGCCGTTGCTGATCAGCGAGCCGACGACCGTGCCGCCGAAGGTGCTGGTGTCGCGGTAGAGGTTGAAGTTGGTGGTGTTCAGGTCCACCGCCGGCGCGCCGTTGACCGACATCGACAGGTCGAGCGAACCGACGCCGTCGCCGTTGTAGGCGATCACCTCGAGCGAGTAGTAGCCCGAGACCTCCGGCGTGAAGGTGCTGCCGGTCAGGTTGCCCCAGTTGTTGTAGCCGACCGCGTACACCGAGGTGCCGCCGATCTTGACCATCAGCGTGTCGTCGCGGTAGCCGGCAATCGTGTAGCCCTGGCTGGCCTGCAGGTAGATGTAGCCGGTGTAGCGGTAGGCGTCGTCCACGCCGATGCTGGCCACCGACACGTCGGTGGCGGTGCCGGTCGAGGTGGCGCTGGACGATTCCACGCCGGATTCGACGCTGCCGATGTTGCCCGCGTTGGCGGTGCTCACCGCGCCGATGTTGTCGTAGAACTGCAGCGTCAGCCCGGTGCTGGCCGGCAGGCCCGGCGTGGTGACCGTGCTGCCGGTGATGGTGGTGCCGTTGATGTTCAGGGTCGGCGCGTCGGCCACCGGCGTGATGCTGAGCGCCAGCGTCGAGGTGCTGGAGGCGCTGCCGTCGCTGACGGTGTAGGTGGCCACCGGCACCGCGCCGGCGTAGTTGGCCGCCGGGGTGAAGGTGTAGGCGCCGTTGGCGCCGATGCTCAGCGTGCCGACGCCCGCGAGGTTGGCCGTGGCGCCGGCGGCGTAGGTGGTGCCGCCGACCACGAACTGCGTGACCGCGATCGACGCGGAGTCGACGTCGGAGTCGTTGCCCAGCACGTTGCCGCTGACCGCCGTGTCCTCGTTGGTGCTGCGCACGTCGGCCACCGCGGTCGGCGCGTCGTTCGTGCCGTTGACGGTGACGACGATGTTGCGCGAGGTGCCGTCGGCTGTCGTGACCGCGAAGGTCTCGGTCACGACCGAGCTGCCCGTCAGCGCCTGCACGTTGGCCGCGGCATTGTTCAGCGTGTAGGTCCAGACGCCGGCCGCGTTGATCGCGAAGCTGCCGTAGGTGCCGTTGGTCGACTGCGCGTTGAAGACCGACTGGCCCGCATCGGCGTCCACCACCGTCAGCGTTCCGCCGGTGGACAGCGTGACGTCCTCGCGCACCGTGCCGGTGGAGGTGCCGGTGATGGTCGGCACGTCGTTCGTGCCCGTGATCGTGAAGCTCAGCGTCGAGGTCGCCGTCGCGCCCGCGGTGTCGCGGATCGTGACGTTGAAGGTCTCGGTGACCACCTGGCCGGCGGTCAGCGCCTCGGCCGCCGGGCGGTTGGCGTCGTAGCTGTAGCTGCCGTCGGCGTTCAGCGTCAGCGTGCCGTAGGTGCCGTTCAGCGCGCTGCCGACGCTGCCCGGCGTGCCGCCGAACGCGACGCCTGAGACAGTGCGCGTGTCGCCGCTGTCGACGTCGCTGTCGTTGGCGAGCACCCCGGTGGCGGCACTGCGCGTGACGCTCGCGTTCTCGTTCAGCGACGCGCTGTCGGCCGTGGCCACCGGCGCGTCGTTGCTGCCGCGGATCGTCACCGTCAGCGTGGCGGTGGAGGTCAGTCCGGCCGCGTCGCGCATCGTGTAGGTGAAGGTGTCGGTCAGCGTGTCGCCCGCGGTGCGCAGCGCCTGCACCGCGGCCAGGCTGTTGTTCAGCACGTAGTCGTAGCTGCCGTCGCCGCGCAGCGTCAGCGTGCCGTAGCTGCCGGCGGTGTTGCCGCCGAGCGTGCCGGCCGCCGCGCCGGTGACGGCGGTGACGGCCTTGGTGTCGCCGACGTCGACGTCGGTGTCGTTGGTCAGCACGTTGCCGCTCGGGTTCGTGCCGGCGGTCCCGTTGGCCACGCCGCCCGCCTCGACGGCGGTGGCGGTGTCGTTCTGCGCCGCCGGCGCGTCGTTGACGGCGGTGACGTCGAAGGTGAGCGTGTTGGGCGTCGGGTCGGTGTCGACGCCGCCGTTGGCCGTGCCGCCGTCGTCGCGCACCTGGAAGCTCAGGGTCGCGTAGGCGTTGCCGTTGGCGTTGGGCGCCGGCGTGAAACGCAGCAGCCCGGCGTCGAGCTGGCCCACGGTGACCACGGTCGGGCCGCTGACCGTGACGCCGTTGAGCGTCAGCGTGCCGGCGCTGGTCGGGTTGACGGTGACGGAGAGGAAGTTGTTGCCTTCGCCCGGCGCGTCGACGAAGCCGAAGGCGGCGCGGCCGAGCGCGAGGCTGCTGTCCTCGGCCACCGTCAGCGAGGCGTTGGTGCCCGAGGGCGCGTCGTTGACCGGGGTGACGGTGATCGCGACGGTGTCGCTGTCGGTCAGGCCGAGGCCGTCGCGCGAGATGACGACCAGCGTGTCACCGCCGGCGTAATTGGCGTTGCCCTGGTAGCCGAGGCTGGCCAGCGTCGCGTTGATGCTCGCCTGCGTGCCGCTGAGCGTCAGCGTGGCGCTGCCGTTGGCGCCGGCGCTGATCGTCGTGTCCGGGTCGAGCGTGACCAGCAGCGTGCCGTTGGAGACGCTCAGCTGCACCGTGGCGAGCTTCTGGTTCGCCACGCTGCCGGGCTCGTCCGGATCGGCCACCGAGACGCCGGTCAGCGCGGTGCGCACGTCCTCGAGCACCGTGACCGGGCCGCCGACGGTGTTGACCGGCGCGTCGTTGAGCGGGTTGATGGTCAGCGTCAGCGTCGACGTGGCCGTGGCCAGGCCGTCGCTGACGGTGTAGGTCGCCACCGGCACCGGGCCGGCGTAGTTGGCGGCGGGCGTGAAGGTGTAGGCGCCGTCGGCGCCGATGCGCAGCGTACCGATGCCGGCCAGCGTCGCCGTGGCGCCGGCCGCGTAGGTGCTGCCGTTGACGACGAACTGCGTGACGGCGAGCGTGGTGCCGGCGTCGACGTCGCTGTCGTTGCCCAGCACGTTGCCGCTGACCGCCGCGTCCTCGTTGGTCGCGCGCGTGTCGGCCACGGCCACCGGGCCGTCGTTGGTTCCGGTGATCGCCACGGTGACCGTGGTGCTGGTGCCGTCGACGCTGCGTACGGTGAAGGTCTCGCTCGGCAGGCTCTGGCCCTGGCCGAGCGCCTGCACCGCCGGGTCGGCGTTGTCGAGCGTGTAGGTCCACACGCCGGCGGCGTCGATCGAGAAGCTGCCGTGCGCGCCGGCCACCGCGTTCTGCGGCTGGAAGGCGGCCTCGCCGGCATCCGCATCGCTGACGGTGAGCGTGCCGGTGACGCTGCCCGGCGCGTCCTCGATGGCGGTGCCGCTGGCGACACCGCCGATCACGGCGGGGTCGGCCACGGGCGTGACGTCGACGGTCACGCGGTTCGGCGTGGCGTCGAAGTCGATGCCATCGCCGACCGAGAAGGTGAAGCTGGCGTAGCCGGTGCCGTTCGCGTCGGGGGCGGGCACGAAGCGCAGGTTCGCGAGGTCGGCCGCAGCGATCACCTGGCCCGCGCTCACCGGGGCGTTGCCCAGCAGCAGCTGGCCGGCACCCGGCAGGCTGTCGATGCGCACGGCGGCCAGCGGCTGGCCGTTGGCGTCGGCGTAGCCGAAGTCGGCGGCGCTGAACGTGTAGGCGTTGTCCTCGGCGGTCGTGACGGTGCGGTCGGTGCCGGTCGGCGCCTGGTTCACCGTGTAGTCCTGCGTCGCGCTGGCGGTGCTGCTGTTGCCGGCGGCGTCGGTGACGGTGATGCTGGCGTCGATGCGGCGGTCGGCATCGGCTGCCAGCGCCGAGCCGGGCACGACGACGCTGAACGCGCCGCCCGCGCCGACGGTGGCCAGGTACGACTGGCCATTGATCGCCAGCGTGACGACATCGCCCGGCCGCGCATCCCCGCCGGCCCGGCCGGTGAGCACGACGTTGCCCGCGGCCTCGCCCGTGCCGAGCACGTTGTCGGCCGTGACGGGATCGAGCGCAAGCGTGGCGACCGGCGCGGTGAGGTCGATGGTGCCGGTGTCGTTGCCGGTCGCCGAGTTGCCGGCCGCATCGGTGGCGGTGGCGACGACGGTGTAGCTGCCCTCGGCCATTGCGCCAGGTACATCGACCGAATAAGTCCCGCCAGGCTGGACCGTGGCCAGCACGGTCTGCTGAGCGCCGTTGGCGTCGGTGACGACGACCTGAACGGTCGAGCCCACGGGCAAGTTGGTCGTACCGGTGATCGTCGGCGTCGCGTCGTTGGTCAGCGCAGGCGCATCGACCGTGATGCTCGGTGCGGTCAGATCGATCGCACCCGCGTCGTTGGCCGAAGCCGAGTTGCCAGCCGCGTCGGTGGCAGTGGCCACGACGGTGTAGTTGCCATCAGCCAGAGCGCCCGGGACGTCGACGGAGTAGTTGCCGCCGGACTGGACGGTGGCGAGCACGGTCTGCTGGGCACCGTTCGTATCGGTCACCAGCAGGCTGACGGTGGAACCGGCCGGCAGGTTGGTGGTGCCGGTGATGGTGGGCGTGGCGTCGTTGGTCAGCGCAGGCGCATCGACCGTGATGCTCGGGGCGGAGAGGTCGATGGCGCCACCGTCGTTCGCGGTGGCGGAGTTACCTGCCGCATCGCTGGCAGTGGCGACGACGGTGTAGTTGCCTTCGGCCAGGGCATTCGGCACGTCGACGGAGTAGCTGCCGCCCGGTTGGACGGTGGCCAGCACGGTCTGCTGAACGCCATTGGCGTCGGTGACCAGCAGGCTGACGGTCGCACCCGCCGGCAGATTGGTGGTGCCGATGATGGCCGGCGTGGAATCGTTGGTCAGCGCCGGCGTATCGACAGTGATGCTCGGTGCGGTCAGGTCGATCGAGCCGGCGTCGTTCGCCGTGGCGGAGTTACCTGCCGCATCGGTGGCGGTGGCGACGACGGTGTAGTTGCCTTCGGCGAGCGCCGCAGGCACGTCGACCGAGTAGGTGCCACCCGGTTGGACGGTCGCCAGCACGGTCTGCTGGGCACCGCTCCCATCGGTGACCAACAGGGTGACGGTCGAGCCGGCGGGCAGGTTGGTGGTGCCGGTAATCGTCGGCGTCGCGTCGTTGGTCAACGCAGGCGCATCGACCGTGATGCTCGGCGCCGTGAGGTCGATCGCACCAGCGTCGTTGGCGGTCGCCGAGTTGCCGGCCACATCCGTGGCGGTGGCGACGACGGTGTAACTGCCCTCGGCCAGTGCCGCTGGCACATCGACCGAGTAGGTGCCGCCCGGCTGGACCGTGGCGGAGATGGTCTGCGTGGCGCCGTTGGAGTCGGTGACGACCAGCGTGACCGAGGAACCTGCCGGGAGGTTCGTCGTTCCGGTGATGGTCGGCGTGGCGTCGTTGGTCAGCGCCGGGGCATCGACGGTGATGTTCGGTGCCGTCAGATCGATCGCGCCGGCGTCATTGGCAGTGGCGGAGTTCCCCGCCGCGTCGGTGGCGGTGGCCACGACGGTGTAGTTGCCCTCGGCGAGTGCGCTGGGCACGTCGACCGAGTACGTACCGCCCGGCTGCACAGTGGCCAGCACCGTTTGCTGAGCGCCACCGGCATCCGTGACCTGGAGGCTGACCGTCGAGCCGGCCGGCAGGTTGGTGGTGCCGGTGATGGTCGGGGTGGAGTCGTTCGTCAGCGCAGGGGCATCGACGGTGATGCTAGGCGCGGTCAGGTCGATCGCACCGGCATCGTTGGCCGTGGCGGAGTTGCCGGCCGCGTCGGTGGCAGTCGCCACCACCGTGTAATTGCCTTCGGCGAGCGCCACGGGTACATCGACCGAGTACGTGCCGCCCGGCTGG
>QJOU01000204.1 GCA_003265685.1 Piscinibacter caeni | reverse complement strand
GACCCCGGCCTGCGGCGGCGTGGCCGGCGCCGGCAGGCTGGCGCAGCCGGCCAGCGCGAGGGCGGCGAGCAGCGCGGCGGCCGCGTGGCGGCGTCGAAGAGGCATTCGTGGCATGGGCGCAGTGTCCGGGCCCGGGTTTGCACCAGTGCTTGCTGGCCGTCAAGGTTTGTAAAGCCGTCATCCGTCGTCTCGTGGCGACACGTTGAGTGACCGTCGCGTCAGGGCCCGCGCTTGCGGGCGCGCATTGACCGCCCACGGCGCGGGCGCTACAAGGCGCGGCAAAGGCCCCGCGGGGCAGGAGGAGCACGGCACATGACGAACGAGAGCAGTGGGCTGCGCGCCTGGATCCGCGCCGCGCTGGCGCTGGCCGGCCTCGTGACGGCGGCGCTCGCGTCGGCCCAGGTCACGCTGTACGAGCACGACAACTTCCAGGGCCGCTCGATCACGGTCGAGGGAGATACCGAGAACTTCGCGCCGCTGGGCTTCAACGACCGGGTCTCGTCGGCCGAGGTGCGCGGCGGCGTGTGGCAGCTGTGCGAGGACGCCGGCTACCGCGGCCAGTGCATCACGTTGAACCCCGGCCGCCACCCGTCGCTGCGCGCCTACGGCATGAACGACCGGGTGTCGTCGGTGCGCCGCAGCGGGGCTGCCGGCGGCAGCGCGATCGAGCTGTTCGAGCACGACAACTTCCAGGGCCGGCGCTTCGCCGCCGGCGAGGACACGCCCAACCTCGCACCGCTGGGCTTCAACGACCAGGTCTCCTCGGTCAACGTGCCCAGCGGCCAGTGGCAGCTGTGCGAGGACGCCGACTACCGCGGCCGCTGCATCACGCTGGGGCCGGGCCGGCATGCCTCGCTGAACGCGTTCGGCTTCAACGACCGCGTGTCCTCGCTGCGCCGCGTCGACGCGGGCGCCGCGCCGGGCGTGCCCCCGCCGGGCGCGCCGGGCATCGAGCTCTACGAACACGACGACTTCGCCGGCCGGGTGTTCCGCGCCACCGGCCCGGTGGCGAACCTGCAGCCCGAGGGCTTCAACGACACCGCCTCGTCGGTGCAGGTGCGCAGCGGGCGCTGGGAGCTGTGCAGCGACGCCGAGTACCGCGGCCGCTGCATCGTGCTCGAGCCGGGCAGCTATCGGCGCCTGCGCGAGCGCGACATGAACGACCTAGTCTCCTCGCTGCGCCCGCTGGCCGCGGCCCCCGGCGTGCCGCCCGGGCAGGCCGCGCCGGGGGCGCCGGTGCTCGAGCGGGGCATGTTCGAGACCTGGCGCGTGCGCTTCGACGACGGCTGCGTCGTCTACTTCAACCGCGAGGGCCAGCGCACGGTCAGCGAGGCGAACTGCAGCGCGCAGCAGGCGCAGTGGGCCGAGCAGGTGATCCAGCAGCGCCCGGCGCGCTGAGCAACCCGCGCTACTGGAATGCCACCTCGGCGAAGCTGCGCAGCTTGCGACTGTGCAGCTGGTCCACACCCTGCTCGCGCAGCAGCTCGATGGCGCGGATGCCGATGCGCAGGTGCTGGTCGACCCGGTCGCGGTAGAACTTGTTGGCCATGCCGGGCAGCTTGATCTCGCCGTGCAGCGGCTTGTCGCTCACGCACAGCAGGGTGCCGTAGGGCACGCGGAAGCGGAAGCCGTTGGCGGCGATGGTCGCGCTCTCCATGTCCAGCGCGATCGCGCGGCTCTGGCTGAAGCGGCGCTCCGGCGTGCTCGGCACGTTGCGCGAGGGCAGCAGTTCCCAGTTGCGGTTGTCGGTGCTCGCCACCGTGCCGGTGCGCATGATGCGCTTGAGCTCGTAGCCCTTGAGCTGCGTGATCTCGGCCACCGCGGATTCGATCGCCACCTGCACCTCCGCCAGCGGCGGGATCGGCACCCACAGCGGCAGCTCCTCGTCGAGCACATGGTCCTCGCGCACGTAGCCGTGGGCGAGCACGTAGTCGCCGAGCTGCTGCGTATTGCGCAGGCCGGCGCAGTGCCCCAGCATGATCCAAGCATGCGGGCGCAGCACCGCGATGTGGTCGGTGATGGTCTTCGCGTTGGCCGGGCCGACGCCGATGTTGACCATCGTGATGCCGGCGTTGTCCGGCCGCACCAGGTGGTAGGCCGGCATCTGCGGCAGGCGCGGCGGGGCGGCGCCGAGTTCGTCGCCGGGCTGCGCCGGCAGGCCGGCGCGGCGCGTCACCACGTTGCCGGGCTCGACGAAGGCCACGTAGTCCTGCGCCTTCGCGCTGCTGGCCATGGTCTCGTGGCCCAGGCGCACGAACTCGTCGATGTAGAACTGGTAGTTCGTGAACAGCACGAAGTTCTGGAAATGCTCCGGTGCGGTGCCGGTGTAGTGGCGCAGCCGGTGCAGCGAGTAGTCGACCCGCGGCGCGGTGAACAGCGCCAGCGGCTCGGGCTCGCCGCGGCGCGGCTCGTGCGTGCCGTTGGCGATGCCGTCGTCCATCGCGTTCAGGTCGGGTAGGTCGAACACGTCGCGCATGAGCAGGCGCCGCTCGGCGTCCAGGCTGCCCTCGACATGGTCGTGCTCGGCGAACGAGAAGTGCACCGGGATCGGCTGCGTGCCGGTGCCGACCTCCAGCGCCACGTGGTGGTTCTTCAGCAGCAGGCGGAACTGCTCGAGGTAGTAGCTGCCGAACAGGTCGGGCCGCGTGAGCGTGGTCTCGTAGTTGCCGGGCCCGGCGACGAAGCCGTAGGACAGGCGCGAGTCGGCACGCGCCACCGTCTCGGTGCGCACGCGCACGAAGGGATAGCAGGCCCGCACGTGCGCGCCGACGTCCTCGCCGGCGACGAAGCGCTGCATCGCATGGCGCAGGTAGGCGACGCCGCTCTCGTAGATGGCCCGCACCTGGGCCAGGGCCTGCTGCGGGTCGTCGAAACGGGTCGGGGCGACGAAGGGAGGGGCGGAGCTCATTCGGGGTGTCGTTTCTTGCGTGACCCATTGTGGCGGCGAATCTTGTTCGGCGCGAGGCGGACCCGGCGATGGAACATTCGGCGCGCAAAACGGGCCGTGCCGAAAACCCGCGAGATCTCCGGGCCCCGCGTCGATAAGCTTCCCGTCCATCCAACCGGGGGTGCGCGGCATGAAGGTGATGATTCTGGGCAGCGGCGTGATCGGCGTGAGCAGCGCCTGGCACCTGGCGCAGGCCGGGCACGAGGTCACGGTGCTCGATCGCCAGCCCGGCGCGGCGCTGGAGACCAGCTTCGCCAACGCCGGCGAGGTGTCGCCCGGTTATTCGGCGCCCTGGGCCGGCCCGGGCGTGCCGGTCAAGGCGATCAAGTGGCTGCTGATGCACCACCGCCCGCTGGTGATCCGCCCGCAGCTGGACATGGCGATGATCCGCTGGGGCCTGGCGATGCTGCGCAACTGCACCGCCGCGCGCTACGAGATCAACAAGGGCCGCATGGTGCGCCTGGCCGAGTACAGCCGCGACTGCCTGCGCGAGCTGCGCGCGGCCACCGGCATCGAGTACGACCAGCGCACCCAAGGCACCTTGCAGCTGTTTCGCACCCAGAAGCAGCTCGACGGCACCGGCGCCGACATCGAGGTGCTGAAGCGCTACGGCGTGCGCTTCGAGCTGCTCGACCGCGCCGGCTGCATCCGCCACGAGCCGGCGCTGGCGCGGGTGCAGCAGAAGTTCGTCGGCGGCCTGCTGCTGCCCGGCGACGAGACCGGCGACTGCTTCAAGTTCACGCAGAACCTGGCCGCACTGGCGGCCCGGGCCGGCGTGCAGTTCCGCTACGGCACCGGCATCGAGCGCCTCGAGTCCGAAGGCGGCCACATCACCGGCGTGCTGACGAGTGCCGGCCGCCTGCAGGCCGACGCCTACCTGCTGGCGCTGGGCAGCTACTCGCCCACGCTGCTCAAGCCGCTGGGCATTCACATCCCGGTCTACCCGGTCAAGGGCTACTCGATCACCGTGCCGATCACCGATGCCTCGGGCGCCCCGGAATCGACCGTGATGGACGAGACGCACAAGGTCGCGGTGACGCGCCTGGGCGAGCGCATCCGCGTCGGCGGCACCGCCGAGCTGGCCGGCTACACGCTGCAGCTGCACGAGGCGCGCCGGCGCACGCTGGAGCATGTGGTGAGCGACCTGTTCCCGGCCGGCGGCGACGTCGCGAAGGCCGAGTTCTGGTGCGGCCTGCGCCCGATGACCCCCGACGGCACGCCGATCGTCGGCCCGACCCGGCTGCCGAACCTCTACCTCGCCACCGGCCACGGCACGCTGGGCTGGACCATGGCCGCCGGCACCGGCCGCGTGATGGCCGACCTGATCTCGGGCCGCGCGCCGGCCATCGACATGGACGGCCTGACCGTCGAGCGCTACGCCGGCGCCTACGACACGCGCTTCAGCCGGGCCGCGCCGGTACTCGCTGCGGCAGCGCCGCAACCACGCTGATCGCGCTGGCGCGCAGCCGCACCTCGAAGCTGCGCAGCGGCGGCAGCGGTTCGCCGTCGGCGGCCAGCGGCAGCTCGTCGGCGCTTTCCAGCCGCAGCTGCTGGAAGCGCCAGGTCTGGCACTTGCCGCTGCGCAGGTGCGTGCCCTTGAGCAGGCGCGGCAGCATCGCCAGCGCCTCCAGCCGGCCGAGCGGGCCGACGAGCAGGAGGTCGAGCTGGCCGTCGGCCACGCGCGCCGCGGGGGCGGCCGGCATGCCGCTGCCGTAGCTCGGCGTGTTCAGCACCGAGGCGAACAGCGCCTCGCCGTCGTGGCGCAGCTGCCCGTCGGCAAAGACGCGCAGGCGGTGGCGGTGCAGCCCGGCCAGCTCGGCGAGGGTGGCCCACAGGTAACGCGGCAGCCCGGTCAGCGCCCGCGGTGCCACCAGCGCCCGCTGGCCGACCGCGGCGTCGAAACCGGCCGCCAGGCTGGAGATGAACGGCACCTGCCGGCGCGGCGTCATCAGCTCGCCGACATCCATGCGCCGCGTCGGCCCGTTCAGCGCGAGTTCGAGCGCCTCGGGCCAGGCCAGCGTGTCGACGCGCAGCGCCCGGGCGGTGTCGTTGCCGCTGCCCAGCGGCACGATGCCCAGCGCCAGGCGGTGCGTCAGCAGCACCGGCAGCATGTGGTGCAGGGTGCCGTCGCCGCCGACCAGCACCACGCGGCTGCTGCGCGGCAGGCACTGCAGCGTGGCGCGTGAGCGCTCGATGCTGTCGGACTCGACCAGCGCCACCCCGGGCGCATGCTCGGCCAGCCAGTCGCGCATCGGCCCCGCCAGCGTGGCGGCGCGCCCGCCGGCGGCCTGCGGGTTGAGCAGAACCATGGTCGGCCGTTCCGCACGCTGGGCGCGTTCGGTGCGGACGGCATGCGGGAGTGGCGCGAGCATGGCGCGAAGAGACTAGCGCAAGAAGGCGCGGAACCGTCCCCGCGGCTTCGGGGTGGCGGAGAATCTTCACGACATGCTCGTCCTGCACAACCCCGACCACGCCCGCCACGCCGGCCGCCACGAGATGTTCCGCGGCCGCCTGGTGCCCTGCCACGAGGTGCCGCAGCGGCTCGACCACGTGCTGGCCGAGCTGCGCCGGCGCGGCTTCGGCCACCTGGCCGAGCCCGGGCCGGGCGACGACGCGGCCTTCGAGGCGCTGCTGCAGCGGGTGCATGCGCCGCGTTACCTGCGCTTCCTCGCGGGCGCCTGGGACGAGTGGGTCGCGCTCGACCCGGCCAATGCGGCGCTCGACGCGCTGCCCTCGGTCTGGCCGGTGCGCGGTTTCCGCGCCGACGTGGAGCCGGACAACTTCGCCGCCCGGATGGGCCTGTACTCCTTCGACGCCGGCACGCCGCTGACGGCCGGCAGCTGGGCCGCCGCGCGCACCGGCGCACGCTGCGCGGTGCAGGCCGCGCAGGCGGTGGCCGGCGGCGCGCGCGCTGCCTTTGCGCTGACCCGCCCGCCCGGCCACCATGCCGGGGCGGACTTCTTCGGCGGCTACTGCTTCCTGAACAACGCCGCGCTGGCTGCCGAGGCCTTGCGCGCGGCCGGCCACGCACGTGTGGCGGTACTGGACGTGGACTACCACCACGGCAACGGCACGCAGGCCCTGTTCTACGAGCGCGCCGACGTGTTCTTCGCCTCCATCCACGGCGACCCGCGCACCGAGTACCCCTTCTACCTCGGCCATTCCGACGAACGCGGCGCCGGTGCCGGCGCGGGCTGCAACCTGAACCTGCCGCTGCCGCGCGGCACCGGCTTCGCCGCCTGGCGGGCTGCGCTGGCCACGGCGCGGGCGGCCATCGCCGCGCACGGCGCGAGCGCGCTGGTGGTTTCGCTCGGCGTCGACACCTTCGAGGGCGACCCGATCTCCGGCTTCCGGCTGGCCAGCGCCGACTACCTGAGCCTCGGGCGCGACCTCGCCGCGCTCGCGCTGCCCACGGTGTTCGTGTTCGAGGGCGGCTACGCGGTGGATGAAGTGGGAGTCAACACGGTCAACGTGCTCGAGGGGTTCGGGGCGCCATGAGCGAAACGGCCACGCTCAGCCCGCCGATGCGCCGCGCGATCGCGCGGCTGGACTGGATCTGCCTGTTGCTGGCCACCCATGGGTCGCTCTACCCATGGCGCCTGGCCTGGCCGGCGGCCGGACTGTCGCGCGCCTGGGAGGAACTGTGGGCCGTGCACGGGCTGTGGAGCGGCCTGGGCGACGTGGTCGGCAACGTGGCCCTGTTCACGCCGCTGGGCGTGTTGATGCTGCTGCACCTGGAGGGCAGCCGACTGCCGCCGCGCTGGCGCCTGCCGGCGATGCTGGTGCTGGGCACGCTGTTCGCCTGGCTGCTGCAGGCGCTGCAGGTCTTCGTGCCGGAGCGCGATCCCGAGCTGTCCGACGTGGTGTGGAACCTGCTCGGGCTGCTGGTCGGTGCCGCGCTGGCACGCGGACTGCCGGCCCTGCTCGCCCGACTGGGCAACCGCGCGCTGCAGGACCAGGCCCTGCCCCTGGGCCTCGCGGCGCTCTGGTTGGCCCTCGAGTGGTGGCCGCTCACCCCGACGATCGACTGGCAGCATGTCAAGGACGCGCTCAAGCCGCTGCTGCGCGAGCCCGCCTGGCGCACGCTGGGCGCGCTCGAGGCCGCGCTCGGTGTGCTGGCGCTCGGGCACCTGCTGCGCGGCCTGCGGCCAGCGGCGCCCTGGCTGGTCGGCGTGCTGCTCCTGGCGCTGGGCGGCAAGCTGTTCATCGCCGGGCAGGCGATCTCGTTCTCGCATGCCGTCGGCGCGCTGGCCGGCCTGGCTGCCGCTGCGGCGCTGGCGCGCCTGCCGGCCGATCGCAGCGCAATCCTGTTGCTGGCCGCCGTGCTGGCCTGGCTGACGCTGGACGGACTGCGGCCCTTCGAGCTGGCGGGCCACGAGTCGTCGTTCGAGTTCATCCCCTTCGTCGCGATGCTGCAGGGATCGATGCAGGCCAACACGCTGGCGCTGATGACGGCGGTGTTCTGGGTCGGCCTGGCGATGGCGCTGGGCCTTCAGGTGGGCGCGCGCCTGGGCGGCCTGGCCGCGGCCCTGTCGCTGTGGCTGCTGCTGCTGGAGGGCGCGCAGGTCTGGCTGCCGCAGCGCACCGCCGAGATCACGCCGGCCCTGGTGCCCTGGCTGTGGCTGGTGCTGCTGCAGCCGTTCGCGCCGGGCCCGCGCGGGCCGGTCAGTCCACCGTCTCGGCGCCGGAGATCAGCGCGATGAACCGCTCGATGCCGATGTTGCCGCCCGACAGCGTGACGCCCACGCGCCGGCCGGCGAAGCGCTCGCGGTGCTGCATCAGCGCGGCCAGCGCGCAGGCGCCGGAGGGCTCGAGCACGATCTTCATGCGCTCGAAGGCGAAGCGCATCGCCTCCACCACCACCGGGTCGGGTACGGTCAGCACGTCCTTCACCAGGCGACGGATCACCTCGAAGGGCTGGCGCCCGACCGCCTGCGTCTGCTGGCCGTCGCAGATGGTGCGCGGCACCTCGATCGTGACGATCTCGCCGCGCCGCAGCGACTGCTGCATGTCGTTGCCGCGCTCGGGTTCGGCGCCGTAGACCTCGATGCCGGGCAGCAGGTGCCTGGCGGCCACCGCGCAGCCCGACAGCAGCCCGCCGCCGCCGGCGCAGACGATCAGCGCGTCCAGCGGCCCGGCGTCCTCGATCAGCTCGAGCGCCGTGGTGCCCTGGCCGGCCATCACCGGCAGGTGGTCGAAGGGCGGGATCAGCGCGCCGCCGCGCTCGGCGGCGAGCTGCGCGGCGATCGCGGCGCGGTCCTGCGTGTAGCGGTCGTAGACGATCACCTCGGCACCGTAGCCGCGTGTGGCCGCCAGCTTGAGCGCCGGGGCATCCGAGGGCATCACGATGGTGGCCGGGCAGCCGTGCAGGCGCGCCGCAAGCGCCACCGCCTGCGCATGGTTGCCGGAGGAAAACGCGATCACGCCGCGCGAGCGCTCGGCCTCGCCCAGCACGTTGACCGCGTTGTAGCCGCCGCGGAACTTGAAGGCGCCCATGCGCTGCAGGTTCTCGGCCTTCATCAGCACCTGGCAGCCGAGCTGCGCGTCGAGCGTTCGCGATGTCAGCACCGGCGTGCGGTGCGCGATGCCGCGCAGGCGGGCGGCGGCGGCCTCGATGTCGGGGTAGGCAAGCATGGTCGTGGACACTCTACACAAAGCAGGGTCGGTGCGCCGACGCTACGATCGCCGCCGGGCCCACACCACCAGAGGAGACATCACCATGCCCGCCACCGACACCTGCTGCACGCTCGTGCCCTACTTCAAGGTCCAGCCCGGCAAGATGGCCGAGTTCAAGGCCCTGGGCGAGACCTTCGTCGCCAAGACGCGCACCGAGCCCGGCTGCGTGCACTACGCGTTCTCGTTCAGCGGCGACGAGGTGCATTGCCGCGAGGGCTACGACGACGCCGCCGCGCTGCTGGCCCACCTGGAGAACGTCGGCGCCACGCTGCAGGAGGCGCTGAAGATCGCCCAGATCACGCGGCTCGAGGTGCATGCGCCGCCGGCCGAGCTGGAGAAGCTGCGCGGTCCAATGGCCAAGCTGAACCCGCAGTGGTTCACCATCGAGCTCGGGTTCCGCCGTTGAGCGAGCGGCCGCCGCGCCCGGCGGCCACCGTCGTCGTGCTGCGCGACGGCCCGCGCGGCCCGGAGGCACTGCTGCTGCGCCGCGCCGAGCGCGGCGACCACAACAGCGGCGCCTGGGTGTTCCCCGGCGGGCTGGTCGACGCGGCCGACCACGCGGC
>QJOU01000203.1 GCA_003265685.1 Piscinibacter caeni | reverse complement strand
CTTGGTGCCGAACTCCATCACCACCACGCGGTCGACCAGGCCCATCACCAGGTCCATGTCGTGCTCGACCAGCAGGATCGCCATGCCCTCGTCGCGCAGCTGGCGCAGCACGCCGGCCAGGGCCTGCTTCTCCTTCAGACGCAGGCCGGCGGCGGGCTCGTCGAGCAGCAGCAGCGTCGGGTCGGCGGCCAGCGCGCGGGCGATCTCCATCAGCCGCTGCGGCCCGAGCGCCAGGTTGCCGGCCAGCTCGTGCATGCGGTCGCCCATGCCGATGCGCACCAGCTGCCGCTCGGCTTCCTTCAGCAGGCGCTTCTCCTCGGCACGGTCGAGCCGCAGCATGGCCGCGGCCACGCCGTGCCCGCCGCGCAGGTGCGCGCCGAGTGCGACGTTCTCCAGCACCGTCATGCCCGGGATCATCTTCACGTGCTGGAAGGTGCGCGCCACGCCGCGCGCGGCGATCTCGCGCGAGGGCAGGCTGTGGATGGCCTGGCCGCGCAGCCGCACCTCGCCGCGCGTGACCGGCAGCACGCCGGTGACGAGGTTGAAGGTGGTCGACTTGCCCGCGCCGTTGGGCCCGATCAGGCCGAGGATCTGGCCGGCGCGCACGTCGAAGCTGACGTCGTTGACCGCCACCAGCCCGCCGAACTCCTTGCGTGCGGCCTGCACCTGCAGCACCACCTCGCCGCGCGGTGGGCGCGCGCGCTCGGGCAGCGCGCTCGCGTCGCCCCAGTCGCGCGGCCGCGGCGGGCGCGGCACACGCGCCTCGACGAAAGCCCAGACGCCGTCGCGCGCGTACTGCAGCACCAGCACCAGCAGCAGGCCGAAGACGATGATCTCGTAGTTGCCGCTGGTGCCCATCAGGCGCGGCAGCCAGTCCTGCAGCTGCTCCTCCAGCACCTTGACGACGGTCGAGCCGACCAGCGCGCCCCAGACATGGCCGACCCCGCCGACCACCGCCATGAACAGGTACTCGATGCCCTTGTTCAGCCCGAAGGGCGACGGGTTGACGGTGCGCTGAAAATGCGCGAACAGCCAGCCCGACACGCTGGCCAGCAGCGCG
The DNA here is from genome assembly GCA_003265685.1 of Piscinibacter caeni. Taxonomy (GTDB): domain Bacteria; phylum Pseudomonadota; class Gammaproteobacteria; order Burkholderiales; family Burkholderiaceae_C; genus Piscinibacter; species Piscinibacter caeni. The sequence goes on along the minus strand of QJOU01000203.1, from coordinate 8,255 downwards.
GCGATCAGGAACGCCGTCACCTTGATGCGGAAGGTGTTCACCCCCATCGCCTCGGCCATGGTCGAGCCGCCCTTGACGGCGCGCAGCGCGCGGCCGGTGCGCGAGTCGAGCAGGTGCGTCACCGCCAGGGTGGCCAGCACCACCAGCACCCACAGCAGCACGTAGAAGCTGCGCCCGGTGTTCAGCGTCAGGCCGAACAGCTCCAGCGCGGGAATGCCGAGCAGGCCGTCGTACTTGCCCAGGGCGTCGATGTTGCCGAGCAGGTAGAACAGGCTCAGCCCCCAGGCGATGGTGGCCAGCGGCAGGAAGTGGCCCGACATGCGCAGCGTCACCCAGGCGAGCAACAGGGCGGCCGCGCCGGTGACGGCCAGGCCGATGAACACCGTCAGCCAGGGCGAGACGCCGTGCGTCAGTGTCAGGTAGGCCGCCGTGTAGGCGCCGATGCCGACGAAGGCCGCCTGGCCGAAGCTGGTCAGCCCGGCCACGCCGGTCAGCAGCACCAGGCCGAGCGCCACGAGCGTGTACAGCCCGATGTAGTTGGCCTGCGTGATCCAGAACTCCGGCACCGGCAGCACCGGCAGCGCGGCCACGACGACCAGGAAGGCGATGAATGCGACTTGTCGGAGCTTCATTCTTCTTCGTCGTGATGGCCGTGCTGGAAGCTGCGCCACAGCAGCACCGGGATGATCAGAGTGAAAACGATCACCTCCTTGAAGGCGCTGGCCCAGAACGAGCCGAAGCTCTCGATCAGCCCGACGAACACGGCACCGAGCGCCGCGGCCGGGTAGCTGGACAGCGCGCCGAAGATCGCGGCCACGAAGCCCTTCAGGCCGATCAGGAAGCCCGAGTCGTAGAACATCGTCGTGGTCGGCCCGATCAGCAGGCCCGAGAGCGCGCCGATGAAGGCCGCCAGGCCGAAGCTCAGCTTGCCGGCGCCCGAGGTGGAGATGCCCATCAGCCGCGCGCCGAGCCGGTTCACCGCGGTGGCGCGCAGCGCCTTGCCGCGCAGCGTGCGCTCGAAGAACAGGAACAGGCCGACGATCAGCGCAATCGAGGCCATGAAGATGATCAGGGTCTGGCCGGAGAGCGTGAGCGGCCCGGCCGAGAAGCGTGCCTCCCAGAAGCTCGGGTTGCGGAAGCCCTCGGCGCCGAAGAACACCAGCCCCAGGCCGGTGAGCGCGAAGTGCACGCCGACCGAGACGATCAGCAGCACCAGCACGGTGGCATCGGCCACCTTCTCGTAGGCGAGCCGGTAGATCAGGGGCCCCAGCGGCGTGACGATGGCCAGCGTCAGCAGGCTCTGCAGCAGCAGCGGCAGCTGGCGCGGCGCGGCCCACCAGGCCACGCCGACCACCGCCAGCGGCAGCACCAGCCCCTTGAGCGCGCCGGCCAGCACGGCACCGGCCGGCAGCCCGCGCCGCAGGCCGGCCAGCGCGTCGAGGACCGCGGCCACCAGTGCCAGCACGAGCAGCAGCCAGACCGTGCCAGGCACCTGGCCGAGCTGCAGCAGCGCCAGCGTCAGCGCACCGTAGGCGACGAACTCGCCTTGCGGGATGAAGATCACCCGCGTGACGGCGAACACCAGCACGGTGGCCAGCGCCAGCAGCGCGTAGATCGCGCCGTTGGTGACGCCGTCGAGCGTCAGGATGCTGGCAATGGTGAAGTCCACGCGCTTACTCCACCTTCCAGTCGCCGTTGACGACCTTCAGGATCACGCCGGTCTCGGTGGTGAAGCCCCAGTGGTTGTCCTTGGTGTAGTTCAGCACGCCGTGCGAGACGACGGTACGGCCCATGGTCTCGGTGGCGTCGCGCAGCGCGGCGCGGAACTCCTTGGTGCCCGGCTTGCCCTTCTTCAGCGCCACCGGGACGATCTTCTCGAGCACGACGATCGCGTCGTAGGCGTGGCCGCCGAACTGGTTGCGGCTGCCCGGCCCGTAGGCCTTCTCGTACTTGGCGACGAAGTCGGCCGCGAGCGCCCTGGACGGGTGGTTGGCCGGCAGTTGCTCGGGGATCACCGCCGGGCCGGAGACGACGAAGGCGCCTTCGACGTCCTTGCCGCCCACGCGCACCAGGTCGCGCGAGGCGGCCGCGTGGGTCTGGTAGATCTTGCCCTTGAAGCCGCGCTCGACGATGGCCTTGTGCGGCATCGCGGCGCCGGAGCCCGAGGCGACGATCAGCATCGCGTCCGGGTTGGCCGAGACGAGCTTGAGGGCCTGCGCGGTGACGCTGGTGTCGCTTCGGGCGAAGCGCTCCGCGGCCACGATCTGCGGCCCGCCGAGCGCCTGGGACTGGGCCTTGAAGTCGTTCAGCCAGCTCTCGCCGTAGGCGTCGGTGTAGCCGAGGAAGCCGACCGTCTTGACGCCCTGCTTCTTCATGTGCTCGATCATCGCGTGCGCCATCACCGCGTTGCCCTGCGGCAGGCGGAAGGCCCAGGTGTCCCTGCCCGCGGGCAGCACCGCCGGCGAGAACATGAACTGCACCGTCTCGGATTCGGCGATCGGCCCCGCCATCGCGATGGCCACCGGCGTGGCGGCCGAGCCCATGATGATGTCGGCCTTGTCCTCGGTGATGAACTTCTTCGCGTTGGTGACGCCCTTGGTCGGGTCGGTCGCGTCGTCGAGCACGATCACCTTGAGCTTCTCGCCGGCAATCTCGGTCGGCCAGAGCTTGATGTAGTTGGCCATCGGGATGCCGAGGCCCGAGGCGGGCCCGGTCAGCGGCAGGCTGATGCCGATGGTGATTTCGGCCTGGACGGCACCGGCAGCCAGGGCGGCCAGCGCCGCGACGAGGGTCTTGAGCAGGGGCATGGGCATGTCTCCTAGGTACACAGGGCCTTGATGTCGGCGGGAACGGGAATCGCGCGCAGCCGGTCGGTGCCGGGCTCGCGGGTGACGAAGGCGCGCACCTCGCGACCTTCGCAGATCAGCTCGTCACCGCGGGTCACGCGGTGCTGCTGCACGAACACCTTGCTGCGCCACTCCTCCACCCAGGTGGCGATCGCTATCGTCTCGCCATAGGTCACCGGGCGGATGAACTTCGTGTTGATCTCCAGCAGCGGCGTACCGACGATGCCGCGCGTCTTGACCAGCTCGCGCCAAGGCGGCAGGCCGCACTGCATGAAGAAGGCGAGCGAGGCCGCGTCCATCCAGCGCGAGAAGTTCGGGAAGAACACGATCCCGGCGGGATCGCAGTCTCCGAACTGCACGTCGACGTGGAAGCTGGTGGTGCGGCTCATCGCTCTCGGGCTCAGCGGGGCGGCAGGCGCAGCGCGCCGTCGAGGCGGATCACCTCGCCGTTGAGCGCCGGGTTCTCGATGATGGCGGCGGCGAGCCGCGCGAACTCCTCGGGTTTGCCCAGGCGCTTCGGGAACGGGATGCTCGCGGCCAGCGACTCCTGCACCGCCTGCGGCAGCTCGGCCATCAGCGGCGTGAGGAACAGCCCCGGCGCGATGGTGCACACCCGCACGCCGAACTGGGCCAGGTCGCGCGCCAGCGGCAACGTCATGCCGGCCACGCCGGCCTTGCTGGCCGCATACGCCTCCTGGCCGACCTGCCCGTCGAAGGCCGCGACCGAGGCGGTGTTGACCACCACGCCACGTTCACCGTCTTCCAGAGGCTCGAGCTTCAGCATCTCGGCCACCGCGAGACGGGTGACGTTGTAGGTGCCGATCAGGTTGACTCGCACGACGCGCTCGAAGTCCTCGAGCGGTGCGGGCGAACCGTCGCGCCCGACGAGGCGCTTGGCGGTGCCGATGCCCGCCACGTTCAGCAGCAGGCGCGCCGGGCCGTGCGCGGCGCGCGCGGCCTCGAGCGCGGCCAGCACGCTCTCGGTGCTCGTGATGTCGCACGCGACGCCGACACCGCCGATCTCGCGCGCCAGCGCGGCTGCGCCGTCGGCGTTGCGGTCGAGCACCGCGACCTTCGCGCCGCGCGCGGCGAGCCAGCGCGCCGTCGCGGCGCCCAGGCCCGAGGCGCCGCCGGTGACGAGTGCCGCCTGTTGTTCGATCTGCATGCGGCCTCCTCAGCGGCGCGGCAGGATGACGCCGTCGCCGCCGGCGTACAGGTGCTCGACGAGCGCGGCGCGGTGCGTCAGCACGGCGCGCTGGTTGATCGAGCCCTTGTCGGTGACCTCGCCGAGATCGATGCTCGGCGGGTCGGCCAGCACCAGCGCGCGGGCCACGCGGGTCGCACTGCCGGTGCCGGTGGCCCACAGGCCGTCGACCAGGTGCTGGAAGAACTCGCGCACCGGCGCCGCGGCCAGCACCTCCAGCGTCGGCGCCGACTCGGGCAGCTGCGCGAAGGCGCGGCAGGCGTCCAGGCGCGGGAAGATCAGGATGCCGAGCTCGTCGCGGTTCAGGCCGGCCACCACGACCTCCTGCACGCAGGGGTCGCCCGCGGCGATGACCTTGGCGCGCAGCGGCCCCACCGAGACGAAGGTGCCGGTGGAGAGCTTGAAGTCCTCGGCGGTGCGGCCGTCGAACACGAAGCCGCGGCCCGGGTTGGCCGGGTCGATCGGCTTGATCGCGTCGCCGCTGCCGTAGAAGCCCTCGGCGTCGAAGGACTCGGCGGTCTGCTCGGGCGCACGCCAGAAGCCCGGCGTGACGTTCGGGCCGCGGTAGCGCACCTCGGTCTTGTCGCCGCTGGGCACGAGCTTGAGCTCCATGCCCGGCGCCGGCAGGCCGATGTGGCCCGACTTCACCTCCTCGGCGTTGGCGCACATCGCGAACGGGCCGGTCTCGGTCATGCCCAGGCCGGTGAGCATGCGGATGCGCTCGCCGACGGTCTGTTCGGCGATGCGGTCGAGCTTGTCCCACACCGGCTGCGCCAGGCCGGCGCCGGCGAAGAAGAACATCGAGACGCGGCTGAGCAGGGTGTCGCGCAGCTGGGCGTCCTCCTCCATCGCGTTGGCGATCTCCTCGAAGCCCTTGGGCACGTTGAAGTAGACCGTCGGCGCAATCTCGCGCAGGTTGCGCAGCGTCTCGGCGATGCCCGCAGGCGTGGGCTTGCCGTCGTCGATGTAGAGCGTGCCGCCGTTGTAGATCGTGATGCCGACGTTGTGGTTGCCGCCGAAGGTGTGGTTCCACGGCAGCCAGTCCACCAGCACCGGCCGCACCTGACCGAGGCCGGGGAAGCACTGCAGGATCTGCTGCTGGTTGGCGCACAGCATGCGCTGCGTGTTGATCACGCCCTTGGGCAGCTTGGTCGAGCCGGAGGTGAACAGGAACTTGGCGATCGTGTCCGGGCCCACCTGCGCGTGCGCCGCATCGACCGCCGGCGTCACCGGCGTGGCGGCCAGGTCGGCGAAGCGGCGCGTGGCGCGGCCCTCGATCTCGCCGTGCGTCAGCACCACCGGTACGTCGGCACCCACCGTGGCGGTGATGGCGCGCCCGTAGGCGGAGGCGTTGGAGGCGAACACCAGGCCCGGCGTCAGCACGCCGAGGATGTGGCGCAGCTTGCCGTAGTCCTGCGAGACGGTGGAGTAGGCCGGCGAGACCGGCGCGAAGGGCACGCCGGCGAGCATGGCGCCCAGGCCGAGCAGCAGGTGCTCGAGGTCGTTCTCCGACAGGATCGCGACCGGCCGGTCCTTCGACAGGCCGAGGTCCAGCAGCGCCTGCGCGATGCTGCGCGCGGTGGCCACGGCCTCGGCGTAGCTGATGCGGTGCCAGTCGCCGCCCAGGTGCCGGCGCGCCGCCAGGGTGTGCCCGGGCGAGCGCTCGGCCCAGTGCAGCAGCCGGTCGGTCAGGCGGCGCGGGTACTCGGCCAGCGGCTCGGCCGAGACGACGAGGGTCGTGCCGTCGGCGCGCGGCTCGAAGTTCGCGGCGAGCGAGCCGCCGAGCGGCAGGTGGCGGTAACGCGCGGCCATCACGACTTCTCGACCTTGCCGGCGCGCTTCTCGAGGAAGGCGCGCACGCGCTCCTTGGCGGCGTCGTCACCCTGCGCGATGGCCGACATCAGCGACTCGACGAACAGGCCGTCGGGCTGCGACAGGTCGGCGATGCGCGGCAGCGCCTGCATCACCGCGAAGTTCGACAGCGGCGCATTGCCGGCGATCTTCTGCGCCAGCGCGACGCCCTTCGCGAAGCCGGCGCCGTCCTCGACGAGGTACTGCGACAGGCCCTTGGCGTAGCCCTCCTGCGCGTCGAGCACGCGGCCGGCCAGCATCATGTCGGTCATGGTCGCGACGCCGACCAGGCGCGGCACACGCGCCGAGCCGCCGCCGCCGACGAAGATGCCGCGCTGGCCCTCCGGCAGCCCGTAGTACGCCCCGGCCTCGGCGACGCGGATGTGGCAGCTGCTGGCGATCTCCAGCCCGCCGCCGACCACCGCGCCGTGCAGCACCGCGACCACCGGCACGCGGCCGAACTGGATGGCGTCCATCGCGGCATGCCAGGTGCGCGAATGCAGGATGCCCTCGGCCACACTGCGCTCGGAGAGCTCGGAGAGATCGAGCCCCGCGCAGAAATGGTCACCCGCGCCGGTGAGCACCACCGCCCGCACCTCGGCCGGCAGGTTGACGAAGCAGGTGTGCAGCTGCGCCACCAGCGTGTCGTTGACGGCGTTGCGCTTGGCCGGCCGGTTCAGCCGCACATGGGCCACGGCACCGGCCGTCTCGATGTGCAGCAGGTCGAGGCCGGCGAGCAGGCCGGTGGCGGGAACGAAGGCGTGCGTCATGGTGGATGGCGAGGTCGATTTAGTTATGAGTTTGAATCAATATGATCGATTCGCACATCGGGTAAACCCGCAGCTTCTGACCGCTCTCCTATTGGAAATTCGTTCGGCCCGATGCTACATTGCGGCGAATCGAGCGGTGCCGCAGATGGTTCCGCTTCACAACTAATTCGCTGCCCCGCCGGAGAGCCCCGTGAACACCGCCGAGCTGATCGCGATCGACACCCACACCCATGCCGAGGTGTCGTGCTGGAACCCGTTCGACAACTACGGCGAGGAGTACGACCGCGCCGCCGACAAGTACTTCGGCAGCAACCGCCGCCCGACCATCGAGGAGACCGTCGCCTACTACCGCGAGCGCCGGATCGGCCTCGTGATGTTCACGGTCGACGCCGAGGCGCAGCTCGGCCGGCGCCGCATCCCGAACGAGGAGATCGCCGAGGCGGCGAAGAAGAACGCCGACATGATGATTTGCTTCGGCAGCATCGACCCGCACAAGGGGAAGATGGGCGCGCGCGAGGCGCGCCGGCTGATCGAGGAGCACGGCGTGCGCGGCTTCAAGTTCCACCCGACGGTGCAGGGCTTCCACCCGGCCGACAAGATGGCCTGGCCGATCTACGAGGTGATCGCCGAGCACAAGCTGCCGGCGATCTTCCACAGCGGCCATTCGGGCATCGGCTCGGGCATGCGCTGCGGCGGCGGGCTGCGCCTGCAGAACAGCAACCCGATGCTGCTGGAGGACGTGGCGATCGCCTTCCCCGACATCCAGATCGTGATCGCGCACCCGAGCTGGCCGTGGCAGGACGAGGCGCTGTCGCTGGCGCTGCACAAGCCGAACGTGTGGATCGACCTGTCGGGCTGGAGCCCGAAGTACTTTCCGCCCCAGCTGGTCCAGTACGCCAACACGCTGCTGAAGGACCGCATGCTGTTCGGCAGCGACTACCCGCTGATCACCCCCGAGCGCTGGATGAAGGACTTCGACGAGGCCGGCTTCAAGGACAAGGTCAAGCCGCTGATCCTGAAGGAGAACGCGATGCGGCTGCTCGGCCTCAGCTGAGCGGCGCAGCGGCATACAGCGCCTCCACCTCGGCGGCGCGGCGCTTCAGCACCGCGCCCTGATTGATGTAGCCCTTGTCGGTGATCTCGCCGGCATCCGCACTCGGCGGCTCGGCCAGCCAGCGGGCGCGGGTGGGCGTCTGCGACGAGCCGCCGCCCTCGGCCCGCAGCGCGGCCAGCGCCTCGCGCGCCCGGGCCTCGAGCTGGGCGGGCGAAAGCGCCTTCGCCGCCGCGCTCGGGAACAGCAGCACGCCGACCTCGGCGCGGTCGTGGCCGGTGATCACCGCGTCCTGCACGTAGGGCGCGAGCGCCGAGACCACACGCAGCCGCAGCGTGCCCACCGACACCCAGGTGCCTGAGGACAGCTTGAAGTCCTCGGCCACCCGGCCGTTGAAGGCCACGCCCCGCTCCGGGCGCTCGGCGTCGACCAGGAAGCCGGCGTCGCCGATGCGGTAGTAACCCTCCTCGTCGAACGCCTGCGTCGTCTGCAGCGGTGCATTGCGGTAGCCGGGGAAGACCGACACGCCGCGC
>QJOU01000202.1 GCA_003265685.1 Piscinibacter caeni | reverse complement strand
GCGGCGGCCACGCGCGCCCCGAGCGACGGGCGCCGGACGCTGTCCCACAACCGCCGCGCGCCGCGCTGCAGCACCTCGCCGTGCTGCAGCCGGGTCAGGACGCGGCCGGCCGCGGCCTCGCTGCGCATGCTGGCGTACAGCGCCTCGGCCGCCGCGACCTCGTCGCGGCCGGGCTTGGTGCGCACCGACATGTAGGCGACCACGGCACCGTTCTCCAGCACCGGGGTGACGTTGGCGCGCACCCAGTAGTGGTCGCCGTTCTTGCGCCGGTTCTTGACCAGTGCCGACCAGGGCCGGCCCGACTCCAGCGTGGCCCAGAGGTCGCGGAAGGCCTCGGCCGGCATGTCCGGGTGGCGGATCAGGTTGTGCGGCTGGCCGATCAGATCCTCGCGCTCGTAGCCGCTGACGGCGATGAACGCGGGGTTGCAGTAGGTGATGCGGCTCTTCAGGTCGGTGGTGGAGACCAGGGTCGCGCCGTCGTCGATGACGAACTCGCGCTGCGTCACGGGGCCGGTCTTTCTCATCTGTGCCTGCTTCCGAACAATGAACGATGTGTTCGGTATCGGCCGACCGCACCGGATCTGTCGGGCCGCGGATGTGGGGAAATCTCGACGAACCGGCCCGGTGGGCCCGGTTTTTGCGTTGGATCAATTTTCGGTCGTCAAGCCGCTCAGAACAGCGCGACCCCGATCAGGGCGCGGTGCCCCCAGGCCACGAACAGCCCGTACAGCAGCAGCCCGCCGACCAGCGCGACGGCGTCGTTGGCCGCGCGCGGCGGCGCCCCCGGCACCGGCCGCGCGGGGCGACGCTTCAGCGAGATCCGGTCGGCCACCGCCCAGACGAGGAAGCCGCCGAACAGCAGCACGTCGGCCAGCGTCCCGTTGGCCAGCAGGTGGGCGGTGGCCCACAGCTTGGTGGCCGCCAGCATCGGATGCCGGGCCGCGGCCCGGATGCGCCCGGGCAGGTAGGCGGCCAGCAGCAGCACGAACACCGGCAGCATCAGCAGCAGCGCGAGATGGCGCAGCGCCACCGGCGGCACGTAGAGCACGACCGGATCGAGCCGCGCCTGGCCGTAGCCCACCACCAGCAGCACGAAGCCGAGCGCCGACAGCACCGAGTACAGGCCCTTCCAGGCCATGTCGCCGCGACGGGCGACCTGCGTGTTGCGCCAGGCCGGCGCGACGATCGAGACCGAGTGGACGCCGAGGAAGACGACGAGGCCGAGGATCAGCAGCAGCATGGGGCGCACCGGGGGGTCCGAATGCGCCGCAGTCTACCGACTCGGGGCTACTCGGACTCCTTGATCAGTCGGCCCGCGGCCGACTGCACCGGCCGCGCGTTCATCGGGTACAGGCGCGCGAAGATGCCGATCTGCTCGGGCGAGATCGGCACCGGCTGCTTCATCACCATCCACAGCACGCCCTCGCTGCACGGCGGCGTGGTCAGCGAGCCCATGTAGGTGAAGTACTGGCGCTGCGGCTCGGGCGGCAGCAGCCGCGCCAGGTCGAGCGTGCCGCGCGCGCCCACCTCGTCGCCCTTCTCCAGCGGCAGGTTGTTCCAGACCGACTGCACGATCGGGTGCGCGCTGCCGCGCTCCAGCAGCACGGCGACCACGGCGAGCCGCCCGTCCAGGTCCTTGTGCACCAGGTGCGCCACCATGTCGAACTGCCGGCCGTCGATGCGCTCCTCGGAGGGCCGGTGGAAGTGGAACTGCTGCAGCTCGAAGCGCCGCCCCATCACCTCGATGCCGTTGCCAGGGGCGACGTTGACCTGGATGGTGTGACCGTTGTCGAGCACGCGGAACGCGCTGGGCTGGTAGCTGAACTGCACCGGCTCGAGCTGCACGCGCACGCCCTCGCGGATGTCGATCGGGCTCTGGCGCGTGCCGGTGGCGCACTTGGCGAACTCCGGCTTGAGCGCACCCCAGCGCTCGGGGCCGCCGGGGCCCTCGTAGTCCCAATGACCGCCATGCGCGGCGTGGGCCGACGGCGCCGGCCGCGCCGCACGGGGTGCGGGGGCGGCAGCGTGCGCGCTGCGCTCCGCGGCCTTCTCCGCAGCCCGTTCCGCCGGTGCCGGCTCGGCGCCGGGGCGGGCCGTCACGCGCACGACGTTCGGGTTGCCCGGCGCGGTCTTGGTGGCGCCGAGCTTCTCGGCCAGGCGCTCGCGCAGCTTGTCCATTGCGTCGGCCTCGGGCTGCGGCTTGCGGGCCGGCGCGGCCACGGGGGCGGGCTTGGAATCGGCGTGCGCGTCGGAGGCCTGCGCCGGCAGTGCCGCACAGGCGGCGGCCAGGGGCAACAGGACGAGCAGGATTCGGGCGGACATGGCGGCAAGGCTCCGGGCCCGCGTCCGGCGGGCCTGCGCACGGGATGTCGGCCGCTTCGGCGCGGAACTTGAATCAGCCCCGAATCAGCCCACCTGCCGCCTGACCCGGATCCAGGCCACCAGGCCGATGCCCATCATCAGCAGCGAGGCGACGGCCAGCGCCACCGCCGAATGCATCACCAGCGGCGCGATCACCCCGGCGACGAAGCCGTTGGCCACGCTGCCCACGCAGGCCTGCAGCGAGCTGGCCATGCCGCGCCGGTCGGGCGCGAGGTCCAGCACCATCAGCGTGACCACCGGCACCATCAGCGCCCAGCCGAAGGCGAACACCGCCACCGGCAGCATCGCCCACCAGGCCTCGGCGGGCAGCAGCAGGTTCAGCGCCACGTTGGCCAGCGAGACCAGCGTCATCACGACGAAGCCGTGGCGGATCTGCCGCTTGGGTGCGATGCGCCCGGCCAGCCGGCCCGACAGGAACGAGCCGGCCATGATGCCGCCGATGGTCAGGCAGAAGAACCAGAAGAACTGGTCCGGCCGCAGGTGCAGCAGGTCGCCCAGGAACACCGGCGCCGAGAGCACGTACAGGAACATGCCGTTGAACGGGATGCCGCTGGCCAGCGCCAGCAGCAGGAAGCGCGGGTTGGCGCCGAGCTGCCAGTAGCCGCGCAGCAGGTGCGGCACGTTGAAGGGCTGGCGCTGCGTGGCATGCAGCGTCTCGGGCAGCAGGCGCCAGTTGGCCAGCCACAGCAGCACGCCCACCGCGGTCAGGAACCAGAAGATCGAATGCCAGTCGGCGTGCACGAACAGGAAGCCGCCGACCATCGGCGCGACCGCCGGCGCGACACCGAAGTAGATCGTCACCTGCGACATCACGCGCTGCGCGTCGGCCGGCGGGAACATGTCGCGGATCACCGCGCGCGAGACCACGATGCCGGCGCCGGCCGACATGCCCTGCACCGCGCGCCAGAACACCAGCGTGCCGATGTGCTGGGCCAGCGCGCAGCCGGCCGAGGCGATCGTGAAGGCGGCCACGCCCCACAGCACCACCGGCCGGCGGCCGACGCTGTCCGACAGCGCACCGTGGAACAGGTTCATCACCGCGAAGCCGAACAGGTAGGCCGAGAGCGTCTGCTGCATCTCGGTGGGCGTGGCGCCGATCGAACGCGCGATGCCGGAGAAGGCCGGCAGGTAGGTGTCGATCGAGAACGGCCCGAGCATGCCCAGGCAGGCCAGCAGCAGGGCCAGCGCCCAGCGCGGCGCGCGCCAGAGGGTGTGGGCGTCGGGGTTCATCGTTCGTTCTTGTTGTTCTGGTCCGGCAGGCCGCAAAAGTGTGAAGCGGGCCGATAGGCCGGATTCTGTGCGGCCGCCCCTCTTGCGACGGACGGCCGTGACCGCCATTCCTCTGGGCCGTGCATCACTGCACGGCTCGGTGCCACCTACCCGCCGGCTCCGCGGGACCACATCACTGCCGGCCTATTCGGTGTTGCTGCGCGTAGAGATTGCCCGTTTCACCCAGGCCGGGACCGCCGTTGCCGGGGTCCCGTCCTGACTCGTCTCTGTTGCTCTGATCCTCGGCTCGCGCCGGACAGCCGTTAGCTGCTACGCCGCCCTGTGCAGTCCGGACCTTCCTCCCGTGCCTTCTTTCGAAGCTCGCACCGGCGGCGGTCTGGCCCGCTTCACACCACGATTATCCGGCCTGGCCGATGAACCTGACTTTGTTGGGTTGTTCTTCCGGCACCAGGGCGAAGTAGGCCGGGTGCTTGCGGAACAGCTTGGTCGAGGGGGCGTTCTTCGGCAGCAGGTCGGCGGCACGCAGGAACTCGACCGCCTTGCGCAGCTCGAGCTCGGCGCCGCCGCGCAGCGTGGGCAGCGCGTTGAGCAGCCGCTCGACGTCGTCGGGCAGGGCCGGCACGGGCGGCGGCGCGGGCGGCGCGGCCTTGGCCGCCTTGCGCGTGCGCGGCGCCCTCGGCTCCTTGGGCGCCTTGGGCTCCTTGACCTCCTTCGCCTCCTTCGGCGCCCGGGCCGCCTTCGCCTTGCGGTGCGCGAGCACGGTGTAGGCGTCGTAGACGCCGATCGTCTCGTCGCCGGTCTTGCCTTCCTGCCCGATGCCCTCGACCCGGCAGCCCTTCTCGCGCAGGCGGATCACGAGGGGGGCGAAGTCCGAGTCCGACGACACGATGACCACCCGCTCGGGCCGCTCGGCGAGCACCAGGTCGAGCGCGTCGACCGCCAGCGCGATGTCGGTCGAGTTCTTGCCCGCCGACAGGTTGACCATCGGCCGGATCGAGTGACGCTTGAACAGCGCCAGGTTCTTCTGCGCCGATTCGGCCGTGCAGTAGGCGCGCCGCACATGGATCGCGCCGTGGTCGGCGAGCAGCTTGTCGACCGCCTGCGCGACGACATCGGCCGACACGTTGTCGGCGTCGATCAGCAGCATGATCTTCTCGGCAGCGCTCATGCGAGCCTCCAGGTCAAGGTTTCGCCGCCGCGCAGCGGCTTGAGCTGCGCGTCGCCGAAGGGCACGCTCTCGGGCAGCGCCCAGGGTTCGCGCCGCAGCGTCACGCTGCTGCGGTTGCGCGGCAGGCCGTAGAAGTCGGCACCGTGGAAGCTGGCGAAGCCCTCCAGCCTGTCCAGCGCGCCGGCCGCGTCGAAGGCCTCGGCATACAGCTCGAGGGCGGCGAGCGCGGTGTAGCAGCCGGCGCAGCCGGTGGCGTGTTCCTTCAGGTGCGCCGGGTGCGGCGCGCTGTCGGTGCCGAGAAAGAACTTCGGGCTGCCCGAGGTCGCCGCATTAACCAGCGCGCGACGGTGCTCCTCGCGCTTGAGCACCGGCAGGCAGTAGAAGTGCGGCCGCACGCCGCCCAGGAAGATCGCGTTGCGGTTGTAGAGCAGGTGGTGCGCGGTGATCGTCGCCGCGGTCCGGGGCCCCGCCTCGCCGACGTACTGCACCGCCTCGCGGGTGGTGATGTGCTCGAACACGATCTTCAGCTCGGGGAAGTCGCGCCGCAGCGGGATCAGCTTCTGGTCGATGAAGGCCTTCTCGCGGTCGAACAGGTCGATCTCCGGGTCGGTCACCTCGCCGTGCACCAGCAGCGGCAGGCCCTCGCGCTGCATCGCCGCGAGCGTCTCGTGGGTGTTCGCCAGGTCGGTCACGCCGGCGTCGCTGTTGGTGGTCGCGCCGGCCGGGTAGAGCTTGACGGCCGCGATGCCGGCCTCCTTGGCGCGCCGGATCTCCTCGGGTGGCAGGCGGTCGGTCAGGTACAGCGTCATCAGCGGCTCGAAGTCGAGCCCGGCCGGCACGGCAGCGCGGATGCGCTCGCGGTAGGCCAGCGCCTGCGCGGTGCTGGTCACCGGCGGCTTGAGGTTGGGCATGATGATCGCGCGGCCGAACTGGCGCGCCGTGGCCGGCACGACGTCGGCCAGCGCCGCGCCGTCGCGCACGTGCAGGTGCCAGTCGTCCGGACGCGTGATCGTCAGGGTGTCTCGGGTCATGAGGGCATTCTCGCATCGCCCCTGCGTCCGGCCGGGCGGCGGGCTCGGGACCCGCGCAGGCGTGCGTTCACGCGGCCCGACGGGCGACCTACCCGTCCGCGCGGCGCCAGCCCGGCCGTCGCCACCACACCAGCGCCAGCGCCGCAGCGACGGCGAAGCCGAAGGGCACGGCCGGCAGCACGCCGGGGCCGAGCCGCTCGACCGCGAGCCCGAGCAACAGCAGCAGCGCGGCCTGGGCACCGGCGCTGCGCCAGGGGTCGCTGCGCGGACCGGCCCGCGCAGCCGGCTCCGCCAGCTGGGCGCCCCAGGCGAGACTCCAGGCTGCCCCCTGGCTGAGCGCGAGCCACCACCAGGCGCCGGCGTCCAGGCTGGCGGCCAGGCCGCCACCGGCCAGCAGCGCACCGCAGGCCAGCGCCGCGGACGCCGGGCGGACACGCGGCAGCAGCAGCGCCGGCAGGAACATCGCTGCCAGGTGCAGGCCGAGCACGGCTTGCGGCCCGAGCGCGGTGCCGCGGCACAGCGCCAGCATCTGCGGCAGGCCGGCCATCATCGGCAGCATCACCAGCGTGCCGAGCAGCAGCGGCCAGCGTGCCGGCGCGCGCCAGGCGCCGGCCGGCCAGGCCGGCATCGAACAGTCGAACAGCCCGGCGCGGCAACCGCCCGGCGGCGCGGCGACGGTTCCGCGCGGCAACGCGGCCAGCAGCAGCGCCGCGACGACCAGCAGCGCCCCGGCGCGCGGCACCAGGCCGGGCAGGTCGGTCGGGTCGCCCAGCACCGCCCAGGCCAGCAGCGCCCCGGCGGCGGCCGCCGCCACCGGCCGACCCGGCCGCACGGAAGACGCATGGCGCAGCGTGCGCACCGTCGACGAGGCCAGCGCCACCAGCAGGCCCCAGGCGAGCAGCAGCGGCAGCAGCGCCAGGCTGCCCGCCCCCTCGAGCGTGCCGGCCAGGGCGCGCAGCGCGAGCAGCGCCGCGACCGGCAGCAACACACGCTGCCAGCCGGGCGACAGCGCGAGCCGACCGAGCAGCGATGCGAAGGCGGCCAGCGCCAGCAGCCAGGCCGCGATCAGCCCGAAGGCCAGGAGCGGCGTGCCGGCGAGCCGGTCGGCCAGCGCGGTGAGCGCGATCCAGCCGCCCAGCAGCAGCGCCCAGGACAAGGCCCGTGCCGCCTCGACCCGCCAGGCGCGCCAGACGCGCGGCATGCTCAGGCCCGTTCCGGCACCGCCGGCCAGCGCAGCACGTGGCCGGTGCGCTCGGTGAAGCGCTGCAGATCCTCGGGCGTGTCGATGTCGATGCGGTAGCGCGTGTTGTCGGTGTCGAACCAGTGCACGCGCTCGGGGTGCTCGAGGCGCCAGCGCCGGCAGCCGGCATCGGCCTCGCCGGCCAGCCACTCGTCGCGCAGCGCGGCCTCCAGGATGACCGGGTTGCCCGGCTCGCCGTGCACCGCGGGCACGACCATGGCCTTGTCGCCGCGCTTCTTGTAGGCGCCGATCAGCGCGCTGACATCCTGCGCATTGACCAGCGGCTGGTCGGCCAGCGCCACGATCACCGCATCGAGCTTGCCCGCCAGCGCCGCGAGGCCGGCGCGCACCGACGAGGCCTGGCCCGCATCGGGCACCGGGTTGTGCACCACGGTGACGGGAAAGTCGCGCACCACCGGCTCGATCTGCTCGGCATGGTGGCCGAGCACGACGACGAGCTCGTCGACACCGGCACCCGAGAGCGCGATCAGCTGGCGCCGGATCAGCGGCACGCCGCCGAGTTCCAGCAGGCACTTCGGCCGGTGCCCGAGTCGACTGCCGGCGCCGGCCGCGAGCAGCACGGCGCCGACCACGAGGCGCTGGTAGAGACCACCGCCGCCCTTGAGGATGCAGCCCATGTCAGCGGCCTCCGCAGCAGGAGGCGACGGGGGCAGCGGGCAATTCCACGGATGCCGTCGCCACAGCAGGCTCGGCCGCAGGCACCACCGCGCCGCGCCGCGCCGACACCACCGCCGCCAGCACCGACAGCGCGATCTCCTCCGGCGTGCTGGCCGCCATCGGGTACCCCGCCGGCGCAACGATGGCCTCGACCGTCGCCGCGTCGGCGCCGGCCGCCACCAGCGAGCCCTTGAGCACCTGCGCCTTCTTCGCGCTGGCCACGAAGGACACCTGGCGTGCCTGCAGCGCGAGCGCCAGGCGCAGGCCCTGCACGTCGCGCCGGCCCTGCGTGGCCACCACCACCCAGGCGCCGGGGCCGATCTGCGCCGTGGCGCCCGCGATGTCGTCGCTGGCGATCACGCGCTGCGCGTCCGGATAGGCCGCGGCCTCGGCCTCGTGCGCCACCAGGGTGACGCCGAAGCCCACGCGCGGCGCGAGCTGCACCAGGCTCGCGGCCACCGGCGAGGCCCCGATCACCACCAGCTGCGCGCGCGGCAGCACCGGGTCGACGAACAGCTCGAGCGTGCCGCCGGAATGGCAGCTCATGCCGAACTCGAGCACGTCGTCGAGCTGCTTCTCGTGGCCCTCGGCCGCGGGCGCGATGCGCACCAGGCGCGCGCGGCCGTCGGCCAGCGCCTCGCGCACCGTGCGCAGCACCACCGGCTGCGCGCAGCCGCCGCCGACCCAGCCGTGCAGCTGGCCGTCGGCGGTGACGACGGCCTTGTCGCCCGGCCGCGCCGAGGCCGGCGCGATCGCACGCACCACGCTCACCAGCGCGTAGGGCGTGCCGGCCTGCTGCAGCCGCGCGGCCGCGGCAAAGACGGTGTCGATGGTGGACATGGGCAGTTCTCCTTCACTGCAGCCGGTCCGCGAGCGACGCGAGATCGGCCAGGCTGTTCAAGCGATGGAAAGCATCGACGAGCGCGCCGCGCTCGCGCACCGCCGCCATCGCCGCGGACCCGGGCGGCTGCGGCGCCGGGTGGAACCAGGCGACCCGCGCGCCGCGACCCCGCACACGCGCGAGCTCGTCGGCCAGGCGCTCGGGTTCGTCGGCATCGAAGCCGTCGGACAGGATCCACACCCGCGCACGGCGGGTCAGCTGGGCGCGCGCGTGCACGGTGTGGAAGTCGGCGATGCTGGTGGCGATGCGCGTGCCGCCGCCGAAGCCGGCCGTCACTGCATTGACCTTCTCCTGCACCGCGGCGCTGTCGCTCTTCAGCAGCGGCGTCACCTCGGCCAGCCGCGTGTGGAACACGAACACCCGTGCGTCGACCGCGTGCACGAAGGCGCGTGCGATGCGCAGGAACAGCTGCGCATGCGTCTCCATCGAGCGGCTGACGTCGACGAGGATGAACAGGCGCGGCCGCTCGCGCCGCGGCGTGCGCCACGCCGGGTGCAGCGGCAGGCCGCCGGTGCGCAGACTCGCGCGCAGGGTGCGGCGCAGGTCGAGGCGCCGGCCGCGCGGGTCGGCCTGCCAGCGGCGCGTCAGCCGGCGGCGCAGGCGGCGGGCGATGCGTTCGGCGAGCTGCTCGAGCAGCGCCAGGTCCTGCGGCAGCCATTGCGCGAGCGCCCGGTCGTGCAGCGCCTCGGTGCGGCTCGCGCCGCCCTGGGCGCGCGGCG
>KZ836158.1 GCA_003265685.1 Piscinibacter caeni | reverse complement strand
AGGAACAGCCGGGTCGGCGCATCGAGCCGGGTGCGCACCAGGTTCACCGGGTCGGCCAGCGCGCGCAGCCAGGCCGCGGCGGCGGCCTCGGCGTCGCCGCGCAGCCAGGCCTGGTGGCCCTGCGCGATGTCCAGCACGATGCCGTGCAGGCCGGGCAGGGCGCTTTCCGGCGGCGTGGCCTGCAGCACCGCGGCCTGCTCGGCCAGCAGCGCGGCGTCGCCCACCGCGGCGGCGCAGCCGGCGATGAAGTTGGCGACGATCCAGCGCGCCCGGTGGCCCTGGCCGGTGGACGGCCCCTCGAGCAGCTGCCGCGCCGCGCGCCGCGTGGCGTCGGCGTCGCCCGCGGCGGCCTCGATCTGCAGCTCCAGCACCGTGGCCAGCGCGTTCACGCCGGTCGGCTCGGCAAGCCAGCGCAGCTCCTCGTGGGTGGTGGCCAGCGCGGCGCGGGCGCCGTCGATGTCGCCGCCCACCAGCAGGCGGTGCCAGCCACGCGTGACCAGCGCCATCGCGCGCAGCGTCAGCGGCTGGTCGCCGCCGACCTGCAGCGCGCCCTGCACCCAGCGCTCGATCAGCGGCCCCATGCCCGGGATGTGCACCCCCACCGTGCCGAGGTTGCCCTGGTACCAGAGGTGCGGCTCGCGGCTGCGTTCGAGGTGGGTCAGCGTGCCGGCATAGCGGCGGCAGGCCTCGTCGAAGCGGCCCTCGTCGATGTCGGCCCAGGCCAGCGCGACGCCGGTCACCACATGCGGCGCGGGCGCGCGGGCGCGCAGGTTCTCGACGCCCAGCTCGCGCAGGCCGCGCCGGCTCAGGAAGTTCAGCGCGATGGCGCGGTAGCCCAGGCCCATCGCCTCGACCTCGGTGTCGGCCAGCGCGCGGCCGAGCGACTGCGCCGTGCGGGCCGATTCGTCCATGGCCGGGAAGTCGCCCTGCGCCCAGGCGAGCAGGCAGCGCGCCAGGTGCCAGGCCGGCAGGTGCGCGCGCGTGGCGGCGTCGAACTGCGCCAGCGTCGTGCGCACGGTGGGCAGCGCGCCGGTGGTGATCCAGGCCGGCGTGGCCTCCAGCAGCCCCTGCGCCGCGCCGGCCGCGTCGCCCGCGCGCAGCAGCAGCGCGATGCGGCGCAGCGGGTCGCCCTCGCCGGCGGCGGCGCGGCGCAGCAGCGCCGGCAGCTGCTGCGGATGCTCCTGCAGCAGGCGCTGCTCGAGCGCGGCGCGGAACAGGTCGTGCAGCTTCAGCGTGGGCTCGGCGGCGTCGAGCGCGCTGACGAACAGGCCCATCTGCTCGATACGCTCGAGCCAGCGCGCGGCGTCGGCGCGGCCGGTCACCGCCGCGGCGCGCGCGGCGGTCAGCTCGGGCAGCACGCTGACCTGCAGCAGGAACTCGCGCAGGCCCGGCTCGAGCGTGTCGATCACCTCGCTGGCGAGGAAGTCGGTGAAGGCGCGCTCGCTGCCCAGCGGGCCGCCGCCCTCGACCCGCAGCGCGAGCTGCACGCCGGCGGCCCAGCCTTCGGTGCGCGCGAGCAGCGCGTCGAGCCGCTGCGCCGGCGCGCCGGCCGCGGCGAGCCAGCCGGCGAGTTCGTCGCGGGTCCAGCGCAGGCCGTCGGCGCGCAGCTCGGTCAGCTCGCCGGCGGCGCGCCAGCGCGCCAGCGCCAGCGGCGGGTCGTGCCGGGTCACCAGCGCGAGCGTCCAGCGCGGGCCGAGGCGCTCGATCAGCGCGTCGAGGAAGCGGTGCACGTCGGGCTCGTCGATGCGGTGCAGGTCGTCGATCACGATCACGCCGTGCGCCACCTCGGCGGCCTCGAGCGCGTTGATCAGCTCGCCGGTGAAGCGGGTGCGGCCGGCCGGCTCGCCCGCGCCGGCCACCAGCGCCTCGGGCGCGCTGCGCCAGGGCAGGTCGAAGGGCTCGAGCGCGGCCACCAGGCACTCGAGCAGGCGCGGCAGGTCGTCGCCCGCGTCGACCGAGACCCAGGCCAGCGCCACACCGGCCGGCCAGTCCTGCAGCTGGCGGGCGAGCAGGGCGCTCTTGCCCCAGCCGGCCGGGGCGCACACCAGCACCAGGCGCTGCGCCAGCAGCGCGGCGCGCAGCGGCGCGTCGACACGCGGCCGCGCCAGCAGCACGCGCCCGCGCGGCTGCGGCGGCTGGATCTTGGTGCGGGCGAAGCTCATCGCCCGGCCATGCTACGGCAGGCCCGCGCGGCCGCGGCGGCGCGCGCGATTCTTTCAACTGAAATCCGGCAGGCCCCCGGCTGCCATGCCCGGCCGCGCCGGCGTGCCCAAAATCGCCCGGACCGATGGACGACTCCCGCAGCCCCCCTGCACGCCCGCACCGCATCGCGCTGCTCGACGGCGACGCCGCGCTGCTCGGCCTGGTGTCGGCCTGGCTGGCCGACTGGGGCCCGGTGGTGGCGGAGCCCTCCGGCGCGGCCGCGCCCGCCGACCTGCTGCTGGTCGACGTGCCGTTCCCGCGCCTGGTGGCCCCCGGCGGGCTGCACGAGCTGGCACGGCGGCACCCCGGCGTGCCGGTGATCGCGCTCTCGCCGACCGTGTTTCCCGGCNGGCGGGCTGCACGAGCTGGCACGGCGGCACCCCGGCGTGCCGGTGATCGCGCTCTCGCCGACCGTGTTTCCCGGCATCCGCCGCCGCGGCGAGCTGGCGCGCCGGCTCGGCGTGGCCGCGGTGCTGCCCAAGCCGGTGCCGCGCGAGGCCCTGCTCGAGACGGTGCACGAGCTGCTGGGGGCGCCGCGGTGAACACGCCGGTCGACCGCCCGCGCCGCCGCCTGGTCGGCACGCTCGGCGCGCTGGTGATCGTGGCGATCGTGCTGCAGGCGGCCTACGACATGTGGCGCAGCCGCGATGCCGCCGTCGCGGCGACGCTGCGTGAGCTCGACGCGCAGGCGCGCGTGCTGGCCGAGCAGACCGCACGCACGCTGCAGGCGGCCGACGTGGTGCTGCGCCACCTTGCCAACCTGCACCGCCAGGGCACGCTGGCGGCGCTGGACGGCGACGCGCTGCACGCGCTGCTGCGGGAGCAGGCGATCGGGCTCGGCCAGGTGGCCGGGCTGGGCGTGTTCGACGCCCAGGGCCGCTCGCGCGCGCTCTCGTGGGTGAACCCGCCGCCGGACTGGTCCTTCATCGGCCAGCGGCCGGACTTCCAGCGCCTGGCCGGCGACCCCGGCCGCGAGGTCTACATCGGCGACGCCTTCCGCAGCCGCGGCGACGGCGTCTGGTTCTTCCCGATCGCACGTCGCCTGACGCGGCCCGACGGCAGCTTCGACGGCCTGGTCACCGGGCGCTGCCGCATCGACTACTTCCAGGACTTCTACCGCAGCGTGCAGCCCGATGCCTCGACCCGCATCGCGCTGGCGCGGCTCGAGGGCCCGATCCTCGCGCGCCACCCGCCGCTCGAGAGCGCGCTGGGCCGGCCGCAGCCGCAGGCGGCCGCGCTGTTCGCCTCGGCCGCCGCCGGCGAGGCGGTGCCGGCGCTGATGAAGAGCCCGCTGGACGGCACCGAGCGCTTCGGCACGCTGCGCCTGGTGCCGGAATACGAGCTGGTGGTGATCGTCTCGCGCGACGCCGCCGCGGCGCTCGCGCCCTGGCGCGCGCAGGCCCTGGGCACCGCCGGGCGCACGCTGGCGCTGGCCGCGCTGGCCACCGCGCTGCTGCTGCTGGCGCTGCGCCAGTTCGCGCGGGTCGACGCCGCACGCCGCTCGCTGGAGGAATCGCGCGAGCGCTACGCGCTGGCCGTGGCCGGCTCGGACGACGGCATCTGGGACTGGGACCTGGTCGCCGGCGTCGCCTACAACTCGGCGCGCGGGCGTGCGATCGCCGGCCTGCAGGACGCGCCCGAGTACCTGCCGATCGACGCCTGGAAGGAGCGCCTCGCGCGCATCGTGCACCCCGACGACCTGGAGCTGCGCCGCCGGGCGCTGGCCGAGCACCTGGAGGGCCGCACGCCGGCCTACGCGGTGGAGTTCCGCGTGCGCCGGCCCGAGGGCGACTACCGCTGGATCCGCGTGCGCGGCACCTGCATCCGCGACGCCGACGGGCGGCCGCTGCGCCTGGCCGGCTCGGTGAGCGACATCGACGCGCGGCGCCGCGCCGAGGCGGCGCTGCGCCGCTCCGAGGAGCGCTACCAGCTCGCCGTCGAGGGCTCGAACGAGGGGCTGTGGGACTGGGACCTGGCCAGCGACCAGCTGTTCCTCTCGCCGCGCGCGCAGCAGCTGATGTTCCTCGAGGTCGGCGAGCCGCTGCGCCCGCGCGACGAGTGGATCGCACGCAGCACCTACCACCCGGAGGACCTCGATGTCGTGCGGCGCGCGCTGGCCGAGCACCTGCGCGGGCGCACGCCGCACTTCGTGGTGGAGTACCGGCTGCAGCACCACAGCGGCAGCTGGCACTGGTACCGCCAGCGCGGCGTGGCGCTGCGCGACGCGGCCGGCCGGCCCTACCGCATGGCCGGCTCGATGGAGGACATCAGCGCGCGCAAGCAGGCCGAGGCCGAGCGCGACCGGCTCGAGATGCAGCTGCGCCAGGCGCAGAAGCTGGAGGCGATCGGCACGCTGGCCGGCGGCATCGCTCACGACTTCAACAACATCCTCGCGGCCATCCTCGGCTACGGCGAGCTGGCGCAGAAGGACGCACCGGCCGGCAGCCCGCTGCGCCGCCACCTCGACGCCGCGCTGGCCGCGGCGCTGCGCGCCAAGTCGCTGGTGGAGCGCATCCTCGCCTTCAGCCGCAGCGGCATCAGCGAGCGCGTGCCGGTGCACGTGCAGTCGGTCGTGCAGGAGGCGCTGGACGGCATCGCCGCCACGCTGCCGCCGGGCGTCGAGCTGCAGCGGTGGTTGGCCGCCGGCGACGCCGGCGTGCTGGGCGACCCGACGCAGATCCACCAGGTGGTGCTGAACCTGTGCGCCAACGCCGTGCAGGCGATGCGCGGGCAGGGGCGGCTGGTGGTGGCGCTCGAATCGGTCACGCTGGCCGCGCCGCGGGTCGTGGCCACCAGCACGCTGCCGGCCGGCGACTACCTGTGCCTGCAGGTGCGCGACAGCGGCGAGGGCATCGCGCCGCAGCTCCTCGAGCGCATCTTCGACCCCTTCTTCACCACCAAGCAGGTCGGCGTCGGCACCGGGCTCGGCCTGTCGCTGGTGCACGGCATCGTCACCGACCTGGGCGGCGGCATCGGCGTGGAGAGCGCGCCCGGCGCCGGCACGACGATGAGCGTCTACCTGCCGCGCCAGGGCGTGGTGGCGCCGCCGCAGGCCGCGCCGCCCGACGAGGCGCCACCCGGCGCGGGCGAGACGGTGCTGCTGGTGGACGACGAGGAGGCGCTGGTGCGGCTGGGCGAGGAGACGCTCGCCGCGCTCGGCTACGAGCCGGTGGGCTTCACCTCCAGCCGCGCCGCGCTGGCCGCGCTGCGCGAGGACCCGGCGCGCTTCGACGTGGTGCTGTCCGACGAGGCCATGCCCGAGATGACCGGCAGCGAGCTGCTGGCCGCGATCCGCCGGCTGCGCCCGGAGCTGCCGATGGTGCTGATGAGCGGCCACGTGAGCGCCGCGCTGGCGGCGCGCGCCCGCGCGGCGGGCGTGGTGGCGGTGCTCGCCAAGCCGCTCGTCTCGGCCGACATCGCGCGCGCGCTGGCGGCCGCGCTGCGCCGCCCGGCAACCACCTTGCAGAACGAGGAGCGCTGACCCATGCTGACGACCATGACCGAGCCTTCCGCCGCCGCTGCGCCGGCATCCGCCACCTGGCCGCATGTCGTCGCGGTGGACGACGACGCCGCCATCCGCGCCCTGCTGGTCGACTACCTGGGCGGCAACGAGCTGCGCGTCAGCGCGGTGGCCAGCGGGCGCGAGCTGAGCGATCTGCTGGCGCGCGAGACGGTCGACCTGGTGGTGCTCGACGTGCGGCTGCCCGGGGAGGACGGCATGCAGATCGCGCGGCGCCTGCGCGAGGGTTCGGCGATCCCGATCCTGATGCTGACCGGCCGCGCCGAGGAGGCCGACCGCGTGATGGGCCTGGAGCTGGGCGCCGACGACTACCTCACCAAGCCCTTCAGCACGCGCGAGCTGCTGGCGCGCATCCGCGCGCTGCTGCGGCGCGCCCAGGCGCAGGCCAGCGTGGCCGACGCGATGGCGCGGGTACGCGCCTACCGCTTCGCCGGCTGGGAGCTGAACGTCGGGCTGCGCCGGCTGAAGAACCCGCAGGGCGCGCTGGTGGAGCTGACCAATGGCGAGTTCAGCCTGCTGGCCGCCTTCCTGTGCGCGCCGCAGCGCACGCTCTCGCGCGACCAGCTGCTCGACCTCTCGCGCCTGCACAACGCCGAGGTCTACGACCGCTCGATCGACGTGCAGATCCTGCGCCTTCGCCGCAAGATCGAGGCCGACCCGGCCCGCCCCTGCTTCATCGTCACGCAGCGCGGGGCGGGGTACGTGTTCGAGGCGGCGGTGGAGGTGGTGCGGTGACGCGAAGGCGCGAGCGCGGCCATCGCCGAACGCGCGTTACCGCGGGGTGCCGAGCGCGGCCGTCCTGACCAGTTCGAGCAGCTCGCCCGCGTCGAAGGGCTTGTGCAGCAGCGGCAGGCCGTGCTGCTGCACGAAGGCCTGCACGCCGCCGCCGAGCGCGTCGCCGGTCATCGCGATCACGCGCGGCGCGAGCCCGGGGTCGCGGCGCACGATCTCGCGGTACAGCGTCGGGCCGTCGATGCCGGGCATCTTCAGGTCGGTGAGCACGACGTCGAAGGCCTGCGTCGACAGCCGCTCCAGCGCCTCCTGCCCGCCGGCGGCCAGCGTGACGGCGTGGCCGGCGGCCTCGAGCAGATCGCGCAGCAGCGCGCCGATCTCGGGTTCGTCGTCGACCACCAGGATGCGCCGCGGCGCACCGGCGGCCGCATCGGCCGGCGCGGTGTCGGCGCCCGGCGCCGGCGACTCCTCGGCGCCCAGCACCGGCAGCGTGACGACGAAGCGCGCCCCGCCGTCGGCGGGCCGCTCCAGCGTCAGCGTGCCGCCGTGCGACTGCACGATGCCCAGGCTGACCGCGAGCCCGACCCCGGTGCCTTCACCCACCGGCTTGGTCGTGAAGAAGGGGTCGAAGATGCGGCCGGCGAACTCGGCCGGCACGCCCGGGCCGTTGTCCTCCACCTCGACGCGCACCTGGCCGCCGCGCCGGCGGCTGCGTACCCGCAGGCGGCGCTCGCCGGGTTGGCCGGCCATCGCCTGCTGCGCATTCATCAGCAGGTTCAGCGCCACCTGTGACAGCTGGTCGGCATCGGCCAGCACGCGCGGCAGGTCCGGGTCGAGCTGCGTGTGCACCTGCACCGCGCCGCTGTGCAGCTGGTAGCCGAGCAGCTCGAGCGCGCCGCGCAGCACCGCGTTCAGGTCGGTGGCCCGGCGCGTCGCCTCCTGGCGGCGCGCCATCGCGAGGAAGGTGCGCACGATGCGCGTGCAGCGTTCGGCCGCGGCGCGGATCGCCTGCGCGCGTTCGCGGTCGGTGGCGCTGGCGGCCTGTTCCTCGAGCTGCGTGGCGCGGCCGACCACCACGGTGAGCGGGTTGTTCAGCTCGTGCGCCACGCCGGCCAGCAGGCTGCCCAACGCCGACAGCTTCTCGCTCTGGTGCAGCGCCTCGCGCTGGCGCGCCAGCTCGGCCTCGGCGCGCTTGGTGTCGGCCAGCGCCTGCTCGATGCGCCGCTTGTCCTCGCGCAGCGCGGCATCGCGTTCGGCCACCTCGTGTGCCATGTGGTTGAAGGCGGCGGCCAGGCGCCCGAGCTCGTCCTCGCGCGCGGCCGGCAGGCGCACTGCGGTGTCGCCGCGCGCCAGCGTCTCGGCGGCGCGGGTCAGCTCGCCGAGCGGCCGCGCCACCTGGCGGCGCAGGATCGCCGCGACGATCACCAGCGGCAGCAGCAGCGCCACCGCGCCGATGGTCAGCGCCCACAGCAGCGGCGCCGCGGCGCGCTCGCGCACCACCGCGGCCGGCAGCAGCGCGGCCACGTACCAGCCGGGGCCCTCGATGCGCGCCAGCGCGTAGAGCGAGGCGTCGGCCGCCTCGCGGCCCTGGTAGCCCGGCGCGCCGTCGCGCAGCAGCGCGGCAAAGGGCCCGCCGCGGCCGCGCCCGGGCTGCTTGGCATCGGCGGTGTCGAGCGCGCGGCCGTCGGGCAGCAGCGCGAGGTAGCGGATCTCCGGCCCGGCCGGCGGCAGCACCCGCGCCAGGAACTCCTTGACGACCACCGTGGTGCCGATGCTCGCCAGGTGCCGGCCGTCGATGCGGATCGGCGTCAGCGCCGCGAACACCGCGCCCATCCCGGGGCCGACCGCGTCGAACTCGGGCGTGGACCAGCGCGTGGCCAGCTCCGGCCCGGGCGGCAGGTAGGCGACGCGGCCCCAGTCCTCGCTCAGCTGGTCGTAGTCGGAGGCGACGTCGGTGCTCCACGTCGGCCCGAGGAAGGGGTCGTAGCCGAGGTTGGCCTGCTCGGGCACGCTGACGAAGTAGAGGTTGTCGTTGCGCGTCGCCGCGCCCGGCCCGTAGCGGGTGGACAGGTCGTGGAACAGCACCACGCGGCGGCGCAGGTCGTCGCTCAGCACCGTGCCCTGGCGCACCCAGCCGGTCGGGTACTGGCGGCCGTCGGCGATCTCGCGCCGGCTGCGCCAGGCGCCGGCCGCGTCGCGCTCGAGCAGGGTGTCGAAGCGGCGCGCGCTGGCCGCGTCCTGCAGGTCGGGCCAGCGGCGCGCGAACTCGTCGCGCACCGTCAGGTGCATCTCGGTTACGCGCGCCAGCACCTGCTCGGCCACGCGGGCCCGCTCGGCCGCCTGCAGCGCGAGCCGCTCGAGCTCCTGCGCCTCGATCTGGCGGTACAGCACCCAGGCCCCGAGCGCGCCGAACAGCAGCAGCGCCGCCGCGCCCAGCCCGGCCAGCCGCAGCACGACCTTGCCCGTCAGCGTGCGCGAGAAGTAACCCGTCATCGGAGCGGCGCGTGTGGAGGCCCGATCGATCATACGGACTCGCCCGTCCTGCCCGCCGCCGCCGCGCATTGCAGATGAAACACGCGGGCGGGCCGGGCGCCGGCGACGCCGCGCGATGGTTTCAGGCGCAACCGGGCACCCGGCCCCGGAAACCGCGAGGCAACCGCCGGAGCGCGAAATCCCTTCTCACCGCATCCGGAGAAGGAGACCCCCATGTTGCTGATGTCCCTGCTCGGCGCCCTGCTGCACCGGCTGGTCGCCCCACGCCAGCGCTGCGCCAGCCTGCGCGACCTCGACGAACGCACCCTGGCCGACATCGGCCTGCACCCGAGCGAGATCGGCTCGGTGGAGGCCGAGTGGCGCGGCCACAGCCCGGCCACGCGCCGGCACCTGGCGAACGGGCCGTGCCATGCGTGAGACCACCTTGCTCGCGGCGCTGCTGGCCGCCGCGCTGGCCGGCTGCGCGGGCCTGCCGCCGGCCACGACCGGGCGCCCGCCCGTCGC
>QJOU01000199.1 GCA_003265685.1 Piscinibacter caeni | reverse complement strand
GCGTCCATCTCGCCGGCCGGCTGGGCGGGCTGCTGTGCCAGCATTGCCTGGAGCGGGGCTGGCTGCGCCGCCGCGGCGACTCGCGCGCGCTGCAGGTCACGCCGCGCGGCGCCGCGGCGCTGCGCGACTGGCTCGGCCTGCAGGCCTGGCAGCAGGTGGTGACGCCGGCGCCCTGAGCCCGCGGCGCCGGGCCCGCGGCGGGCCCACAATGCGCCATGCCCCTGCCCCGCGGAACCGTCCCGTGAGCGACTGCTACAGCGACGACGCGACCTACCACATGCGGCTGCTGGTCGACCATGTGCCGTCCATGCTCGCCTACTGGGACAGCGAGACCCGCTGCCGCTTCGCCAACCAGGCCTACCTGCGCTGGTTCGGCGTCGCGCCGGAACAGCTGCTCGGCCGCCCGATCCGCGAGCTGCTCGGCCCCGAGCTGTATGCGCTGAACGAGCCGCACATCCTCGGCGCGCTGCGCGGCGAGGAGCAGATCTTCGAGCGGGTCGTGCCCGGGCCCGACGGCGTGCTGCGCCACAGCCTGGCGCACTACATCCCGGACGTGGTCGACGGCCGCGTCGCCGGCTTCCTGGTGCAGGTCACCGAGGTCACGCAGCTCAAGCGGATCGAGGCCCAGCTGCTGCACGAGCAGTCGCTGCGCCAGCACCTCGAGCACCACGCGCGCGAGCTCGGCGCGCTGCTGGCCGAGCGCGGCGAGATGCTGGACGTGCTGGCGCACGAGGTGCGCCAGCCGCTGAACAACGCCTCGGCCGCCCTGCAGGGCCTGGACAGCGCGCTGGCGGCGGGCGACCCGCAGGCCATCGTCGGGCCGGTGGAGCGTGCCCGCGCCGTGCTGCGCCAGGTCACCGAGAGCCTCGACAACACGCTCGCGGTGGCCTCGCTGCTGGCTCGCCCGGACCCGATCGCGCGCGACGACACCGACATCGACACGCTGATCGCGGTGGCCTGCGCCGACCTGGCCGCCGGCGACCGCGGCCGGGTGCAGGTCGAGCGCGCGACCACGACCCGCACCGCCTCGATGGACATGAGCCTGATGCGCCTGGCCCTGCGCAACCTGCTGTCCAACGCGCTGAAGTTCAGCCCGCCGGGCACGCCGGTGCGGCTGCGCGTGGCCGACTCGGACGACCCGCTCGCGCTGATGCTGGACGTGAGTGACGCGGGCGGCGGCGTCGAGCCGGCGCTGGTGCCGCGGCTGTTCCAGCGCGGCCGGCGCAGCCGCGCGAGCGGTACCCCGCCGGGCCAGGGGCTGGGCCTGTTCATCGTGCGCCGCGTGATGGAGCTGCACGGCGGGCACGCCGAGCTGCTGA
This sequence comes from Piscinibacter caeni, assembly GCA_003265685.1. Classification (GTDB taxonomy): domain Bacteria; phylum Pseudomonadota; class Gammaproteobacteria; order Burkholderiales; family Burkholderiaceae_C; genus Piscinibacter; species Piscinibacter caeni. Next base: position 8,439 of record QJOU01000199.1, on the reverse strand, counting down.
GCACCGGGCCGTCCGGCTCGACCTTCCGCCTGCTGATCGTGCAGCCGGAGGGCTGACGGTGCCGCAGGGATCGGGCGACCTGGCCGGGCACCTGGTTCGGCCGCCGCCGAACGTCCTCAGCGGGATTCCGGCTTCGTCGCCGCCTTGTGCTCGTACATGGCCTGATCGCTGCGCTCGACGAGTCGCTTCAGCGTGTCACCGGGTTGTGATTCGGCGACGCCGACGCTGATGGTCACCGCGAGCGTCGCCCCGATGCCACGCCAATCGTGCCCGGCGATCGCGGCGCGCAGGCGGCTGCAGATGTCGCGGGCCTGGGACAGCTCGGTCCTGCGAAAGAGGATGACGAACTCGTCGCCCGCCCAGCGAGCGGCGAGGTCGTCCGCACGAACATGTTCGACCAGAAGCGCGGCGACGACCTGCAGCACCTTGTCACCGACGAGATGTCCGTCGCGGTCGTTGACCTGCTTGAAGCGGTCCACGTCGATCAGCGCCACGCACAGCGGGCGGCCGGCGGACTGACTCTCGCGCAGGCCTTGCTCTGCCGTCTGCTCGAAGCAGCGCCGGTTGGCGATGCCGGTCAGAGGATCTTCCAGGGTCAACCTCTCCAACTGCGCGGCAGAGGCCTGCAGCTCGCGCCTGGAGTCCTCGCTGCGCCGCATGTCCAGTTGCCAGGCCACGACGGCACTCCGGCCCGCCAGCGTCGAGGCGCGGATCCGGCGTTCACGCGCCGCGAGCTGCTTCAGCGCTCGTGCGGCCGACTCCCACTTTCCCTGGCGCTCGAAGACATGGCAGGCGAGAACGTGGCCCAGCAGCGCCGACTGCTCGCGCCCGGTCGCATCGGCCAGGCCGACCATGCGCGAAGCGGCCTGCTCTGCCGCCGGCCAGTCGGCGCGCGCCATGGCCAGTTCGCATCGAACGAGTGCTTCGAGGCTCTCCATCCACGGCGCAATGCCTTCTTCGTCCATCCACCGCCGGACCGTCTGGAGTTCGTGCTCGGCGCGGGAAAGCTCACCCGACCAGCAGTGCGCCGCGCTGGCAACCAGGTTCCAGTTCACCTGGATCGGGCGCTGGTCGGGCTGCGCCAACGCCTCCATGTCGTGGCGAGCGGCAAAGTCGTCGTACCGGCGCATCGCCAGGTGGAGGCCGTCCAGCGGGGGCATCGCACCGGTCTCATGCCGGATCGTGATGACGCGGACGACTTCACAGGTCCCCTCCACCACCAGGCTGCATAGCGCATTCAGCGCCGTCGAGCAGGCAGGTTCCAGCAACCGGGCCTGTTGAAGGGCTTCCTTCGACGCGTCGAAGCACCTGGCATGCAGCAGGGCCAGCCCGAGCTGGACCTGCAGTTCGCTCTGGCGGTCGGCGCTTCCGCCGATCCTGGCCAGCTCCAGACCGAGCAGAGCGGCCTCGATGGCCTGGTCGTTGATGCCCAAGGCACTCGCAGCGGACGACAGGACGGACAGCGCCTTCGACTCGCCCGACATGTCGCGGACCGACTGGAGCAACTGGATGGCCCGGATGCTGTGCTCGTGGGCCGATCGGTAGTCCGCCAGGAGGATGAAGCACTCGGCCAGGAGTGCACGGGCCCGTCCTTCCAGGTGCGGGTTGCCCTTCTCGATGGCCGCCGCCATCACCGACAGGGCCATGTCCCGTGCCGCGGCGGGATCCTCCTGCTGCTGGGCCAGCGCCAGATGCTCCTCATCGGCAGTACTCAAGGGATGTCTCCGTCCATTCGCTCGCGGGCTTGCACACGCAAGCATGCATTCAAGCGAGCGGGGCGCAGGGCGCGGCGGCCCACGTGCTGGCCGGAAGTGAGACGAAATCAATACTTGGCCGAGCCCGGCCGGCGCGCTCACCCCCGGGGTGGCATCAGCCTGGCGGCAGCGGCGCCGGCGCCAGGCCCGCGCAGGCGCGCTCCCACAGCTGTTCGCACAGGGCCTCGAAGTCGCGGGCGTAGCCGGCGCCGTCGAACAGCGCACAGGTCTCGCGCTGCGCGAGCAGTTGCGCGCGCCGGGCCGCGCGGGCCGCCGGGTCGCGCGCCAGCGCGACGGCGAGACGCTCGTAGGCGCCTGCGTCGGCGGCCACCAGGTCGCCCTGCCCGGCGGCCTGCAGCAGGCTGGGCGCGACCCGTTGCGCGAAGGTCGGACCGATCGTCGTGACCACCGGCACGCCGCACCACAGCGCCTCGCCGGCGGTGGTATGCGCGCCGCAGGGCCAGGCGTCGAGGAACAGGTCGGCGCAGGCCAGGCGCGAGAGGTGCTGCGCCAGCGGCAGCAGCGGCGCGAAGCACAGCCGCTCGGCGCCGATGCCACGCGCGCGTGCGGCGGCCGTCAGCGTGCTGCGCACGTTGGCGTTCCATTCCAGCAGCCACAGCACCGCGTCGGGCACCTGGCGCAGCACGGCGCACCAGCGCTCGAACACGGGTTCCGAGATCTTGTAGGCCTGGTGGAACCCGGCCAGCAGCGGCACGCCCTCGGGCGCGCCCCAGTCGGCGCGCGTCGACGGTTCGGGCCGCGCGCGCCGGGCGTCGTTGGGCTGGTAGCAGCGCGGCAGCTGGGCGATCACCTCGCTGAAATGCGCGGCGTGCTCGAGCGGCGTGACGATGCGGTCGCCGACGATGTAGTCGAGGTAGTCCGCCCCGCTGGTGCCGGGAAAGGCGAGCCAGTTCAGCTGCAGCGGCGCCGGCCGCGCGGCCAGCACGGGCAGCAGGGTGCCGTCGGTCGCGCCCTTGGCGTCGACCAGGATGTCGACGTCGAGCGCGCGGATGCGCTGCGCGATCGCGGCGTGGTCCAGGCCGCGCACGTCGACGAAACGTTCGACGCCGCGGCGCAGGCGCTCGCGCAGCGCGCTGCCGTCGTCCGGCCCGGCGGAGACCAGCGTCACCTCGAAGCGATCGCGGTCGTGGCTCTCGAGCAGCTGCGCCATCAGCTGCGCGGTGGCGTGCTGGTAGAAGTCGGCCGACAGGTAGGCGAGGTGGATGCGCCGGCGGCGCAGCGCCGGCCGCGGCGGCAGCGGCCTGACGAGCCGGGCGCAGAAGCGCGCGTAGTGCTCGGCGACGCGCCGGATCGCCAGCGGGTCGTCGCTCAGCACGGCGTGCACGAAGGGGTTGACCTGCAGCGCGGCGCCGGCCGGCTGCGCGGCGATCGCGGCCTGCAGCGCCGCCCAGTCCTGCGCGGCGGCGGCCCAGCGGCAGCCTTCACGTTCCAGGTAGACCAGCAGCCCGCGCGCGAAGAGTTCCTCCGGGAAGCCGAGCGTCACCGCGGTGCGGATGCACTCGGCGGCCTCCAGCTTCATGCCGGCGTCGCGGAAGGCCACGCCGAGGCGGTAATGCGTCGGCGCGTCGTCGATCTTGCGCGCGAGCGCCTGCATGCAGGCCTCGATGACGGCGCGGGGAGCCTGCGGCGTCATGCCGGCAGCAGCTGCTCGGGCGGCAGGCCGGCCACCGCGCGGGCCCACATGCGCTCGTACAGCGCCTCGAGGTCACGGGCGAAACGCGCGCCGTCGAAAAGCGGGCTGGCGCTTCTCTGCGCGACGAGGTGCGCGCGCAGGGCTGCACGGCGCGCCGGGTCGGCGCACAGCGCGCGCACGGTGGCCTCATAGCCGGCCTCGCTCTCGCACACCAGCTCGGGCAGCGCCACCGCATGCAGCAGGCTGGCGGCGACGCGCTGCGCGAAGGTCGGGCCGATCAGCGTGACCACCGGCACGCCGCACCACAGCGCCTCGCCGGCGGTGGTGTGGGCGTTGCACGGCCAGGCGTCGAGGTAGAGGTCGGCGCAGGCCAGGCGCGACAGGTGCTCTTCCAGCGGCAGCATCGGCGCGAAGCACAGCCGCTCCGGCCCGAGGCCACGGGCCCGAGCCGCGGCTTCCAGCGAGGCCTGCACGTTGGCGTTCCAGCGCAGCAGCCACAACACCGCGCCGGGGATGGCGTGCAGCAGCGCGCACCAGCGGTCGAACACGGCCTCCGAGATCTTGTAGGACTGGTGGAAGGCGCACAGCAGCGGCACGCCTTCGGGCGCGCCCCAGTCGCTGCGGCGCGAGGGCCGCGGCAGCGCGCGCCGCGCGTCGTTGGGCTGGTAGCACACCGGCATCAGCGCCAGCTTCTCGCTGAAATGCGCCGCGTGTTCCGGCGGCGTGACGATCGCATCGCCGATCAGGTAGTCCACCTCGGCCATGCCGCTGCTGCCCGGAAAGCCGAGCCAGCTCACCTGCAGCGGTGCCGGGCGCATCGCCGTCACCGGCATCAGCGTGCCGTGCGTCGCGCCCTTCACGTCGACCAGGATGTCGATCTCGCACGCGCGGATGCGCTGCGCCATCGCGGCATGCGTCAGGCCGCGCAGGTCCTCGAAGTGCTCGGTGGACGCGGCGATGCGTGCGCGCATCGCGCTGGCATCGTCCGCGCCGGCCGAGAACAGCGTCACCTCGACGCGCGTGCGGTCGTGGCACTCGAGCATCTGCGCCATCAGCTGGCTGGTGGCATGCTGGTGGAAGTCGGCCGACAGGTAGCCGATGCGCAGCCGGCCGCCGTTCGCCGAATCCCTCGCCTTCGCGGCGCGGCGCGGCAGCGGCGCCACGCGGGCCACCACGTGGCGGGCGTACAGGCGCGCGACCTTCAGCACCTCGGCCGGGTCGTCGACCAGCACCGCATGCGGGAAGGCGCCGGTCTCGCAGGCCAGGCCCTCGGGCGCGGCCTGCACCGCGGCGCGCAGGCGCGCCATCTCCTCGCGCGCCTGCGGCCAGCGGCAGGCCTCGCGCTCGAGGAACAGCAGCTGGGCACGGGCCGACAGCTCGCTGGTGTCCAGCCCGAGCAGCAGTGCGGTGCGCACGCATTCGGCGGCCTCGGCCTTCAGGCCCTTGTCCTTGAACGACATGCCGAGCCGGAAGTGCACCACGCCGTCGTCGATCTTCAGCGCCAGCGCCTGCATGAAGGCGGCGATCGCCTCGTCGTGGCGGTGGCAGCGCTGCAGCGCGACGCCGAGCGACACCCAGTAGGGCGCGTCGCGCATGGCGTGCGGCGGCAGCGCGAGCAGGCACTGCGTCGCCTCGGCCGCACGGCCGCGCTCGAGCAGCGCGTGCGACTCGAGCGTGTAGGCGAGCGTCAGCGCCGGGCGGCGCTGGCGCAGTCCCTGGGCGCGCTGCGCGGCCACGTCGGAGCGGCCGGCCTTGATGAAGGCATGCGCGGCGGCCAGCCCGTAGGCCTCGTCGCCGTGCAGCGAGAAGGCCTGCTCGAACTCGAGCGCGGCCTGCGGCCAGTGGTCGCGCTCGGCGGCGGCCTGGCCGTCGCGCCACTTGCGGTGCGCGCGCTGCTGCGCCGCGCTGGCGGGTTGCGGTTCGGCGGGCGTGGGCAGGGTCAGGGCCATGGTGCGCCGAGTGTGGCGACGGCGCCGCCGGCGAAGGCGCGGAATAGCGCCGCGGCAGCTGCGCTATTCCCCGTGCGCGGCGCGATGCCGCCGACCTCGACGGATATCGGCGCGACTCAATCCCTCTTGAGGGCGCGCACGCGCCAGGCGGCGGCCTCGGCGACGCGCCCGAGGCTCTCGTAATAGCCGGCGAGGTTGTGCGCCGCGAGGAAGCTGCCGCGCCCGGCCACGCTGTCCGGCAGCTCGGGGCGCTCGCCGATCTGCACCGCGCGCAGCCAGCTCGATTCGATCAGCGGCAGCAGCGCGGCGGCCTCGGCCGGCGTGGCCAGCGCCCGGTCGAGCAGCAGGTCGCCGAGCGTGAAGAAGAAGTCGGGCGAGCCCTGCCAGTGCGGCATCTCCGCGTCGGCCAGCGCCGCGGCGCGCTCGAAGCGGGCGCACTTCTTCAGCGTGAAGAGCAGGCGCAGCACCAGGTCGTGCCGCCAGGCGGCGCGGGCATCGCCGCGCGCGTGCGCCTCTTCATAGTGCGGCAGCGCCTCGGCGAAGCGCCCGCGCACCTCCAGGTCCTTGCCGAGCTGGTAGTGGTAGTAGGGGTCGCCGCCGCTTTCGTGCAGCGCGCGCCGCAGCAGCGCCTCGTTGCGGCCCTGCTTGGCGGAGCGCTGCGCGGCGAGGTAGCCGTCGTGGCCGATCTCGAGCGCCAGCCGCATGCGCGGCAGCGTGCCGGCCGGCTGCTCGTGGATGCGCCCCTCGTAGGCCACGCCGCGCGGCAGCACCCGCGGCAGCCAGCTCGGCGCCGCCTGCAGGCCGCCGGCGGCATCGACCGCGCTGACCACGCGCACCAGGCCGATCGCCTCGGCCGGCCGCGCGCGCAGCGCGGCCAGCGACTCGGCGCCGCGTTCGATCCACTCGTCGGCGTCGAGCACCAGGCGCCAGGGTGCATCGGTCAGCGCGAGCGCCTGGTTGCGCGCCCAGGCGAAGTCGTCGCGCCAGTCGGCATGGGCCACGCGCGCGCCGGCCGCGGCGGCCAGCGCGGCGGTCGCGTCGCGCGAGCCGGTGTCCAGCACCACCATCTCGTCGACATGCGCACGCGCGCTCGCGAGGCAGCGCTGGATGCAGCGGGCCTCGTCGCGCACGATCATCACGAGAGCAATGGCGTTCGACATGGGTCCGGCATTGTCCGGCTGCATCCGGCGCAACAAGTTGTAGCCGGTCGGTCGATAAGCCGGGCCCGACGCGTGCTATTTCCACGATCGGGCGCTTGACGCGGCGGCGCGCTTGCCGGTCGGGCTGCAAGTCGACCCTCAAGTTCCGCCGAGCTCGCTCCGATAAGCCTCGCAACGGTTCCGGTTTCGGGGCCGTGTCCGGTTAGACGGCCAATGGTTGAGCAGCTGTTGATCTGCACGACACAACGGACGGCTGGCGCGGGCAGTGTCGGTGTGCGGGGCAACCCGCCACGTGCACAGGCAGTGGCCGGCGTTTCGGGCCGGGAGTGTTATCAACTGACAGGAGTCATATCATGCCCATGACCATCAACACCAACGTGGCCTCGTTGAATGCGCAGCGCAACAGCACGTCTTCGCAGGTCTCTCTGAACACCTCGCTGCAGCGCCTCTCGTCGGGCCTGCGCATCAACTCGTCGAAGGACGACGCCGCCGGCCTGGCGATCGCCGACCGGATGAACGCGCAGATCCGCGGCATCAACGTCGCGATCCGCAACGCCAACGACGGCATCTCGCTGGCGCAGACGGCCGAAGGCGCGCTGTCCACCGTGACCGACGTGCTGCAGCGCATGCGCGAACTCGCGGTGCAGGCCCAGAACGGCAGCAACGGCACCACCGACCGCGCCAACCTCGACACCGAGTACCAGCAGCTGTCGGCGGAAATCACCCGCATCGCGAGCCAGACCAAGTTCAACGGCACGGCCATCGTCGGCTCGGGCGCCGGTGCGAACGTGTTCCAGGTCGGCGCCAACAACGGCGACACGCTGACGATCACGACCTCGCAGGTCTCGACCGTCGCCGGCGACCTGACCAGCGTGACGAATGCCTCGACCGCCGTCTCGGCGATCGACTCCGCGCTGGACACGATCACCACCAGCCGCGCCGTCTACGGTGCCGCGATGAACCGCTTCCAGTTCGCGATCCAGAACCTGCAGATCACCGGCGAGAACCAGGCCGCCGCCCGCGGCCGCATCATGGACGCCGACTTCGCGCAGGAAACCGCGAACCTGTCGCGCGCCCAGATCCTGCAGCAGGCCGGCACGGCGATGGTGGCGCAGGCCAACCAGCTGCCGCAGCAGGTGCTGTCGCTGCTGCGCTGAGCGATCACGCAGCCGCAAGGCAGGAAGGCCGCCCTCGGGCGGCCTTTTTCGTTTCAGGCGCCGCGCACGACGGCGCGCTCGCGCACCAGCGCATCGGCCAGTGCGTGCTCGCCGCCGCGCCGCGCGGCCTCGATCAGCGTCAGGTCGATCAGGTCGCGCTGCGCGTGGCTGCCGCCGAAGCGGTGCGCCACCGGGCGGACGTCGCGCAGGCGCCGCGCCGCCTCGGCATGGCGGCCGAGCGCGAAGTCGTGGATCGCGAGCGTCGCCGGGTGTCCCACGTCGCGCAGGAAGGCCGCGTTGTCGCCGGTGCCCTGCAGCGCCTCGCGCTGCGCCTCGAGCAGGCGCTGCGCGTCGGCCATGCGGTCGGCGCCGACGAAGGCCAGCATCGCGTGGAAGTCGTTGAAGGCATAGGCACTGCCCGCACTGGCCCCCGCCCAGCGCGTGGCCAGGGCCTGCCAGCGATCGCCCAGCGGCACGCCGCGCAGCTGCAGGCGCCACAGCAGCGCCGAGGCGTCGACCATGTCCAGCACCACCGGCGAGGCGGTGCCGAGCACGCGCTCGTCGAGCAGCGCGAGCACCTCGTCGAGCTGCTCGAGCCCGAGGTGGAACAGCGCCAGGTGCCACCAGTTGTGCACGGAGAAGAAGCTGCCCTCGCTCCAGGCGGCGCTGTCGCGGCGCAGCCAGGCGATGCCGTCGCTGCGGCGGCCCTGCATCTCGAGCACATGGGCGACGGCATGCCAGCCCCAGCCGTCGTGCGGCTCGAGC
>QJOU01000198.1 GCA_003265685.1 Piscinibacter caeni | reverse complement strand
CGGTGGCGGCGACGGTCGCCGCGCCCGCGCCGCGCGCCGCGCCCGCCGGCGACAACGCCGCGCTGATCGCCGCGCTGCGCGAGGGCCTGGGCATGCCGCAGCTGCCGCTGGACTCGCTGACGCCGGAGTTCATGCGCCTGCTCGGCCAGCTGGTGCACGAGTCGGCGCGCGGCACGGTGGACCTGCTGGTGGCGCGCGCCGCGCTCAAGCGCGAGATCCGCGCCGAGGTGACGATGATCGTCGCCAAGGAGAACAACCCGCTGAAGTTTTCGCCCACCGTCGAGGTCGCGCTCGGCCACCTGCTGAGCCCGCCGCAACGCGGCTTCCTGCCGCCCGACCGGGCCATGCGCGAGGCCTACGACGACCTGCGCGCGCACCAGTTCGCCTTCGTGGCCGGCATGCGCGCCGCGCTCGAGGGGGTGCTCAAACGTTTCGACCCGGCGGTGCTGGAAGGCAAGCTGACGCAGAAGTCGGTGCTGGCCAGCGTGCTGCCGGCGGCGCGCAAGGCGCGCATGTGGGACGTGTTCACCGAGCTGTACGGGCAGATCTCGGCCGAGGCCTCGGACGATTTCCACGAGCTGTTCGGCAAGGAATTCCTGCGCGCCTACGAGGCGCACATCGACCAGCTATCGAAGGGCCGCTGATGGGGCTTCAGCTCGAACTCGCGATCCAGTCGCGCCGCGGCGGGCGCAACTACAACGAGGATGCCTGCGGGCACTGGCACTCCGACACCCACCTGTGCTGCGTGGTGGCCGACGGCGCCGGCGGCCACGGCGGCGGGGACAAGGCGTCCAAGCTCGCCGTCGAGCACATCATCACCACCTATGCGGCCAACCCGGTCGGCTCGCCGGAGGCGATCCGCGCGATGATCGTCGACGCCGACCGCACGATCATCGCGCACCGTGCCGACGACGTGAAGCAGCGCAACATGCACAGCACGGTGGTGGCGATGTTCGTCGACCTCGAGCGCCGCACCGCGGCCTGGGGCCACTGCGGCGACTCGCGCCTGTACGCCTTTCGGCGCGGCCGCATGACGCTGCGCACACGCGATCACAGCGTGGTGCAGTCGCTGGTCGACGGCGGCATGCTGACCGAGGACAAGATGCGCAGCCACCCGCAGCGCAGCGAGCTGCTGTCGGCGCTCGGCGTCGGCGAGGAGGACCTGCAGGTCAGCGTCTCGGCCGAGCCCTGGCAGCTCGCACCCGGCGACGTGTTCCTCCTGTGCACCGACGGCGTGTGGGAGTTCGTCGACGACACGCAGATGGAGGCCTCGCTGGCGGCCGCGGCCAGCGGCCAGGCCTGGCTGCAGGAGCTGGAGCGGCGCGTGCTGGCCGGTGCGGCGCACAAGCCGCGGCACGACAACTTCAGCGCGCTGACCGTGTGGGTCGGCGATGACGCGGACTGACGGGCGAAGGAGGCACGGCGATGGGCAAGCAGGTCTGCATGGGCGCGATGCTCAAGTGCAGCATGGGTTTGGCACCGAGTTCGCTGGTGGTGCTGCCGAAGAACCGGGTGATGACCTCCAACGTGCCGGCGGCCAACATCATGGACAACATCCCGATGACCAACATCATGCCGTTCGGCATGTGCAAGAGCCCGGCCAACCCGACCGTCGCCGCGGCCACCGCGGCGGCCATGGGCACGCTGACGCCGATGCCCTGCGTGCCGGCCACGCCCGCACCCTGGGCGCCAGGTTCGCCGACGGTGCTGATCGCCAACCTGCCGGCGCTCAACGACAGCTCCAAGCTGATGTGCATCTGGGCCGGCGTGATCGAGGTCAGCAACCCCGGCCAGACCACGCACGACATTCCCTGACGGCGGCGCGGCGCGCGGCGCGTCAGGAGGCGAGGGTCAGGGCGCGTTCTGGCGCCCGATCTCCACGCGCCGGTTCTCCGCCGCGAGCGGCTGGGCCGGGTTCTTGAGTTCCTTGTCGCCGGCGCCGGAGACAAGCAGCATGGCCCCGTCCACACCCTTGGCCACCAGGTAGGCCTTGACGGCCTCGGCGCGCCGCACCGAGAGCGCCTGGTTGCCCTCGGGCGTGCCGGAGGCATCCGCATGGCCGACCACGCGCACCTGGCGGCCGCTGCCCTGCTTGCCCTTGAGCACCTCGGCGAACACGTCGAGCTGCTTCTTCAGCAGCTCGGGCAGTTCGGCCGAGCCGATGCGGAAGTTGGACGCCGGCAGCGAGTAGCGCACCGCCGGCTTGAAGCCCATGCACTTGAAGCCGTTGGCCTCGAGCTCCTTGCAGGCGTCCTCGGGGAACAGGCCCTCCTTGACGGCGGCCGCCTCGGGCACCTGCGAGCCCACGTCGACCGCCGCGGACTGGGCGAAGGCCGCCGCCGTGCCGCCGAGCGCAGCCAGGGCGACAAGCAGCGAACGCAGGGGAACAGTGGGCATCATGGGGCTTCTCCATTCGAGCATGGGGCCGATGATAGTGGCTGCATCCCGCGTGCCGCAGGCCCCGCCACACATCAACCCGGGGGCCCGGCCGCAGGGGGTGCGATGCCCGCCCCAAGCCCGGGCCGGTGAAGTACATTGTGCGCTCGTTTTCGCTGGCGGCCGGCGGCGGCGACCTCCACAAAACACGCACACCCATGACCTGGACGAACAAGGTGGTTTGGACGGAGGGCATGTTCCTCCAACCGCAGCACTTCCAGCAGCACGACCGCTACCTCGAATACCAGCTCCGCCAGCGCCTGGCCGCCCTCGTCGGATACCCCTGGGGCTTCACCAGCCTGGCCATCGACGACGCCGCGCTCGCGCTCGGCAAGCTCGCGCTGAGCTCGGCCCAAGGGCTGCTGCCCGACGGCACCGCGTTCTCGATTCCCGGCAACGACGCCGCACCCGCCGCGCTCGACGTCAAGGCCGACGTGCGCAACGAGCGTGTCGTGCTGGCCGTGCCGCTGCAGCGCCCGGGCATCGTCGAGACCGATGCCGAGCAGGCCGCCGGCTCGATGGGCACGCGCTACCAGGTGGCCGAGGTCGGCATCGGCGACAGCAACAGCAACCTCGACCGCAACGCCTCGGTGCAGGTGGGCCGTCTGCAGCTGCGCCTGATGCTCGAGCGCGATGCCGGCGAGGGCTTCGCGACCGTCGGCGTGGCACGCGTGGTCGAGCGGCGCGCCGACAACAAGCTGGTGCTGGATGCGGCGTACGTGCCGCCGATGCTGCATGCGCAGGGCCACGCCATTCTCGACGGCTGGCTGCGCGAGCTGTGCGGCCTGCTGCACCAGCGCGGCGAGGCGCTGGCCGCGCGCATCGCGCAGCCGGGCCGCGGCGGCGTGGCCGAGATCGCCGACTTCCTGCTGCTCGAGGCGGTGAACCGCGCCGAGCCGACCTTCCTGGACCTGCAGCAGCGCTCGGTGCTGCACCCGCACGACTTCTACGCGGCCTGCCTCGGCCTGGCCGGCAACCTGGCCACCTACCGCGACAAGCGCCGCCCGCCGGCCTTTCCGGCCTACCTGCACGACGACCTGCAGCGCTGCTTCCGCCCGGTGATCGAGGACCTGCGCCAGTCGCTCTCGATGGTGATGGAGCAGACCGCCATCCCGATCGAGCTGCAGGACCGCAAGTACGGCATCCGCGTCGCCGTGATCCCCGATGTCGACCTGCAGCGCCACGCGAACTTCGTGCTCGCGGTGGCCGCGCAGCTGCCCGGCGAGGCGCTGCGCGCGCGTTTCCCGACGCAGGTCAAGATCGGCCCGGTCGAGCGCATCCGCGACCTGGTCAACCTGCAGCTGCCCGGCGTGCCGCTGCGGCCGCTGCCGGTGGCGCCGCGCCAGATCCCCTACCACGCGGGCTTCAACTACTTCGAGCTGGAGACGCGCAACAACGACCTGTGGAAGCAGCTCGAGACCTCGGGCGGCCTGGCGATGCACATCGCCGGCGAGTTCCCCGGGCTGGAGCTGGAGTTCTGGGCCATCCGCGCCTGAGCCGCCGAGCCGCTGACGCACGCACACCGCGCACACCGACATGAGCACCCCTGGCAAGGACCCCAACGATCCGTTCTCGGCCTTCGAGTCGGACCGCACCGTGATCAAGCCCGGCGCCGGGCGCCCGGCACGGCCCGGCGGCGCGGCCCCGGCCGGCGGCGCACCGGGTGCCGGGCCCGCGACCGGTGGCATGGCGGCCGCACCGGCGGGCGGCGGCAAGGAGGCGCCGCTGTCGATCGACGCGCTGATGACGGCCAACCTGAACCCGCTGGTGGCCGCCGCGGCGCCGCTGCTGTCGGCCGCGCCGCGCATCCGCCACATGCTGCAGCACCCGAACCCGGCCGGCCTGAAGGACGCGCTGGCCGACGGCATCCGCAAGTTCGAGGCGCAGGCGCGCGCCGAGGGCCTGCCCAACGAGCAGGTGATCGCCGGGCGCTACATCCTGTGCACGCTGCTCGACGAATCGGCCGCCAGCACGCCCTGGGGCAGCTCGGGCGTGTGGGCCAACCAGAGCCTGCTGGTGCAGTTCCACAACGAGACGTGGGGCGGCGAGAAGATCTTCCAGCTGATGTCCAAGCTGGCCGAGAACGTCGGCGCGAACCGCAACCTCCTGGAGCTGCTGTACGTCGTGCTCTCGTTCGGCTTCGAGGGCCGCTACCGCGTCGTCAACGACGGCAAGGCGCAGCTCGAGAGCGTGCGCACGCGGCTCGCGCAGCTGCTCAAGCAGCAGCGCCCGCAGACGCCCGACAAGGCGCTCTCGCCGCGCTGGGAGGGCGTGCCGGCGCGCACCGCCAAGCTCGGCAGCGGCGTGCCGATGTGGGTGGTGATGTCGGCCACCGCGCTGCTGCTGCTGCTGGTGTACGTGGGGCTGCGCTTCTCGATCAACGGCGTCTCCGACGACGTGTTCGCCGCGTTGCGCGCGCTGGACGTGAAGGCCGCGCCGGTGGCCGCGCCGCCGCCGCCCGCGCCGCCGGCCCCGCCGCGCCTGGCCAACCTGCTCAAGCCCGACATCGACGCCGGCCAGGTGGCCGTGCGCGACCTGGCCGACCGCTCGATCGTCGTGATCCGCGGCGACGGCTTCTTCGAGCCGGGCAGCGCGGTGGTGTCCGACCGCGTGCTGCCGCTGCTGGGCCGCATCTCCGGCGCGCTGCAGGCCATGCCCGGCACGGTGCTGATCACCGGCCACACCGACAACGTGCCGATCCGCTCGCTGCGCTACCCCTCCAACTGGCATCTCTCGCAGGACCGCGCCAACGCCGTGAAGACCGTGCTCGCCGCCACGCTCAAGCCCGAACGCCTGCGCGCCGAGGGCCGCGCCGATGCCGAGGCGGTGGCCGACAACGGCACGCCGGCCGGCCGCGCGCAGAACCGGCGCGTCGAGATCACGCTGTTCCTGGCCCCGGGAGGCGCGTGATGGGACGACTGTTCGGCTTCCTGTTCAGCCCGGCGGTCTACGCCGCGCTCGGCACGCTCGCGCTGGCGCTGCTGTTCTGGTTCGGCGGCCCGCTGATCGCGGTGGGCAGCTTCCACCCGCTCGAGCCGGTGTGGGTGCGCCTGGTGATCGTCGGGCTGCTGCTGGGCAGCCTGGTGTTCAAGGCGGTGTGGGCCCGCATCAAGCGCAAGCGCACCAACGCCGCGCTGGTCAACGGCATGGCCAAGGGCCCGAGCGCGGCCGACCGCGAGATCGGCACGCTCAACGAACGCTTCACGCAGGCGCTCGAGGTGCTGAAGAAGGCGCCAAGCGGCTCGCGCTCGATCTTCAAGGGCGGCGCCTACCTGTACGAGCTGCCCTGGTACATCTTCATCGGCGCGCCGGGCTCGGGCAAGACGACCGCGCTGCTGAACGCCGGGCTCACCTTCCCGCTGGCGGAGAAGATGGGCGCCGGCGGCGTGCGCGGCGTGGGCGGCACCCGCAACTGCGACTGGTGGTTCACCGACGAGGCGATCCTGGTCGACACCGCCGGCCGCTACACCACGCAGGAGTCCGACAGCGCCACCGACGCCGCGGCCTGGGACGGCTTCCTCGCGCTGCTGCGCAAGTCGCGCCCGCGCCGGCCGATCAACGGCGTGCTGCTGACGGTCAACATCCAGGACCTGCTGCAGCAGAACCCCAACGAGCGCAAGGAGCACGCCGCCAAGCTGCGCGCGCGCATGCAGGAGCTGACCGAGAAGCTCGGCGTCAAGGCGCCGGTCTACGTGCTGGTCACCAAGGCCGACCTGATCGCCGGCTTCAACGAGTTCTTCGCCGACCTCGGGCGCGAGGAGCGCAACCAGGTCTGGGGCTTCACGTTCCCGTACTCGCCGCAATCGACCGAGGACCCGCTGGCCAGCTTCGCCAGCGAGTTCGCCGCGCTCGAGAAGCGCGTGCGCGACCGCGTCACCGACCGCATGGACGCCGAGACGGACGTGCTCAAGCGCGCCGCGATCTTCAACTTCCCGCAGCAGTTCGCCGGTGTGAAGGGGCTGCTCGGCGGCTTCCTCGAGCAGGTGTTCAGCGCCGGCGGCAGCCTGGAGGAGCGCCCGCTGCTGCGCGGCGTCTACTTCACCAGCGGCACGCAGGAAGGCACGCCGATCGACCGCGTGCTCGGCACGCTGGCGCGCACCTTCGGCGTCGAGCGCCGGCTCGCCTCGATCGCGCCGGCGCGTGGGGGCAAGAGTTTCTTCCTGCACCGCCTGCTCAAGGACGTGGTGTTCAACGAGCAGGGCCTGGTGGGCGAGAACCTCGCGATGGAGCGGCGCCGCAGCCGGCTGCGCCTGGCGGGCTTCGCGCTGACCGGGCTGGCGGCGGTGGCGCTGCTGGCCGGCTGGGCGCTCAGCTACACGCGCAACAAGGCCTACATCGCGCAGATCGAGGCGCGGGTGCCGGAGGTGCGCAAGTCGGTCGACAGCCTGCCGCCGGCCGCCTCGGGCGACGTCTCGCCGCTGCCCGACGTGCTGCTCGCGGTGCGCGACGCGCCCAAGGCGGCCGAGTTCCCGATCGACGAGCCGCCCTGGTCGATGACCTTCGGCCTGTACCAGGGCGACAAGCTCGATGCCGGCGCGCAGCTCGGCTACCGGCACCTGCTCGAGACCGCGCTGCTGCCGCGCGTGACGCGCCGGCTCGAGGAGCGGCTGCGCACCGCCAACCGCGACAACCTCGAGCAGGCCTACGAGAGCCTGAAGCACTACCTGATGCTCTACACGCCGGAGCAGTTCGATCCCGAGTCGTTCAAGGCCTGGGTCGGCGTGGACTGGGACGCGGTGTACGAACGCAGCCTCACGTCGCAGCAGCGCGAGGCACTGGCGGCGCACCTGGATGCGCTGATCGAGCGCGGCGCGCCGCCGCCGCGCGTGGCGATGGACAAGTCGCTGGTGGCCTCGGTGCGCGAGATGCTGGTGGCCTTTCCGCTCGAGTACCGCGTGTTCAGCCGGCTCAAGCGCACCCAGGTCGGCGCCGACCTGCCGCCGTTCAGCGCCGCCAACGAGGGCGGCCCGGCGGCGCTGAACGTGCTCACGCGTGCCAGCGGCGCACCGCTGACGCAGGGCATCCCGGGCCTGTTCACGCGCGAGGGCTACCGCCAGGCCTTCGAGAAGTCGGTCGAGCGCGCGACGCGCCAGCTCGCCTCCGAGCAGGAGTGGGTGCTCGGCGTGCGGCCAACCGGCGCCGGCACCGGCGCCGCGGCCGGGGCGGTGAGCGCCGTCAAGGCCAACCCCGAGCTGACCAACCGCGTGCGCCGCCTGTACTTCGAGGAGTACATCAAGGTCTGGGACCAGTACATCGCCGACGTGCGCGTGGTGCGGCTGGGCAATGTCGAGCAGAGCCTGGCGGTGGCGCGCACGCTGGCCGGGGTCGATTCGCCGCTGGTCAAGTTCCTGCGCGGCGTGTCGCGCGAGACCACGCTGGTCGAGCCGCCGAAGGAGGGCGCCGGCAGCAGCGCGCCGTCGCAGATCGGCGCGCTCGCGGCGCTCGAGCAGAAGCTCGCGCTGGCCAAGCGCGAGGCGGCGGCGCTGGCCGGCAAGGTCAACGTGCCGGTCGACGCGAACACCGGCGCGCCGCTGGAGGCGATGGTCGACGAGCACTTCGAGTACATCCACCGGCTCTTCAAGGGCACGCCGCCGCCGATCGCCGACACGCAGAAGCTGTTCGAGGAGGTGTATGCGCAGCTCGCCGCGGTGGATGCGGCGCAGAAGAGCAAGTCCGCGCCGCCGCCGGCCGGCGGCGCCGACCGCGTGCGGGCCGCGGCCGGGCAGCAGCCCGAGCCGATCCGCCTCGCGCTCGAGGCGCTGGCGGGCAACACCGCCGCGGCCAGCCGCGGCGCCGAGCGCGAGGCCGCCACCAGCGACCTGAAACCGATCGCCGACGCCTGCAACCGCATGGTCACCGGCCGCTACCCGTTCACACCGAGCGCCAAGGCCGACGTGCTGCCGGACGACTTCGCGCAGCTGTTCAGCCCCGGCGGCCAGCTCGACGAGTTCTTCCGCGCCAAGCTCGCGCCGCTGGTGGACACCGGCACCAACCCGTGGTCGTTCAAGCCCACCGCCGACGGCACGCGCCGCGCCAGCCCGGCGGCGCTGGCGGACTTCCAGCGCGCCGCGCGCATCCGCGAGGTGTTCTTCCGCAGCGGCGGCCGCCAGCCCTCGTTCAAGGTCGACATCCGCGCGCTCGAGATGGGCGAGGGCCTGAAGGAGATCACGCTCGACATCGACGGCCAGGTCCAGAAGTTCGTGGCCGGCAGCACCGCGCCGATCACGGTGTCCTGGCCGAGCACCCGCGTGGCCTCGCAGATCAAGCTCGGCACCACGCCGGCGGGCACGCCGATGACCTTCGACGGCCCGTGGGCGCTGTTCCGCCTGTTCGACCGCTTCGAGGTGCAGCCGACGGCGCAGCCCGAGCGCTTCATCGTCGTGATGAACCTGGACGGCAAGCTCGCGCGGCTGGAGGTCACGGCCGGCAGCGCGTTCAACCCGTTCCGCCTGCGCGAGGTGCAGCAGTTCCGCTGCCCCGGCTCGCTCTGACGATGGACGCCGGCGCCGCGATCCCGGGCTGGTACGGCAAGCTGCCGACGCTCGGCGACTTCGCCTCGCGCCGGCTCGAGGCCGCGTTCATCGAGCCCTGGGACCACTGGCTCGGCAGCGGCCTGGCGGCGCAGCGCGAACAGCTCGGCGAGGCCTGGCTCGACGCCTACCTGGCCAGCCCGGTGTGGCGCTTCGTGCTGATGCCCGGCGTGTTCGAGCACGAGGCGGCGGCGCTGGCCGGCGTGCTGATGCCCTCGGTCGACAAGGTCGGGCGCTACTTCCCGCTCACGGTGCTGCGCCGGCTCGACGAGCTGCCGCATTCGGCGCCGCAGCTCGAGGGCCTGCTCGGCTGGCTGCAGCGCCTGGAGGACGTGGCGGTCGACGCGCTGCACGAGGACTGGGACATCGAGACGCTCGACGGCGCGCTGGCTGCGCTGCCGCCGCCGGTGGTGCCGCCCGAGCCCTCGCACGAGGCGCGCCTGCTCGCCGAGGCGATCGCCGGCGGCGGCGCGTTCGTCGACATCCGCGCGCTGCGGCGGCGCGCGGACCTGGCCACGCTGCTGTGGGACGCGCTCGCCGATGCCCCGCGCACCCTGCCGGTGGCGCGCGGGCTGTCGTTCTGGCTGGCGGACAATCCGGGCGCGCCGCAGCTGCTGGTGCGGCGCGGGCTGCCCGACACCGGGCAGTTCATCCGCATGCTCGCGGCCGCCGAAGGCGGCAGCGCGCCGGTGGACGGCCTGCTTCTCTGACATGAGACCCCCACGCTCGCATCCGCTCGCGGCCCCCCGAGGGGGCGCTCAGCGGCCTCGGGCGGCCGGGCGCCGCTGACATGGACAAGGACGACCAACCCGAACGCACCGTCACCAAGCCGCAGGCGCGGGTGGTCGACCCGCCGCCCGACCCCGAGGCG
>KZ836157.1 GCA_003265685.1 Piscinibacter caeni | reverse complement strand
CCGGCGCCGGCGGCGGCCCCCGGCACCCCGCCGGCCGCGGCCGCGGCGCCCAAGGCCCCGGCCACCGAGACGCTCGCGCGGCGCACCGGCGAACTGGTCAACGAGGTCGACTTCCCGGGCTTCGTGGCCCAGCTCGTCAACGGCACCTTCGACGCCATCGTCGACGCGTCGATCCGGCAGATGGAGAGCTACTCCAGCCTGGTCTCGGCGGTGGCCAAGACGGTGGATCAGTTCACCGCCGAGAACGTGACGCCCAACCAGGCGCGCGACTGGCTCGCCGCGCGCTACCCCGGCGAGGTGGCGGTGGCGCTGAGCGGCGGCGAGGGCGGTACGCCGCAGCTCGTGCCGCGTGCCGAGGGGCTGACGCCGCTCTGGCTGGCCGACTACGGCCTGGCCGGCGAGGAGCTGAGCACCGAGCTGCTCGAGCAGCGCGTGCTGCCGCAGGTGCGCAACCGCGTCGGCGGCGAGCGCCAGCAGCTGCTCGCGACGATGGTCACGCTGGGCATGAACCGCATCGCGGTGCGCGACGGCTCGATCACCGCGAAGGTGATGTTCCGCGCCGGCGCGGCCGACACCGCCAAGGTCGGCTACGCCACCGGCAGCGACCCGCAGGCCGCGGCCAGCTGGGGCGAGCGCGGCTCGCTCACCTACGGCGGCGCGACCACGATGGTCTCGACCGTGGCGGTGAACGCGCAGAGCGACACCAACCTGCGCGCCGACCTGTTCGGCGAGGTCAAGCTGAACTTCGTCAGCGAGACCCTGCCGCTGGACCGCCTGGCCGACGCCGCCAAGATNGCGAGACCCTGCCGCTGGACCGCCTGGCCGACGCCGCCAAGATCGCGCTGGTGCAGGGCCACACGGCGATCGGGCGGCCGGCCGGGACCACGCTGGCGGCCGGTGCGCCGGTCGCGCCCGCGGCCCCGGCGGCACCGCGCGAGGGGAGCGCCTGATGCGCCGCGAACTCGCCACCGTGCTCGACGAACTGCGTGACGGCCTCGTGCACGGCGCCGCCGCCGCAGGCGTGCGCCTGACCGGCGCCGAGATGAGCCTGCCGATGGACCTGCTGGTGGTGCTCGGCGACGGCGGCCTGCGCCTGCTGGCCGACGTGCCGCGCAGCCATGCCGACGAGCCGTGGCGCGGCGTGCCGGTCTCGCGCCTGCATGTGCGCTGGGAGGCCGTGCCGGCCGCGGGGGAGGCGTCATGAGCAGCCTTCCTCCGCTCGTGCGCGACAGCGGCATGCAGTTCGACCTGTTCATCCAGGCCCTGACCGAGCAGCTCGACAAGGCCCAGGCGACGATGGCGCTGAAGGCCCGCGTCGGCAAGCTGCCGCTGACCTTCGCGGTGAAGGACGTGCAGCTCGACCTGCGCGCCTTCCTGCAGTTCGTCGACGAGGAGCTGTACGTGCGTCCGGCCGCGCCCGGCGAGAGCGAGGCCAGCACGATCCGGCTCGCGCTGACCACCATCACCCGGCCGATGATCGAGGAGAACTCGGTCGACCTGTCGGCCGAGGACCCGAAGTTCTCGCTGCGCGAGGCGCTCGGCGAGGATTTCGACGAGGACCGCCGCCGCCTCGAACGCCTGGGCGTGCGCACGGTCAAGCAGCTCACCGAGCTGCGCCAGAGCGCCGGCGCCGACGTCATCGAGCGTCTCGCGCGCCTGCCCGTCAACCGCCTGCAGCAGGCCCTGCTGCGCGCCGCGGCGCCGCGCGCCTCGCAGGTGCGCGAGACGCAGGAAGCGCCCGCGGCCGGGTCCGGCGCGGCGGGCGACGCGGCGGCGCAGATCCGCGTCCACTCGCCGCTGCTGCGCGTCGGCGGCCGGCTGCCGCTGGTGCAGGCCGCCGGGCAGGCGGTGCCGGTGCTCGAGTGCGGCGACGGCGAGGTGCTGCTGCGGCCGCTCGCTTCGCAGCTCGGCGGCGTGGCGCAGATCGACTTCGGCGACGGTCGCGTGGCCGAGCTCGACCTGTGCGACGGCGCCCGCGGCCGCTGGATCGGGGAGGCCGCCGCATGAACGCGCTCACCACCCGCCGCCCGCGCCGGCTGCTGCTGACGCTGCGCCTGGGCGAACTGCCCGAGCACCTGCCGAGCTGGGTGTCGTGCCGCCACTACGGCACGGCGCCGGCCGAGCGCATCGACGGCGGGCCGATCGACCGGCTGCTGCGCCACCACGGCGGTGCGCTGCGCTGCACGCGGCTGCACAGCGCGCGCACGCCGCGCCTGGCGCGTCCGGGCGTGCCCGGTGCGCGGCGCTTCGACGACATCGAGCAGCTCAGCGGCGTGGCGCGCGTGCTGCGCATCGAGGTCGCCGACGACCGCGCGCTGCCGCAGCTGGTCGAGGCGCTGGCGCAGGTCGACCGCGTCGAGCGCGTGTCGCCCGACCGCTTGTGCGCCACGCCCTTCGACGCCGGCGCGCCGCCGGTCACGCAGCGGCTGCCGACCGAGGCCGCGCTGTGGCGCGCGCGCGAGATGGTGCGCCTGCCCGCGGCGCTCGGCTACGAGCCCGGGTTGCCCTCGGTGCGCATCGGCCTGGCCGACAGCGGCGTGCGGGCGACGCACGACGAGCTGCGCGACGGCCGCCTCGCCGCCGGCTTCGACACGGTGGACCTGACGCGCGCCGATGTCGGCAGCCTGGAGCTGGTGGGCGACTCGAGCGCGCTCGACGAGGAGCCCGACGACGAGGTCGGGCACGGCACCGGCTGCGCCGGCATCCTGGTGGCCGGCGGCACGCGGCTGCCGCCCGGTGCGGCCGGCGCCTGCCGGCTGGTGCCGGTGCGCGTGCTCGGCGCCGCACGCCAGGGGGCCGGGCGCGTGGGCATCGGCGCGCTGGCCAACATCGACAACGGCATGAAGCGGCTGATCGACCTGGGCGTCAAGGTCGTCAACATGAGCTTCGGCACGCCCGAATCGGCGCTGCGCGCCGGCGATGCCCTGCCGCACCTGGAGGTGGTGCGCTACGCGCTCGCGCGCGGTGTGCTGCTGGTGGCCGCGAGCGGCAACTCGGGCCTCCAGGAGCGTTACTTCCCGGCGGCGCACGAGGGGGTCATCGCCATCGGCGCGGTCGACGACGACGGCGCGCCGGCGTCCTTCTCCACCCGCGGCGCGCATGTCGCGCTGTGCGCCCCGGGGCGCGCCGTCTGGACCTGCGCGCTCAGCGGCGTGGCGCCAGTCAGCGGCACCAGCTTCGCAGCGCCCTTCGCCGCGGCCGCCTGTGCCCTGCTGGCCGCGCGCGCCGAACGCCGCGCCTGGCCGCTGGACGCCGAACTCGCGCTCGACGTGCTGCGTTCGAGCGTGCGGCCCTTCGCCCGCCCGGCCGACGGCTGCGGTGCCGGCGTGCTCGACGTCGAGGCCGCGCTGCGGCTGCTCGACCAACGGATCGACGACGCGCTGGATGCGCGCGGCGAGGAAACCCAGTTCTCGAAGGAGTGGTGATGGTCACCTCGAAGAAGCCCCCTCGCCACCGGCCCGGCGCCACCGGCGGCCACGGCCAGCACACGCCGGCAAGCCCGGCCCCCGCGCCGGCGGTCGCGGCGCCCGCGGCA
This sequence comes from Piscinibacter caeni, assembly GCA_003265685.1. Lineage (GTDB taxonomy): Bacteria > Pseudomonadota > Gammaproteobacteria > Burkholderiales > Burkholderiaceae_C > Piscinibacter > Piscinibacter caeni. The sequence continues at coordinate 6,406 of KZ836157.1, read as the reverse complement.
TCGACGCCGGCGCCGGCACCGGCACCGTCACCCGCACCCGCACCCGCACCGTCACCCGCACCCGCCCCGGCACCATCACTGTCTTCAGGAGGCTCCGCCATGGTCACCCGCATCGTCTTCGTCGACCTCAGCCAGCGCGAGCGGCTGCAGCTCGAGATCCTCCGGCCCCGCCTGGACAGCATCAACAAGCTGCGGGTGCTGAAGCTGCAGAAGAACGAGCCGACGATCGACGAGGACAACCAGCTCGCGCTGATCGGCGCGAGCAAGCTGGCCGGCCTGGACACGCTCTACCAGAAGGTGGCCCGGTTCGTCGCCCGCTCGCGCCTGAACCTGGCCGACGCCGACCCGCTGCCGGACACCTACAAGCTGCAGAACGGGCTGTTCCACAGCCAGTGCCAGGACGTCGAGAACACGCTCGCCGCGCACGAGCGGCAGATCGCCGCGATGATCGGCCTGCTGCTGGTCGACGGCTTCCTGGACCCGAACGCGAAGGACATCGGCAAGCGCCTGAGCGGCGCGCAGGGCGAGTTCTTCGACGACGAGGCACTCTTCTTCAAGGTGTTCGACCGCTACCAGCGGATGTTCAAGCACGACCTGCAGAGCCAGGTCGACGCCGGCCTGGTGTCGCCGGAGATCGTCAACGCGAAGCCCTTCGGGCCGGCCCTGACCGACACGGTGGCCGTGCTCAAGGCGCGCGACCTGGCGCAGGCGGTGCGCCGGCTCGCCGCCGACGGCGTGAAGGACAACGACCCCTACCTCGACAGCAAGATCGACGTCGCGTTCGGCGTCGCCAGCGGCGCCAAGGACGGGCAGGTGCCGTCGTCGATCGAGATCGACCTGCCCGACCTCGAGGACGCGGTCGACGAGGAGATCATCAAGGAGAACCTGCACGCGGTGCAGGCGATCTACTTCGCCTACATGCTCGAGGAGACGCGCATCTTCCAGGTCGTCGAGCGCATCGTCGAGCTGTTCCGCCAGGGCCTGCTGCCGCTGGGCCGGCGCGACACCACCAACTCCGGCTTCTCGGTCGGCGACTACCTGTTCAAGTACTACAAGACCACCTCCGAGCGCATCACCGAGACCGAGCGGCGCGACCTGTACCTGCGCTGCTTCGGCGCGCCGGGCGGCAGCGCGGTCGGCGTCGAGCCGAACCGCGAGTTCAACGAGCTGTGGCTGCGCTTCGTCTCGGCCGTGTCGAGCTTCGCGCGCCAGCAGACGGTGGAGCGGCTGCTGCGCGACAAGGTGCCGATGAGCGTGTCGCAGGAGCAGATCCGCAAGGCCGGGCGTGACCTCGGCGCCAACCTCTCGCGCAACGGCTACGGCATCGCCTACTTCGCGGCCACCGACCTGCAGCAGTCGATCATCGAGTTCCGCGACGTGCTGCAGAACGGCGAGCTGCGCAGCGCCTTCGGCGCACGCGACATGTGGCAGGTGATCGACCTGGTCAACGTCAACTACCTCGGCGGGGCGCGCAACTCGCAGCGCTACCGCACGCAGGCGCGCGCCGGCGCGGTGGTGATCCGCTGGCTGGCCAAGAACCGCGACCGGCTGCGCAGCGTCAACGGGCCGGTGATCTCGACCGACCAGCTGCTGCTGGCCCAGAACGGCAATGCCGTCGCCAGCCCCTCGCCGATGAACGACCCGAGCGACTGGGACCTGGTCGACGCCTGCGAGCAGTGGCTGGCGGTGGGCGGCGTGCAGGACCAGGCCGTCGAGCAGTACGCGCAGCCGATCGAGTCGCCCACGATGACGAGCCGGCCGATCGAGATGCCGCGCATGGCACGCGACGCGCTCGAGGCGGCGGGCATCAACCTGCCCGGCATGTGAGGCCCGACGGAGAACACCATGCGCGACCGTTCCGACACACACCCGATGGCCACGCACGTGAAGCAGTCGCTCGCGCAGGCCTCGCGGGCGCTGGGTGTCAGCAACCCGCTGGCCTACGTGCAGCCGCTGATCGACCGCAGCTTCGCGCGCCCCGACGACGACCCGGCCTATGCCGACAACGCGCTCGCACCGGGCGCGGTGCCCTTCGAGCCCTCGTTCTCGGAGGCCGAGCCGAACACGCTGCGCTTCACGATCGAGCCGCTCGGCCCGGGCGCCAGCCCGGTGGCGCGGCGCGACGAGTCGACGCGCGAGATGCGGCGCCTGATCGGCCCGCTGTTCGGGCCCGACGCGCTGCGCTGGTTCGACGCGCGCAGCGAGGAGTGGCGCGGCTTCGCCGGCCTGGGCTGGATGCGCTACGGTGCCTGGTTCGGCAGCGCGTTCGACGAGGACGGCCTGTACTCGGCCAAGATCTACTACGAGCTGATGCCCTCGCAGATCGAGGCGCTGGCGCCCGCGCTGGCGCGCCTGACGCGCCTGGTGATGGACCAGCTGCCCGGGCTGGTGCCGATCTTCACCTCGATCGGCTGCAAGCGCGACCTGGGCAGCCAGCGCGTGACCTTCATGCACCGCGGGCCGCTGGCCGTGAGCTCGCTCGGCCCGCTGATGAACCGGCTCGGCATCGGCCACCAGCTGCCCGGGCTGATGCGGGTGGTCGGCGTGGCGCTGGGCGGGCGCTTCGACCTGCCCGACGGCGGCGTGCTGCTCGGCCTGCGCGACACGCCCGAGGGCGTCGAACTGAAGCTCGAGATCCTGCTGTCGGCGCTGCCGGACCTGCCGGCCAGCTTCCTCGACCTGCTGCGGCTGGGCCTGTCGGAGCGGCCGCGCCAGGTCGCCGCGCTCGACCGCTGGCTCGGCGCCTTCGGCATGGCCGATGCCGGCGAACCGGGGCAGTTCTCGGTGCTGTCGGTGCGCGTGACGCCGCGCTCGGCAGCCCGCATCAGCCTGTACGTGCGGCCGATCGAGTTCGAGCTGCGCGAGCAGCTGGATGCCCGGCGCGCGACGGCCTGAAGCCCTTGCCAGGAGTGCCATCGTGACCACCGACACCCCCACCGGCGCGGCACCGGCCGCCTCGCGCGAGACGCAGGAGGCGGCGCGGCGCGGCGTGCGCGAGCTGCTCGAGCGCAGCCCCGCCTTTGCCGCGCTCGACGAGACCCGGCGCCGCGAGCTGGCCAACGGCCTGGTGCAGATCGCGACGCAGCTGGTCGCGCCGGGGGGCGTGCGCGTGCCGCCGGCGCGCATGAGCGAGCCGGTGCGCGCGCTGGCCGAGAGCGGCGTGCGGCGCAGCGCCGCCGGCAGCAACACCGACGACGAAGGCCGCTTCACGGCCCAGGGCGCGCGCGAGGGCGCGGCCGTGGCCGGCGCGCTGCTCGAGGCGGTGAACTTCCCGGAGTTCGTCAGCGGCCTGATCGACGGCGTGTTCCACTCGATCGTAACCAGCTCGATCCAGCAGATGGAGGCCTACGCCAAGCTGGTGGCCGACGTCTCGAAGAGCCTGAACCAGTTCCGCGACGAGAACACCACGCCGAACCAGGGCCGCGACCACCTCGTCGAGCAGTTCCCCGACATGTTCGAGCTCACCATGGACAGCGGCGAGTTCGGCGGCGGCATGGGCGACGAGGCGGTGCCGGCCGGCCCGCGCGTGACGCTGCGCGAGGGCATCGACGAGCGTGCCGCACTGCAGCGCATCAACCAGTCGCTGCCGGTCGACCCGCCCGTCACCCGGCTCGACGACGAGCTCGTCGAGGCGGTGCTCGTGCCGGCCGCGCGCACGCAGATCGCCTCGAGTCGGCAGCAGCTGCTGGCGACGATGGTGATGCTGGGCATCAACCGCATCGTCGTCACCGACGGAAAGATCCAGGCCAAGGTCATGTACGACTTCCAGGCGCGCGACAACATGCAGTTCCGCAAGAGCGCCCAGAAGTTCGACTACGACCAGACCCTGCGCAACGAGACCCGCGAAGGCACCTACGACCACGGCGGCACCGACAACTACCAGGGCGCCTCGTACTCGAAGGAGGGTGGCTACCAGGGCGCGCAGCGCAATGCCGACTTCTATTCTAAGGGCCAGTACAAGAACACCTCGCAGCCGGTGCTCAAGCTGGCCAGCGCGTCGCAGACCTCGGTGGACGCCAACCTGCAGACCAAGGCCAGCCTGGCCGGGCTCGTCGAGGTCAACTTCAAGAGCGACTTCGTGCCGCTGGACAAGCTGGCCAACCCGGAGTCGATCGCGGCGATCCAGATGAACGCGCAGCCCGGCATGGTGAAGACGCTCGCGAACCGGCCGCCGCGGCCGGCCGCAGCGCCCGCGCCGGGCGCCGCGCCGACGCCGCCCGCGGCCTGACGCCGCCCGCGCGAGCCCGACATGACTGCCGCCGCCGACACCTCGCCCGCCTGGCTGGACGACGCCACGCTCGCCGCGGTGCGCCCGCAGGTGCGTGCGCTGCTCGAGCGCTCGCCGGCCTTCCGCGCGCTGCCGCGCGAGCAGCAGATCGAGATGGCGCGCGCCATGGTGCGGGTGGCCGCCTACATGAGCAACCCGCAGGGCCTGACGCGCCCGGAGTTCGACAAGCCGCCGCCGGCCCCGGGCGGGGCGCCCGCGCGGGCACTGGCCGATCCGGTGCAGCAGGCCAAGGGCGCGGCCTCCGCGAAGATCGGCACCTTCGCCGGCGCCGACTTCCAGGCCGGCGCGTTGCGCCAGGGCACCGCGGCGTTCCGCGACCTGGTGGGCACGGTCGACTTCCCGTCCTTCGTCGGCGGGCTGATCCAGAACGTGTTCCAGGCCATCGTCACGGCGTCGATCCAGCAGATGAACGCCTATGCGGAGATGCTCAAGTCGGTGGCGCAGACGGTGGACCAGTTCGCGCAGGACAACATCAGCCTGAACAACGCGCGCGACTGGCTGGTCGACAAGTTTCCCGGCCAGCTCACGCTCGACGAGAGCGAGGCCGAGGAGGGCGGCAGCCCGCGCCTGGCGGTGGCCGGCGACGACGAGCAGGCCGTGCTGACCACGCTGAACGCCTCGCTGCAGCCGCAGCAGCCCTTCACCGACCTCTCCGACCCCGAGCAGGAGGCGCGGCTGGTCACCTCGGCGCGGCTGCAGATGGCGCGCAGCCGCCAGCAGCTGCTGGCCTCGATGGTGCTGCTGGGCATCAACCGCATCGTCGTCACCGACGGCGCGATCAACGCGAAGGTGGTGTTCGACCTGAAGGCCTCGGACCAGGCGCAGCGCGGCGCGCGCGCCTCGCTGTACGACGCGCAGTCGAGCATGAACCGCAACGTCACCTCGACCTCCGCCTCGGCCGGCTTCTGGGGCAACAGCGCCCGCGCCTCGATGAGCAACGTCAACGAGCAGCGCCACGTGACGACCGTGGGCTCGGCGGTCGACGAGACCTCGGAGTCCAAGGCCGACCTCAAGGCCAAGCTCAGCGGCGAGGTTCGCGTCAACTTCAAGAGCGACTTCCTGCCGATGGAGAAGATGGCCACGCCGGGGATGATCGCGTCGATCCAGGGCAACGCCACGCCCTTCGATCCGAACACGCCGCCGGCCGCGCGGGCCGCCGCCGGCGCCGCACCGGCCGCCGCGGCTGCGCCGCGTGCCTGACGGAGGGCGGCATGGCCGGGGCCAGTCACGCGGGCGGCGAGGCGCTGTTCGCGCTCTCGCTGGCGCTGGCCGGCGCACAGGCCCAGCTGCGCCGCCAGGAGGCCGAGCAGGCCCGGCGCGCCGAGGCGGCCGTGGCGCAGGCGCTGGCCGGGCCGGACACGATCGATCTGCCCGAGCTCGGGGTGCCGCCGCCGCAGGCGCTCGACCGCGAGTTGCTCGCGCCGGTGCCGGCGCTGTACCTGGCCTTCGAGCTCGATGCCGCTGGGCTGCTGCGCACCGGTGAACTCGTGGCCGGCCTGTTCGCGGCCGGCACGATCAACGCGCCGCTGGACGCCGCCGTCGGGCGCGCCCTGCATGACTTCTGGCGCGCTCGCCAGCAGCGCCTGAACGAGCAGGAGCGCGCCCACCTTTTCGCGCAGGTGTTCGAGGCCGGCTTCGAGCGGCGCCTGCGGCGCCTGTGCGAGGCGCTGGTGGCCCTGGCGGACAACGCGGGCATCGAGGACCTGCGCGAGAACGTGGGCCTCGAGACGGCCGCGGCCGCGCTCGCCGACGGCCTGTGGCCGGCGCTTTCCGGCATGGCGGCGTTCGCCGCGCGCGACGTCGTCGACGCCATCGAGGCGGCGCTGCGTTTCCTGCGCGAACGCAGCCTGCAGCTCGCCTTCGGCGCGCGCGACCTGTGGTCGCTGGTGGCCATGACCAACGGCGCCCAGGGCGGGGACGCCGGCGTCGCGCGCGATCACGTGGAACGCGGCCGCCAGGGCATGGTGGTGCTGCGCTGGTGGGCCGACCACGCCGCGCACGGCGCGCGGCTCGACCTGGCGGACGCGCAGGCCGGCAGCGTGATCGGCGCGGCCGAGCGCTGGCTGCTGGCGAGCCGCGGCGCCGCGGTGGGCCCATGAACGACGCGCCGAGCGCCGC
>QJOU01000195.1 GCA_003265685.1 Piscinibacter caeni | reverse complement strand
CGCGGCGGCCCACGCCGCGCGGGCCGACTACGACGTGGCGCTCGCCGTCGCCGCGTGGGCCGAGGTCGAACTGGCGCGCGGTCGGGCGGCGCTCGCGGCCCGGCTGTGGCGGCTCGTGCGTGCGCTCGGGGTGCTGGAGGCGGCACCGGCGCGCGCACTGCAGACGCGGCTCGACGCGCTCGCCACCGAATGCCTGGACGGCGCGGAAGGCGCGGACGGCGCCGACGCCGTCGCACCACTTGCGCTGGCCGACGCGCTGGCCCTGATCGCCGCCGAGGGCGCCGCGAAACGCTGACGAAACGCCCCCCGCCTAGGCTGCGCCGCATGGTGCTGGAGCCGGCGGTGGAGCCTTCGCAACTGTTCCTGGTTCGCGTGTGGACGAGCTCGCCGGAGTTCCGCGCCTCGGTGCGCGCGGTCGACGAGCCCGAGCCGCGCTGGTTCACGACCCCGGCCGAGCTGGCGCTCTTCCTCGCGTCGGGCGCGCCCGGTGCCGCTGCCGCGAGCCCCGCGCCGGACCGCGCGGATCACGATGGACCGCCGCGCTGACGGCCTGCCACCGCGCAGCGCGCGGCAACCCGGGGAGCCCTGATGAGTACCTTCAACCTCAGCACCCTCCGCGACGGCACCCTGCTCGCGTTCGAGACCGCACGCGACCGCCTCGTGGTCGACGACCCGACGCTCTCGGCCGCCGACCTGCGCATCGACGGCCTCGGCCTCGGCGACACGCTGCTGCTGCGCCTGCCGACGGCAAGCGTCACGCTCGTCGGCCCCGATCTCGGCGACCTCGGCGGCGCCGACCTGCGCTTCGCCGACGGGTCGCGCTTCGTGCGCGCGCACTCGGGCAACGGCTGGGCGACGTCACTCGGTGGCAGCGGCGGCGACGACCTGCTCGCCGGCAGCGCGGCGGCCTTCGCGCTGACCGTGGTCTCGAAGGCGGACTCGGGCGCCCTGGGCAACAGGGCGTCGATTGATGGCGACATCTCGGCCGACGGGCGCTTCGTCGTCTTCAACAGCAATGCGACCAACCTGCTCGACGAGGTGACGCCGTCGGACGGACTGTTCGTCGCGGACCTGCTGGACGGCAGCCTGACCCGCATCGCCGAGTACGGCGCACGGGTGGCGCTGTCGGCGAGCGGGCAGCACGTCGCGTTCCGATCGTCGGCTTCCGAATTGCTCGTCTACGACCTGACGACCGGCACGACGCTGCGTGCGTCGAGCAACGGCGAGTCCCCCAGCTTGTCGGCCGATGGCCGCTTCGTCGCCTTCGACAGCCGCGCGACCGACCTCGTCGCGGGCGACACGAACGGCAAGGCCGATGTCTTCGTCAAGGACCTGCGCAGCGGCACCACGGTGCGCGCGTCGGTCGACTTCCTGGGCGTGCAGGCCAATGGCGGAAGCTTCGGCGCCAGCCTGTCCGCGGACGGCCGGCTGGTGGCTTTCCAGAGCGACGCGACCAACCTCGTGGCCGGCGACACGAACGCGCAAGTCGACGTGTTCGTGCGCAACTTCGCCACCGGTCAGATCGCGCTCGCTTCGAAAGGCAGTGCCGGCGCGCTCGGCGACGGCTCGAGCTTCGATGCCGAACTCAGCGCCAGCGGCCGCTTCGTCGTGTTCACCAGCGTCGCGACCAACCTGGTCGCGGGCGACACGAATGCGCAGGCCGACATCTTCGTGCGCGACCTGGTCAACGGCACGACGACACGCGTGTCGACCGGCGCCGCCGGCGTGCAGGCCAACGGACGGAGCTCGGACGCTTCGATCTCCGGCGACGGCCGCTACGTGGTCTTCACCTCCGAATCATCGAACCTGGTCGCGGGCGACACCAACACCAGCTCCGACGTGTTCGTCAAGGACCTGAGCACCGGCGCGATCGCGCGCGTCTCGGTCACCGCCGCCGGCGCCGAGGCCAACGGCACCAGCTTCCAGCCCGAGATCTCCGCCGACGGCAGCCGGATCACCTTCTCGAGCTTGGCGAGCAATCTCACCGGCGACCCAACGTCGAGTACTCAGATCTTCACGGTGGCCAACCCGCTGCTCGCGCGCACCCTCACCGGCGGGGCGGGCGACGATGTCTACCTGGTCGCCAACGCGGCCGACCAGGTGGTGGAGAACGCCTCCGCCGGCACCGACACCGTGCGCGCGAGCGTGAGCCTCGCGCTGGCGGCGAACGTCGAGAACCTCGAACTGCTCGGCGCCGCGGCCCTGGCCGGCACCGGCAACAGCCTGGCGAACCGGATCACCGGCAATGCCGGCAACAACGTGGTCGACGGCGGCACCGGCACCGACACGCTGTCCTACGAGACGGCCGGCGACGGCGTGACGGTCGACCTGTCGATCGCCGTCGCGCAGGACACCGGCGGCGCCGGCGTCGACAGGCTGGTCTCGATCGAGAACCTGGTCGGCAGCGCGTTCGACGACGCGCTGGTCGGCAGCGCCGCGCCGAACCTGCTCGAGGGCGGGGCCGGCGCCGACCTGCTGGTCGGCGGTGGCGGCAGCGACACCTATGTGGTCGACAACCCCGGCGACGAGATCGTCGAGGACGCGGCGCCGGGCACCGACTTCGTGCGCAGCCGCATCGGCTGGACGCTCGCCGACAACCTCGAGAACCTCACCCTCACCGGCAGCGCCAACATCAACGGCACCGGCAACGCGCTGAACAACTCGATCACCGGCAACCGCGGCGCGAACCGGCTCGACGGTGGCGCCGGCATCGACACCGCGGGCTACGGCACGGCCGTCTCCGGCGTCAACGTCGGGCTCGACCTCGCCGGCTGGCAGAACACGCTCGGCGGCGGCGTCGACCGCCTGCTGAACTTCGAGAACCTGGGCGGCAGCCCGTTCAACGACACGCTGCACGGCAACGCCGGCGACAACCTGCTGATCGGCGGCAGCGGCCTCGACACCGTGAGCTACGCCCGCGCGGCGGGCCCCGTCAGCGTGAACCTGTCGCTGGCGTCGCCGCAGGCCACCGGCGGTGCCGGCACCGACACGATCGCCGGCTTCGAGACGCTGGTCGGCAGCGCGTTCGGCGACACGCTGACCGCGAGCAGCACGATCGCGAGCCGCGTCGACGGCGGCGCGGGCGACGACACGCTGGCCACCGGAGCGATCGACAACGTCGGCAACGACACGCTCGCCGGCGGCTCCGGCGCCGACCGCTACCTCGTCGACACGTCGGGCGCGGTGATCGTCGAGGCGGCCGGCGCGGGGGCGGACCTCGTCGTCGCCTCGGTGAACCACACGCTGGCGGCGAACGTCGAGGACCTCGACCTGGTCGGCAACGCGTTCTCGGGGACGGGCAACACGCTCGCCAACGTGATCCGCGCCGGCGCCGGCAACCAGAGCCTCAGCGGCGGCGCCGGCAACGACACGCTGGTCGGTGGCGCCGGCATCGACACCCTTACCGGCGGCGCCGGCAACGACAGCTACGAGGTCGAAGGCGCCGACGTCGTGGTCGAAGCCGCCGACGGCGGCACCAGTGACCTCGTGCTCGCGACCGCGAGCTTCGTGCTGCCGGCCGAGGTGGAGGCGCTGTGGCTGTCCGGCAGCGCCGACATCGACGGCACCGGCAATGCGGGTGCGAACTTCCTGCTCGGCAATGCGGGCGCGAACCGGCTCGACGGCGGCGCCGGCAGCGACACGCTTGCCGGCGGCGACGGCGCCGACACGTTCCGCACCGCGAGCCTCGCCGGCGCGGACACGCTGAGCGACTTCGTCTCCGGCACCGACCGGCTGCTGTTCGGCATGGCCGGACTGCCGATCGGCGACCTGGACAGCGTGATCGACGCCGCGACCGCAACCGCCGGCAGCGGCGGCTTCTCGCCGTTCGCCGAGCTGGTGGTGGTGGGCACGCAGGTCTCGGGTGCGTTGACGACCGCCAGCGCGGCGACCGCCATCGGCAGCGCGACCGCGATGTACACGCCGGGCTTCGCGGCGCTGTTCGCGGTCGACAACGGCAGCAGCACGGCGGTCTACCGGTTCGTCTCGAGCAACCTCGACGCGGTGGTCAGCGCGGGCGAGCTGACGCTGGTGGCGATGCTGACCACGACGCCGGGTGTCGCGCTCGGTGACTTCGTGTTCGGTGTCTGAAACGGGGTTGCTGTCGATCGCCTGGATCTTGCCGGCAGCAATTCGCGCCGAGCTGCCCTTCAAAGTCCGCTCGGTGCGTCGTTTGGAGGGAACCGAGCCGTGCCCGGGCGGGTGGCGGCGCACGATCCATGCGATTGAACGCGAAGCCGCGTCAGAGCTTCACCTCGAGCTGCAGGCTGGCCGCCAGCTGGTTGCGCCCGGCGCTGCGCACGGTCTGCAGCTGATCGTCCTGCAGCACGCTGCTGGTGCTCAGGCTGTCCTCGGGCAGCAGGTTGGACAGGCTCAGCCGCCAGCGTGTCGACGGGCTGGCCTGCCAGAGCGCGTAGCCGTCGATCACGCGCTTGCGGCCGAGCTCCTGCGCGGCACGTTCGGTGAGCTGGGTGCGGTAGCCCGGCGTCCAGCCGAGCGTGCCGCCGAGCGTCCAGCCGCTGCCGGGAATGCGCCAGTCGGCGCCGACATTGCCGCTGGCCGGCGGCTGCTGGTCGAGCCGGTTGTCGGGGCCGGGCACCGAGTCGACGCGCGAGCGGTACAGGCTCAGGTTCAGGCGCAGCGCCACGCCGGGCCAGTCGCGCTGCCACTCGTCGAGCCGGAACTTGCCGTCGAACTCGATGCCCTGCGCGGTGGCGTGGCCGAGGTTTTGCGGGCTCGAGACCCAGCGCGGCTCGCCGGCCCATTCCACCGTCTCCAGCGTGGTGACGTTGCGGATCACGTCGCGGATGCGGCGGTGGAACAGGTTCACCGAGACCACGCCGCCGCCGCTCAGGTAACGCTCCCAGGCGATGTCCAGGCCGTGGGCGATCTCCGGCTTGAGCGACGGGTTGCCGACGCGGTCGGGCGAGGAGGCGACGTTGCCGCCGGGCACCGGGTAGAGCGTGTCGAGCGAAGGCACCGTCAGCAGGTTGGCCAGCGAGGGCGCGCGCCAGCTCTGCGTGAGCGAGGCGCGCAGCTGGTCGCGCTTCGGCGCCGCGTAGCGCCACACCAGGTGCGCCAGCGGCGAGACCACGGTGTGCCGGTTGTCGACCGGGCGCACGCCGTTGTCGCTGCGCGTGGCCAGCGTCTCGGCGCGCAGGCCGAGGTAGGCCGACCAGTCGGGCGCCGGGTCCCATTCGTCCTGCAGGTAGACCGCGTGGCGCTGCGTGCGGGCCAGCACGTCGATGCCGAAGTCGCCCTCCTGCGGCACGCCGTCGACCAGCGTCACGGTGTTCTCGGTGCGGTGCACCGTCTCCAGCTCGGCGCCGCCCACCAGCACGTGGCCGCGGCCCAGCTCCATGAGCAGCTTGCCGGTCAGCGAGCCGGAGCGGTCGCGCAGCCTCAGGTCGCTCGCCTGCGCCAGGCGCGGGCTGCCGTCGGCATTGGCCTGGCGCAGCGTCGAGCGGCTGTCGTAGCCGAAGCCGCCGACCTGGCCGCGCAGCTCGAGCCGCGTCTGCGGCAACACACGCTTGGTGAGGTTGCCCGACAGCCGCGCCACGCGGTAGGACGACGAGCCCTCGCTGCTGCGCGTGGCGTACGGCGCGTCGCCGGCCAGTGCCTGCAGCGTGCCGTCGCCGTGGTTGCTCGAGCGGCTGGCCAGCAGGAAGGGCTGCAGCCCGGCCTGCTCGCCCGGGCCGAGCCGCCACTGCAGCCGCGTGGCCAGGTTGACGTTGTGACGCAGGCTGGTGGCATGGTCCTCGCCCGCCAGGTCGAGCACCGGTTCCGGCTGGCCAGGGTCGCCGAAGACACGCCGCGCGCTCGCGTCGTTGCGCTGCTGCGTGCGGCTGGCGTTCAGCGTGGTGCTCAGGCCGTGGCCTTCGCCGAAGCTGCGCTCGCGGGTCCACGAGGCGTGCGGGGAGGGCAGGCCGTCCTCCACGGTGACGGTGGTACGCAGTTCGTCGCGCTCGCGCCGCAGCGGCTCGCGCAGCACGATGTTGATGGTGCCGGCGATGGCGCGCGTGCCAGTCTCGGCGGTCGGCGCGCGCAGGATCTCGATGCGTTCCACCAGGTCCGGCGAGAGCTGCTCGAGAGAGAAGCCCGGCGGCGTGCGCTCGCCGTCCACCAGGATCTGCGTGTAGCCGCTGCCCATGCCGCGCAGCCGCACCTCGCCGCCGCGCCCGGGCCGGCCGCCCAGCGTGACGCCGGGCAGGCGGCGCAGCACCTCGCCGAGCGAGGTGTCGCCGAACTGCTCGATCTCCTCGCGGCCGACCACGATCTTCGCCGCGGTCGACTGGCGCCGCTGCTCGATGGGATCGTCGCGCCGCGCGCGGATCTCCACCGGCGGCAGGCTGGCCTCGGGCGCGGAGGCCGGCACGGGCGGCGGCGGCGCGCCCTGGGCGCCTGCCGCACCGACGAAGGCGAGCGGCAGCAGCGTGGCCGCGAGGCCTCGCAAGGCCCGGCCTACCAGGACAGCGCCGCCAGGTCGTTGGCGAAGATCGGCGAACTGCTCCACAGCCCCTTGAGCGGCTTGCGCGCCACCGCGAACTGCGGCAGCTGGAACAGGTAGACGTTGGCGGCGTCGTCGGCCAGCTTCTTCTGCATGTCGGCCAGCAGCTTCATCCGCGCCTTGGGTTCGAGCGTGGTGTTGTAGGCCGCCAGCAGCTCGCGGAAGGCCTTCGAGTCGTAGCCCCAGTAGTAGGACGGGTCGGCGTAGCGGTCGAAGTCCAGCGGCTCGACGTGGCTGATGATGGTCAGGTCGAAGTTGCCCTTGAACGGGCCGGCCAGCCACTGCGCCCATTCGACGTTCTCGATCTTCGCGACGATGCCCACCTTGGCCAGCTGCGCCGCGACGATCTCGCCGCCCTTGCGGGCGTACACCGGCGGCGGCAGCGTCAGCGTGACGTTCAGCGGCAGCGCGACGCCGGCCTCCTTCAGCAGCGCCTTGGCGCGCTCGGGGTCGTAGGGATTCACGCCGGTCAGGTCGATGTAGCCGGCGTCGCTGGGCACCATGTGGCTGCCGATGGGCGCGCCGTAGCCCTCCATCGCGCCGGCGATGATCGCCTTGCGGTCGATCGCCGCGGCCAGCGCGCGGCGCACGCGCAGGTCGTCGAAGGGCTTCCTGCGGTGGTTGATCGAGACGATGGTCTTGCCCTCGGTGCCACCGATCTCCACCGTGAAGCGCTTGTCGGACTGGAACTGCGGCAGGTTCTGCGGCGCGCCGAAGCGCGGCATGCCGTCGATGTCGCCGGCCAGCAGCGCAGCCACCTGCGCGGCCGGGTCGCTGATGAAGCGGAAGGTCACCTTCTTCATCTTCACCGTCGCGGCACCGCGCCACTCCTCGTTCTTCACCAGCGAGATCGAGCTGCCCTTCTTCCAGTCCTCGAACCGGTACGGGCCGGTGCCCACCGGCTTGCTCGCCGTGCCGGCGGCGCTCTTCGGGTCGAGGATCACCGCGGTCGCCTCGCCCATGCGGAACGGGAAGTTGCCGTCGGCGTTGTTCAGCACCAGGATCACGGTGTGCGGGTCGGGCGTGTCGATGCGGCTGATGTTGTCGAACACCGCCTTCTTGGCCTTGTTGGTGGAGCCCTCGGCCTTGGCGCGCTCGAAGCTGAACTTCACGTCGCTGGCGTCGAAGGCCTCGCCGTCGTGGAACGTCACGCCGCGGCGCAGCCGGAAGGTGTAGACCTTGCCGTCGGGGTCGGCGCTCCAGCTCTCGGCCAGCAGCGGGCCCACGCTGCCGTCGCGATTGATCCGGGTCAGGCCCTCGAGCACGTTGATGTGCACCACCTCGGCGATCGAGGCGGCCGAGGCGGCAGTCGGGTCCAGCCCCGGCGCGGGCTCGAGGATCATGCCGAGCACGACGCTGTCCTTGCGGACCTGGGCGTGCGCGGCGCAGGCGGCGGCCAGCAGCAGGGTGGCGAACAGGCGGAGGACGGAGGTCATCGGCATTCCTGGTGGGTGCAGCGCGGACGGGCGCCATTCTGGCCGAACGGGATGTCCCCCACGGGCGGCGTGTGCTGCGCCGACAATCACGCCCCGTGACGCCCTCCAACCCGACCCGCCGCGCCTGCCTCGCCGCCCTGGCAGCACCGGCATTCGCACTCGCCGAGCCGCAGGCGCAGCGGCGCCCCTGGCCGCGCGGCACGCCCACGCCGGCGCTCGAGCTGCCCGACCTCGACGGCCGGCGCTGGCGCCTGGCCGACCAGCGCGGCCGGGTCGTCGCGCTCAACTTCTGGGCCAGCTGGTGCGAACCCTGCCGCGAGGAGATGCCCTCGCTGCAGCTGATGGCGCAGCGCCACGAGGCCGACGGCCTGCTGGTCGTGGCGGTCAACTTCCGTGAGGGCCGCGGCACGATCCGCCGCTTCATGGAGACCACGTCGATGGACCTGCCGGTGCTGCGCGATGCCGAGGGCGCCGCCGCGAAGGCCTTCGGCGTGCGCGCCTTCCCGAGCACCGTGTTCATCCGCCGCGACGGCCAGGCCGCGCTGAGCGTCGTCGGCGCCGCCGACTGGACCGGCGAACCGGCGCGCAGCTGGGTCAAGGCCCTGCTGTAGCGCTGCCCACGTCTTTCGTGAACCCCTGGAGAAACCGATGTCCTCTTCGCTCACCCGCCGCCGCCTGCTGAAAGCCGCCGCCACGCTGCCGGCCGTCGCGCTGCCGCCACTGGCCATCGCGCAGGAACGCCGCTTCGAGCCGCGGCCCGGCGCCTGGCGCAGCTTCGAGCTGACCACCAACATCGCCGTGCCCGAGGCGCGCGGCACCACGCGCCTGTGGCTGCCGCTGCCCGACCTCGACACGGCCTGGCAGCGCACGCTCGACAACAGCTGGAGCAGCAACGCGAGCAGCGCGCGCATCGTGGCCGACCCGGCGCGCGGCGTGCGCATGCTCTACGCCGAGTTCGCGGCCGGCGGTGCCGCGCCGTCGCTGACGCTGACCAGCCGCCTGCAGACGCGCAGCCGCGCGGTCGACTGGAACGAGCGCACCGCCCCGGCCGAGGATCCGGCGCTGCTGCGCGCCAACCTCGCGCCCACCGAGCTGCTGCCCACCGACGGCATCGTCAGGAAGACGGCGCTGGAGGCCACCCGCGGCGCGAAGTCCGATCTCGACAAGGTGCGCGGCATCTACGAGTGGGTGCTCGCGCATGCGCACCGCGAGCCCAAGGTGCGCGGCTGCGGCAACGGCGACATCCGCACCATGCTCGAGACCGGCAACCTGGGCGGCAAGTGCGCCGACCTGAACGCCGTCTTCGTCGGCCTGTGCCGCGCCTCGGGCATCCCGGCGCGCGACGTCTATGGCCTGCGCCTCGCGCCCTCGGCCTTCAGCTACAAGGAGCTGGGCGCCAACGCCGCCAACCTGAAGGGCGCGCAGCACTGCCGCGCCGAGGCTTATCTCGCCGGGCTCGGCTGGGTGGCGATGGACCCGGCCGACGTGCTGAAGGTGATGCGCCAGGAAACCGCCGACTGGATCAAGGACCCGGCGCACCCGGTGGTGGCGCCGGTGAAGGCCGGGCTGTTCGGGCGCTGGGAGGGCAACTGGGTCGGCTTCAACACGGCGCACGACGTCACGCTGCCGAACCGCTCCGGCACGGGCACGCTGCCCTTCCTGATGTACCCGAACGGCGAGAACGCCGAGGGCCGCTTCGACGAACTCGCGCCCGACAGCTTCCGCTACACGATCAACGCCCGGGAGGTGTAGCGAACGCCCGCGGCGCCAGCAGCGCGCCGAGCAGCGCCAGCGCCACCGGCACCGCCAGCACCGGCGTGAAGCTGCGCTCGCCGCCGAGCGCGAACAGCGCGCCGGCCAGCGCCAGCGCGGCGCTGGTAGCCAGCGCATCCGCAAGCTGCAGGGCCGAGGAGTGGCGGCCCTGTTCCTCCGGCCGCGAGAGCGCCAGCACCAGCACCGAGAGCATCGGAAACCCCAGCCCGATGCCGAAGCCCGCGAGCGCCCAGCCGGCGAAGGTGGCCGCGGTCGACGGCGTGCCCAGCGCCATCGGCGCGGCGACGATGGCGATGCCCGCGGCCAGCAGCACCAGGCCGGCCTGCAGGCCGCGGCGCCGCTGCCGCGCCTGCGTCAGCCGGGCCTGCAGCGCGCTGCCCAGGCTCCACATCACCGCACCGGTGCTGAGCGCGACGCCGGCCTCGGCCAGGCTCCAGCCGGCCACGAGCGTGAGGTACAGCGGCAGGAACACCTCGGCGCAGCCGAACGCGCCGGCCAGCAGCCCGCGCAGCGCGATCACCGCCGGCAGCCCCGGCGCCACGCTCAGGCTGCCGCGCGGCAGCAGGCGGCGCGCCGCCATGACCGCGGCGACGAGGCCGGCCAGCAGCGCCGG
>QJOU01000194.1 GCA_003265685.1 Piscinibacter caeni | reverse complement strand
ATCTGTTCGAGGCGGTGCCGGAGCTCGTGAGCAAGCTCTGAGCGCGGCGCACCGACGACCCAGCCCGTTCGCCGCCGTCGTGGGCCGACGGGCTTTTTCTTGCCTGCAATCATCGAGGACACCATCGTGAGCTACGTTGCCCCCGTGAAGGACATGCTGTTTGGCATGCAGCATCTGGCCGGCCTGGAGCAGGTCGCGCAGATGCCCGGCTTCGAGGACGCCGGGCTCGACACGGCGCAGGCCGTGCTCGAGGAATGCGCCAAGCTCAACGAAGGCGTGATCGCGCCGCTGAACTGGGAGGGCGACAAGTACCCGTCGAGCTGGCACGACGGCAAGGTGACCACGACGCCGGGATTCAAGGACGCCTTCCGCCAGTTCGTCGAGGGTGGCTGGCAGGGCCTGCAGCACCCGGTGGACTTCGGCGGCCAGGGCCTGCCCAAGACCATCGGCGCGGCCTGCGGCGAGATGCTCAACAGCGCCAACCTCAGCTTCGCGCTGTGCCCGCTGCTGACCGACGGCGCGATCGAGGCGCTGCTGACCGCCGGCACGCCCGAGCAGCAGCAGACCTACATCCCGAAGATGATCACCGGCGAGTGGACCGGCACGATGAACCTGACCGAGCCGCAGGCCGGCAGCGACCTCGCGCTGGTGCGCACCCGCGCCGAGCCGCAGCCCGACGGCAGCTTCAAGCTCTTCGGCACGAAGATCTTCATCACCTACGGCGAGCACGACATGGCGGACAACATCGTCCACCTCGTGCTCGCGCGCATCGCCGGTGCGCCCGAGGGCGTGAAGGGCATCAGCCTGTTCATCGTGCCGAAGTTCCTGTCCAGGGCGGACGGCTCGCTGGGCGCGCGCAACGACGTGCACTGCGTCAGCATCGAGCACAAGCTCGGCATCAAGGCGAGCCCGACGGCCGTGCTGCAGTTCGGCGACAAGGGTGGGGCCGTGGGCTGGCTGATCGGCCAGGAGAACCGCGGCCTCGAGTACATGTTCATCATGATGAACGCGGCGCGCTACGCGGTGGGCGTGCAGGGCATCGCGATTGCCGAGCGTGCCTACCAGAAGGCCGTGGCGTACGCGAAGGATCGCGTGCAGTCGCGCCCGGTCGACGGTTCGCTGCCGGGCAGCGCACCCATCGTGCACCACCCGGACGTGCGCCGCATGCTGATGACGATGCGCGCGCAGACCGAGGCCTGCCGCGCGATGGCGCTGGTCGCGGCGGCGGCCTACGATGCGTCGCACCACCACCCGGACCAGGACGCGCGCGCGCAGAACCAGGCCTTCTACGAGTTCCTCGTGCCGCTGGTGAAGGGCTACTCGACCGAGATGAGCCTGGAGGTCGCGAGCCTGGGCGTGCAGGTGCACGGCGGCATGGGCTTCATCGAGGAGACCGGCGCGGCGCAGTACTACCGCGACGCCCGCATCCTGACGATCTACGAGGGCACGACCGCGATCCAGGCCAACGACCTTGTCGGCCGCAAGACGGCGCGTGACGGCGGCCACGTGGCCAAGGGCATCGCCGCGCGCATCGCGCAGACCGAGGAAGCGCTGGCCGCCCGCAAGGATCCGGCTGCGGCGGCGATGGCGAAGCGGCTGCGTGCCGCGCGCGAGGCATTCGTGCAGGTGGTCGAGTTCGTCGCCGGCCAGACCAAGGCGAGCCCGAACGCGGTGTTCGCCGGCTCGGTGCCCTACCTGATGCTGGCCGGTAACCTGGTGGCCGGCTGGCAGATGGGGCGCGCGCTGCTCGTCGCGCAGGAGCAGCTCGCCAGCGGCGCGGGCGACACGGCCTTCCTGAACGCCAAGGTCGCGACGGCGCGTTTCTACGCCGAGCACATCCTGACGCGCGTGGGCGCGCTGCGCGACGCCATCCTCGAGGGCGGCGAGAGCGTCACCGCCTTGCCCGTCGACGCGTTCTGAAGAAAGGGTCGCCCTTGTCGCTGCCTCCGGTGCTTTCCCGCCTGGCGCTGCCGGTGATCGGCTCGCCGCTCTTCATCATCAGCAACCCCAAGCTCGTGATCGCGCAGTGCACCGCCGGCATCGTCGGTTCGATGCCGGCGCTGAACGCGCGGCCCGCCGCGCAGCTCGACGAGTGGCTGGCCGAGATCACCGAGGCGCTGGCCGCACACGACCGGGCGCACCCGGAGCGCCCGGCCGCGCCGTTTGCCATCAACCAGATCGTGCACAAGAGCAACGACCGGCTCGAGCACGACATGCAGGTCTGCGCGAAGTACAAGGTGCCGGTGGTGATCACCTCGCTCGGCGCACGCACCGACGTCAACGACGCGGTGCATGGCTGGGGCGGCATCGTGCTGCACGACATCATCAACGACACCTTCGCGCGCAAGGCGGTCGAGAAAGGTGCCGACGGGCTGATCGCGGTGGCCGCGGGCGCCGGCGGCCATGCCGGCGTCAAGAGCCCGTTCGCGCTGGTGCAGGAGATCCGGCGCTGGTTCGACGGGCCGATCGCGCTCTCGGGCGCCATCGCCAACGGCGGCGCGATCCTCGCCGCGCAGGCGATGGGCGCGGACCTGGCCTACATCGGCTCGGCCTTCATCGCCACCGACGAGGCGCGCGCGAGCGACGAGTACAAGCAGGCGATCGTCGACGGCACCTCGGACGACATCGTCTACTCGAACCTGTTCACCGGCGTGCACGGCAACTACCTGAAGCGATCGATCCGCGCCGCCGGACTCGACCCCGACAAGCTGCCCGAGAGCGACCCGAGCAAGATGAACTTCGGCGGCGGCGAGAGCGCCAAGAAGGCCTGGAAGGACATCTGGGGCAGCGGGCAGGGCATCGGCGCAGTGGACAAGGTGGTGCCGGCGGCGGAACTCGTCGCGCGCCTGGCGCGCGAGTACGAGGCTGCACGCGAGCGGCTGCTCGGCCGCTGACCTCGAGCGTGCTGCCGCGTCGGCGGCCGGTTTCAGCGGCACGTCAGGATGGACGTGAATGATGCGCATCGAGGCCCCTGAGAGGAGACAGGAATCATTCCGTGGCGCGGCCGATGCGTCATTGCATCGAATTGAAGGGCTGTCGGCGCGGTGTTAGAGTCGCGCCCGTGACTCAGGGTCCTTCCCGTCCCCTTGTGCTGGTAACAGTCAAGGCGGGTCGCTAGTCCGCCAGCCGGTGAAGCCGTGTCGCGGAAGGTTTTTCAACCCACTACAGCGCCGGAAACCGGTGCGAGAGGTGAGCGAAGATGATGCAGCAATACAGGTCGAACTCGTACCTGTTCGGAGGCAATGCGCCGTACGTCGAGGAGATGTACGAGGCCTACCTCGACAACCCCGGGTCGGTGCCCGAAAACTGGCGGGCCTATTTCGACGCCCTGCAGCACGTGCCCGCGGTCGACGGCAGCAATGCCCGCGACGTGCCGCACGCGCCGGTGGTCGAATCCTTCGCCCAGCGCGCCAAGGCCAATGCCTTCGCCCTCAAGGCCAGCTCGGCCGAACTGGCGGTCGCTCGCAAGCAGGTCCACGTCCAGTCGCTGATCGCGGCCTACCGCTCGCTCGGCGCCCGCTGGGCCGACCTGGACCCGCTGAAGCGCCAGGAGCGCCCCAAGATCCCCGAGCTGGAGCCGGCGTTCTACGACCTGAGCGAGTCCGACATGGACATCACGTTCAGCGCGACGAACACCTACTTCACCACCGCCGAGCAGCAGACCCTGCGCGAGATCCTGCAGGCGCTGCGTGAGACGTACTGCGGCACCATCGGTGCCGAGTTCATGCACATCACCGAGCCGACCGAGAAGCGCTGGTGGCAGCAGAAGCTCGAGTCGATCCGCAGCAAGCCCAACTTCACGGCCGAGGAGAAGAAGCACATCCTCGACCGGCTCACGGCCGCCGAAGGCCTGGAGCGTTACCTGCACACCAAGTATGTCGGCCAGAAGCGCTTCTCGCTCGAAGGCGGCGAGAGCTTCATCGCGGCGATGGACGAGGTGGTCCAGCGCGCCGGCGAGCGCGGCGTGCAGGAGATCGTGATCGGCATGGCCCACCGCGGCCGCCTGAACGTGCTGGTCAACACCCTGGGCAAGATGCCCAAGGACCTGTTCGCCGAGTTCGACCACACCGCCAAGGAAGACCTGCCGGCCGGTGACGTCAAGTACCACCAGGGCTTCTCGTCCGACGTGACGACCCCCGGCGGCCCGGTGCACCTGAGCCTGGCGTTCAACCCCTCGCACCTGGAGATCGTCAACCCGGTCGTCGAAGGTTCGGTCAAGGCCCGCCTCGACCGCCGCGGCGACAAGGAAGGCGACACCGTCCTCCCGGTGATCGTGCACGGCGACGCGGCCTTCGCCGGCCAGGGCGTGGTGATGGAGACGCTGGCGCTCGCACAGACCCGTGGCTACTACACCGGCGGCACGGTGCACCTGGTCATCAACAACCAGATCGGCTTCACCACCAGCGACCCGCGCGACACGCGTTCCACGCTGTACTGCACCGACGTCGTCAAGATGATCGAGGCGCCGGTGCTGCACGTGAACGGCGACGATCCCGAGGCCGTCGTTCTCTGCACGCAACTCGCGCTGGACTACCGCCAGGAGTTCAACAAGGATGTCGTCGTCGACATCATCTGCTTCCGCAAGCTCGGCCACAACGAGCAGGACACGCCGGCGCTGACCCAGCCGCTCATGTACAAGAAGATCGGCGTGCACCCGGGCACCCGCAGGCTGTACGGCGAGAAGCTGGTCACGCAGGGCCTGCTGCCGCCCGAAGGACCGGACGAGATGGTCAAGGGCTTCCGCGCCGCGATGGATGCCGGCAAGCACACCGTCGACCCGGTGCTGACCAACTACAAGAGCAAGTACGCCGTCGACTGGGCGCCGTTCCTGAACAAGAAGTGGACTGACGCGGCTGACACCGCGCTGCCGCTCACCGAGATCAAGCGACTGGCCGAGCGCATCACCACGCTGCCGGAGAAGTTCAAGGCGCATCCGCTGGTGGAGAAGGTGCTGGCCGACCGCGCCGCGATGGGCCGCGGCGAGATCAACGTCGACTGGGGCATGGGCGAGCACCTCGCCTTCGCGTCGCTGGTGGCCAGCGGCTACGCGGTGCGCCTGTCGGGCGAGGATTGCGGCCGCGGCACCTTCACGCACCGCCATGCGGTGCTGCACGACCAGAACCGCGAGAAGTGGGACGAGGGCACCTACACGCCGCTGTGCAACGTGGCGGAGAACCAGGCGCCGTTCGTCGTGATCGACTCGCTGCTGTCCGAGGAGGCGGTGCTCGGCTTCGAGTACGGCTACGCCTCGGCCGAGCCGAACACGCTGGTGATCTGGGAAGCCCAGTTCGGCGACTTCGCCAACGGCGCGCAGGTCGTGATCGACCAGTTCATTGCCGCCGGCGAGGTGAAGTGGGGCCGCGCCAACGGCATCACCCTGATGCTGCCGCACGGCTACGAAGGCCAGGGCCCGGAGCACAGCTCGGCGCGCCTGGAGCGCTTCATGCAGCTGGCGGCCGACAACAACATGCAGGTGGTGCAGCCCACCTCGGCCAGCCAGATCTTCCACGTGCTGCGCCGGCAGATGGTGCGCATGTTCCGCAAGCCGCTGGTGCTGATGACGCCCAAGAGCCTGCTGCGCAACAAGGATGCGACCTCGCCGCTGTCCGAGTTCACGCGCGGCGACTTCAAGACGGTGATTCCCGAGGTGAACCCGGACATCAACGCCGACAAGGTCAAGCGCGTGATCGCCTGCTCGGGCAAGGTCTACTACGACCTGGTCAAGGCGCGTGTCGAGAAGAAGCAGCCGGACGTCGCGGTCATCCGCGTCGAGCAGCTCTACCCGTTCCCGCACAAGGCCTTCGCGGCGGAGATGAAGAAGTACCCGAACGCGACCGACGTGGTGTGGTGCCAGGACGAGCCGCAGAACCAGGGTGCCTGGTTCTTCGTGCAGCACTACATCCACGAGAACATGCTCGAAGGGCAGAAGCTCGGCTACGCCGGCCGTCCGGCCTCGGCCTCGCCGGCGGTGGGTTATGCCCACCTGCACCAGGAGCAGCAGAAGGCGCTCCTGGATCAAGCGTTCGGCAAGCTAAAAGGCTTCGTCCTCACCAAGTGACTCCCGCGACCGGGGCGGCGCGCGCTGCGCGGCGCTGCCTCGGCGTGCGCACGCACGCCCCGCGCGGCATGAATCCCCGAGAGAAACAACATGGCTATCGTTGAAGTGAAGGTCCCGCAGCTGTCCGAATCAGTGGCCGAGGCGACCCTGCTGCAGTGGAAGAAGAAGCCCGGCGAAGCCGTGGCGATGGACGAGATCCTGATCGAGATCGAGACCGACAAGGTCGTGCTCGAGGTGCCCGCGCCGGTGGCCGGCGTGATCGCGCAGATCGTCAAGAACGACGGCGAGAGCTGCGTCAGCGACGAGGTGATCGCCCGGATCGACACCGACGGCAAGGCTGCGGTGAGCCCGCTGGAGGTCAAGCCGGTCGCCGCGCCCGCCGCCCCGGCCGCGGCCCCGGCAGCCGCCGGCAAGGCCGGCGTGGCGATGCCCGCCGCCGCCAAGCTGATGGCCGACAACAACCTGGCCGCCGGTTCCGTGCCGGGCACCGGCAAGGATGGCCGCGTGACCAAGGGCGACGTGCTCGGCGCGCTCGAAGGCGGCGCCAAGGCCGCGCCGGCCGTGGCCGCACCGGTGGCGGTGCCGGCGACGCCTTCCGTCGCCAAGCCGCTGCCGAGCGTGGCCGCGCCGGTGGCGATGAACCTGGGCGATCGGCCCGAGCAGCGCGTGCCGATGTCGCGCCTGCGCGCGCGCGTCGCCGAGCGGCTGCTGCAGTCGCAGGCCACCAACGCCATCCTCACCACCTTCAACGAGGTCAACATGGCCCCGGTGATGGAGATGCGCAAGCGCTTCCAGGACAAGTTCGAGAAGGAGCACGGCGTCAAGATCGGCTTCATGAGCTTCTTCGTGAAGGCCGCAGTCGCCGCGCTGAAGAAGTACCCGGTGCTCAACGCCTCGGTGGACGGCAACGACATCGTCTACCACGGCTACTTCGACATCGGCATCGCGGTTGGCTCGCCGCGCGGCCTGGTGGTGCCCATCCTGCGCAATGCCGACCAGATGAGCTTCGCCGACATCGAGAAGAAGATCGCCGAGTTCGGCCAGAAGGCCAAGGATGGCAAGCTGTCGCTGGAAGACCTGTCCGGCGGCACCTTCTCGATCAGCAACGGCGGCGTGTTCGGCTCGATGCTCTCGACGCCGATCATCAACCCGCCGCAGAGCGCCATCCTCGGCGTGCACGCGACGAAGGACCGTGCCGTGGTCGAGAACGGCCAGGTCGTGGTGCGCCCGATCAACTACCTCGCGATGAGCTACGACCACCGCATCATCGACGGCCGCGAGGCGGTGCTCGGCCTCGTGGCGATGAAGGAAGCGCTGGAAGATCCGGCCCGCCTCCTGTTCGATATCTGAGGGCGGCACGATGAGCACGAAGCAATTCGACGTCGTCGTGATCGGCGGCGGCCCCGGCGGCTACATCGGCGCGATCCGCGCCGCGCAGCTGGGCCTGAACACGGCCTGCATCGACGAGTGGAAGAACGACAAGGGCGGCCCGGCCCCGGGCGGCACCTGCACCAACGTCGGCTGCATCCCGAGCAAGGCGCTGCTGCAGTCCAGCGAGCACTTCGATCATGCCGGCCACGCGTTCGCGGACCACGGCATCGGCCTGAAGGACCTGAGCATCGACGTCGCGAAGATGCTCAAGCGCAAGGACGGCGTGGTCAAGCAGAACAACGACGGCATCCTGTATCTCTTCAAGAAGAACAAGGTGACGTTCTTCCACGGCCGCGGCTCGTTCGTGAAGGCGGTCGAGGGCGGCTACGAGATCGCCGTCGCGGGGGCGGCCAGCGAGACACTCGTCGCCAGGCACGTGATCGTTGCCACCGGCTCCAACGCCCGCCAGCTGCCGGGCGCGCCCTTCGACGAAGAGCTGATCCTCTCGAACGACGGCGCGCTACGCATCCCGGCCGTACCCAAGAAGCTCGGCGTGGTCGGCTCGGGCGTGATCGGCCTCGAGATGGGCTCGGTGTGGCGCCGCCTGGGCGCCGAGGTCACCATCCTCGAGGCGTTGCCCGGTTTCCTCGGCGCGGCCGACGAGCAGGTGGCCAAGGAGGCGCAGAAGGCCTTCGTCAAGCAGGGCCTGAAGTTCGAGTTCGGCGTCAAGATCGGCGAGGTCAAGACGGCCAAGTCCGGCGTCACGGTCGCCTACACCAACGCCAAGGGCGAGGCGGCCACGCTGGCGGTGGACAAGCTGATCGTCTCGATCGGCCGGGTTCCCAACACCATCGGCCTGAACCCGGAAGGCGTGGGCCTGAAGCTCGACGAGCGTGGCGCCATCGTCGTCGACGGGGACTGCAGGACCAACCTGCCCAACGTCTGGGCGGTGGGCGACGTGGTGCGCGGCCCGATGCTCGCCCACAAGGCGGAGGAGGAGGGCGTCGCAGTGGCCGAGCGCATCGCCGGCCAGCACGGGCACGTCAACTTCGACACCATCCCCTGGGTCATCTACACCAGCCCGGAGATCGCCTGGGTCGGCCGGACCGAGCAGCAGCTCAAGGCCGAGGGGCGCGCCTACAAGGCCGGCAGCTTCCCGTTCATGGCCAACGGCCGCGCGCGGGCGCTGGGCGACACGACCGGCTTCGTCAAGTTCCTCGCCGACGCGAAGACCGACGAGATCCTCGGCGTGCACATCGTCGGGCCGTTTGCGTCGGAGCTGATCGCCGAGGCGGTGGTGGCGATGGAGTTCAAGGCCAGCGCCGAGGACATCGCGCGCATCTGCCACGCCCACCCGAGCCTGTCGGAGGCGACGAAGGAAGCCGCTCTGGCGGTCGACAAGCGCACGCTGAACTTCTGAGCAAGGTCTCGCTGCCGATGGGCGTCCGCCAGCTGTACGAGCGCACGCTCGCCGAGCGCGGCTACACGGCCGACCCGGCGCAGCTGCGTGCGATCGGCGCGCTCGAGCGCTGCGAGGAGGAATGGGCCGACTACAAGGCCCGGCGCAGCAATGCGCTGACCAAGCTGATCCGCCACCCGCCGCTGCCGCGCGGCGTCTACATGCACGGCGGCGTGGGCCGGGGCAAGAGCTTCCTGATGGACTGCTTCTTCACCTCGGTGCCGCTGACGCGCAAGACGCGCCTGCACTTCCACGAGTTCATGCGCGAGGTGCACCGCGAGCTGGCCGAGCTCAAGGGCGTGGTGAACCCGCTCAACGAACTCGGCGAGCGCATCTCGCGCCGCCACCGGCTGATCTGCTTCGACGAGTTCCACGTCGCCGACGTGACCGACGCGATGATCCTGCACCGCTTGCTCGCGGCGATGTTCGAGCACCGCGTCAGCATCGTGACGACGTCGAACTTCCACCCCGACGAGCTGTACCCGAACGGGCTGCATCGCGACCGCATCCTGCCGGCCATCGCGCTGCTGAAGGAGAAGCTCGAGGTCATCGACGTCGACAACGGCACCGACTACCGGCGCCGCGCGATGGAGCATGTGCGGCTCTACCACACGCCGCTCGGAGCGCAGGCCGACGCCGAGATGGCGCAGGCCTTCGATCGCCTCGCGGAGGCGCGCGACGAGGACCCGGTGCTGCGCATCGAGCACCGCGAGCTGCGCGCGCGCCGGCGCGCCGGTGGCGTGGTGTGGTTCGACTTCAAGGTGCTGTGCGGCGGGCCGCGCTCGCAGAACGACTACCTCGAGATCGCCTCGCAGTTCCACACCGTGCTGCTGTCCGACGTGCCGCAGATGTCGCCGCGCCTGGCCTCCGAGGCGCGCCGCTTCACCTGGCTGGTCGACGTGCTGTACGACCGGCGCTGCAAGCTGATCCTCTCGGCCGAGGTGAGCGCCGAACAGCTCTACACCGAAGGCCCGCTGGCGCACGAGTTCCCGCGCACGGTGTCCCGGCTGGCCGAGATGCAGTCGGCCGAGTTCCTCGCGCTGGAGCGCCGGACGGTGGACACTACGCTGACATGAGGATGATCGCCGCGCTCGCCCTGGCCGCCTGGCTGCCGCTGCACGCGGCCGAGCCGGTCGGCAGCGATGCGCAGGAGCGGGCGCGTATCGCCGCCGAGCGCCAGGCTGCCGAATCGGCCTACGCCGATCGCGTGCGCGAATGCCAGGGCCGCTTCGCGGTCACGCCCTGCATCGAGGAGGCGCGTGCCGCGCGGCGCGAGAAGATGATCGCGCTGCGCCGCCAGCAGGCCCTGCTCGACGAGGCGCAGCGCAAGCAGCGTGCGGCCGAGCGCATGGCGGCGATCCGCGACAAGGTCAGCGCCGAGGAGACGCGCAAGAGCCAGCCGGCCACCGAGCCGCGCGCGCGGGAGGCGCCGATGCGCATCGTCGCGCCGCGCGCCGGGCGGGTGGCCTCGGCTCCGGTGCCGCCCGCCAGCGCCGCGTCGGCGGC
>QJOU01000193.1 GCA_003265685.1 Piscinibacter caeni | reverse complement strand
ACGGCTGATCGAGGAGCTCGGCCTCGCGCCGGGCGCGCTGGCCGCGCGGGCGCAGGCGCTGCAGGCCGAGGGCCGCAGCGTCTCGTGGCTGGCCGAGGCCGGCGCCGCACCGCGCCTGCTCGGCCTGTTCGCCTTCGGCGACACGCTCAAGCCCGGCGCCGCCGCCGCGCTGGCGCAGCTCAGGCGACTGGGTGTGCGCACGCTGATGATCAGCGGCGACAACGCCGGCAGCGCGAACGCGATCGGCCGCCAGCTCGGCCTCGACGAGGTGCGCGCCGAGGTGCTGCCAGGGCAGAAGGCCGAGATCGTCGCCGCGCTGCGCGCCGCGGCCGCCGGCGGCAAGGTGGCGATGGTGGGCGACGGCATCAACGACGCACCCGCGCTGGCTGCGGCCGACGTGGGCATCGCGATGGCCGGCGAGCAGGGCGGCACGGACGCCGCCATGCAGGCCGCCGGCATCACGCTGCTGCGCGGCGACCCGGCGCTGGTGGCGCAGGCGATCGCGCTGTCGCGCCGCACCTCGGCCAAGATCCGGCAGAACCTGTTCTGGGCCTTCGCCTACAACGTGGTCGGCATCCCGCTGGCGGCCTTCGGCCTGCTCAGCCCGGTGGTGGCCGGCGCGGCGATGGCGATGTCCAGCGTCAGCGTGGTCACCAACGCCCTGCTCCTCAAGCGATGGAAGCCCGAGGCATGAACAGCATGAACATCGGACAGGCCGCGCAGGCCTCGGCCGTCTCGGCCAAGATGATCCGCCACTACGAGAGCCTCGGCCTGCTGCCGCCGGCGCCGCGCACCGACTCGGGCTACCGCCAGTACGACGATGCCGCCGTGCACACGCTGCGCTTCATCCGGCGCGCGCGCGACCTCGGCTTCGGACTGGAGGAGATCGAGAAGCTGCTCGGCCTGTGGCGCAACCGGCGCCGCTCCAGCGCGGAGGTCAAGCGCATCGCCAGCGAGCACGTGGCCGACCTGCAGCGCCGCATCGACGAGATGCGCGCGATGCAGCGCACGCTGCAGCAGCTGGCGCATTGCTGCCATGGCGACGAGCGGCCGGACTGCCCGATCCTCGACGACCTCGCCGCGGGGCGGCTGGGCTGAATCAGGCCCTGCCCAGGCGGCGCAGGACTTCCGGCCCGGCCCAGAGCTCGTCGAGGTGCGGGAACTTCCACTGCGCATTGCTCTCGCGCCCGGCGATCGCGTCGTGGCAGCCCGGCGCACCGAGGTCGACCAGCTCGACGGCGATCGGCATGTTCGAGCGCGTCGAGAAGAACACCTTGACCTTGGGCGCCACCAGGGAACGCTCGCCCTGCTCGACCACCACGCCGAGCTTGCCCGAGCGCATGCGCACCAGCGAACCGATCGGGTAGATGCCCAGGCTCTTGACGAAGGCCTGGAAGACCTCGGCGTCGAACTGGCCCTGCCAGGAGGCCATCCTGGCGATCGACTCGGCCGGGTCCCAGCCGCTCTTGTACGGGCGGTTGGAGGTGATGGCGTCGTACACGTCGCACACCGCGCCCATGCGCGCCACGCGGGTGAGCGCGTCGCCGGAGAGCCCGTCGGGGTAGCCCTTGCCGTCGGGCCGCTCGTGGTGGTGCAGGCAGACGTCCAGCGTGACCGCGCCGACCGCCTTGCCCTCGGCCAGCATCTCGGCACCTGCGCGCGGGTGGCCCTTCATGATCTCGTACTCGGCGTCAGTCAGCTTGCCCGGCTTGTTGAGCACCGCGAGCGGCATCGCCGCCTTGCCCATGTCATGCAGCATGCCGGCCAGGCCGATCTCGCGCGCCTGGGCCTCGTCCATGCCGAGCTGGCGGCCCAGCGCGATCATCAGCGCGCACACCGCCATCGAGTGCATGTAGGTGTAGTCGTCGTGCGTCTTCAGCCGCGCCAGGCTGACGAAGGCACCCGGGTTGCGCCACACCGAGCTGGCGATCTCGTCGACCAGAGGGAGGCATTTCTCGGTGTCCAGCGCATTGCCCATGCGGGCCTCGGCGAACATCGAGCTGAGCGCCTGGCGCGACTGGTTCACCAGCGCGGTGGCGCGCTGCAGCTCGCCGGCCAGCGTGTCGGCGGCCGGCGCCGCCGCAGCGGGCTCGCGGGACGGTGCCGGCGGGGCCGGCGCGGTGGCATGCGCGTCGCGCCGCGGCGCCGCGCTGGCCGGTTCGGGGGCGCTGATGTCCAGGCCCTTGGAGACGTCGATCCAGACCTCGCGCACCGAGCTCGCGCGCAGCTTGCCCAGATCCTCGGGATCGCGCAGCACGAACTTGGTCTTCCAGAACGGGTGCTCCAGCCATGCACCGCACAGCGCGTGCAGGTGCATGCCCAGGCGCACGTCCTGGACGTCGATCTTCTTGAGCATGGACGCCGGGGATTGCAGGTCTGCCCGGCTTATCGGCCCGCCAGGAGCCGACTTGACCCTCCCGCGCTCAGCGGAAGCGTGACTCCGGCACGACTTTCAGGTCGCTGGGCAGCGAGGCCAGGTAGCCGGCGAGCTTCTTCAGCTCGGCATGGCTGAACGGCTTGGCCATGCCGGCCATGATCGCGTTGCCGCGGCCGACCTGCGGGTTGCCCTCGGTCTGGTAGGCCTTGAGCGCGACGAACAGGTAGTCGGCATGCTGGCCGGCCAGCTTGGGGTAGCTCGGGTCGATCGGCTTGCTGAAGTTGTCGCCGTGGCAGGAGGCGCAGTTGCCCTTGGTCAGCAGCGCGGCCACCTCGGCCGGCGGCGTCGCGGCGGCGGCGGCAGCGGCGGTCGAGGGGCCCGCGTTCGTGGCGTAGAAGGCCGCCAGGTCGGCCATGTCCTGGTCCGACAGCGAGACCGCGATCGAACGCATGGTCGGGTGCTTGCGCTCGCCCTTCTTGTAGGCGGTCAGCGCGGCGACGATGTACTTGTCGCTCTGGCCCGAGATCATCGGCACCTTGTGGATCTCCGGGAAGCTCGCCTGGTAGCCCGGAATGCCGTGGCAGCCGATGCACATCGCCGCCTTCTTCTTGCCGGCCTCGGCGTCCTGGGCATGGGCGGCGGCAGCGAAACCGGTCGCGAGGGTCAGTGCGATCAAGGCGGGAAGCGGCATCTTCATGGTCGGGGCGGGCGGTGCTTGTCTCAGGCGCGGCGGATTATAGGGGGCCCCTTATACTGGCCTGAACAAGTGTCAAGCCCGCCCTCGATGAAGTTCCAAGGCTCCACCAACTACGTCGCAACCGCGGACCTGATGCTCGCCGTCAACGCCGCCATCACGCTCAAGCGCCCGCTGCTCGTCAAGGGCGAGCCCGGCACCGGCAAGACCATGCTCGCCGAGGAGGTGGCCACGGCGCTCGGCCTGCCGCTGCTGCAGTGGCACGTCAAGAGCACCACCAAGGCGCAGCAGGGGCTGTACGAGTACGACGCGGTGAGCCGGCTGCGCGACTCGCAGCTCGGCGACGAGAAGGTCAAGGACATCCACAACTACATCGTCAAGGGCGTGCTGTGGCAGGCCTTCGGGGCCGAGCAGCCGGTGGCGCTGCTAATCGACGAGATCGACAAGGCCGACATCGAGTTCCCGAACGACTTGCTGCGCGAGCTCGACCGCATGGAGTTCTACGTCTACGAGACACGCGAGCTGGTGCGCGCGCGGCACCGCCCGCTGGTGTTCATCACCTCGAACAACGAGAAGGAGCTGCCCGACGCCTTCCTGCGCCGCTGCTTCTTCCACTACATCCGGTTCCCCGACGCCGACACGATGAAGTCCATCGTCGGCGTGCACTTCCCGACGCTGAAGAAGGAGCTGCTGGCCGCCGCGCTGAAGAACTTCTACGACGTGCGCAACCTGCCCGGGCTGAAGAAGAAGCCGTCCACCTCGGAGCTGCTGGACTGGCTCAAGCTGCTGGTGGCCGAGGACATCCCGCTCGAGGCGCTGCAGAGCAAGGACGACAAGGTCGCCGTGCCGCCGCTGGTGGGCGCGCTGCTGAAGAACGAGCAGGACGTGTCGCTGTTCGAGAAGCTCGTCTTCATGCAGAGGCACAACCGCTGATGCAGCCGGTCGGGCCGGTCACGCTCGAGCGGGGTCCGGTGCGGCTGGTGCCGCTCGGGCTCGAGCACGAGGAGGGCCTGAAGGCCGCCGCGGCCGACGGCGCGCTGTGGAACCTGCGCTTCACGTCCGTGCCCGAGCCCGAGGCCACCCGCGCCTACATCGAGACCGCGCTGCAGGGTCGCGCGCAGGGCCACCGCTTCGCCTTCGCGGTGCTCGACGCCGCGACCGGCGCCGTGATCGGCTGCAGCAGCTACCACGACATCGTGCCGGCGGTGGAACGCCTGGAGATCGGCTGGACCTGGTATGCCGCCAGCCGCCAGCGCAGCGCCGTCAACACCACCTGCAAGCTGCTGCTGATGCAGCACGCCTTCGAGACGCTCGGCGCGCAGCTGGTCGGCTGGCGCACCGACAACTTCAACTTCGCCAGCCAGCGCGCCATCGAGCGGCTCGGCGCGCGCAAGGACGGCGTGCTGCGCCACCACGCGCTGCGGCGCGACGGCACGGTGCGCGACACGGTCATGTACAGCCTCGCCGCCGGCGAGTGGCCCGAGGTCAAGGCCCATCTGCTGTGGCAGCTCGAACGACCGCGCTGAACCTGGGAGCGTTCATGGCGAAGAAGAAGAAGGCCATCACCGTCGAGGACCTGTGGCAGTTCGACCGGGTCGGAGCGATCTCGCTCTCCCCCGACGGCGCGCAGGCGGTCTGCTCGGTGGGCAGCTACTCGATGGAGGAGAACAAGGGCGCCTCGGCGCTGTGGCTGCTGTCCACCTTCGGCGGCGGCCCGCGCCGGCTGACGCAGTGCGGCGAGAAGGACGGCGCGCCGGCCTGGTCGCCCACCGGCGAGCGCATCGCCTTCCTGGCGCGGCGCGAGCAGCAGGGCAAGAAGGACGAGAGCACCCAGCTCTA
This sequence comes from Piscinibacter caeni, assembly GCA_003265685.1. GTDB lineage: Bacteria > Pseudomonadota > Gammaproteobacteria > Burkholderiales > Burkholderiaceae_C > Piscinibacter > Piscinibacter caeni. The sequence continues at coordinate 5,490 of QJOU01000193.1, read as the reverse complement.
CGTGATCGCGCCGGACGGCGGCGAGGCGCGCCGGATCAGCGACTTCGCGCCCGGCATCGAGGCCTTCAAGTGGTTCCCGGACGGCAAGCGCATCGCCTTCGCCGCCTGGGTCTGGCCCGAGCTGCGCGGCACGCGCGCACAGGCGAAACGTGCCAAGGAGTTCAAGGAGCGCAAGGAGACCGGCTACGCCACCGGCGAGGCCCAGTACCGCTACTGGGACCACCACGTGCCGATGGGTCGCGTCGCGCACCTGCACGTGCTGGACGTGGCCACCGGCCGCGTCACCGACCTGTTCGAGGGCACGCCCTACGAGCTGCCGCGCGCCGAGCTCGACGCGGCCGGCTTCGACGTCTCGCCCGACGGCCTGCACCTCGCCTTCGCCTTCGACCCGAATCCCGAGCAGCGCCTGGACCACTGCAAGGCGCTCGCCGAGCTGAACCTGAAGACCGGCCGCGTCAGTGTGCTGGCGCGCGATGCCGACTGGGATTTCGAAGCCCCGCGCTACGGGCCGGACGGCTCGCAGATCGCGTTCACCGCCGCGAACCAGGGCAAGCGCCACACCATGCCGAGCCAGCTCGCGCTGCTGGACCGGCGCACCCGCGGCAGCCGCTGGCAGGTGCTGAGCGCCGACTGGGACCATGCCGTGCACGCGCCGCTGCGCTGGAGCGACGACGGCAGCGCGGTCTGCTTCACCGCCGAGGAGCGCGCCCGCAACCACCTGTGGCGCTTCGACCTCGAGACGCGCCGCGCCAGCCGCGTGATCGAGGGCGGCTGGGTGCAGCAGTTCGACCTGGCCGGCGACGTGGCGGTGACGGTGGCCGATGCGATGGATCACCCGGCACGGGTGCACGCGCACCGCCCGGGCGAACCGGCGCGCCGGCTGGAGCGCTTCAACGACGCGCTGCTCGGCGCACTGCGCCTGGGCACGCACGAAGAGGTGAACGTGCCCGGCGCGAACGGCGAGCCGGTGCAGATGTGGCTGAACTACCCGCCGGGCTTCGACCCGAAGCGCAAGTACCCGGTGCTGCACGTGATCCACGGCGGCCCGCACGCCGCCTCGGGCGACACCTTCCACTACCGCTGGAACCACCATGTGTTCGCAGCCCAGGGCTACGTGGTGGCGGCGATCAACTACCACGGCTCGAGCGGCTTCGGCTACGCCTTCCTCGACAGCATCACGCACCGCTGGGGCGAGCTCGAGCTGCAGGACCTGGAAGGCGCCACCGACTGGCTGCTGAAGCAGCGCTGGGCGGACCGCCGGCGCGTGTTCGCGAGCGGCGGCAGCTACGGCGGCTACCTGGTGGCGTGGCTGAACGCGCATGCGACGCCGGAGCGCTACCGCGCCTACGTCTGCCATGCCGGCTGCTTCGACTGGGTGGGCATGTTCGCCGAGGACGTCTACACCTGGTTTCCGCGCGAACTCGGCGCCTCCTACTGGGACGACATGGCCAAGGTGCATGCGCAGAGCCCGCACGCCTTCGTGAAGGCCATGCAGACGCCCACGCTGGTGATCCACGGCGCGCTCGACTACCGCGTGCCCGACGCCCAGGGCCTGGCCTACTACAACACCCTCAAGGCCAAGGGCGTGGACGCCCGGCTGCTGTGGTTCCCGGACGAGAACCACTGGGTGCTCAAGCCGCGCAACTCGCGCCAGTGGTACGGCGAGTTCTTCGCCTGGCTGAAGCGGCACGATCCCGGGCCGAAGCGCTGAACCGCCGCGGCGTGTATCCTCGCCGCAGCAGGACGGCCCCGCCATGCTGATCAACTTCTTCTACGCGCTGCGCGCGGCCAAGCTCAAGGTTTCCGTCAAGGAGTACCTGACGCTGCTCGAGGCGCTGCAGGCCGGCGTGATCGACCAGTCGGTCGACCAGTTCTACTACCTGGCGCGCACCGCGCTGGTCAAGGACGAGGCGCAGTACGACAAGTTCGACCGTGCCTTCGCCGCCTACTTCAAGGGCGTCGAGCAGGTGGCCGACTTCACGCAGGACGTACCGCTCGAGTGGCTGCGCAAGCAGATCGAGCTCGAGCTCAGCCCCGAGGAGAAGGCAGCCATCGAGAAGATGGGCTGGGACGAGCTGATGGAGACGCTGAAGAAGCGCTTCGAGGAGCAGAAGGAGCGCCACGAGGGCGGCAGCAAGTGGATCGGCACCGGCGGCACCAGCCCGTTCGGTGCCTACGGCTACAACCCGCAGGGCATCCGCATCGGCCAGGACAAGGGCCGCAACAAGAGCGCGGTGAAGGTGTGGGACCAGCGCCAGTACAAGGACTACGACGACTCGCTCGAGCTCGGCACGCGCAACATCAAGGTCGCGCTGCGCCGGCTGCGCCGCTTCGCGCGCGAGGGCTCCGAGGAGGAGCTCGACCTCGACGACACGATCCGCTCGACCGCCGCCAACGCCGGCTGGCTGGACATCAAGATGGTGCCCGAGCGGCACAACAAAGTGAAGGTGCTGCTGCTGATGGACGTGGGCGGCACGATGGACGAGCACATCCACCGCGTCGAGGAGCTGTTCAGCGCCGCCAAGAGCGAGTTCAAGCACCTCGAGTTCTACTACTTCCACAACTGCGTCTACGACTTCGTCTGGAAGAACAACCGGCGCCGCTACAGCGAGAAGACGCCGACCTGGGACGTGATCCGCAAGTACAACAAGGACTACAAGCTGGTGTTCGTCGGCGACGCGACGATGAGCCCGTACGAGATCCTGCAGCCCGGCGGCAGCGTCGAGTACAACAACGAGGAGCCGGGGGCCGAGTGGCTGCAGCGGCTCACGCAGGCCTTCCCCAAGTTCGCCTGGATCAACCCCGAGCCGCAGGGCGTGTGGGGCTACCGGCAGAGCATCGCGATCGTGCAGCAGCTGATGAACCAGCGCATGTTCCCGCTGACGCTGCAGGGCCTCGAAGGGGCGATGCGCCTGCTCGGCAAATGACGCTCGCTGCCGCGCGCCGCCTGCTCGGTGCGCTGGTGCTCGCGGCGCTGCAGGGCTGCGCGCTGCTGCCGGGCGGCGGCGAGAAGCCGGCCGAGGCGGCCGGCGCGCCGGCCCAGCCGCTCTACCGCCTGGAGGTCGAGGCGCCCGACGAGTTGCGCGCGCTGCTGCTCGAGCACCTCGACCTGGCGCGCTTCCGCAATGCGCCGGCGGCCGACGCCATCGACGACAACGAGTTGCGCCGCCTGGCCGCCGCCGCACCCGCGCAGGCCCGTGCGCTGCTCGAGACCGAAGGCCTGTTCGGCGCCACGGTGACGATCGCGCGCGAGGACCCGCCCGGCGCGCTGCCGCTGCTGCGCGTGACGGTGCAGCCCGGCGCGCAGGTGCGCGTGACGAGTGCCGAGCTGACGGCCCGCGGCGCGCTGCAGGATGCCGCGAAGGCCGACCCGCAGGGCCCGGCCGCGGCGCAGCTCGCGGGCCTGCAGCGCGACTGGCCGATGCCGCCGGGCACGCCGTTCCGCCAGGCCGACTGGTCGGCGGCCAAGAACGGCACGCTGGCGCGGGTGCGCTCGGAGGGCTACCCGGCCGCCGCCTGGGCCGCCACCCGCGCGCAGGTCGAGGTGCCGCGCCAGGCGGCGGCGCTGCAGCTCGAGCTCGACAGCGGGCCGCTGTTCACGCTCGGCCCGCTGGCCATCAGCGGCATCGAGCGCTACGACGAGTCCGCGGTGCGCCACCTGGCCGGCTTCGGCCCCGGCACGCCGTACAGCGAGAAGACGCTGCTCGACTTCCAGGAGCGCCTGGGCAAGAGCGGCCTGTTCGAGGCCGCCACCGTCGACATCGACCCCGACCCGGCCCAGGCCGAGCAGACCCCGGTGCGCGTGCACCTGCGCGAACAGCCGCTGCAGCAGGCCACCACCGGCGTGGGCATCAGCGCCAACACCGGCCCGCGTGTCACGCTCGAGCACCTGCACCGCCGGCCCTTCGGGCTCGAATGGATCGCGCGCAACAAGCTCGAGTACGGCTCGGACCTCAAGCGCTGGGAGGGCGAGCTGCTGTCCTGGCCGCTGGAGGGCCAGTACCGCAACCTGATCGCCGGCTCGTACGAGCGGCTGCGCTCGGGCGAGGAGCTGCGCACCGCGTCGAGCGCGCGCATCGGCCGCACGCTGGACACGCAGCGCCTGGAGCGCCTGTACTACGGCGAGCTGGTGCATGCGCGCCTGGACACGCTGGCCGGCAGCACGATCGCCGACGCGCTGTGGGGCAACTACCACTGGACCTTCCGCGAGGTGGACAGCGTGCTGCTGCCCACCGACGGCTACACCTTCGCGCTGCAGGCCGGCGCTGGCGAGGCGCGCGGCCGCAAGACCGGCAGCTTCACCGGGCCGGCACGCGACCAGGGGCCGTTCGCGCGGCTCTACAGCCGGCTGACCGTCTACAAGCCGCTCGGCGCCGCCTGGTACGGCGTGGTGCGTGCCGAGGCCGGCCAGCTGTTCGCGCGCGAGGAGCTGCCGATCCCCGACCCGCTGCTGTTCCGCGCCGGCGGCGACGATTCGGTGCGCGGCTACGGCTACCGCACGCTGGGCCCGACGGTCGACGGCGCGCTCGCCTCGGGCCGCGTGATGCTGACCGGCAGCGCCGAGATCGCCCGGCCGGTCTCGGCCAGGCTGCCGTCGGTGTGGTGGGCGGTGTTCGTCGACGCCGGCAACGCGGCCAACACCTGGACCGCGCTGAAGCTGGCACGTGGCTACGGCCTCGGCGTGCGCTGGCGCAGCCCGGTCGGCCCGCTGCGCGTGGACCTCGCCTACGGCGAGGAACTGCGCCGGGTGCGGCTGCACGTCAGTGTGGGCATCGCCTTCTGACGCCCGCGCCGTGAGTGCCCCCACCACGCCCCCACGTGCCCGCCTGCACGGCCTGCGGTGGCTGTTCGCGCTGCTGCTCGCCCTGCCGCTGGCGGCCGCGGCTCTCGTCGCCTGGGCGCTGCGCAGCGAGGCGGGCACGGCCTGGCTGCTGACGCTGGCGCCGGGGCTGCGGGTGACGGCGCCGCAGGGCACGCTGCTCGGGGACTTCGGCGCGCAGCGGGTCGAGATCGCGCTGCCGCGCGGCGGCGCCGTGGTGATCGACGCGCTGCGCTGGCAGGGCCTCGCGCTGGGCCACGGCAGCGGGGCCTGGCAGGTGGCCGTCACGGTCGAGCGGCTCGAGGCCGCGCAGGTCGAGGTACGGCCCGGCGCGAGCGACGGCACGCCGCTGTCCGAGCCCGAGTCGCTGGCCTTGCCCTTCGAGCTGCATGTCGCCGCGCTGCGCGCCGGCCGCGTGAAGATCGTGCCGCTTGGCGATGAGCCGCTGCGCGACCTGCAGGCCGCGCTGCACCTCGGCGCCGACGGCGGCGCGCTGCACCGGCTCGACGGGCTGTCGCTCGCCTACGGCACGCTGAACGGCCAGGGCGGCGCGCGCCTGGCCAGCGCCGCGCCCTTCACGCTGCAGGCCGAGCTGGGCCTGCGCCAGGAGGGCGCGCTGGCCAACGCGCGCTGGCAGGCCTCGCTGCGCGCCGACGGCCCGCTCGCCGCGC
>QJOU01000192.1 GCA_003265685.1 Piscinibacter caeni | reverse complement strand
CGCCGCGGCCGCCGTCGCCGCCGCGCCCCCGCCCCCGCCGCCGGTGATGACGCCGGCCCGCGCTGCACCGACGCCGGCGCCGAGCGCCGAGGTGAATGCCTTCAACCGCCTGCTCAAGCCGCTCGGGCGGGTCAACCGGCCGGCGGTGGAGTCGGGCATCCACGACCCGGCCAACGACATGACGCTGCAGCTGCAGCCGCCGGCCACGGCGTTCGCCGCGCTGCCGCGCAGCAATGCCGGCAACCATGTCGACTGGGTCAAGGCCCTGGACGGCAAGGCGATCGCGCCGCGCTGGGACCGCAACGACCCGGCCGCCGCCGCCGTGGTGATGGACCTGAACATCGTGCGCGAGGTGAAGGGCTCGATGCCCGACGTGGTCTACCCGCACAAGCAGCACACCGAGTGGCTGGACTGCTCGAACTGCCACCCGGCGATCTTCGTGCCACAGAAGGGCGCCAACCAGATCAGCATGGCCTCCATCCTGCTCGGCCAGAAGTGCGGCGTGTGCCACGGCAAGGTGGCCTTCCCGGTCTCGGAGTGCCGGCTGTGCCACTCGAAGAAGAAGTCGGTGACCACCGCCGCGACGGAGTCGAAGCCGTGAGCACGGTGCCGGCCGCCGGGGCGCTGCTGGCGGCACTGCTCGCTGGCGCGGCCCAGGGGCACGACGAGGGCCTGCGCACGCAGGTCGAGCAGAAGATCCGCCTGTCGGCGACGCTGGTCGGCGACCGGGCCACCGCGCAGCGCATCGCCGCCAGCGGCCATGTGCAGGCGCTGGCGCATCTCGACGAGGGCCGCGTGCACCAGGCCCTCGCCGAGGACCTGCTGGCGCGCGGCGACTGGGCCGGCGCGCGCCAGGCGGCCGACGAGGCGCTGCGCCACCTCGGCATGGCGCGCCGCCTGGTGCCCGACGGCACACTCAGGCTCGCGACCGCGCGCGCCCGCCACGAACAGCAGCTGGCCAGCGTCGAGCGCCTGCTCGACGCGTGGCGCGCGCGCGGCGGCGGCGACGGGCAGTCGCTCACCGACGTCGCCGGCCTGCTCGGCCAGGCGCGCGTCGCGGCGCAGGAGCAGCGCTACGACGAGGCGCAGCAGCGCCTCGCGCAGACCGAGCGGCTGGTGCTCGAAGGCCTGTCGCGCACGCTCGGCTCCAGCACGCTCGACTACACGCTGCGCCCCGCCACGCCGGCCGAGGAGTTCCAGCAGGAGCTGGCGCGCCAGCGCGGCTTCGCCGAACTGGTGCCGCTGGCGCTGCGCGACCTGAAACCTCGGCCCGAGGCAGTGAGCCTGGTCGAGCGCTACAGCGAGACCAGCCAGACGCTGCGCAGCCAGGCGCTGCAGCGCTTCGAACAGGGCGCCACCGAGGAGGCGCTGGTCCACATCCGCAGTGCGACGCTGTACCTGCAGCGTGCGCTGCAGGCGGCCGGCCTGGTCGTGCCGCCGCCGCAGGGGAATCCGCCATGAAGCTCGCCCGGCTCGCCGCCGCCTTGTCCCTTGTCGTCGCGCTCGCCAGCGTGGCCGCGCCGGCGCCCGAGCAGGTCGAGCGCCGGCTGCAGTCGGTCGGCACGCTGATCGAATCCTCGTCCGCCGCGCAGCAGATCGAGCGCAGCGGCGAGGCGCCGGCCCGCGAGCGGCGTGATGCGGCGCGGCTGATCCACCGCGAGGCCGCCGCGGCGCTGGCACGCGGCGACGCGGCCGGCGCGAACCAGCTGCTCGATGCCGCCGCGCGCGAGATGATGGCCGGCGTGCGCCTGGCCAAGCCCGAGCAGGTGGCTGCCGAGAAGGCGAAGCGCGACTTCGCCGCGCGCCTGGACAGCGCGCGGGCGCTGCTGGCCGCGCAGCAGCGCATCACGCAGGAGAAGGGCGCCGGGCGCGAGGCGCAGCAGGCCACGCGGGCGATCGAGCAGCAGATCGCCCAGGCGCAGGCGCTGGCCGCGCAGGACAAGCTCGACGACGCGCGCCCGGTGCTCGACCGCGCCTACCTGACCGCGCGGGTCTCGATCGAGTCGATGCGCCGCGGCGACACGCTGGTGCGCTCGCTGAGCTTCGCCAGCCCGCGCGAGGAATACGACTACGAGATCGACCGCAACGACACGCACCGCATGCTGATCCGGGTGCTGCTGGCCGAGCGCAAGGAGGCGACGATGCCGGCGACCATGCAGGCCGCAGTCGACCAGGCCGCGGCCCTGCGTGCCGACGCCGAAGCGCAGGCGCGGCGCGGCGACCATGCCGCGGCGATCCGGCTGCTCGAGGACTCGACCCGCGAGCTGGTGCGGGCGATCCGCGCCGGCGGGCTCTACATCCCCGGATGAGGCCGCATGCCGTGGCCGCGACGTCTTGCAGTGGCTGTCGTCGCGCTGGCCGCCGCGGCGAGCGCCGCGCCGCTGCCCTGGCTGCCGCTGGCGGCCGACGGCGTGCACGACCCGGCGGCCCCCGGCCTCGCGTTCCTGCAGCAGCCGGCCGACGCACTGGCGCCGCTGCCGCGCGACAGCGCCGGCAACCAGGTGCGCTGGGTGCAGGCGCTCGAGTCCGGCGCGATCGCGCCGCGCAGCACGCTGCTCGGCCACACGCCGGTGCGTGTGCTCGACCAGGACCTGATCGTCTCGAAGTTCGGCTCGATGCCGGCAGTGCGCTTCCCGCACCGCGCGCACACGCAATGGCTGGACTGCAGCAACTGCCACCCGGTGCCGTTCCAGGAGAAGCTCGGCGCGAACAAGCTCAGCATGGTCGCGATCCTGAACGGCGAGCAGTGCGGGCTGTGCCACGGCGCGGTGTCGTTCCCGCTGACCGAGTGCAACCGCTGCCACAGCGTCTCGAACGAGGCGCTCAAGCGCGAGGCGGCGAAGTGAAGAAGCTCGGCCTTGCGCTGCTGCTCGCGCTGCTGCCGGCCGCCACGCCCTGGGCCGAGTACGGCGACGTGGTGCTGAACAAGCGCTCGGACAGCAACGGCGTGCGGCCGGTGGTGTTCCCGCACTGGTTCCACCGCATCCGCTTCCGCTGCAAGGTCTGCCACGCCGAGCTGGGCTTCAGGATGCGTGCCGGCGCCAACGACGTGCTGATGAGCGACATCCTCGACGGGCGCTTCTGCGGCATGTGCCACAACGGCCAGATCGCCTGGGGCCCGGACCGCTGCGAGCTGTGCCACACCGGGCTGCCGGGCCGGCCCTCGGGCATCGTCGGCGGCGCGCAGACCTCGGGGCCGGGGCGATGGTGAGCCGCGTGCGCCGCCACCTGCTCGCCGGCCTCGGGCTGGCCGCAGCGGGCTGCGCCGACACGCCGCCGCAGCCGGCCGCACCGCGCGGCGACGAGCCGCTGCTCACGCCCTGGCGCAGCGTGATCGGCGGCTTCCTCGCGCCGCCCGCGCCGGCGTTCGGGCTGCCCGCCAAACCCGGCAGCGGCGCCTTCGTCAAGTGGATCGCGCCTGGCGCGCTCGCGCTGCGCGGCATGGACCTGCTGGTGGCCGACCTGGCCAGCGGCCGGCTCTGGCGTGCCGACCTCGGCGCGCAGACGATCAGCGCGATCGCCGGCGCGCCGGTCGGCCCCGGCACCGCGCTCGCGCTCGGGCCTGACCTGTCGGCCTGGGTGCTCGACGTGCCGGCGCGCCAGCTGCTGCGCTTCGCGCGCGACGGGCGCCTGCTGCAGACCCTGCGCACCGGGCCGGCCAGCCCGTCCGGCTTCGCGCTCACCGACGGCGGTGCGAGCCTGCTGGTGGCCGATGCCGGGCTGGCGCAATGGAGCGAGCTGCGCCCGGTGGGCGCGGTCGCGACGACCGTGCTGCCGCGTGCCGGCGAACGCCGCATCACCGGCAGCGACGCGATCGCCGCCGGGCGCGAGTCGGTCTACCTGCTCGACCGCGCGGCGGCGCGGGTGCACCGTGTCGCGCGCGACGGCCGCGTGCTGGCGAGCCTGGGCGAAGGTGTGCTGCAGCAGCCGGTGGCGCTGGCGGTGGACCGCGCCGAGCGGGTGTTCGTCGCCGACGCGCAGGGCCCGGCGCTGCACGTGCTGAACACCGCGCAGCCGGAGAGCTTCGCGGCCGAGGCGCTGCGCGTACGGCAGATCGGCGGCCTGGCGGTGGACGAGCGCACGCTGGCGCTGGCCGATCGCCTGCTCGGCCAGGTGCAGCTGTTCACGCTGCGCGCGGAGACGGCGCGATGAAGGTGTTTCTCGCGCTCGCATTGGCGCTGCTGCTGGCCGGCTGCGCCAGCGACGGCATCGTGCGCGGCCGCCTGCATTACGGCCTGGCCGACGCGCCCGAGGGCGAGCGGCTGCTGTGGCCGCAGCCGCCCGAGGTGCCGCGTTTCGCCTACACCGGCACGCTGACCGGCGAGCCCAACTTCCGCGGCGACGAGGGCACGACCAGCCGGCTCGAGGCCTTCGGCCGCTGGCTGGTCGGGCTCGACGGCCGCAGCCGCGCGCCGGTGGTGCTGCAGCGGCCCGCGGCGGTGACGGGCGACGAGCAGGGCCGGCTGTACGTCAGCGACACCAGCCGCCAGGCGGTGTTCGTGTTCGATGCGGTACGCGGCGAGCTGCAGGTCTGGGAGCAGGCCGACGGCGTGCTGCGTTTCGTCGCCCCCGGCGGCCTCGCGCCCGCGCCGGGTGGCGGCGTGTACGTGGCCGACGCGGAACTGGGCTTCGTCGCGCGGCTCGACGCCACCGGCCAGGCACGCGCGGTGATCGGCCGCGGCGTGCTGCGGCGGCCCACCGGCCTGGCGCGCGACGCGGCCACCGGCCGGATCTACGTGGCCGACACCGCGGCGCACGACATCAAGGTGTTCGACGATGCCGGCACGCTGCTCGAGACGCTCGGCCGGCGCGGCGAGGCGCCGGGCGAGTTCAACTTCCCGACCCACCTCGCGTTCGCCGCCGGCCGGCTGGTGGTGGCCGACACGCTGAACCAGCGCGTTCAGCTGCGCGGGCCCGACGGCGCCTGGCAGGTGATCGGCCGGCGCGGCCTGGTCGTCGGCAACCTGGTTCGGCCCAAGGGCGTGGCGCTCGACGCCGAGGGCCATGTCTACGTGGTCGAGTCCTACTACGACAGCCTGCTGGTGTTCTCTCCGCAGGGCGAGTTCCTGATGCCGATCGGCGGCACCGGCACCGCCACCGGTCGTTTCTACCTGCCCGCCGGCGTGTGGGTCGACGCGGCCAACCGCGTGCACGTGGCCGACATGTTCAACGGCCGCATCGTGCTCTTTCAGTTCCTCGGTGGCGGATGATGCGGAGCTTCCTCGCCCTGCTGTCGCTGATCGCCGTGCTGGCCGGCACGCTGGTCGTGCGCGTCGCCGAGGCGCAGCGGGTGTCCGACGTGCGCGGCACGAAGCACAACCTGTCGGTCGACGGCCCCGGCACGGTGAAGGCCGCGGCCGGCGGCACCAGCGAGGTCTGCGTGTTCTGCCACACGCCGCACGGCGCGAGCGCGCAGGACCAGGGTGGCGCGCTGCTGCGTGCGCCGCTGTGGAACCGGCGCATCCCGGCCGGCGCCACCTACACGCCCTACACCTCGAGCACGCTGGACGCGCAGAGCATCACCGACGCCCTGAACGCGCAGCCCGGCGGCAGCTCGAAGCTGTGCCTGTCGTGCCACGACGGGACGCTCGCGATCGGCAACGTCAACGTGCTGAACGGCCGGCAGAACGTGAGCGTCCCGATGGCCGGCACCGGCCCGGGCGGCACGATGCCGGCGGGCGAGGGCACGACGAGCGGCTTCACGCGCTACCTCGGCACCGACCTGCGCAACGACCACCCGATCTCGCTGACCTACGACAGCGCGCTGGCCACGCGCGACGGCGAGCTGCGCGCGCTCGACGGCGCGCAGCGCCACCCGGCCGGCAGCGGCAGCGTGATCGGGCTGCGTGCCCCGGGCGTGAAGCCGCTGCTGCCGCTCGAGCCCACCGGCGCCAACGGGACCGGCCAGGTGCAGTGCGCCACCTGCCACGACCCGCACCTGCGCGAGCTCGACGCGAGCCAGGGCAACGCCAAGTTCCTGCGTGCGCCGCGTTTCCAGCAGGCCGCGCCGACGGCCGTGCACAACCCGCAGACCGACATCGTCTGCCTGGCCTGCCACGACAAGAACGGCGGCTTCGGCGTGTGGGCCTTCTCGGCCCACGCGCGGCCCGAGGTGGCCGACGAGACCTACCTCGCCGGCGCAGCGTCGCTGCGCGAGTTCCCCGCCGCGCTGCCAGTGTGGCGCGCCGCCTGCCTGAACTGCCACGACACCCACACCGTGCAGGGCGCACGCCGGCTCACGCGCGAAGGCACCGACGCGCCGCTGCCGCCCGGCAACCCGCTGGCCGCCAAGCAGGGTGGCAACCCGGCGCTGGAGAAGACCTGCTACCAGTGCCACACCACGCTGGCCCAGTCCGTGCTCGGCGCCACCGCGCAGGTGCCCAACATCGAGACCGACTTCGACCTCGCGATCCGCATGCCGATCACGACGGCCGAGCAGGGCGGCACGACCGAGGAGGTGCACGACCCGTCGTCGAGCTTCAGCGACCCGGGGCTCGACTGCAGCGGCCCGAGCAACCGCTGCGGCGCCGACGGTCTGGAGCCGCGTGCCACGCTGGCGCAGCGCCACGCCGAATGCACCGACTGCCACAACCCGCACCGCGTGGTGAAGTTCCGCAGCTTCACCGGCGCCGCGGGCGGGCTGGCCGGCGCGCCCGACGCGGCCGGCACGCACCGGCACGACGAGACCGGCGGCAGCGCCCACAGCAACCTCGCCTCGGGCGTGCTGCGCGGTGCCTGGGGGGTGGAGCCGGTCTACGGCTCGACCTCGTTCCACAGCCTGCCGGGCGGCTACACCGTCAAGCGCGGCGACCCGGGCGCGAGCGCCGACACCTCGCCGGCCGCGCCCTACGTCACGCGCGAGTACCAGGTCTGCCTGAAGTGCCACTCGGACTACGGCTACGCCGACAACAACCTCTACCCCGCCGGCAACCGGCCCGCGCTCGGCCGGTTCGGCGGCACGCCGCCCGGCACCAACCACCTGACCGTCTACACCAACCAGGCCAGGGAGTTCCAGGCGCCGGTCACGCACCAGGGCGAGGGCACGAAGCCGAACTCCGGCGCGGGCTCGAACTTCCTGACCAACAACCACCGCGGCTGGCACCCGGTGATGGGGCCGACCGGCCGCACCGGCGCCGGCGCGAGCGCGTTCCGCGCGCCCTGGGGCAACGCGGTCGGCACGCAGACCATGTACTGCAGCGACTGCCACGGCTCCAACACCGCCGACAACAGCGTGGTGCCGGCCGGCGGCGAGGACGGCGCGCCCTGGGGCCCGCACGGCTCGCAGAACAACTTCCTGCTCAAGGGGCTGTGGAACACCGGCGTCGGCGCCGACAGCCGCGGCGACAACGGGCCGAATCCGAACGGCCTGTGCTTCAAGTGCCACAACCCGGCCACCTACGCCAACCGCAACGGCACCGGCCAGACCGGCTTCTTCAACAGCGACCGCGGCAACCTGCACGCCTTCCACACCGACAAGATCGAGCGCATCCGCTGCAACTGGTGCCACGTGGCGGTGCCGCACGGCTGGAAGAACAAGGCGCTGCTGGTGAACCTGAACGACGTCGGCCCCGAGGCCGGGCGGGCCGGCAACGAGGAGTGGCGCGAGAACGCGCCGGCCCAGGCCTACAACCAGGAGCCCTACTACCTGAACGCCAAGCTGAAGGTGCGCAGCTTCGCCACCAGCGGCAACTGGGTCGACACCAACTGCGGCTCGGCCGGCGGCGGCACCGGTTTCGGCACCAACGGCAACAGCACCCAGACCGGCAAGGACTGGATGAAGGACGTCTGCAGCAACCCGCCATGACCCTGCGCCGCCTGCTCGCCCACCTCGGTTCGCTGCGCGCAACGCTGGCGTGGCTGGCGCTGCTCGCGCTGGTGGTGCTGGCCGGCCGCGTGGTCGAGACGGGCTGGGCCTTCGCGCTCGGCGCGGTGCTCGCCGCGCTGGCGCTCAACCTGCTGGCCGCACTCGCCGTGCACCCGGCGCTGCGGCGCCAGCTGCCGCTGCTGGTGGCGCACCTCGCGCTGCTCGCGCTGGTGGCGCTGGCCGGGCTGTCGCGGCTGGTGTCGCTGGACGGCCGCTTCGAGCTCAGCGACGGTGTCGAGTTCGACGGCACGCTGCTCGACGCACGCCGCGGCGCCTGGCACCACGATGCCCTGCAGGCGCTGCGCTTCCGGCACGAGGGCTTCGAGATCGACTACGCGCCCGGGCGCAAGCGCGGCGCGACGCGCAACCCGGTGGCCTGGGTCGACGCGCAGGGGCAGCTGCAGCGCGCGGTGATCGGCGACCACCGGCCGCTGCGCATCGCCGGCTACCGCGTCTACACCAGCCCGAACAAGGGCTTCGCGCCGCTGCTGCGCTGGGTGCCCGAACGCGGCGAGCCGCAGCGCGGCACGGTGCACCTGCCGAGCTACCCGGCCCACGAGCTGCGCCAGCACCGCGAGTGGCCGCTGCCCGACGGCCGCACGGCCTGGGTGCAGCTGGAGATCGACGAAGCACTGATCGACCCGGCCGGGCCGGCGCGCTGGCGCCTGCCGCAGCGCCATCACCTGGTGCTGCGCGTGGATGCCGTGCGTGCCGAGCTGCGCCCGGGCGAGGCGCTGGCGCTGCCCGGCGGCACGCTGGTCTACGAGGGCCTGCACAGCTGGATGGGCTACCGCGTGCACCACGACCCGACGCTGCCCTGGCTGCTGGCCGCCGCGCTGCTGGCCGCGCTCGCGCTCGGGCTGCACTACACGCTGAAGTTCGCGCCGCGCCGGCCCGCGGCGGCCGCGGCGCTCGCGAGGCCGGGCCATGCCTGAGGCCACGCTGCTCGGCCTCGCGCTCGCGGCCTACGGCTCGGCCGGGCTGGCGGCGTGGCGTCGTGTCGCGGCGGCCACGCTGCCGCTCGTCGCACTCGGCCTGCTGCTGCACACCGGCGCGCTCGGCTGGCGCTGGGCCGCGCTCGGCCACGGGCCGTTCACCACCATGCACGAGATCCTGTCGAGCAGCCTGTGGAGCCTGGCGCTGGTGGCAGCCTGCGCGGCGACCGCCTCGCGCGAGGTGCGTGCCGCGCTGCCCGCCGCGCTGCCGGTGCTGGGCGTGCTGGCGGCCTGGCTGCTGCTGGCCGATGCCGGCCCCGGCCACCTGCCGGCCACCTACGCGACGCCGCTGCTCTACCTGCACGCGCTGGTCGGCAAGCTCTACCTCGGGCTGCTGCTGGTGGCCGTGGCGCTCGCGCTGCATTCCTGGCGGCAGGCCGATGCGGCGCACGGCGAGGAACTGGCGCACCGCTTCGCCGCGTTCGCCTTCGTGGCCGATTCGCTGATGCTGATCGTCGGTGCCGTCTGGGCGCAGGACGCCTGGGGCCGCTTCTGGGCCTGGGACCCGCTCGAGAGCTGGGCCTTCGTCAGCTGGCTCGCGCTGGCCGCCACGCTGCACGCACGCGCCACGCTGCGGCCCGCGCCGCGGCACCTCGCGCTGGGGCTGGCCGGGTGTTTCGCGCTCGCGTTCCTGACCTTCTTCGGCGTGCCGTTCCTCTCGACCGTGCCGCACCAGGGGGCCCTGTGAGAACCGTGCGGCGCGACCATCGCCGCCTCGGCGCGTTGCTCACGCTCGCGCTGGTGCTGGCCGGCGGCGCGTGGATCCAGGCCGGCGCACCGGTGCACGAGGCCGAGCCCGTCGCGGCACGCGACGAGCTGCGCGAGCGCTTCGACCAGGCCGTGCTGATGCTGCACGCGAAGCAGTACGAGCATGCCGTCACCGCGCTGCACCGCGTGCTGGAACTCGCGCCGCGCCTGCCCGAGGCGCATGTCAACATGGGCTACGCGCTGCTCGGGCTCGGCCGGGCCGAGGCGGCGCGCGACTTCTTCGAGGCCGCGACCGCGCTGCGCCCCGAGCAGGCCAACGCCTACCACGGCCTGGCGCTGGCGCACGAGCAGCGCGGCGACCTGCCGCTGGCCATCGGTGCGATGCGCACCTACCTGCACCGCGCGAAGGACGGCGACCCGGCCCACCTGCGCCGCGCCCGGGCCGCGTTGTGGGAGTGGGAGAGGGAATGGGAAAGCCGCGCGCGTCCGTTCCCGGAGTCGGGAACCGATTCCCGCGATCGGGAGGCGCGGCGGTGAATCCGGACCAGCTGGTGTTCGCCGCGATCGTGCTGCTGGTGCTCGGCGGGGCGCTGCTGCTGCTGTTCGGTGGCGGGGAGCCTGCAGCAAGTGCAGCAGCTCGAGAACGCGCAGAATCCGCGGCCATGACCCGTCGTCTCGTCAACTCGCTGCTGCTGTCGGCCTGCGCCGCCGGCCCGCTGGCCGCGGCCGAGAAGGTGCCCGAGGCCGCGCTCGAGGAGGCCCGCAAGGCCTCGTCCGAACTCGTGGCCAGCGTGCGCAGCGAGCTGTTGAAGGCGATCGACGCGAGTGGCCCGCTGCGCGCGA
>QJOU01000191.1 GCA_003265685.1 Piscinibacter caeni | reverse complement strand
CGCGGCTCCTGGCGCGGACGGTCGCCGCCGCGGCCGCGATCACCACCGCCCCCGCCGCGCGGCGCGTTGTGCTGCGGCTGGTGGTGGCGCCGGCCGCCGCGGCCCGCGCCTTCGCCGATCACCATGCGGCCGAGCACGATCGGCTCGGGCTTCTCGTGTGCGGGCGGCTCGAAGCCGGGCACGATCTCCTTCGGGATCTCGCGCTTGATCAGCTTCTCGATGTCGCGCAGGAAGCCGTTCTCGTCCACGCACACCAGCGACACCGCCTCGCCCTGTGCGCCGGCGCGGCCGGTGCGGCCGATGCGGTGCACGTAGTCCTCGGGCACGTTGGGCAGCTCGTAGTTGACGACGTGCGGCAACTGGTCGATGTCGATGCCGCGCGCCGCGATGTCGGTGGCCACGAGCACCTGCAGCGTGCCGGCCTTGAAGTCCGCGAGCGCCTTGGTGCGTGCGCTCTGGCTCTTGTTGCCGTGGATCGCCATCGCGGTGATGCCCTGCTTGAGCAGGAACTCGACGAGCCGGTTCGCGCCGTGTTTCATGCGCGTGAAGACCAGCACCTGGTGCCAGTCGTTGCTCTTGATCAGGTGCGCGAGCAGGTCCTTCTTCAGCTCGCGGCCGACCGGGTGCACCTTCTGCGCGATGGTGTCGGCGGTCTGGTTGCGCCGCGCCACCTCGATCAGCGCCGGCTTGTTGAGCAGCCGGTCGGCGAGCGCCTTGATCTCGTCGCTGAAGGTGGCGGAGAAGAGCAGGCTCTGCTTCTTCTGCGGCACGATGGCCAGCACCTTCTTGATGTCGTGGATGAAGCCCATGTCGAGCATACGGTCGGCCTCGTCGAGCACGAACACCTCGACATGGCTCAGGTCCAGCGTGCGCTGGCCGTGGTGGTCGAGCAGGCGGCCGGGCGTGGCCACGAGGATGTCGACGCCGCGGCGCAGCTTGTCGATCTGCGGCTGCATGCCGACGCCGCCGAACATCACCATGCTCGTGAGGCCGCTGTAGCGGCCGTAGTCGCGCACGCTTTCCTCCACCTGCGCGGCGAGCTCGCGCGTCGGCGTGAGGATCAGCGCGCGGATCGGGATGCGGCTGCGCGCATCGCGCGCCGCGGGCGTCTTCATCAGGCGCTGCAGCAGCGGCAGCACGAAGCCGGCGGTCTTGCCGGTGCCGGTCTGGGCGCCGGCCATCAGGTCGCCGCCTTGCAGCACGACGGGAATCGCCTGCGCCTGGATCGGCGTCGGCGTGGTGTAGCCCTGTTCGCGAATGGCACGCAGCAGGGGCTCGGCAAGGCCGAGGGTGTCGAAGGACATCGGGTTTCTTGGAAGGTCGGCCTGTCGCCGCGGAACGGGCGCCAGTCGCAGGCAGAAGGAGCGGCGGGCGGGGAGCCCGGGTCGGAACGACGTCAGCGCGCAGTGACTGGAGGCTGGGCTGATGCGACGGATTGTACCGGGGACCCGACGACCGCGCCGTCAGGCGGGTTGCGCACGGCGTGCGGTACTGCCGCCCAGGCGCAGCGCGAGCCAGCCCGCCACGGCGAACGGCACGCCGACCCAGGCCAGACGGTCGAAGCCCACCAGCAGCGAGGCCGGGCCGCCGATCGCCGCGCCGAGCGCGGTGCCGAAGTACAGCATCGAGGTGTTCAGCGACAGCAGCATCGGCGCCTGCGCCGGATCCAGCGCCGCCAGGCGCGACTGTTGCGGCGCCATCATGCCGAAGCCGGCCACGCCCCAGACCAGGAACACGGCCAGCATGCCGGCGTACGAGCCGCGGGTCAGCGGCACCAGCGCCATCATCGCGGCCAGCACCGCGAGCTGCACGGTCAGGCAGCGGCGCGCGCCGAAATGGTCGTTGGCCCAGCCGCCCACCAGCGTGCCCACCACGCCGGCCACGCCGAACAGGGCCAGCGTGACCGAGAGCCGCTCGGTGCTCATCGGCAGCAGCACCTGCAGCACCGGCCCGATGTAGGAGAAGACGACGAAGATCGCGGTGAAGTACAGCAGCGTCAGCAGCAACGCCCACAGCACCTCGCGCCGCGCGAGCAGGGCGCCGAGGCCCTGGAAGCGCGCGCCGGGGGCGTCGATGTGGCGCGGCACCAGCAGCGCCAGCAGCGCGGCGCTGGCGGCCGCGACTGCCGCCACCGCGCCGATCGGCACCGCCCAGCCATGGCGGAAGCCGAGCCACGCGCCCAAGGGCACGCCGACCACGTAGCTCAGGCTGATGCCGAGGAAGACCAGCGACAGCGCCCGCCCGCGCCGCGCCGGCTCCACCAGCGCGACGGCCAGCCCGGCGGCCACCGGCGTGAACATCGCGCCCACGCCCATCAGCACGCGCCCGGCCAGCAGCAGCGTGAGGCTGTCGGCCAGCGCGCACAGCAGGTTCCCGAGCGCGAACACCGCCAGCCCGGCCACCAGCGCGCGACGCCGCGGCCATTGCCCGGTGAGCACCAGCGCCAGCGGCGCCAGCACCGCGGTGGACAGCGCGTAGGCCGTCATCGCCTGCCCCGCGGCGGCCGGTGGCACCTGCAGGTCCGCCGCGATCGGCGCGATCAGCCCGCCGATGACAAATGCGCCGGTGCCGATCACCAGATTGCACAGCGAGAGCAGAATCAGCAGGCGCGGCATCCGGTCGACGCTAACAGAATCCCTGAGCGGCTGCCGGACGCTGCCGATCCGGCTTGCCCGGCATGGGGACGGACGGTACATTGATCTGGGTCAAGTACCGGATCTCGCATGGACGTCGACTTCCCCGCTCTGGCCGCGGCCCAATCTCCGGTGGCCCTCGTGGCCACCACGATCGACGGCGTGGTTCAGTGGTGGAACCCGGCGGCCGAGCAGCTGTTCGGCTATGCCGCCGACGAGGCGCTCGGCCGCAGCCTGCGGGCCCTGATTGTGCCGCCCGAGCAGGCCGAGGACGACGCCGCGCTGCAGCGCGAGGCGCTGGCCGGCGGCGGCGAGCGGCACGAGGTGCTGCGCCGGCGCAAGGACGGGGTGCCGATCTACGTCGACACCCGGCTGCACCCGCTGCTCAGCCGCGACGGCCGCCCCGCCGGCCTGCTCGGCCACCTGTCCGACGCGACGCGCCACCGCGCGCAGCGCGATGCCGACATGGTGCAGGCGCGTTTCGGCGGCGTGCTCGAACATGCGCCGGACGCCGTGGTGATCGTCAACGGCACCGGTCGCATCGTGCTGTTCAACGAGCAGGCGCGCACCCTGTTCGGCCACCGCAGCGAGGCGGTGATCGGCGAGCCGATCGAGTGCCTGCTGCCCGAGCGCCTGCGCGGCCCGCACCTGGCGCAGCGCATGGGCTACCTCGTGGCGCCGCGCATGCGGCCGATGGGCGAGGGCCGCGAGCTGCACGGGCTGCGCGCCGACGGCGAGGAGTTCCCGGTCGAGATCAGCCTGAGCCCGATCGAGTCGCCCGGCGGGCGCCTGGTGATGAGCGCGATCCGCGACATCAGCGAGCGGCGCCGCTTCGAGCGCACGCTGCAGGAGAAGAACCTCGAGCTCGAGCGCGCCAGCCGCGCCAAGGACCGCTTCCTCGCCACCATGAGCCACGAGCTGCGCACGCCGCTGAACGCGGTGATCGGCTTCACCGGGCTGCTGCTGATGAAGCTGCCGGGCCCGCTGACGCCCGAGCAGGAGAAGCAGCTCAAGCTCGTGCAGGCCAGCGGCAAGCACCTGCTGTCGCTGATCAACGACCTGCTCGACCTGGCGCGCATCGAATCCGGCAAGGTCGAGCTGCACCGCGAGCCGGTGGCCTGCGCGGCGCTGCTCGACGAGGTGCTGCAGACCCTGCGCCCTGCCGCGCAGGCCAAGGGCCTGCGGCTCGAGGCCGGCCCGGTGGACGGCTCGCTCGAGCTGCACACCGATCGGCGCGCGCTGCAGCAGGTGCTCATCAACCTGGCCGGCAATGCCGTCAAGTTCACCGCCGTGGGCGGCGTCACGCTGTCGCTGGCGCGGGTGCACGAGGGCGATGCGGCGCAGGTCGAGTTCGGCGTGGCCGACACCGGCATCGGCATCAGCGCGGAGGACTGCGCGCGCCTGTTCCAGGCCTTCGCGCAGGTGGGTGATCCGCGCCGGCGCCAGGGCGAGGGCACCGGTCTCGGGCTGCACCTGTCGCACCGGCTGGCCGAGCTGATGGGCGGCCGCATCCTGGTGCACAGCGAACCGGGCGTCGGCAGCCGCTTCGCGCTGCGCCTGCCGGAGGCATGATGGCGCGCATCCTGGTGATCGAGGACCATCCGACCAACCTGGAGCTGATGAGCTACTTGCTGGGTGCCTGGGGGCACGTGGTCGACACGGCCACCGACGGGCAGCAGGGGCTGGACCGGGCCCGCGCGCAGCCGCCCGACCTGGTGGTGTGCGACATCGGCCTGCCCGGCATCGACGGCTACGAGGTGGCGCGCCGGCTCAAGGCCGAGCCGGCCACCGCACGGGTGCCGCTGGTGGCGGTGACCGCCTACGCGATGGTGGGTGACCAGGAGAAGGCCCTGCGCGCCGGCTTCGACGCCCATGTGCCCAAGCCGATCGAGCCGCTGGCGCTGATGGCGGCGCTGGCGCCGTTCCTGAGCGCGCCCGGCTCGGTGCCGGCCCCGGGCCCGGCGCCGGCCGTGCCGAGCGCCGCGGCGCCCATGCCTGCGCACCTGCGGGCGCCGCGGCCCGGCCTGGCGCTGCTGCTGGTGGACGACACCGCGGCCAACCTCGACTTCAAGCTCGACCTGCTCGAACCGGCCGGCTACGCGGTGTACACCGCGGCCGGCGGGCACGAGGCGCTGGCGCTGCTGCAGCACGAGCGCTTCGACCTGGTCGTCTCCGACGTGGTGATGGCCAGCGGCAGCGGTTTCGACCTCCTCGCCGCGGTGCGCGGCAGCCCGGCGCTGCAGGCGTTGCCCTTTGTGTTCCTGACTGCCACCGCGCGCGACGAGGCGTCGCGCCGACGCGGGCTCGAGCTCGGCGCCGACGACTACCTGCTGCGCCCGATCGAGCCCGAAGCCCTGCTGTCGGCATTGCGTGCGCACCTGGGCGGCTGAGGCGCCGCTTCGCGCTTGCGGATAATCCGCGTTTCGGCGCCGTCCGCGCGCCCCGAGACCTCCGCGAAAGAGAACCCCGATGGCCCAGTACGTCTACACCATGAACCGCGTCGGCAAGATCGTGCCGCCGAAGCGGCAGATCCTGAAGGACATCAGCCTGTCCTTCTTCCCCGGCGCCAAGATCGGCGTGCTCGGCGTCAACGGCAGCGGCAAGAGCACCCTGCTGAAGATCATGGCCGGCATCGACAAGGAGATCGAGGGCGAGGCCGTGCCGATGCCGGGCCTGTCGATCGGCTACCTGCCGCAGGAGCCGCAGCTCGACCCGGACCAGACCGTGCGCGAGGCGGTCGAGCAGGGCATCGGCGGCGTGATGGCCGCCAAGAAGCGCCTCGACGAGGTCTACGCCGAGTACGCCGAGCCCGATGCCGACTTCGACAAGCTGGCCGCCGAGCAGGCCGAGCTGGAGGCCATCATCGCCGCGGCCGGCAGCGAGAACACCGAGCACCAACTCGAGATCGCCGCCGACGCGCTGCGCCTGCCGCCCTGGGACGCCAAGATCGGCGTGCTCTCCGGCGGCGAGAAGCGCCGCGTGGCGCTGTGCCGCCTGCTGCTGCAGAAGCCCGACATGCTGCTGCTCGACGAACCGACCAACCACCTCGACGCGGAATCGGTCGAGTGGCTGGAGCATTTCCTGCAGCGTTTCCCGGGCACGGTGGTGGCGATCACCCACGACCGCTACTTCCTCGACAACGCCGCCGAGTGGATCCTCGAGCTCGACCGCGGCATGGGCATCCCCTACAAGGGCAACTACTCCGACTGGCTGGACCAGAAGGAGAAGCGCCTGGAGGTCGAGCAGAAGAAGGAAGACGCGCGCATCAAGGCGATGAAGGAGGAGCTCAAGTGGGTGCGCTCCAACGCCAAGGGGCGCCAGACCAAGAGCAAGGCCCGCCTGGCGCGCTTCGAGGAGCTCAGCGACGTCGAATACCAGCGCCGCAACGAGACCAACGAGATCTTCATTCCCGTGGCCGAGCGCCTGGGCAACGACGTGATCTCGTTCAAGGAGGTCAGCAAGAGCTTCGGTGACCGGTTGCTGATCGACAAGCTGAGCTTCTCGATCCCCGCCGGCGCGATCGTCGGCATCATCGGCCCGAACGGTGCCGGCAAGTCGACGCTGTTCCGCATGCTCGAGGGCAAGGAGCAGCCCGATTCGGGCGAGGTGCACATCGGCCAGACCGCCAAGCTCGCCTTCGTCGACCAGTCACGCCAGAGCCTGGCCAACGACAAGACGGTGTGGGAGGACGTCTCCAACGGCCTGGACAACATCGTCGTCGGCCAGTTCGTGATGCCCTCGCGCGCCTACCTCGGCCGCTTCAACTTCAAGGGCAACGACCAGCAGAAGCTCGTCGGCCAGCTCTCCGGCGGCGAGCGCGGCCGGCTGCACCTGGCCAAGACCCTGGCGCGCGGCGGCAACGTGCTGCTGCTGGACGAACCCTCGAACGACCTGGACGTCGAGACCCTGCGCGCGCTGGAAGAGGCGCTGCTCGAGTTCGCCGGCTCGGCGCTCGTGATCAGCCACGACCGCTGGTTCCTGGACCGGATCTGCACCCACATCCTGGCCGCCGAGGGCGACAGCCAGTGGGTGTTCTTCAACGGCAACTACCAGGAATACGAGGCCGAC
Organism: Piscinibacter caeni; assembly: GCA_003265685.1. Classification (GTDB taxonomy): domain Bacteria; phylum Pseudomonadota; class Gammaproteobacteria; order Burkholderiales; family Burkholderiaceae_C; genus Piscinibacter; species Piscinibacter caeni. The sequence goes on along the minus strand of QJOU01000191.1, from coordinate 3,863 downwards.
AAGAAGCGCCGTCTCGGCGAGGAAGGCGCGCGGCCGCACCGGCTGCGCTTCAAGGCGCTGAAGTGAGCCGGGCGGCTCAGGCGTAGGTGTTCACGCGGATGCCGAGCGCACCCGTGGTGGCCAGGGCCGGCTGGGGCAGGCTCTGGATCCGCTGCACGGCGCCGGCGGCCTGGGTGTCGAGTGCCTTCTTGAGCACCAGCACCGAGGCCGTGCCCTGCACGCTGGCGAGGTCGGCATTGGAGGCGGCGTTCACCGCGGCGGGGCTGACGGGCGACATCGGGACCTCGTGGGGCGATCGGATCGATGTCTTCGTCATCGGCCGCCGCGGCGGGTTCTGGAGGCCCGATGTGCGTCCGGTTGTTGCCGCCGCAGCGGCCCGATCGGCCCGCCCCAGGCCCTCAGCTGCGCCAAGGCAGCTCCAGCAGCGTGCCGTCGGGCAGCTGCACGTCCACCGGCGTCGCCGCGAACACCGCGGTGGTGGCGAGCGGCTCGTCGCCGACGCTGACGATCCGGTGCATCACGCCACGCGGGATGGTCACCGTGTCGCCGGCGCCGAAGCGGTGCACGGCGTCGCCGACGTGCAGCTCGCCACGGCCGGCGCTGCACAGCACGAGTTCGTCGCAGCCGTGGCGATGCGGCGGCGTCGCGCCGCCCGGGGCGATCGACTGGTGCCACAGGCTCAGCTGCGACAGCCCTTCGGCGCCGGCGGCCCAGGTGGCGTGGCGGATGCCCGGCAGCGGCGTGGCCTCGGGCGCGGTCTGGGGATGGACGTACATGCGCGGTCTCCGGTGAGTGGGTGGCGGCAGTCTGCCGGCCGCGGCGACAGCGGAGAAGCATCGGCAACGCCGTAACATTGACGACATTTCGTCGGCAATCATGCGGAGCCTTGCATGAACGGGCTGCAGTCCTACGTCGCCTTCGCGGAGACCGCCAAGCACGGCAGCTTCGCCGCCGCCGCGCGCGAGCTCGGCAGCGCGCCGTCGACGCTCGCCAAGGCCGTGCAGCGGCTCGAGGCGGCACTGGGCGTCAAGCTGTTCCACCGCACCACGCGCCAGGTCAACCTGACCGCCGACGGCGAGCGCCTGTTCCAGCGCTGCCAGCGCATCCTCGCCGAGGTGGAGGATCTGCAGGCCGAGGCCGCCGGCACACGCGCCGCACCCAGCGGCCGGCTGCGCGTCGACGCGCCGATCGTGTTCGGCCGCCGCGTCGTGCTGCCGCTGCTCGCCGAGCTGGTGCGTACCCATCCGGGCCTGCAGCTCGACCTGCGCCTGCAGGACAGCTATGCCGACCTCGTCAAGGAGGGCATCGACCTCGCCGTGCGGGTCGGCGCGCTGCGCGACTCGGGCCTGGTCGCGCGGCGCATCGGCAGCCAGGCGATGGTGCTGTGCGCCAGCCCGGCCTACCTCGCACGGCGCGGCACGCCGCGCACGATCGAGCAGCTCGCCGGGCACGACGCGGTCGTGTTCCGCCTGCCGGCCAGCGGGCGGGCACGCCCCTGGCAATTCCGCCGCCGCGGCCGGCCGGTCGAACTGGTCCCGCCGGCGCGCGTGCAGATCAGCGACGGCGAAGGCATGGTCGCCGCGGTGGCGCTGGGCCTGGGCCTCGCGCAGCTGCCGGAGTACATGGTCGACCGCGAGATCGCCCGCGGCGAGCTGGTCGAGCTGCTGCCGCGCTGCCGGCCGGCGCCGCTGCCGATCAGTGCGGTGATGCCCTCCGGGCGCCTGGTGCCGGCCCGCGTGCGGGTGCTGCTCGATGCCCTCGCGGCGCTCGGCCGGCGCTCCGGCTGAACCCGCCCCCGCGCCTCAGGGGCGCGGCCCCCGATCGTGGGAGCGGCCGCAGCCGCGTCCGCCGCAGCGCAGCCGCAGAATCGCTACCTGAGCGGGTATCCGCACGCCATCCCATGAACCACAGGACACTTCCCGGCCGGGCTGTTGGGTCGCCCGGCCGGCACCGCACGGGCAGGGCGGCCCGGTCATGACGCCGACCGAGCTGTCCGGCGCGCTGGCCGCCGCCGTGGCGGGCTTCGAGCCGCTGCGCCGTGCCGAGCGCCAGCTGCTCAAGGCGCTGGGGCGCGACGACATCGCCCGCGTCGGGCTGCGCCGTCCGGCCGAGCGCGGCGAAGACGTCGCGGTGCGCGGCGCGCTGCTGGCGCGCCTGGTCACGCAGGTGCCGGGGCTGCGCCGCGTGCAGCTGCTGGGCGCCTGGATCGAGGGGCCGCTGGACCTGGGCGACCTGCGGGTCGGCGCGAACCTGTGGTTCTACCGCTGCGTGTTCGAGGTCGCGCCGCGGCTGGACGGTGCGCGCCTGGCCGGCGGCGCGAGCTTCGGCGACTGCCTGCTGCCCGGCCTGCGCGCCGAGCGCTGCCGCATCGCCGACGACCTGGCCGTGCACGCCGGCTGCAGCGTGGCCGGCGAACTGCGCCTGGAGGGTGCGCGCATCGGCGGCCACCTGGTGCTGTCGCGCTCGGTGCTGCACGACGAGCACGACCGCTCGATGCGCCGCCCGCTGGTGGCCGACCGGGCCCGCATCGGCGGCGACCTGCGGCTGGACGAGGGCTTCGAGTCGCATGGCGAGCTGCACCTGGCGGCGGTTCGCATCGGCGGCGACCTGGTCGCCAGCCGCGCGCGCCTGTACGGCCCGGTGGATGCCGCCGGCGTGCGGCGCGAAGCGCTGGTGCTCGACCGGGCATCGATCGGCGGCAACCTGCGGCTCGACCAGGGGTTCGCGGCCGCCGGGCGGCTCTGCCTGCGCCGCGCCGAGATCGGCGGTGACCTGGACTGCAGCGGCGCCGGCTTCGACCGCGTCGGCGACGCCAGCTGGGGCGACGGCGCCGCGCTGGTGCTGGACCGCGCCCGGGTGCACGGCAGCCTGCTGCTGCGCGGGCTGCAGGAGCCGCTGGCCGGCGCCTCGTTCGCCGGCGCGCGCGTCGGCACCCTGGTCGACGACGCGTCGAGCTGGGGCGAGCGCCTGGTGCTGGACGGCTTCGTCTACTCGCGCTTCGGCGAGGGCGCGCCGCTGGACGCGCCGTTCCGGCTCGCCTGGCTCGAGCGCCAGCCCGGGCGGCACCTGGCCGAGGACTTCCGCCACCATCCCTGGCGCCGCCTGATCGCGGTACTGGCGCGCATGGGCGAGCGCCACAGCGCCGGCGAGATCGCGCTGCGGCGCGAGCGGCTGCTGCGGCGGCTCGGGCGCATCGGCCGCTCCTTCCCGCAGGCCCTGCGCTGGCTGGCACACGGCGCGCATGCGCTGTACGGCGCGGCGCTCGGCTACGGCTGGCGACCGCAACGCCTGGCGGCCTGGCTGCTGGCCGCCTGGCTGGGCGGGGCGGCGCTGTACTGGGCTGCCGAGCAGCAGGGCCTGCGCCCGGACGCGGCGCGGCACGAGCGCTTCAGCGCGCTGGCCCATTCGGCCGACCGGCTGCTGCCGTTGGCCCATCCGGACCCGGGGACGTCCTGGCGCGTGCCGCCGAACGCGCCGCCGGCCCAGGCCGACTGGGCCGAGGGCATGCGCTGGCTGGACCGGCTGCAGAGCCTGCTGGGCTGGTGCGCGCTGCTCGGCCTGGGCCTGTCCTGGGCCTCGCGCAGGCGGCGCGAGGCGGGGCGCTGACCGGCCTCGCGTGGGTTCCGCCACAGGCCGCGGGGACTCTCCCGGGGCGGGGCCGCGCAGGCTTGCCGCAGAATCGCCGCTTTCCCGCGTGACCGGCTGCCTGCCGCCTTCGATGTCGACGTCCTCCTTTCTCCCGCGCCCGTTCCCCCTCGGCCCGATCGCGCTCGCCGCTGCGCTGCTGTCCGGCTGCGCCAGCGTGAAGCCGCCGGCCGCCACGGCTGCCGCGCCGGCGTCGGCCGCGGCGCAGGCCGCCGCCC
>QJOU01000190.1 GCA_003265685.1 Piscinibacter caeni | reverse complement strand
CTGGCCGCGGCCGGCGTGGCCTCGGCGGCTGCGGCGGCGTCGTCGCCGGCACCGCTGTCGGCCTTGGCGTCGGGGCGGGTCGTCTCGCCCTGCAGCAGGCGCGCGAAGCCGCTGTCTTCGCCGGGCTCGGCGGGAGCGGGCGTGGCGGCCGGGGGCGGGGTGGCGCCCGGCAGGGTGGGGGCGATCTGGAGGGCCATGACGGTCGGAATCGGGTCAGAAGCGGGTGGTGGCGGCGGCGAGCCGGTTCCAGGCGGCGCGCGCCGCGAATTCGTCGGTCAGGCGCTGCTCGTGGCGGGCGCCGCGGCGCTGCAGCTCCTGCACGCGCCGCTCGATCAGCTTGCGCACCGAGGCCACGCGCAGCTCGTGCTGCTGCAGGGCCTGCGCGGCCCGCTCGGTCTGCCCGGCGGCATGCGCGGCCACGCGGGCCTGGTGCTCGACCGCCTGCGACAAGCGCGTGACGAAGCCGTGGTAGCAGTGCACCTGGCCGATCTCGCCGGCCGCGCCGGAGCGTGCGCCCCAGCGCTGCTCGCAGTCGCGCCGGTAGGCGAGCAGCTGCTCGGCCTGGTCCTGCGCCGCATGGGACTGCGCCAGCGCCTGGTGGTGGCGCTGCTGCGCCTCGTCGCGCTCGCGCTCGGCCTGCTCGAGCAGGGCCATCAGGGGCTTGAGTTCCGGCATGGTTCGGGTTGTCCGTGTCATCCACCCACCACCGCACGCAGCTGGCGCAGGCTCGCCTCCAGCGACGCGGGTTCGTGCATGTCCTGCTGCAACAGCGCGCGCATCGGCTCGTGCAGGCGCACCGCGGTGTCGAGCTCGGCGTCGTGGCCGGGGGCGTAGGCGCCGAGCTGGATCAGGTCGCGTGCCTTGTTGAACTTGGCGAGCAGCTGGCGGAAGCGCCGCGCCGCCTCGACGTGCGGCTGCGGCACCACGTTGCCCATCACGCGCGAGACCGATTTCTCGATGTCGATGGCCGGGTAGTGCCCTGCCTCGGCCAGCTCGCGCGAGAGCACGATGTGGCCGTCGAGGATGCCGCGCGCCGCGTCGGCGATCGGGTCGTTGGTGTCGTCGCCCTCGGCCAGCACGGTGTAGAAGGCGGTGATCGAGCCGCCCCCGGCCACGCCGTTGCCGCTGCGCTCCACCAGCTGCGGCAGCTTGGCGAAGCAGCTCGGCGGGTAGCCCTTGGTGGCCGGCGGCTCGCCGATCGCCAGCGCGATCTCGCGCTGCGCCATCGCGTAGCGTGTCAGCGAGTCCATCAGCAGCAGCACGTTCATCCCGCGATCGCGGAAATGCTCGGCCACCGCGGTGGCGTAGTTGGCGCCCTGCAGGCGCACCAGCGGCGGCGCGTCGGCCGGTGCGGCGACCACCACGCTGCGCGCGCGGCCCTCCGGGCCGAGGATGTCCTCGATGAACTCCTTCACCTCGCGGCCGCGCTCGCCGATCAGGCCGACCACGATCACGTCGGCCGCGGTGTAGCGAGCCATCATCCCGAGCAGCACCGACTTGCCGACACCCGTGCCGGCGAACAGGCCGATACGCTGGCCGCGCCCGACGGTGAGCATGGCGTTGATCGCGCGCACGCCGGTGTCCAGCGCCTGGCGCACCGGTTCGCGGTCCATCGCGTTGATCGGGCGGCGGATCAGCGGCTCGTTGTGCACCGCACGGATCGGGCCCTGCCGGTCGAGCGGATGGCCGTGCGAATCGACCACGCGGCCCAGCAGGCCATCGCCCACCGGCAGGTGCAGCGTGCGGTCCTCGCTGCGGCGCCAGGGGTGGCGGCCGGCGCCGAGGATCAGCGGCACCACCGGCGTCGGCCGCGGGATCACGCGCGCGCCGCTGGCCAGGCCGTGGATGTCACCGGTGGGCATCAGGTAGGCGCGGTCGCCATTGAAGCCGACCACCTCGGCGCTGACCGGCGGCTGGCCCTCGGGCCGGCCGTCGTCGTGGATCTCGCACACCGAGCCGACCGGCACGCGCAGCCCGGCGCATTCGAGCACCAGGCCGGCCACGCGCACCAGGCGGCCGACGTTCTCCAGCGGCACGGGCTCGGCGGCGAAGCTGCGCAGGTCGCGCAGGTAGCGCTGCCAATATTCCGTGACCTGCAGTGCCTGCTTCTCGACCGCGCTGTTCATCATGGCGCGGCCTCCGGCTCGAACGGCGCTTCCGAGCCGAGCGCCGCGGCGGCGCGGCGCCAGCGCGACTCGATGCTCGCGTCGACGATCCCGATGTCGCTCTCGACCAGGCAGCCGCCGCGCGTGACCGCCGCGTCGGCCACCAGGCGCGCGCCGCGGGCGTCGAGCAGCTCGCCGGCGCCCTGCGCAACCAGCGGCTCGTCGTCCGGGTGCACGCGCACGGTGACGTGGCGTGCGCTGAGCATCAGCGCGCCGAGCGCCTCCTCGGCCACCGCGGCCACCAGCTGCGGCTGCTGCACCAGCTCGCTGCGCACCACCTGGCGCGCCAGCGCCACCGCCGAGGCGGCCAGCGCGCGCGCCATGTCCTGCTGCAGCGCGTCGAGCTGAGTCGCGTAGGACTGCATCAGCGCACCGACCTGCGCGGTGGCCTGCGACGCGAAGCTCTGCTTGAAGTTCTCCAGCGCCGCGAGCCCGTCGCGGTAGCCGTCGTGGTAGCCGCCCTGGCGCGCCGCGCGCAGCTGCTCGGCGACGATCTCCTCGGCGCTCTTCTGCGGCTCGGCCGGCTCCTCGGGCACGGCGGCCGCCTCCTCGCCGTTGAGCGAGCCCGGCATCCAGGCCGCGAACGACGACAGCTCCTCGCGCGGGATGAATCGCGCATAGACGCTGGCCGGCTTGCCGCCCTGCGGCGGCGGCACGTTGCGGAAGGGCGGGTTCGGCTTAGAGGAACTCATCGTCGCCGCCGCCGCCCAGCACGATCTGCCCTTCGTCGGCCAGGCGGCGGACGATCTTCAGCATCTCCTTCTGCTCGGACTCGACCTCGCTGACCCGCACCGGGCCGCGCGACTCGAGATCCTCGCGCAGCGTCTCGGCGGCGCGGCTGGACATGTTCTTGAACACCTTCTCGCGCATCTCCGGCGTGGCGCCCTTGAGCGCGATCACCAGCGATTCGCTCTGCACTTCCTTGAGCAGCGCCTGGATGCCCTTGTCGTCGATCTTCTCCAGGTCGTCGAAGGTGAACATGTTGTCCATGATCTTCTGCGCCAGCTCGTTGTCCGCCTCGCGGATGTAGTCGAGCACCGCGGTCTCGACGGAGCTGCCCATCAGGTTGATCATCTCGGCGGCCGACTTGGCGCCGCCCAGCGAGGCCTTCTTCAGCCGGTCGCCGCCGGCCAGCACCTTGCTCATCACCTCGTTGAGGTCCTTCAGCGCCGAAGGCTGGATGCCGTCCAGCGTGGCGATGCGGATCACCACCTCGTTGCGCTGGCGCTCGGGCAGGGCCTTGAGCACGGAGCTGGCCTGGTCGTTGTCCAGGTGCACCAGGATGGCGGCCACGATCTGCGGGTGCTCGTTGCGCAGCAGCTCGGCCACCGAGCCCGGGTCCATCCACTTCAGGCTCTCGATGCCGGTGACGTCGCTGCCCTGCAGGATGCGGTCGATCAGCAGGTTGGCCTTGTCCTCGCCGAGCGCCTTGCGCAGCACCGACTTGACGTACTCGTCGGTGTCGGTCACGAGCATGCTCTGCTCGCCGGCCACCGCGTTGAACTTCTCCAGCACGCCGTCGACGCGCTCGCGCGGGATGGCCTTCAGCCGGGCGATCGTCTCGCCGAGCTTCTGCACCTCCTTGGGCGCGAGGTGCTTGAAGACCTCGGCGGCTTCCTCCTCGCCGAGCGACATCAAGAGGATCGCCGCGTCTTCGACGCCCTGATCGTCCTTGCCACTCATGACTGCCCCTCGTCCGACGGGTACGTCGGCCGATCCCCCGAGGGGATGCGGGCCGGCTTGGGAGCGGCCCGGCGCTCGGCCCGCGCCGCGCTGTTCACCGTCGAGTCCGTCATGTCACCGCCTCGCCGTTGACCCAGCCGCGCACGATGTTGGCGACGATGGCCGGGTTCTCCTTGGCCAGCGCGCGGGCGGTGTCGAGGTGCTCGTGGCTGCGGGGCGCCGGCAGCGCGGCGAGTGCGCCGGCCTCGGTGGCGCCGGGCAGGGCGTTGTCGTCGTCGACCACCGCGTCGAGCTGCGCGCCCGGGGCCGGCGCCGGCGGCGGCGCGGTGGCGGCCTTGACGGCCGGGCGGATCATGCCGAAGAACACCAGCAGCGCCACCAGCACCAGGCTGGCGGGCACGGCCGCGGCGCGCAGCAGGTCGAGGATCTCCGGCTGCTTCCACAGCGGCAACGGCTCTTCCTTGACGGCCGGGTCGGCGCGGAACGGTGCGTTGATCACCTTGACCGAATCGCCGCGGTCCTGCTTGAAGCCGATGCTCTCCTGCACCAGCGCGGTCAGCTTGGCGATCTCGTCCTGCGACAGCGGCGTGATCGTGGTCTTGCCCTTGGCGTCGGTGTTGCTGCGGTGGTTCACCACCACCGCGGCGTTCAGGCGCTTGACGGTGCCGGTGGCGTTGCGCGTCACGCGCACCGTCTTGTCGACCTCGTAGTTGGTCACCGCGTCGCGCCGGCTCGAGCCCGTGGCACCGTTTGCGCCGGCCTGCGTGGCCTGCAGCGGGCCGGAGGCACCGGTCAGCGGCGCAGTGGCCGGCACCGGCGGCTGGTTGGTGGCCGCGCCGGGCACGCCCGAGGGCGCGGCGCCGGCGCTGCCGGAGCTTTCGCTGACCTGCTGGCTGCGGATCGCCACCGTCGCCTTGGCACCCTGGTTGGGCGCGAACTCCTCGGCCGTGGCCTCGGTCTGCGAGAAGTCGACGTCGGCGGTGACCGTGGCGCGCAGGTTGTCGCGCCCCACCAGCGGCTCGAGCAGCTCGAAGATGCGCTTCTGGTAGCCGGCCTCGACCTGCGCCACGTACTGCAGCTGCTGCGCATCCAACCCGGCCTGCGGGTTGGCCTGGTCGCCGGTGAGCAGCGCGCCGGTCTGGTCCAGCACGCTGACGGCCTTGGGGTTCATCTCCGGCACGCTGGAGGAGACCAGGTGCACGATGCCGGCGATCTGCGCGCGCTCCAGCGTGCGGCCCGGGTAGAGCGTCAGCATCACCGAGGCGGTGGGTTTCTGCTGCTCGCGGAAGAAGCCGTTCTGGTTCGGCAGCGCGAGGTGCACGCGCGCGTTCTGCACCGCGGCCAGCGCGGTGATCGAGCGGGTCAGCTCGCCTTCCAGGCCGCGCTGGAAGGTCAGCCGCTCCTGGAACTGGGTCTGGCCGAACCGGGCGCCGTCCATCAGCTCGTAGCCGACCACCGAGCCCTTGGGCAGGCCGGCGGCGGCGAGCTTCAGGCGCGCGTCGTGCACCTTGGCGGCCGGCACCAGGATCGCGGCGCCGCCGTCGGCATGCCTGTAGGGCACGTTCATCTGCGACAGCTGCGCGATGATCGCGCCGCCGTCCTTGTCGGAGAGGTTGGCGTACAGCACCTTGTAGTCGCCTTCGCTCTTCCACAGCGTCATGGCGACGACGAGGGCCAGCAGCGCGGCGATGCCGGCGCCGAGCGAGGCCTTCTGCTTCATCGGCAGCGCGGCCAGGCGCGCGCCGAAGCCGGCCGGCTGGACGAGCGGCAGGTCGGTGGAACCGGGGCGGGGGGCGACAGCGTTGTCCATGGGCAATCGGTCGTTCGATCGAAACCGATTGTTCGAGAACTTGAGGTTCGCGAATGGCGCGAACAGGCGGGCCGATCCCGCCCAGTTCGCGCCACCGGGTCGCAGGACGCTCAGTAGGATGCTCGACAGGAGAACGACCGTGAACGTCACCCTCAAGCCCTTCGATTTCGCTCAGGCCGCGGCCCGTGCCGGCCTGGCCACCAACGGCCAGCCGCTCAAGTCGACGGCGCGCGTGGCCGACGGCGGCGGCTTCCAGCAGGCGCTGACGCAGGCGCTCGGGTCGGTGAGCAAGGCGCAGACCGAGGCGAGCCGGCTGCAGCGCGAGGTGCAGATGGACAACCCCTCGGTGAGCCTGGAAGAGACCATGGTCGCGATGCAGAAGGCGCAGGTCGGCTTCCAGGCCACGCTGACGGTGCGCAACCGCCTGGTGGCGGCCTACAGCGAAATCATGAACATGCAGGTCTGAGCCCCATCGGGGTTCAGACTTCCTTGTCCAGCTTCTCCCCAAGGATCGGCACCGTCCCGTAGGGCGACGGCTGCTTGGAGGCCGGCTCGAGCTCGCGCGCCAGCCGGCTCAGCCACGGAAAGCGCGGCGGAATGGGCTGCTGCGTGGCCTCGTCGACCTGCACGACGGTGTGCGCCTCGCTCGTGCGGGGCTGCGCGGGGGCATCCTGCGGTCGGCTGGCCGTGGTGGGCAGCACGACACGTCCGACGCCGGTGACGTTGTTGACGCTCATGTTGCGCTCCTTGAGAAGACGCTATGGCATCAGCATCGGCATCCCATCGCCGGACTTGAGGGCGGATCCCCCCGAGTTGTAACGAGTCGTGAGGAATCCGCCTACTCGAGGCTCATCAGGCGGCGCCGCTTCTGCGTCTGGTCGATGAAGCGCTGCAGCGCGCGCTGCATGTCGGCGCCGGGCTTGACGAACTCGCAGCCCAGGCGCGCCCCGCGCGACTCCGGGTTCAGCGTTGTGACGTGCAGCAGGCGCAGGTCGGTGAGCAGCCGGGTGTCGGGGTCGAGGTCGATCTGCACCTGGTTCATCACCATGCCGGCGGCCATCCCCGGCACGTCGTCGGGCAGGAACAGCGCGCAGCCGCCGATCGAGACATCGATCACGCGCAGCGCCAGCTGCATGTCGGCGATGGCTGGGTGGCGCACGCGTGCCAGCGGCGAGCTGCGCAGCAGCGGGCGCACACGGAACGCGTTGCGGCGCTGGAAGCGGAACACCTCGCGCGGCATGCGGGCGCCAATCGCGCAGCCGCCGGCACCGCGCACCAGCACCAGGCCCTGCACGTCGAACTGCACCTTGATGCTGTCGAGGTAGCCGACCGCGACCGCCTCCTCGCACTCGACCAGCTGCTGCGTCACCGGCGCGTTCGCGTCGGCGCTGAAGCTGATCTGGCCGCGCGCGGTGTCGAGCGACCACAGCGTGGTGGCGAGCATCGCGCCGTTGCTGCCGTTCAGGTTCAGCAGCACGTTGCCGTCCTGGAACTGCTTGAGCATCGCGGTCACCTCGCGCGGCGCGGTGATGCGGAACTCGTCCAGCCCGCCGTGCGCGGCGGACAGCGACTCCAGCGGCATGGGCAGGGTGTCCTGGGCCATGGGTGGACTCGGGCGGCGGGGTCAGTGCACGGTCTTGGGACGGCCGGCGAGCATGTCGTCGATCTGCTCGAGCCAGGGTTCGGCGAGGTGGCGGATCTCGGCGTCGTTGACCAGGATGCGCTGCATGATGCGCGACTTCAGCTGCGCCTCGTCCTCGCCCAGCGCGCGGCTGCCGGCCGCGTGCTTGAGCTGGGAGATCAGCAGGGCACAGGCGCCCTCGAGCTTGACCACCTGGTCCCAGTTGCCGTTGCGCGCCGCCTCCAGCATGTCCTGGCTGGCGCGTTCGATGGCTTCGTAGTAGTTGAGCAGTTGCGAGCCCATGATCGTCGTCGTGAGGCTGAGGTTCATTGGGCGATCGCGTGCACGCGCGGGCCGATCTCCACCCAGGCCGCGTGCACCGGCTCGATCAGGCGTGCGCATTCGTCCAGCGCGGCCTCGTCGTTGTGCAGGTTGGCGTGCGTCAGGCGCGCGCCGATGTAGGCGTACAGCGCGTTCAGGTCGGTGGCGATCTGGCCGCCGTCGGCCAGGTTCAGGCCGGCCTTCAGGCCCTCCTCGACGATGCGCGCGGCATGGCTGATGGCACGCGCCTTGGCCTCGATCTGGCCGGCGCGCAGCGCGCCGCGCGCCCGGGCGAGCGCGTCGCGGTAGCCGTCGAACAGCAGCTCGATCAGCTTGTGCGGCGTGGCGCTGTTCATCGCGGTCTCGAGCCCGACCTGGGCATAGGCCGAGGCCGGCGAGCCGGCGGCGCGCATCGGGGCAAACGTGGCGGCGAACATCGGTGGGGCCTCTCGTGCTGCGTTGTGGATTGCCTTGGATATCGACCGCGCCAGGCCTCACTTGAGCGGGGGCGAGCCCCGGATTGGCCCGCGGATCAGGCCTTGTTCCAGGCCGCGACCTGCTGCGTCACGTAGCTCGACAGGCCGTTGAGCTTGCCCATCTGCGCGTCCAGCGCGGTGTACTGCGCCTCCAGGCGCTTCTGCACCTGCGCGAGCCGCTCCTCCAGGCGATCCTGGGCGTTCTGGTTGCGCTTGAGCTTCTCGGACAGGCCGTCGCTGCGTGCGGTCAGCGTTCCCTCTATGCCCAGCACGTCGGTGGCGAAGACGCGGAAGCGCTTGCCGAAGCCGTCCAGGTTCGCGTCGGTGGTGCTGGAGTTGGCGAAGAGCTTCTTCAGCTCGGGCAGGTTGGCCAGCGCCTTGTCGAGCTTGGTGGCGTTGACGCTCAGGCTGCCGTCGCGCTGCATCTCGAAGCCGACGTCCGAGAGCCGCGTGTAGGCGCTCGAGGCGCCGCTGGTCGCGCCGAGCATCGCGCGCAGCCGGTTCTGCAGGCCCACGATCGCGCTGTCGCCCTGCAGCGGGCCGGCGGCCTTGCTCGCGGCGTCGTACCGGGTGTCGGTGGCGATCAGCTTGGCCAGCTCGCTGTAGGCGGCGGCGAAGTCCTGCAGCGTCTTCTTCATCGCCTCGGTGTCGGACTTGACGTTGACCGTCACCGCCGTCGTGGTGGGCTCGTTGAGCGTCAGCGTCATGCCGTCGAGCACGTTGACCAGCGAGTTCGAGGCCGACGTGACCGCCAGGCCGTTGATCGTCGCCGCCGCGTCGGCGGCGGTCTGCGAACGGGTGGCGTTGGTCACGCCGGAGGAGGGGTCGTAGGCGAGCGCGCTCGGCCCGCCGCCGCTGACGCTGGTGCGGAAGGCGTTCGCCGCGCCGGTGTCCTTGGAGCGGATCACCAGGCGCGCGCCGCTCGCGTCGCTCAGGATGCTGGCGCTGACCGCGGCCCCCGAGCTGTTGATCTTGTCGCGCACCGAGGCGAGCGTGTCGTCGGCGGTGATCTCGATGGCCGTGCTGGCGCTGCCGGTGAAGCTGGCCTGGCTGGCGCCCCAGGTGCCGCTCTCGATGGTCAGCGTGCCGGCGCCCACCAGCGCGCTGCTCGAGGCGTACACGCTCGTCGCGATCGCCTGGGCGCTGGCCAGGGTGTTGACCTGCACGCTGTAGCTGCCGGCGACCGCGTTGCCGTCCGTGGTGACCCCCACCGCCGTGCTGCCGGAGTTGCCGGTGGTCTGCTTCCAGAAGTCCGTGCCGGCCAGCTTGGCGGCCAGGTCGCGGAACTTGGACAGCGCGCTCTTGATCTTGCCGACCTCGGAGATCTGCGTGTTGATCGTCTTCTCGGCGCTTTCCAGGTTGTTCAGCGGCCGGCGCTCGATGGCCATCAGGCCGGTGATGATCGAGTTGACGTCCAGGCCGCTGCCGACACCGAGCGAGCTGATCGAGGAACTGGTGGCCATCGCGGAATCTCCTCAGGAAAGCACAGAAGCGCCGGCGCGAGTGCGGAGCTCGCCCGGCGCCCTGCTTCGACGCTCTATCGGCCGGTGGGCCGGAATCTTTAGCCGCGCAGCAGCTGCAGCACCTGCTGCGGCAGCTGGTTGGCCTGCGCCACCATCGCGGTGCCGGCCTGCTGAAGGATCTGCGCGCGCGACAAGTTCGCGGTCTCCGCTGCGAAATCAGCGTCCATGATGCGGCCGCGCGCGGCGCTCTGGTTCTCGCCGGTGATCTGCAGGTTGCTGATGGCGAACTGGAAGCGGCTCATCGCGGCGCCGTAGACGGCGCGGTTGGTGGTGATCGTGTCCAGCGCGGTGTCGATCGCGGCCATCGCGGTGGAGGCGGCGGCGGTGGTCAGCACGTCGCCGGTGACGGTGGCGACCTGCGCGGTGGTGATGACCATCGTGTCGCCGTTGTTGGCGCCGACTTGGAACACCTGCGCGCCGGCGCCCGAGCCGACGATCGCGGTGCCGTTGAACTTGGTCTGCGTGGCGATGCGGGTGATCTCGGCCGAGAGCTGCTGATACTCGGTGTCGAGGTTGGCGCGGTCGCTCGTGCCGTTGCTGCCGTTGAGCGCCTGCACCGCGAGCTCGCGCATGCGCTGCAGCACGTCGGTGACGGTGGCCAGCGCGCCTTCGGCGGTCTGGGCCAGCGAGATGCCGTCGTTGGCGTTGCGGATCGCGACATTGATGCCGCGGATCTGCGCGTTCATCCGGTCGGCGATCGCCAGGCCGGCGGCGTCGTCCTTCGCCGAGTTGACGCGCAGGCCCGAGGACAGGCGTTGCATCGAGGTCGACAGCGAACTCTGCGAGGTCGTCAGGTTGCGCTGCGCATTCAGCGACGCGACGTTGGTGTTGATGGTCTGCGGCATGGTGGCACTCCCGAAGAATCCGTGTCCGGCCGGGCAATCCGACCGGCTGCTTCAGGCCTGGCGCCGAAGTGCGGCCTGTCAGACGGATTCTTCGGCAGCGCCAGCAGCGACCATCGCGCGAAAAGGCGGGGCTTGGCCCGCCAGTTCCGCGCAGCGAAAGGGCGGGGCTTGGCCCGCCAGTTCCGCGCCGTTCAGGCCGCGGCGGGGATGTTCAGCCCGCGCTGCACCGCCGGCCGCGCGACGAAGGCGGCGAGGGCGCGCTGCACCTGCGGGAAGGCGTCGAAGCCGACCAGCTCGCCAGCGC
>KZ836156.1 GCA_003265685.1 Piscinibacter caeni | reverse complement strand
GCGCGGCGCAGCGCCTGGCCGCCCGCGGTGCGGTGCCCGACGCGCTGGTGCTGGCGCGCGAGGCGCAGGACTGGGCCACGCTGCGCGCGCTGGTGCAGGCGCATGCACTCGCCTGGGCGCGCGAGGGCCGCGCGCAGGCCGTGTCCGACTGGATCGACGCGCTGCCGGCCGCACTGCGCGAGGCCGACCCCTGGCTCGCCTACTGGCAGGGCCGCGCCTGGATCTTCCTGCAGCCGCAGCGCGGCCGGCCGGCGCTGGAGCGTGCGCTGGAGGGCTTCCGCGCCGCCGGCGACCGGCGCGGNGCCGGCCGGCGCTGGAGCGTGCGCTGGAGGGCTTCCGCGCCGCCGGCGACCGGCGCGGCCAGGCGCTCGCGCTGGCCACGCTGGCCACCGGCTGCTACTACGAGTGGGCCGACTTCCGCCCGCTCGACCGCTGGCTGCCCGAGCTCGACCGGCTGCTGGCCGACGACGCGCCAGCGCTGGACCGCGAGAGCGAGCTGCGCGCCCGCGCCGCGCAGCTGATCGCGCTGCTGTTCCGCCGCCCCGACGCGGACGCGCTGGCGCGCTGCGCTGCCCGGCTGGACACGCTGATCGACGGCGAGACCGACCCGAACGTGCGCGTGATGGCCGCCTCGATCCTGTTCAACCACTGGAACTGGATTCGCGACGGGCAGGGCGCCGAGGCGCTGGTGGCGCGTACCGAACCCGTGCTGGACAGCGGGCACGTGAGCCCGCTGATGCAGCTGTGGTGGCGCACCCACCTGTCGTTCTGGCATTTCCTGAACGGCCGCTACGAACGCTCGGCCGCGGTGGCCGACGAGGCGCACGCGATCGCCGGGCGCTACGGGCTGGAGGCCTACCTGTTCGAGATCGACCATGCACGTGCCGAGGCGCTGATCAGCGCGAACGAGCTGGAGGCGGCGCAGGCCCTGGTCGACGCGATCGAGCAGCGCCTCGCGCCGACGCGGCGCATGGACGCGGCCTACTTCCACTTCCTGCGCTCGACGCTGCGCCAGCGCCAGGCCCGCCACGCCGACGCGCTGCGCGACGCCGAGCGGGCGCTCGTGCTCGCGCGCGAGACCGGCCTGCCGGTGCTGCAGCTGCCCACCTTCGTCGCGCGGCAGGCGCAGGCGCGTGCCGGCTGCGGCGACTACGAGGCTGCGCTGGCCGATCTCGACGCGGCGAGCGCCGCTGCCGCCACGCCGGCCGAGCGGCAGCACCTCGGCCGCCAGCGCGAGCTGATGGCAGCCGAGCGCTCGCTGGCGCGCGGCGACACGGCCGCCGCCGCGATGCAGCTCGGTGCGGTGCTGGCGGGCTACCGTGCGCGCCACACCCTGGCCTTCGTGCGCAACCGGCCGGACGCGGCCGCACGGCTGGCCGCCTTCGCGCTCGCGCAGGGCATCGAGCCGGACTTCGTGCGCCTGCTGATCGAACGCAACCGCCTGCAGCCGCCGCCCGGCGCCGGCCCGGCCTGGCCGTACCGGCTGCGCCTGCACGCACTGGGCGGCTTCACGATCGTGCGCGACGGCCAGCCGCTGCGCTTCACCGGCAAGGCCCAGCAGCGCCCGCTGGACCTGCTCAAGCTGCTGGTGGCGATCGGCGGCCGCGAGGTCGACGTGCAGGCGCTGACCGACGCGCTGTGGCCCGAGGCCGAGGGCGATGCCGCCAAGACCTCGTTCGACTCGACGCTGTTCCGCCTGCGCAAGCTGCTCGACGTCGAGGATGCGCTGCCGCTGGCCGGCGGCAAGCTCTCGCTCGAGCCCACGCGGGTGTGGACCGACGTGGCCTGGCTGCAGGCGCGGCTGGAGCTGGCCTCGGAGGCCCTGTCCGCCGCCACGGCCGGTCATGCCGCGCCGGCCCGCCAGGCCGCGATTGCCCTGCTCCAGGCCTGGACCGGCCCGCTGCTGGGCGACGAGTCACCCGCCTGGGTGCTGCGCCCGCGCGATGCGCTGCACGCGCGCGTGGTCGGCATGCTGGCGCGCCTGGGCGAGACGCTCGAACGCGATGGCGACCCGGCCGCCGCGGTGGCGCTGTACCGGCGTGCGCTGGAGATCGATAACCTCGCCGAGACGCTGCACCGCGCGCTGATGCGCGTGCTGGCCGCGGCCGGCGACCATGCCGAGGCGCTGGCCGCCTACCGGCGCTGCCGCGAGCTGCTGGCGCGTGTGCTGGGCGCGCCGCCCTCGGCCGAGACCGAGGCGCTGCACGAGCGTGTGCTGGCGGCGGCGCTGGCCGGGCCGCGGGCCTAGGGAGCGGGCCTAGGGAGCGGTTCCGGCGAATCCGTCAGTCATCGGCAAGTCCCCCGCGAGGACAGTGGTCGCACCGTCCACCACGTCCCGAGGAGACGACCATGACGAGCCCGACGATGTCCCTGATCCCGCTGCTGGCGGCCCTGCTGGCGGCTTCCCTGCTGAGCGCCCGCGCGCTGGCCAAGCCGCCGGTCCACAAGCTGGGCGACCACCCGGCGGTGGTGGTGCAGCGCCTGCAGCAGCACAAGGGCTACGACTACGCCAGCCGCTTCTACCCGCACCCGGCCTGGCTGTACCTGCGCGCCGCGCCGGCCGAGGTGGAGCAGTCCGCCCAGGCGCCGGCGCTGCGCGGGCCGATCGCTCCGCTCGACGAACTGCCGGCCACCATCGCGGCGCTGCGCCGCGACGATGTCGAGTGAGGTGGACGGGGCCGGCGAACCCGGTCGCTGACGCTTCTCCACCTTCCCTGGCGCGAGGCGCGTGAACCGCGCCTTCAGCGCCGGAAGAGCGCCCGCTCCACGTAGGCCGCCACCGCCTCGACCTCGGCGCGGGTGAGCACCGCGCGCCAGGCCGGCATCGAGCTGCCGGGCAGGCCGTCGAGGATGGTCGTCACCAGCCGCGCCCGCGGCATCGTCGCCGCGTCGAACTGGGTCAGGTCGCGTGCCTGGGGCTCCATGAACTGGCCGATCCAGTTGCGCCCGGTGCCGTCGGCCGCATGGCAGAAGGCGCAGTTGGCCTGGAACAGCGCCTCGCCGCGGCGCTGCTGGCGCGTCAGGCCGGCGAGGCGCGGTGCGACCTCGTGCTTCGCGTACACACTCGCGCTCGAGACCGCGTCCACCGGGGGTGTGTTCGCCTGGCCGGGCACGAAGCCCAGGCGCGGGTACGACACCGGCCGCGCCGCCCATGCCGGGCCGGGGTCGGTGCCGCGGCTGCGGTCGTGGCAGCTGATGCAGGCCGTGAGGAACAGGCGCCGGCCGCGCTGCTGCGCCGGGCTCAGCGTCTCGGCCGGCACGTCGAGCGCGATCTCGCCACGCGCGAACGGGAACGCGGCTGCGTGGCGCGCATGGTCGGGCCAGCCGTTCTCGGGCGTGTGGTAGGCCGTGTTCGGCCGCTTCGCGAGCACGAACTCGCGCTGCACGAAGCCGGCCACCGCCTGCATCTCGGCTTCGCTCAGCAACCCTTCGAACGAGGCCATCGCGCTGCCGGGCCGGCCGTCGCGCAGTGCGCGGACGATGCGTACTTCGTCGAGCCCGGGCGCCGCGGTGAAGTCGCGCGGCGGCGGGTCGAGCATGCCGGCGGCCACCGTCTTCGCGTCGCCCGAGTAGCCGTGGCAGAAGTAGCAGCGCACGTTGTAGACGCGCCGGCCGAGCTCGTGCCCGTCGGCCGCGTGCGCGAGCGCCGCGGCGCCGGCCAGCAGCAGCGCGGCCAGCCGCTTCATCGCCGGATGAAGGCCTGGAACACGTACTCGCTGACGTCGGCCATCTGCTGCGGCGTGGCCACCTGGCGCCAGGCCGGCATCTCGCTGCCGAGCCGCCCTTCCGAGACCGCGGCATAGAGCGCGAGCCGGTTGAAGCGTGCGCGGCTCGCCGCGGCGGTGAAGTCGCGCGGGCGCGGGCGGATGAAGTAGGCGCGCGGCCCGTTGCCGTCGCCCGCGATGCCGTGGCAGGCGCTGCAGTTGGCCTTGTAAAAGACACCCCCGCGCTGCGCGTCTCCCATCAGGCCGTTGGGGAGGCCGGCCGTCATGTCGACGGTGGCGGGAGTGGAAGCGGCATCGGCCGCGCGTCCGCCATGGGCGCGCGTGCCCGAGATGCCCGGCGCCGGCAGCGCCGCGCGGTGCGGGTCGGCCGGCGCGGGCGCGCCGCGCACGAAGCGCTCGAGCACGTGATCGGCCAGCACGGCAATGTCGGTGTCGCCGAGCTGCGACTGCCAGCCCACCATCGCCGTGCCGGGCCGGCCGTGGGTGATGGCCAGCACGATGCGCTCGCGGGTCAGCTCGCGCCGGCTTGCCTCGGAGGTGAAGTCGCGCGGTGGCGTCGAGAGCGAGCCGGCGGCGCGGCTGCGCCCGTCGCCACGGTCGCCGTGGCAGACCGAACAGTAGTTGTGATACAGCACCGCGCCGCGGTCCTCGGCGGCCTGCGCCAGCGTGGCGAGGGCGGCGAGCAACGGCCAGGCCACGCGGGCAAGGCATCGCAGCAGCATGTTCATCGTGCGCGCCGTGCTGCAAGTTCTCTGCCATCGCGATGGCACAGGGTTTGCAGCCGGGGCCCGTCGATGCGCGCGGCACCGGGCCGTGCGCCGCCGCCCCCGAGAGGTGTGTCGCATGAAGCCCTTCGCCCTTCCGGGGACGCTCGTTCTCGCTTTCGGCATTGCCGCCGCGCCCGTCGCATTCGCCGCCGACCTGAAGGACGACGAACTGGGGGCCGCGATCGACTACCTCACCGCGGCCGCCAAGTGATGCCGGGGTGAGGCCCATGTCGCTGCGCGCCGCCGTGGCTGCGCTGGGCGGGGCGCTGCTCGCCGCCCTGCTGGCCGCCTGCGCGCAGTCGCCGCCCGCGCCCGAGGGGCCGGTGCGGCCGCTGGTCTTCCCCGCGCCGCCGGACGAGCCGCGCTTCGTGTTCGAGCGCAGCATCCGCGGCAGCGCCGACATCCTGCCCGCCGAGGCGGCCAGCGAGCTGCGCCGCCTCGTCACCGGCGAGCAGGCCAGCGGCGAGCTGCTCTCCAAGCCCTATGCGGTGGCGGTGTGGCAGGGCCGCCTGTTCGTCTCCGACACCGTGGCGCGCTTCGTGCGCGTGTTCGACGTGCCGGCCGGGCGCCAGTACCGCATCGGCGAGGACGAAGGCCCGGGCCAGCTGATCAAGCCGATCGGGCTGGACGTCGATGCCGCCGGCCGGCTCTACGTGGCCGACATCGGCGCCAAGGCGGTGTTCGTCTACGGCCCGGACCGGAGCTTCCTGCGTCGCATCGGCGGCGAGCAGTGGTTCGCGCGCCTGTCGAGCGTGACGGTCGATCCGGCCGGGCAGCGCCTGTACGCGGTGGACATCGGCGGCGTCAGCTCCGAGCGCCACCAGGTGCGCGTGTTCGATGCGGCCAGCGGCGCGCACCTGATGGACATCGGCAGGCGCGGCAGCGGCCCGGGCGAGTTCAACCTGCCGCGCGATCTCGCGATCGGCCGCGACGGGCGGCTCTACGTGGTCGACGGCGGCAACTTCCGCGTCCTCGTGTTCGACCGCGAGGGCCGCTACCTGCACAGCTTCGGCAGCGTGGGCAAGCAGTACGGCCAGTTCGCGCGGCCCAAGGAGATCGCGGTCGACCGCGAGGGCAACGTCTACGTGGTCGACAGCGCGTTCGGCAACTTCCAGATATTCAACCCCGAGGGCGAGCTGCTGCTGTTCGTCGGCGAGCGCTCCGAGCGCGACGGCCCGGCCAGGTACATGCTGCCCTCGGGCATCGCGGTCGACGAGGATGGCCGCGTCTACGTCGTCGACCAGTGGTACCGCCGCATCGACGTCTACCGCCCCGCGGCGCTGGCCGCGACCGCCGGCTTCTTCGCGCGCCGTCCGCCGGTCCGCTGAATTCCCGAAGCCGGGAACCGCACTTCCCGGAAGCAGGAGCAAGACGCCGCGTGCGCACGGCAAATCAAGGCCGTGGCCGGGCGTGAGCAATGGCACAGAAGGTGCAGAACAGGGTTCGTCACGCAGGGCATTGGGGAGTGCCGGGCCTGACGAGCGTTCGGCTGTTCAACCAGGCAAAGGAAGAGAGGGACGAGATGCAACTCACATGGCCCGGTCGCCCGTCGCGGCGCGGCGCGTCGTGGTCCGCCTGGATCGCGGCGCTGCTGCTGGCCGTCTGCGGCGGCGCGTCGGCGGGGATCGCCGACACCAAGCACAACCTCGGCTCCGGTCCCGGCCCAGCGGGGCGCAACCAGACCAGCGACACCGCGGAGATCTGCGTGTTCTGCCACACGCCGCACGGTGGCGACGTGAACGCGCCGGCGCCGCTGTGGAACAAGCGCCTCGGTGCCGCGGGCGCGCCGCCCGGCGGCGGCAGCTACACCACCTACGACACGCTGCAGACGCCCTCGCTCGACGGCACGGTGGCCGCGGTCGGCTCGATCTCGATGGCCTGCCTCTCGTGCCACGACGGCACGCAGGCGATGGACAACATCATCAACGCGCCGGGCTCCGGCGGACTGGTGGCCGACGGCGGCGGCAACGACGGCCGCGCCTTCACCTGGACCGGCAGCACGGTCAATGCGGCCGGGCGCATCTCCGGCGGCGCGGCGCTGATCGGCACCGACCTGTCGAACGACCACCCGATCGGCATCCAGTACTGCGGCGGCGGGTTGACCGGCTCGGGCGCGGTGGTCTCGGGCACGTGCCGCGACGGCGACTTCGTGCAGCCGCTGACGCAGACCATCAACAGCAACCAGGTGTTCTGGGTCGACACCGGCGGCGCCGGCAAGCAGCGCACCGACCTGCCGCTGTACGTGCGCGCCACCGGCGGGCTCGGGCCGATGGTCGAGTGCGCCAGCTGCCACGACCCGCATGTCTCCACCGGGCAGGCGGGGCCGACGGGCACCGGGCGCGTCGCCGGCGAGACCTTCCTGCGCATCTCGAATGCGTCCAGCGCGGTGTGCACCGCCTGCCACGTGAAGTGAGGGGCAGGCCATGATCAAGCGGGCCGCGTCCTTCGTTCTGCTCGTCGCGGCGGCCTGCGCCGCCGCGGCGGCCGAACCGGCCGGCCCGCCGGCGAAGCCCTTCGCGACCGTCGGCGACACGGTGATCGCCGCGGTCGAGTACCAGCGTGCGCTGTCGGTCGCGATGCGCAGGAAGTACTACCACGCCAAGCCGCCCGAGGGCGAGCTGGCGCAGTTCCAGCGCGAGGTCGGCGACGAACTCGTCAACCGCGTGCTGCTGCTGGCCGAGGCGAAGCGCCGCGGCCTGCAGCCCGAGCGCGCGCAGATCGATGCCGCGGTGGCCGGCTACGACCGCCAGTACGGCGGCAGCGCCACCTGGGCCGCGAGCCGGGACAAGATGCTCGCCAACGTCGTGCCGCAGCTCGAGGCGCAGAGCCTGCTCGAGCGGTTGCAGCAGCAGGTGCAGGCCGTGCCCGAGCCTGCCGAGGCGCAGGCGCGCGCCTACTACGAGCAGCACCGCGACCTGTTCGTCGAGCCCGAGCAGGTCAAGCTCGGCGTGATCCTGCTGAAGGTGGACCCGAGCTCGCCGCAGGCCAAGTGGGATGCGGCCTGGGCCGAGGCGCGCACGCTGCACGCCCGCCTCGCAGCCGGGGCCGACTTCGCGGCCCTCGCGAAGCTGCACTCGGGCGACCGCTCCGCTTCCATCGGCGGCGCGCTGGACTACACCCACCGCGGCATGCTGCCCGAGGCGGTGCACGGCGTGGTCGATGCGCTGCAGCCCGGCCAGATTGCCGCGCCGGTGCAGCTGCTCGAGGGCATCGCGATCCTGCGCCTGGACGGCCGCAAGCCGGCGCAGCAGCGCCGCTTCGACGAGGTGCGCCAGCGCGCCGCCGACCTGTGGCAGCGCGACGAGGGCGAGGCGCGCTGGAAGGCGCTGATCGCGACGCTGCGCCGCGGCACGACCATCCGCATCGACGAGAGCCACTATGCGCCGCTGCGCGCCCCGGCCGAGAAGGCGCGCGCCGGCTGAGCCGCGCTGGCGGCCGGCGCAGACCCCCGGAGTTCGCGGCATGCGCGGCCCGACGTCCTGCTGGCGCCGCCGCGCGCGCCACCTCGTGCCGGTGATCGCACCGATCGCCGCCGCGCTGCTGCTGGCGCGCGCCGGCGGCGTGCAGGCCGCGGCCTTCCTGCCCGGGCCGGCCGAGCCCGACCCACCCACCGGCGACAGCGCCGCGGCGGCGGCCGAGCCGCTCAAGCACGGCGATGGCTTCCGCTTCGAGTTCGCGCCCTGGCAGATCGGCGGCCTGGTCGCGCTGGACGGCCGCTGGCTGCGCCTGGAGGACGGCCTGCGCACGCGCCACGTGGCGCTGGTGAGCGAGGTCGACTTCGCCAGCTGGCTGTGGCAGCCCTGGTTCGTGCAGGTGCGTGCCGGCATCGGCGGCCTGGTCGCGCGCGACCGCAGCGAGGGCGCCGGCAGCCCGGCCGAGCGCTCGACCAGCGGCGCCGCCACCGGCCGGCTGGCGGTCTCGGTGTTCCCGCAGAGCCGCTTCCCGTTCGAGCTGCGCGCCGACGTGACCGACAGCCGCGCGCAGGGCGAGTCGCTCGGCGGCGACTACCGCGCGCAGCGCCTGAGCCTGACGCAGTCGTGGCGGCCCGAGACCGGCAACACGCAGCTGCAGTTCGTCGCCGAGCGCAGCCGGCTGACCACCGCCGACGGCGCCGACGACACGGTCGACGCGCTGCGCGCCACCGCGCTGTGGCAGCGCGGCGCGCACAGCGTCGACGGCGGGCTCGCGCTGACGCGCAACACCCGCAGCGACACCGGCGACACCAGCCACATCGACAGCCTGAACCTGCGCCACAGCTTCCAGGACGCGGCCGCGCTGCAGATCGACACGCTGGCGAGCTGGAACGACGTGCAGTTGCGCGGCGCCGGCTTCCCGGCCTTCTCGACCGACATCCGCCAGCTCTCGAGCTTCGCCACCTGGCGGCCGCGCGAGGGCGAGCCGCTGTACCGCGCCGAGATGCCGCTGTACGTGACCGCCAGCGCACGCTGGATGGACGCCGGCATCGACACCGGCGACGGCACGCAGCGCGCCCGCACGATGAACGGCGCGCTCGGGCTGACGCAGGAGCTGTCGCGCCAGTGGCGCGTGTTCGCGGCCGGCTCGGGCACCGTGGTCGAGACCGGCAACGCGCCGCGCACGGCCGCGCTGACCGGCAACCTCGGCGCGCAGTGGAGCGGCGAGGCCGTGCCGCTGGGCGAATGGAGCTGGCAGCGCAACGCCGCGCTCACGCTGGGCGCCACGCGCGCCACCGGCACGCCGCTGCGCGAGACCGTGGCCGCGCAGGCCAGCCACGGCCTGGTGCGCGCGGTGCTGCTGGGCGAGGGCGAGAGCCTGGCGCTGAACGTGACGCAGGCGGTCGGCGTGCTGAGCGATTCGCAGACACCAGCGGCCTCGCGCACGCTGGCGCATTCGGCCAGCCTCTACTGGCAGTCGGCCGCCGGCGGCAGCACGCAGAGCTACGCCGGGCTGACGCTGAGCGATTCGCGCACGCGCGCCGACGCCGACGGGCGCTTCCGCCTCGTCAACCTGCAGTTCAGCCGGCGCACGCAGATCGACCGGCACGCCAGCTGGTCGGGCGACCTGACGCTGCAGGCCACCTGCAGCGACAGCGAGCAGACCGACGCGCTGACCGGCCTGCGCGGCACGCCCGAGTCGAGCTGGCAGCACTACGCCAGCGGCACGCTGAGCTACGAGCACCAGCGTGCCTTCGGCGTGCCGCGGCTGCGCTTCTCGGCGCTGCTGGCGGTCAACAGCGCGCAGTTCGAGCGCCGCGCGCTGGGCGACATCGACGCGCCGCGCGAGCGGGTCACCGAGTCGCTCGAGAACCGGCTCGACTACACGATCGGCCGGCTCGACGCACGGCTGTCGGCCCGCGTCGCGCGGGTCGAGGGCCGCGGCGTCGCGGCGGTGTTCCTGCGCGTGCAGCGGCGCTTCTGAATCCCCCCTGGAGAACCCCGTGAAGTCCCTGACCCGATTGATCGTCACGCTGCTCGTGGCGCTGGCCGGCACCGGCCTGTGGCCGGGCCCGGCGCAGGCCGAGTACGGCGACGTCGTCATCAACAACTACTCCGACGCCGCCGGCATGCGGCCGGTGGTGTTCCCGCACTGGTTCCACCGCGTGCGCTTCCGCTGCAAGGTCTGCCATGCCGACCTGGGCTTCCAGTTCAAGGCCGGCGGCAACCAGATCAACATGCTGAAGATCATCGACGGCCAGTTCTGCGGCGCCTGCCACAACGGCGAGGTCGCCTGGTCGGCCGAGAACTGCAACCTGTGCCACTCGGCGCTGCCGGGCACGACGACGCAGGTGCACGAGAGCACGCTGCAGAAGCTCGCGCCGCCGCCGCCCGCGGCGCCGGCCTCGGCGGCGGCCACGGCGAAGAAGTAGGAGGCCGACCATGCAACGCCTGCTGCTCGCCGCCGCCACCGCCGCCGCGCTCGTGGGGGTCGCGGCCGACACCTTCGCCCAGGACAAGGCCGCCGGCAAGGCGGTCTACGAGGGCACCTGCATCGGCTGCCACGCCAGCGGCATTGCCGGCGCGCCGAAGTTCGGCGACGCGGCGCAATGGGCGCCGCGCGCCAAGGCCGGGCTCGACGCACTCGTGAAGAGCGCGATCGCCGGCACCGCCAAGGGCATGCCGCCCAAGGGCGGGCGCGCCGACCTGAGCGATGCGCAGATCCGCGCCGCGGTGCAGTACATGCTCGCCGCCGCCGGGCCGGCCCCTGCGCCGGCCGCGGCGGCCCCGGCCAGGCCGGCGGTCGCAGTCGCCAAGGCCGCGCCGGCAGCGGCCTCGGCGCCCGCCGCGGCCGCCG
>KZ836155.1 GCA_003265685.1 Piscinibacter caeni | reverse complement strand
CGGCGGCCTCGGCGCGGGCATCGCCGGCTGGGCGCCGGCACCCACCTGGGCGCTGCTCGGTGCGGTGGCCGCGGGCGTGGCGCTCGGCGTGCACCTCGTGCTGCCGCGCCGGGCCGGCGCAGCAGCCCGCGGCACGGCGGCCGGCGCCGGGCTGGGGCCGGACGGCTGGCGCCTGGTGATCTGCTACGCCGCCTTCGGCTTCGGCTACATCATCCCGGCGACCTTCCTGCCGGCGCTGGCGCGCCAGCAGGTCGCCGACCCGGCCCTGTTCGGCTGGGTCTGGCCCGCCTTCGGCGCTGCGGCCGCGCTGTCCACGCTGCTGGCCGCGCGCTGGGCCGGCCGGCTCGCGCCGCGCCGGCTGTGGGCGCTCGGCCAGGGCGTGATGGCGCTCGGCCTGGCGCTGGCGGCCGGCTGGCCGACGCTCGCCGGCCTGCTCGCCTGCGCCGTCTGTGTCGGCGGCACCTTCATGGTGATGACGATGGCCGCGATGCAGGCGGCGCGCCGCAGCGCCGGCGAGCGCGCGCCGCGCCTGATGGCCGCGATGACCGCGGCCTTCGCCGCCGGGCAGCTGGCCGGGCCGTTCAGCGTCGGCCTGGTCGGCGGCGACCCAGCCCGTGCGCTGGCGCTGGCGCAATGGGCGGCCGCCGCGCTGCTCGCCGCCGGCGCGATCATCCTGTGGCCCGACCTCTCCAGGAGCCCCGCATGAGCCTCACCGACCGCCTTCCGCCGCTGCCCCTGGACCAGCTCGACGCGACCCAGCGCGCCGCGGCCGAGGCCCTGATCGCCGGCCCGCGCAAGGCCGTCAAAGGCCCGTTCATCCCGCTGCTGCGCAGCCCGGTGCTGCTCGACCGCGTGCAGCGCGTCGGCGAGTACCTGCGCTTCGACAGCGCGCTGCCGACGCGGCTCAACGAGTTCGCCACGCTGATGGTGGCGCGTGCCACGACGCAGCAGTTCGAGTGGGCGATCCACGCCGCCGCGGCCGCCCGGGCCGGCACCAGCGCGGCCAGCATCGCCGCGCTGCGCGACGGCGCACGCCCGGCCGACATGAGCGAGGACGAGGCGCTGGTGCACGACTTCTGCAGCGAGCTGCTGGCGCACCACGGCGTCTGCGACGCGACCTATGCGCGCGCGTTGGCGCGGCTCGGCGAACGCGGCGTGGTCGACCTGACGGCGCTGGTGGGCTACTTCACGATGGTCTGCTGGGTGCTCAACGTCGCGCACACACCACCCGAGCCGGCCCCCGGGATCGACCCGCTGCCGCCGTTGCCGAGGTAGCTCCTATGATCCGTCCCCGGGACAGGGATGACGGATCACACCTACGACTACATCGTCTGCGGCGCCGGAACGGCCGGCTGCCTGCTGGCCAACCGGCTCTCGGCGCGGCGCGACAAGCGCGTGCTGCTGNCAACCGGCTCTCGGCGCGGCGCGACAAGCGCGTGCTGCTGGTGGAGGCGGGCGGCAACGACGACTACCTCTGGGTGCACGTGCCGGTGGGCTACCTCTACTGCATCGGCAACCCGCGCACCGACTGGCTCTACCAGACCGAACCCGACCCCGGCCTGAACGGCCGCGTGCTGCGCTACCCGCGCGGCAAGGTGCTGGGCGGCTGCAGCAGCATCAACGGCATGATCTACATGCGCGGCCAGGCGCGTGACTACGAGCACTGGGCCGCGCTCGGCAACCCCGGCTGGGGCTGGGCCGACTGCCTGAGCGACTTCCTCGCCCACGAAGACCACCACGGCGGCGCGAACGCCTTCCACGCCGCGCCCGGCTTCGACGCGAGCGGCGCGCGCCCGGGCGGCGAATGGCGCGTCGAGCGCCAGCGCCTGCGCTGGGAGATCCTCGACGCCTTCGCGCAGGCCGCGGTGCAGGCCGGCATCCCGGCCACCGACGACTTCAACCGCGGCGACAACACCGGCGTCGGCTACTTCGAGGTCAACCAGCGCAGCGGCATCCGCTGGAATGCCACCAAGGCCTTCCTGCGCCCGGTGCAGCAGCGCGAGAACCTGCAGGTCTGGACCGGTGCGACGATCACCCGGCTGCAGCTCGAGCGCCCCGACGGCGCGCTGGCGGCCGCCGGCATCGAGGTTGCGCCGGCCGGCGGCGGGGCGCCCCAGCAGGCGCGCCTGAAACCCGGCGGCGAACTCGTGCTGGCCACCGGCGCGATCGGCACGCCGCAGCTGCTGCAGCTCTCCGGCCTCGGCCCGGCCGCGCTGCTGCTGCGCCACGGCCTCGCGGTCGAGCGCGAGCTGCCCGGCGTGGGGGAGAACCTGCAGGACCACCTGCAGATCCGCGCCGTGTTCCAGGTCGAGGGCGTCAGCACGCTCAACACGCTGGCGAACTCCTGGCTTGGCAAGGCCCGCATCGGCCTGCAGTATCTGCTGACGCGCAGCGGGCCGATGAGCATGGCGCCGTCGCAGCTCGGCGCCTTCGCGCGCAGCGACCCGGGCCAGGTCCACGCCAACCTCGAGTACCACGTGCAGCCGCTCTCGCTGGATGCCTTCGGCCAGCCGCTGCACCGCTTCGACGCCTTCACCGCCAGCGTCTGCAACCTGAACCCGACCAGCCGCGGCCGGGTGAGCATCCGCTCGCCGCATGCGCAGGATGCGCCGGCGATCGCGCCGAACTACCTGTCGACCGATGAGGACCGGCGCATCGCCGCCGAATCGCTGCGCCTGACGCGCCGCATCGCCGCCCAGCCGGCACTGGCGAAGTACAAGCCGCGCGAGTTCCGCCCCGGCGTGCAGTTCCAGGACGACGAGGAACTCGCGCGCCTGGCTGGCGACATCGGCACCACCATCTTCCACCCGGTGGGCACCGCGAAGATGGGGCCGGCATCCGACCCGCAGGCCGTGGTCGACGCGCGGCTGCGCGTGCACGGCGTGCGTGCGCTGCGCGTGGCCGACGCGAGCATCATGCCCAGCATCACCAGCGGCAATACCAACTCGCCCACGCTGATGATCGCCGAGCGCGCGGCGCGCTGGCTGCTCGAGGACGCCGCGTGACCATGATCGTGATGCTGTTCAACAGCGCCATCTGCCTGGCGATGGGCACGGCGCTGCTGGCCGCCTGGTGGCGCGACCGCTCGCAGGCCTTCCTGCGCATGATCGGGCTGGCCTTCCTGGCCCATGTCGGCCTGCCGATCGGCTGGGTCGTGATGACCTCCGGCGGCGAGGCGGCGCGCCTGGCGGGGCTCGCCATCCTGCT
Organism: Piscinibacter caeni; assembly: GCA_003265685.1. GTDB lineage: Bacteria > Pseudomonadota > Gammaproteobacteria > Burkholderiales > Burkholderiaceae_C > Piscinibacter > Piscinibacter caeni. The sequence continues at coordinate 7,827 of KZ836155.1, read as the reverse complement.
GGCCACCGGGCTCGCCTCGGTGGGCCTGATGGCCCTCGGCGTGGCCTACCTCGCGCATCGACCGGTGCCGCAGCAGCGCCTGCCGCTGCTGGCGCTCGCTCTGGCGGCGCTCGGGCTCATGCTGCTGCCGCTGGGCGAGCGGCCGATGTTCGGCAGCATCGCGGTGCTGCAGCTGACCGTGGCGCTGACGGCGGCCTGGCTGCTGTGGCCGCAGGGCGGTGCCGAGCGGCTGGCCGCGCTGCTGCTGCTGCTGCTCACGCTGAACCACTTCCAGTACCCGCTGCTCGGGCCGGAGGTCGCCGCGCGCCAGGCCGTGATCGGCTCGCTGCTGCGCCTGGCGCTCGGGCTGACCCTGCTGCACGCCGCGGTGCGCCGCTCGGCGCAGGAGTCGCAGCGCACGCGCGACCGCCTCGGCCACCTGACCGAACATTCGCACCAGGGCGTGGCGGTGGTGCGCGGAGAGCACCTGCTGTACGCCAACCCGGCGCTGCTGCGCATCTACGGCCTGAACTCGCTGACCGAGGTCAACACCCTCTGGCGCGACGCCACCATGCCCGAGAGCGAGCGCGAGGGCGCGCGCGAGCGGCACCGCCAGCTGATCTCCGGCGAGATGGCGCAGGCCAGCTGGTCGGGCCTGCGCTACCGCTTCGACGGCACGCCGATCCGGCTGCGTTTCACCGCCTGGCGCATCGACTGGGACGGCCAGCCCGCCGAGCAGGTGGTCGTCACCGACGAGACCGCGCAGCATGACGCCACCGCCGCGCTGCTGCACCAGGCCACCCACGACGAGCTGACCGGCGCCCCCAACCGCAGCGCGCTGCAGGCACGGCTGCGCGAGCTGTGCGCGGCACGCGCGGGTTTCGCGCTGCTGCTGCTGGACGTGGACCGCTTCGCGCTCTTCAACGAGGCGCACGGCCCGTCTGTCGGCGACGCGGTGCTGCGCGCGCTGGCCGGTGCGCTCGCTGCCGCGCTGCAGGGGCGTGCCGAGGTGATGCGCCTGGGCGAGGACGAGTTCGCGCTGCTCGCCCCGGCCGACGCGCCCGACCGTGCCGCGCAACACGTGGCGCAGGCGGTGCGCGAGCTGCTGGCGCAGCCGCTGCCGCTGCCCGGCCACGAGTTCTACCTCGACGCCTCGATCGGCGTGGTGCTGCACCCGGTGCACGGGCGCGACCCGGAGGCGCTGCTGCGCGCCGCCAACGCGGCGATGCACGAGGCCAAGCACACGCCCGGCACCTCGCTGCAGTACGCCGAGCAGCGCTTCGAGCACGGCTCGGGCCTCTCGCTGCTGGCCGAGCAGGCACTGCGCGCCGGCCTGCGCAACGAGGAGTTCAGCCTGGTCTACCAGCCCAAGGTCGACGGCCGCAGCGGCGCGCTGCTCGGCTTCGAGGCGCTGGCGCGCTGGGACCGCCCGGGCATCGGCCGCGTCGGGCCGCACGAGTTCATCCCCGCGGCCGAGCGCACCGGGCTGATCGTGCCCTTGTCGCGACTGATCCTGGCGCAGGCCTGCTCGCAGACCGCCACCTGGCATGCCGAGTTCGGCCGCGGCGTGCCGGTGGCGGTGAACGTCTCGCCACTCGAGCTGCTCGACCCCGCCTTCCCGGACGACGTGGCGCGCCTGCTGCGCCGCCACGGCGTGCCGCCGGGCCTGCTCTCGCTGGAGATCACCGAGAGCGCCGCGGTGGCGCACATCGGCGCGCTGCGCGGCCGCCTCGCAGCGCTGCGCGCGCTCGGCATCGAGGTGGCGCTGGACGACTTCGGCATCGGCTTCTCGTCCTTGAACATGCTGCGCAGCCTGCCGCTGCACGCCGTCAAGATCGACCGCTCGCTGATCGAGCCGATGCCGGCGCCCGACGCGACGGCGATCGTGCAGGCGATCTGCGCGATCGCGCAGACCCTGAAGCTCGAGGTGGTGGCCGAGGGCATCGAGTCGCAGGCCCAGGCCGAGGCCGTACTCGCGGCCGGCTGCACGGTGATGCAGGGCAACCTGCACGCCCGCCCGCTCGCACCCGAGGAGGCCGGCCGCTGGCTGGCGCGCAGCCTCGGTACGCCGCTGCGCGTGCTGCGCAACCCCTGAGGCGCGTACAAACGCTCACCGGCGGGACGTGCTTGACTGAGCACAATGCCGCCGGCCGCGCGCCTGCGCGGGGTCGAGGGGGACGCATGGAACGCCGCTGGTGGGTGCTGCTGGGACTGTCGACCGCGCTGCTGGCGGCCTGCGGAGGAGACGACGAGGCCTCCGCGCCGCCGTCCAACCAGCCCCCGGTCGCGACCATCACCGCGCCGGCCACGAACAGCCTGTTCGCCGCCGGCGACACCATCAGCTTCGCCGGCAGCGCCACCGACGCCGAGGACGGCACGCTGGCCGCGTCGCGCCTGACCTGGTGGGCCGAGCTGCACCACGACACGCACAGCCACCCGTTCCAGCCCGAGACCAGCGGCGGCAGCGGGCAGGTCAGCATCCCGACCCAGGGTGAGACCTCGGCCAACGTCTTCTACCGCTTCCACCTGCGCGCCACCGACAGCGCCGGCGCCGTCAGCGAGGTCACGCGCGACGTCCGCCCGCGCACCGTGGTCGTCACGCTGGCCACCGATCCGCCCGGCCTGGCGCTGAGCCTGGACGGCCAGAGCGCGCCGGGCAGCTTCACCGGCGTGGTCGGCATCGAGCGCCGCCTGGCCGCGGCCGACCAGAGCGCCAACGGCACGCGCTGGCGCTTCGTGCGCTGGAGCGACGGCGGCGCCGCCTCGCACCTGATCGACACCCCGGCGGCGGACACCACCTACACCGCCACCTTCGAGGAGGACCTGGCCGCGAACCTGCCGCCGACCATCTCGCTCACCGCACCGGCCGCCGGCAGCAACGGCACGGTCGGAACGCCGATCACCCTGAGCGCGACCGCGGACGACAGCGACGGCAGCATCGCCGGCGTCGAGTTCTTCGAGAACGGCGTGAAGATCGGCGCCACCGACACCAGCGCGCCCTACGGCCTCAGCTGGACGCCGGCGACCGCCGGCACCCGCACGTTGAGCGCCCGCGCCACCGACGACCGCGGCGCCAGCACCACCAGCAGCAGCGTCAGCGTGACGATCGCCGTGCCGACCAGCGACACGCAGGCACCGGTGGCGCGCATCGACTCGCCCGCGAACCTGACCGGCAACCTGAGTGGCGTGTTGAGCGTCACCGCGAGCGCGACCGACAACGTCGGCGTCACGCAGCTCGAGCTGCAGCTCGACGGCCAGGCCGTCGCCGGCGGCACGGCGAACGCTTCGCCGCTGACGGTGGCCATCGACACCACGGTCCACGCCGCCGGCCAGCACGTGCTGCGCGCACGGGCGCGCGATGCGGCCGGCAACACCTCGGCCTGGGCCAGCGCGGTGGTGAGCTTCGGCGGCAGCCGCACGCAGCCGGCCGGCTTCACGCGCAGCACGCTGGTCGGCGGGCTGAGCAGCGCGACCGCCTTCGCGCAGGCGGGCGACGGGCGGATCTTCGTGGCCGAGCAGGGCGGCACGCTGCGCGTCGTGAGCAACGGCGTGCTGCTGCCCACGCCGTTCATCTCGCTCGCGGTGGACCCGCAGGGCGAGCGCGGCCTGCTCGGCGTGGCGCTGCACCCGCAGTTCGCCAGCAACCGCTGGATCTACCTGTACCACACGACCACCGAGAACGGCACGCACAACCGCATCAGCCGCTTCACCGCCGACGCCGGCAACCCGAACCTCGTGCAGGCCGGCAGCGAACTGCGCATCGCCGACCTGCCGGCGCTTTCCGGCGCCACCAACCACAACGGCGGCGCGATGCACTTCGGCCTGGACGGCAAGCTCTACGTGGCGGTGGGCGACAACGCCGACAGCAGCAAGGCGCCCGACCTGAACGACCCGTTCGGCAAGCTGCTGCGCTTCAACGACGACGGCACGATCCCGACCGACAACCCGTTCTACGCCGCGCCGGCGACGATCGTCGACGCGATCTGGGCGCGTGGCCTGCGCAACCCCTTTACCTTCTCGGTGCGCGCGAGCGATGGCCGCATGCACGTCAACGACGTGGGCCAGAACACCTGGGAGGAGATCAACCTCGGCGCGCCGGGCGCCAACTACGGTTGGCCGAGCACCGAGGGGCCGACCAGCGCGGCCGGCGTCAGCGCGCCGCTGTTCGCCTACGACCACAGCAGCACGCCGGACACCACCGGCGGCTTCTTCAGCGGCTGCGCGATCACCGGCGGCACGTTCTACGGCGCGAGCGGCAGCTTCCCGGCGGCCTACCGCAACAGCTACTACTTCGCCGACTACTGCGGCCAGTGGATCGGCCGGCTCGACCTGGCCAACGGCAATGCCGCCTACCGCTTCGGCAGCGTCGACAGCGCGCCGGTGGACCTGCTGGTCGCCACCGACGGCAGCCTGGTCGTGCTGACGCGCGGCAGCATCGTGCGCTTCAGCAGCCCCTGAAGCGGCTCAGTTCAGCAGTTGCCGGCGGGCCCGGTGCAGGCGCACGAACAGGTTGTCCTCGCTGATCGCGAGCGCGGCGCAGACCTCGGTGCTGTCCTGGTCCTGCAGCACGCGGCGCTGCACCACCTCGCGCAGGCCGGCGGGCAGCGCCTCGATGCGGGCCAGCGTCTGCGCGAGGCGCTCGCGCTGCTCGGCCAGCTCATCGGGGCGCGCGTGCGGGCAGACGATCTCGCGCGCGCCGTCCTCGTCGTCCGGGCCGGTGGTGTCGAGGCTCTCGATGCCGGCGCGCTGGCGCACCAGGTCGACGATCTTGTGCTTCAGGATGGCGGTCAGCCAGGAGCGCAGCGCCGAGCGGCCGCCGAACGAGGCGCGACCGGCCAGCACGGCCTCGAACACGTCGTGCACCACGTCCTCGGCCAGGCTCGGGTCGAGCAGGCGGCGCTGCGCGAAGCGCACCAGCGCCTCGCGGTGGGCGAACATCTCGGTCCAGGGCACGGCAGCGGCGGCGTTCATGGCGGTCCTTTGCGGCGGTTCTGCGATGGGAGGCACTGTGGCCAGCGCAGATCGCGCCCCGCTCACCGAAGATCACAGCCAGATCACAAGGCTGTAAGAACGCCGTCGCAGCGCCCGACAATCGGGTCCATGTCGAGCGCTCCCGCCAACATCCTCGTCGCCGAAGACCAGGCCGACATCCGCGAGCTGCTGGTGCTGAACCTGCGCAACGCCGGCTACGCGGTCGATGCGGTGGCCGACGGCGCCGCGGCGCTGGCGCGCCAGCTCGAGCGCCCGGCCGACCTGCTGCTGCTGGACCTGATGCTGCCCGCGCTCGACGGCCTGGAGGTCTGCAAGGCGCTGCGCGCGCGGGGCAGTGCCGCGCCGATCCTGATGCTGACCGCGAAGTCGACCGAGCTCGACCGCGTGCTCGGCCTCGAGCTCGGTGCCGACGACTACCTGACCAAACCCTTCTCGCTGGCCGAGCTGCTGGCGCGCGTGAAGGCGCTGCTGCGCCGCGCCGAGCTGCTGCGGGCCGCCCAGCAGGCCGGTGCCGCGCCGGCACGGCTGATCCGCAACGGCGAGCTGGAGGTCGAGCCGGCCAAGCGCCGTGTGCACTACCGCGGCGCCGAGATCGCCTTCACCGCGCTGGAGTTCGACCTGCTGCTGCACTTCGCGTCGCACCCCGGCCTGGTGTTCTCGCGCACCCAGCTGCTGGACGCCGTCTGGGGCTACAGCCACGACGGCTACGAGCACACCGTCACCACCCACATCAACCGGCTGCGCAACAAGCTCGAGGCCGACCCGATGCGGCCCGAGCTGATCCTCACCGTGCGCGGCGCCGGCTACAAGATGCGGGAACCGCCGCGGTGATGGTGCCCCCACGCTCACTTCGTTCGCTGCCCCCCGAGGGGGCGCGTCAGCACCTTCGGGCGGCCGGGCGGTGCTGACGTGAGCGTCAGACTCAAGCTCGCGCTCACCGTTCTGGCCACCGGCCTGGTCACCGCGCTGGGGGTGATGGTCGCGGTGCTGTACGGCTTCCAGCGCTTCGAGCACGAAACCACCTTCCAGCGCGCCAACGCCTTCCTGGCGCGGGTCACCAGTACCTACGACGACCTGCTCGACCTGCAGCAGCGCCGCCCCGAGGAGTTCCGCGACTGGCTGCGCAGCCTGGTGCTCTACGAGCCGGACACGCAGCTCTACCTGCTCGATGCCGAGGGCCTGGTGCTGGCCAGCACCGGCCAGGCGCAGCTGCCGCCGGGCTTCCGGGTGGCGATCGCCCCGGTGCGCGCGGCGGTCGACCGCGCCCGCACCGGCCGGGCGCGCTGGGGCGAGGGCTACGTGATGGGCGACGACCCCGAGCGCATGGACGCCGACGCGGTGGTCGCGGCCTGGCCGCTGCGCCGAGCCGTGATCCGGCCCGGCGAGCAGGCGGCCGGCTACCTCTATCTCGTCTGCCACACCGACGAGACGCCCGCGGCACGCTGGGCCGCGCTGCGCGGCAGCCTGGCGCTGCCGACGCTGGCGCCGATCGCCGGCATCGTCGCGCTGGCCTCGCTGTTCGCGGCGCTGATCATCGCCGCCGTCACCCGGCCGCTGCGACGCCTCACCGAAGCGGTGGCCCAGCTCTCGGCGCAGGGCCTGGAGGAAGACCCCGGCCGAACTCCGGCCGCGCTGCTCGAGCCACCCGGGCGCGACGAGTTCGGCCGCCTGACCGGCGCCTTCGCGATGATGCTGGAGACCCTGCGCCGCCAATGGGCCGCGTTGCGCCGGCTCGACCACTTCCGCCGCGAGGGCGTCAGCAACCTGTCGCACGACCTGCGCTCGCCGCTGACCGCCACCGTGGCCTGCCTCGAGACGCTGCAGCAGCGCTGGGGCGAGGACGCGGCGCGCGCCGAGGAGCGCCGCCTGGTCGAGGTGGCGCTGCGCAACAGCCGCAACGCGGCGCGCCTGGTGCAGTCGCTCGGCGAGCTGGCGCGGCTCGACGAGCCGGCCTATGCGCTGCAGCGCGAGTCGGTCGACGTGGTCGAGCTGCTCGACCAGATCCGCGCCCGCTTCGCCGAACGCGCCCGCGCGCAGCAGGTGCAACTGCACGTCGACGAGCCGGCCGACGGCGAGCCGGTGCCGGCCGACGTTGACGTCGAGCTGTTCGAGCGCGCGGTGGCCAACCTGGTCGACAACGCCCTCAAGCACGGCGGGGCCGGCAGCACCATCACGCTGGCGGCGCGGCGCGAGTCCGGGCAGCTCGCGGTGAGCGTGGCCGACACCGGCCCCGGCATCGCCGCGCCCGATCTCCCGCACCTGTTCGACCGCTTCTACCAGGCCCGTGCCAGCGTCGCGCCGGCCACCGGCGAGGGCGGCAAGGGCCTCGGGCTCGCGATCGTCAAGCGCATCGTCGAGCTGCACGGCGGGCAGGTTGATGTAAGCAGTCACCTCGGCGCAGGCACAACCGTGCGGCTCACGATGCCGCTCGCAGCTTCAGGGTAAGCCCTGCTGCGGCCCCCTGGCCACCCGCCTACAGTTCGCCCACTCGCAGCGGGCCCCCAGGGGCCTCGCCACGGCGGGGGACTGAGGAGACTCGAAACGCGCCGCGGCTTGCCGCAGGTCGCGATACTCTGACAGGCCGCAGCAGCGGCCGATGCAAAAATCGAGGGGCGCCGGTGGGTATCCGCCGGCGCCCCTTTCGATTTCTCCCCCGCCCCGACTTGACCCTCGATCTCGCCATCGCCGCCTTGGCGGCGCTCGGCGCCGGCTGCGTCGACGCAATCGTCGGCGGCGGCGGCCTGGTGCTGGTGCCGGCGCTGTTCAGCGTGTATCCCGACGCACCGGCGGCCACGCTGCTGGGCACCAACAAGGCCACCGGCATCTGGGGCACGGCCTGGGCCACGCGGCAGTTCG